>NZ_JBXPUZ010000001.1:696335-1067609 GCF_057220455.1 Sphingopyxis sp. sgz302558 | reverse complement strand
TGCAGAATCCCTGTACAACAGGGAAATGGCACACAGAGACCCGTGCGCCACGGACTGCGTGGCGCACCAGTCTTTCAGCAGGCAAATATAGCGGGTTAAGCGGAACGGCCATTCGGCCGGGAACGCCGCTTGGGTCCTGTTTGGGGCGGTTCGGGAACGGAAATGGGCTGGACCCCCTGCCCTCTCCCAGTCAAACGGCGTCACGTTACGTTTGGTCTGACAGCACCTTTTCAAGCTATAAAGTGATAGCCTGCTCACCCAGTTGCACTCTGATCCCGAGGTCGAGCAGCGTGTTCCCCGTCAGCACCATTCTATTGCGTGGTCTTACTGGCCAGCGCCTTTTGTATAACTGCCTGCAGTTTCTCACCGGCATCAGCAGCCACGGTCTGGACGGTTCGCTTGCCGGTTACCGGGTCGGTCATGGACATCCGCAACCTCTCCGGATGGTTGCGGACGACCGACTGAAATGCAAACTCGGCTGTCCGCCACCGGACCAATCGCAGCCCTGTCGGTGCAAACGAGATGCTGTACCTTGGCATTCTGCCTTGGCACCATTCTGCCTGGACGCTGCCAGTCAGCAGTCAGGCACAACAATGTGTTGAGGAGGCGTCAGCTTCGGGGTGGGAAGGGGACGGTCGTAAAGCTTATTTGTTGAGCCAATCTCTGATGATCAGCGCGGCACCGTAAAGAGGCACCCCGACAAGAATGAGTATGGCCAATCCGAAGAAGAAAAGAGCGAACCATCCGAAAGGACCTTCAGTTCCCATTGGTATCGCTTCCCCTGTTCACAGCCTCAACATCGCTCAGTGAAAAGGCGTCCGCAATGCGGTCGGTAACTGAAAGTCGGCTTTCCCAGCTTTCTCAGTTGAAAGCCGTCAGTCAGCAATCGATCTGTTATCAGCTATTCGCGTCAAGGCAGCCATGCACCTTTATGTCGGACATTCATTCTCGCCGCGCCGGCGGATCAGAATGCGGTCTTCGATTGTGTTGCTCGCCAAACGGCCGCATGGTCAGTTTAACGCATCACCACACAGGACTTGGTTTTTACCCGCGCGTTTGGCGAGGTACATCGCCTTGTCAGCGGCGCTGAGTGCATCGCGTGGGTTGGCGTAGCCCATTACGTCGACCACCCCAGCAGAAAACGTGATGCAGCCAATGCTTTCACCATTGGTTCGGTTGCAAAGCGGCGTTGAACCGAGGCGCGTCCGGACATCATCCAAGCGCTTCTTGGCAGCTGCGACATTCAACTGGGAAAAGAGAACAACGAATTCCTCGCCGCCGTGACGCGAAACGAAGCTGCTTGTCGAAGCAAGACTCGCCAGTTCCGAGCCAACCTTGCGCAGAACGCGATCACCTGCATCATGACCATGCACATCATTGACGCGCTTGAAGTTATCGATGTCGCAAAAGGCCACGCACAAGGGATATCCTCCCTTTCGCGCGCGCTGGATCTGGCGCCCAAAGTGTTCCTCGAACGCCCGTCGGTTCGGCAGGCCGGTCAACGTATCGGTTTCCGAGGCAAGCTTAGCCTGTTCGAGGCGCTGTTGCAGCCCCTGGGTATATTGTTCGCTGCTCTTCATGGTCAGCACGAGGTCGCGCGTCTGTTCAACCATCTGCTGGGCCAGGCGAGCCAAGCCTTCAGGCGACGTTGCCTTGCCATGTTTGCCCGCTGCCACATCGGTCAATTTGGTTTCATACCCCTCTGCAGCAAGCCGGGTGTCGCGCGCGTTGGTAGCGAACTGACCGACCTGACATTCGAATTCGGCCATTAATTGGTCAAGCTGCGAGCGATTTTGCTGGGCAAAATCAATGTCAATCTGGTCCAGCCACTGGTCATTTACGGGAAGGCCCGACTGTTTACGTTCGGCGTACCGATCATTTAGCCAACTATCGCGCCCATCGAGCAACTCATGCACCAACATCAGACGGCGACCATTGAGGTGCAGGTCGTGCGCCGAAAAAAAGCCGCTGATAGCTTCCAGCAACAATTGTCGAGCCTGTGCGGCCAGTCCGCTGCGATTGTTGGTTGGGTCGACCGCAACTGCAGTGCCGTCGGCATGACGTTGACCATGCCCGAACAGTCGCTTAGCACTTGTTATGAAAAAGGATTCTGCAGTTGACATTTTGCGGGTCGCCTTCTTTACAAAATTATGGTTCTGTCTGAGGCGTAGCGCGTCAACCTGCTGCGTCCATTTGGGCACTCAACTTGGTTAACGCGGCTGACTTGATCTGACAGACGCGAGCGGAGCTCACCCCAAGAACGGCTCCAATTTCGGCAAGATTAAGCTCTTCGTAAAAGAAAAGCTGGAGCACGAGCTGTTCGCGCGTGTTTAGCGCGGCTAGTGATTGTTCGAGCAGGGCAACCAAATCAGCTTTTTCCAAGCTGGCGTCGGCCCCAAGCTGATCCGTGTCAACAAGCTGTGCGGCCAGCCCATCGGTATCGTCGAGCGACGAGGGAGATGTGCGGCTGCCTAACTGTTCAAAAGCGAGGAAGTCGTGCGCTGTCATGCCCAATTCTTCGGCGATTTCGCTGGTCGCTGGCGCACGGTGCAACATCTGTTCCAGCCGTTGGCGCGCCAGTCCTAGACGCCGCGCCGCCGACACTGCCGCGCGTCCCACGGGCGTTTCGCGCCGCGCATGATCGACCATCGCCCCGCGCACCCGGATTGTGGCGTAGGTTGCAAAGCTGTGACCCTGGTCCTGATAGGTCCGGCTCGCCTCGATCAGCGCGATCATTCCGACTTGGATCAGATCGTCCAATTCAGCCGATCGAACCGCGCGGCCATGCACCAGCCAAGCTAGCTTGCGTACCAGCGCCCGATGCGTACGCACCAAGTCCTCCGCGCATGCGCCATATGCCGACCGTAGCCCGGCTTCGGCATGCCGATATTGTTCGGCAGTTTCATGTTTCATCATGCATGCTCCCGGCGTGCGAGGATTCTTGCGGCAGAAGATGACGCTCTGCCGTACCGATCGTCGCGACGATTTCGGTGGGTTTTGATGGCGGCAATTCGAGGTAGGAAAGCACCGTCACTTCGTGAAATGCGGACCGGACCAGCCGCGCCAATGCGGCCCGGCAAAGCGGCGACACCACCACCGCAAAGCTACCTGTGGACACCATCAAGGGCGCCACCGCTTGACCAATCTGGTCGATGATGCGGCGCGCGAGTTCAGGTTCGAACGGTGTTTCAGCGCCCGCATTGGTGCGCACTCCCTGAACCAGCAGCATTTCGAGTTCAGGCTGAAGCGTGACGACCGGCAGTGGCAAGCGCGAAGGCACGATCGTCTGTACAATCAAGGCCCCGATGCGTTGCCGCACCGCTTCCACCAGTTCGCCGTCGGCAAGGGGGACGCCTGCGACGGCAACCATAGCTTCGGCAATCTGGCGGAAATCGCGCAGCGGGACCCGTTCGGCGAGCAACGCACGACACAGGGCGGCGATGCGCGGCAAACTATAGGCTTGCGGCGTCAAGGCTTGGGCGAGTTGTGGATAAGAGGTTTTGAGATGATCAACCAGCGCCTGCGCATCGTCTATGCCGAAGAGTTCTTCAGCCGCACGGGTGATGCAATGGTTGAGGTGTGTGGCCACCACCGTTGCAGGATCGACCACCGTGTAGCCTGCCGCTATCGCCTCGCTCTGGGCGCTCCGCGCGATCCACAACGCGTCGATACCAAAGGTCGGATCCTTGCACGGCCGACCATCAATCGGGCCAGTTGCGGCACCAGAATCAAGTGCCAGCAGCTCGCCGGCAAAAACTTCATCTTCACCGATCACGACCCCGCCAACGGAAATGCGATAGCCGTTGCCCGGCAGCGCAAGATCATCAGCGACGCGTACTGGGGGCACCACGAAGCCAAGGGCTTTGGACAGTTGACGGCGAATGCCGGTCACGCGCGCCATCAATGGCGCACCCTTGCGCTCATCAATCAAAGGAACAAGTGCATAGCCAACGTCAAGCTGGCACGGAGCCGCCGCACTGACTTCGTCCCAAGCGATCAGATGCGGATTTTCGGGAGGCAAAACTTCTTCGGCCACCGGTTCGGGAGCGTTGGCCAGGCGGCGGCAATGCCAACCCAACGCCAGTGAGGTAGCGGCGGCAGGCAACATGACCGTTTGCGGCATCGCCGGGATCATGGCGAGCAGCAGGAAGATGCCCCCTACCGCGAACCACACTTGCGCCGACGCGAACTGGCGGCCGATCTGGCCACCAAGATCGAATGGCGAGGCCACGCGTGTTACAATAGATGCCGCCGCAATAGAGAGCAGCAACGCCGGGATCTGGGCCGCCAGCGCGTCGCCGATTGCCAGCGTGATGTAAGCACTGCCAGCTTCGGAAAGCGAAAGGCCGTGGCTGAAAATCCCAAGGAGCAAGCCGCCGATGATGTTGACGAACAATATCAGCACCCCAGCGATGGCATCGCCCTTCACAAATTTGGAAGCACCGTCCATCGACCCATAAAAATCGGCCTCAGTCGCGACGTCCTGGCGTCGCGCTTTGGCTTCGTCGGCCGTGAGCAGGCCTGCAGCAAGTTCGCTGTCGATCGCCATTTGCTTGCCTGGCAAGGCATCGAGCGTGAAGCGGGCAGACACTTCGGACACGCGCCCGGCGCCTTTGGCAATGACGATCAGATTGATGATCATCAGTACGAAGAACACGAACAGGCCGACAATGTAATCGCCGCCAATCAGCACTTCGCCAAAGGCCTCGATCACATGGCCCGCGGCTGCCGTGCCTTCATGCCCATGCATCAACACGACTCTGGTCGAGGCCACATTGAGAGCGAGACGGAACAAAGTCGCAAGCAACAGCACCGTTGGGAAGGCGGAGAAGTCGAGTGGACGTGCCGCCGACAACGCGACCATCAGCACCGCTAGGCTGATCATAATGTTGGCGACAAAACCGATATCCAAAATGGTCGGCGACACCGGCACGACCATCAGGCCGACCAAAAACAACATGGCGGCAGGCAACAGCAGCATGCTGGCCATGCGGCCGCCAGAGAGATCGGCGGGCATCATACCGAGCGACCCGTTGGGCCAAGCGCCGCCAACCGTCGGTACGTATCAGCGGCAAAGGCGAGCGACAGTTTTTCCGGCATCGGCCGCATTTCGAGCAGCGGGAGCGTTGCCCGGTCGTTGGCCGGCATGTTGCGACGTGCCGCGCTGTGGGCAAATGCCGGAGCCGACATCGCAGTCCCGCCCGGCAGGGATGCGGCGTTGCCGTCATCAAGTTTTTGGCGAAAAAGTTCACGGATTTCGCCCAGACTGCGCGGGACGCCGACGGCAGAATAGAAAATGCTGCGATTGGCCCCCGCTGCGTCGGGTAGCAAGGGCGCCGCTGCCTGGTCCGGATTGTCCTGCCATGCCTGGATGAATTTGACAGCACCCGCCCCCCCCAAAAAATGGGCGAGATAAAGATCGACGTTCTCTGGCGTGGTCCCGGTACGAGCCGTCAGTAGGTCACGGTTATCAGCCGTCAGCATGGCCGCCATGCTGGCGGAGGCTGCCGGGTCTCCGCGCAGAGCGAGGACCGACGCACGCATTGCAGGGTCTGCAATGTCGTAGCGACCTGCGGCATTGCGCTGAATGGAGTCGGCCGCCCAGCCATAGCCGTGGGCAGCTCCGTGCCGGTGCAGCGTCGCTAGCCAGGTCTGGTTGGTGAACTGATAGAGCCCGTGGGCCGAACTGGTCCGCGCTTGTGCAGATGGATCGAAATTGCTTTCCACGCGGGCAACATCGATCAGGAAGTCAAATTCGACGCCGGTGCGGCTCGCGACATCGGCTACAATCGAAGCGACCGGGGGGAGCCTGTTGGCAGAAGTAATGGGCAACGCAAGGTTCGACATTGATAGGTTTTCCACGGTTGTGGCAAACCACCAGCAATCATCGTGCCAAATCGCGCTCCATCACTTATTTGTTCATATTTTCAACAATATAGACCTGACTTGAGGTGACGCTGGCCCCGCAAATCGGCCAGACTGTCAATACGCTGACGCGTCCATTGGCTGTGAAGATTGACCTCCATCGAGAGGGTTTGCAGTCGCGCGATGAAATCGGCGAGCTTATCACGGTCAGGGCGGCCCAGCCGGTCTACGAAAGCGCCATCTATACCACTAACAGCAACCGCGAGGGCTTCGCTGGCGGCATGAATGGCCGGCGCATCAAATGTGCGAATAGCCGTGGCGAGCCCTTCCAACGCCGTTTCCATTGCCGGTAAGTGCGGGTTCATGCTTCGTCCGGATCTACGAGTACATTTGCAATTGCCAGCGCGGTGGCCGCAACCATGATGGAATAGTCACCATTGGCGATCTTTTCGCGCAGCGCCGCGACCCGAGCGGCATCGACTGGCGGTGCCTCACTGGCAATACTGGCTGCCATTGCCAGCACATCGGATTGCGGAACAGCGACTTCCTTCGTGTCGGCGGCCACGGCTGCGACGCGCGCGCCAGCCGCCAACGCCGGGGCGGCAGTTTGCCTTACCGTTCTGCCGACCGGGCTTAAAGCATCTATCCTGGCGTTCTTTTCCAACATCGCAGGCCTCCATCGCGTATGGGACGAACAAACGCCCATCATCATGGCAACCATTAACGACTTCTAAAGCGATTGATTAAGCGCTCGCGGTCAAAAATCTTTCCGGACGCGGGTGCAAGCCTATTCGGCCAGCATTGCTTGTCCCGGCCCGAGCAGCTTCACCTGCAGCATTGCCTTGCTGCCTTCAGCCCGGGCGAAGATCATGTCGCCGACCCGGCCGTTGGCCGCCGCCACCACATCATAGATCAGCACAAAGCCATCGCGCTGCACACGCAGACGCAGGGGATCTCCTCGTTTGATCACTGCCGCAGCCGGCGAGGCAACGGTGCGGTCCGGACCTTCAGCTGGAGCGAGCGCAATGCGCATGCGCCAGCCGAGCGGCAGGCAACGCGCGGCAATTGCATGGCGGTCCTGCGGTTCAATTATGGCCAACTCAGGACATCGCGGCAATTTTATGCGGTGATCTACTGCTATCGCCTGCTGGCCAAGCGTTGCTGCCAAAGTGGCCGCACGCTGGTTCAGCAAATCGAGATTTTCAAATTCCTGTCCATTTGCGGGAGTCGCAGTCAGCGCAAGCCCTATAAATAGACCCATCATGATGTCGGTTCGCATAGCCATGCCCCTACTCCGATTTCCCGGAAGCAGCTTTCGGCCACCGGGTCACCAAATCGCAAAGCAGGAACTGTGCCAATCGGCCGTTTCACAGGCGGTCCCGCGAGCCTGACTTTATCGGCGTCAAATTTTTGGCAGTGCGCCATTCCGTGAAGGACCTGCGCCAATCCAACCGTGTTAACGGTATGAATATAGACATTTTACTCCAAATGGCACGATAACTGCATCGCACACCCTGTCGTATGTTCAACCCGCCTGACGCTGCCGCCGGCATCGAGGACGGGAGAAAGGAGAGCGACATGGGATTTGACCGTGCTTTGGGCATTCATGCCACCGCATTGCAGCTGCGCAACCAGCGTATGATGCTGCTTGCCTCCAACATCGCCAATGCAGCAACGCCAGGATTCAAGGCGCGTGACCTCGATTTCTCGGCTGCACTTGCAGCAGCGGAAAGCGGTCGGCCGATCGAAGCAGCGGTTCGGTATCGCATTCCGGTTCAACCCTCGCTGGACGGAAACACGGTCGAAATGGGGACCGAGCAAACCGCCTATGCCGAGAACGCGATGGGGTACCGCGCCAGCCTGTCCTTCCTGAATGGCCGCATCAACACGCTGAGCCGCGCGATCAAGGGAGAATGAGGATGCAGGCCGGATACTCTGTTTTCGACATCAGTGGCCGCGCCATGGCGGCGCAGATGGTGCGATTGAACACCACCGCTTCCAACCTCGCCAACGCAGGTTCGGTTTCGGGCAGTGAAGCCAGCGCCTATCGCTCCATGAAGCCCGTGTTCCGGACGCTGGTGGACCAACAGGGCCGCGCAACCGTTGGCATTGATCAAGTAGTCCATTCGCGCATGGCCCCCTCCAAACGCCATGACCCCACCAGTCCGATGGCCGATGCCGAGGGCAATGTATGGGTCGCCGCAGTCGATACCGCCGCTGAACTCGTCGAGATGGTCGAAACGGCACAGCACTACCGCAGCAATGTCCAGGCGCTCGAAACCGCCAAGGGCTTGATCAACGAAACCTTGAGAATGGGACAGTGACATGGAACTTCGTTCATCCACCGCTATCAACCTTGCCACCGCGCCGCTGGCCACAAAAACCGAAGGCACACAGCTTGGCCAGGGAGATTTCCTGCGCCTCATGACTGCTCAGTTGGCGCAGCAGGACCCGTTCAACCCGGTCGATAATCAGGAAATGGTAGCCCAGATGGCACAGTTTTCCAGCCTCGCCGGCGTATCCGAAACCAACGACAAGTTGAGTGCCATCGGCGACCAGTTGCAGGCGCAGACCGACCTGCTCAAGCAGCTCAGCGAACTAGCCGCCAGCTTTGCCGCCGGAGCGGCCAAATCTACTTCCGACCAAGCGAAAGGATAAGATCATGACTTTCTACACTTCCCTATCGGGCCTGAAGGGCGCGCAGACCGACATGTCGGTCATTTCGAACAATATCGCGAACGCAGGCTCGACCGGCTTCAAGCGCAGCCGCGCCCAGTTTGGCGATCTGTTCGCCGCTTCGCCTACCCAGTCCACCAAGACGATCGCGGGACAGGGCCAGCGGCTGATCGGCATCAACCAACAGTTCACCCAAGGCACGCCTGAGGCGAGTGACCGCACATTGGACATGGCGATCGCCGGCGAAGGCATGTTCATCGTCAAGGGCGATCCGCCGCGCGATGCTGTGTCCTATACCCGCAACGGGTCCTTTTCCGTCAACCCGGCACGCGAGGTGCTCGATTCAACGGGCGCAAAGCTTCAGCTGCTGCCGGTCGATGCCAATGGCAATGTGACCGACCGGACGCTGGGCGGTATGTACGACCTGGTCCTGCCAGTCGCTTCGCCGACCGACCCCACTGCGGCCATGGTCAATATCTCGATCAATCTCGAAGGGCTGGTTGTCGCAACCTTTGCCGACGGAACCGATCAGACGTTGGGCAAGGTGGCGCTGGCCACCTTTCCCGCGATGGAAGGGCTGCGGCCGGTAGGCGATGCCCATTGGCAGTCGACTGGCGACAGCGGGCCTCCGACCATTGACGGTGCCACCAATGGCCCCATGGGCGCCATCCGGTCGGGCGCACTGGAGCGATCAAACGTGGACATAACGGAAGAGTTGGTCCTGCTGATCGCCGCCCAGCGCAATTTCCAGGCCAATGCCAAGGCGATCGAAAGCGCGTCGAACATTACCCAAAGCATCATCAACATTAACTGATGACGGGGTGCGACCGTTAACGAAAGGGTGATCATGGACCGCCTTATCTATACCAGTCTGACGGCAATGCGCGGCAGCATGGCGCGCCAAACCGCCGTCGCCAACAATTTGGCCAATGCCCAAACCACCGGTTTCCGCAGCGAAATCGCGCGGGCACAAGCGTTGTGGCTGGATGGTACCGGATTGGACAGCCGCGCCTTTGGCGTCGAGGAAGTGGTCGGTGCCGACATGCGCCCTGGTACCGTGACAGCCACTGGACGGGAACTGGACATCGCGCTGCGGGGCGATGCACTGCTGGCGGTGCAGGCACCTGACGGATCCGATGCCTACACGCGGCGCGGCGACCTCCAGCTATCGCCAAGCGGCCTGCTCACCACGGGCGACGGCCACCCGGTTCAGGGGGATGGCGGTCCTATCACTCTGCCCCCGGCCGACAGCATATCGATCGAGGCCGATGGCCGCATTCTGGTCGTTCCGACCGGCGGCGATCCATCGCAGCCGCAGGAAGCGGCTCGCCTGCGATTGGTGAGCGGGGCGGGGCTGGAGATTTTGAAGGGGTTGGATGGCCTGTTTCGCGCTGGCGGGGGCGGCGTGTTGCCCGATGACCCCGATGCCCGGCTGGTCGCGCGATCGTTGGAAGGATCCAACGTCAACCCAACGTCGGCGCTGGTCGAAATGATCGAGGCCAGCAAAGCGTGGGACACGCAGTTGAAACTGATCGGCAGCGCGCGCGACCTCGATAACGCCAGCGCCAGCCTGATGCAGCTGCCAAGTTAAAGGAGCAAAATCATGACCTTCGGAGCATTGCACGTCGCACGCACCGGGCTCGATGCCCAAAATTTCCGCATGCAGGTGATTGCCAACAATCTGGCCAACGTGAACACCACAGGATTCAAGCGGGACCGCGCGAGTTTCGAGACGCTGGGCTATCAGTTGATGACCCAGCCCGGTGCGTCGGCATCGGCCGAAAACCGCTATGCCACTGGTCTGAACCTCGGAACCGGGGTGCGAATTGCCGGCACATCGCGCATCGAAACCCAAGGGACGATCAATCCCACCGGCAGCGCATTGGACCTAGCCATCGATGGCGCCGGATTTTTCCAAGTGCAGCTGCCTGACGGCCGTATCGGTTATACCCGTGCTGGCAATTTCAGTCGTTCGGCCGAAGGCGTGATGGTGACCGGTGACGGCAAGCCGCTGGAGCCTGCGATCCAGATCCCCGACGACGCCACCAATGTATCCATCGCGCCGGACGGCACGGTTTCGGTGACGGTGGCGGGCCAGGCCGAGGCGACCGAAGCGGGCCGGATCGAGCTGGCGCGTTTCACCAACCCGTCGGGTTTGCTGGCAGTCGGCGACAATATCCTCGTCGAAACCGCCGCTTCAGGCGCGCCGCAAGTTGGCGTCGCCGGCGAGGAGGGCCGCGGATTGCTGCGTTCCGGGATGCTTGAAGGATCGAACGTCAATGTCGTCGAAGAGCTGGTCGACATGATCGAGACGCAGCGCGCCTACGAAGTGAACAGCAAGATGATTCAGGCCGCAGACGAGATGATGAGCAATGCGACACAGACGCTCTGACGCGGCCGGCGGGGCCATTGCTGCGCTGGCCGCACTGGCGCTGTCTGCTGCACCCGCAGCGGCGAAGGACAAGGTCGCTCCGGATGCTTTCGCGCCAAGCGCGCCGCCGCTGCCAACCGCCGCGCCGGCCAGTGGCAGCATTTTCAGTGGCAGTTACACGCCGCTGACTTCGGGCGGCCGTGCCAGTCAGGTCGGCGACATATTGACCATCCAGCTGGTCGAGCGCACCGCTGCAAGCAAAAGCAGCGGGTCGGCAACCCAGCGCGAAGGCGATATCAGCCTGACGCCGCCTGCCACGGGCCCACTGTCCTTTTTCAACCCGTCCGACATTGGCATGGGCGGCGGACAGCAATTCAATGGCCAAGGCAACGCCGCCCAGGCCAACAGCCTGTCGGGCGAAATTACGGTCACCGTGGCCGCCGTATATCCCAATGGCACGATGCTGGTGCGCGGCGAAAAGCAACTGACGCTGAATCGCGGCGACGAGTGGGTGCAGATTTCGGGACTGGTCCGCGCCATCGATATTGGCCCCGACAACCGCATTGCTTCGACCCGCATCGCCGATGCCACCATCCGCTTCACTGGTAAGGGCGATGTTGCCCGCGCCAGCCGACCAGGCTGGTTGCAGCGCTTTTTCTCCATGATCAGCCCGTTTTGAACGGAATTTTGCCATGAACCGCTTTGTCCTGTTTCGCCTGTGCCTGATACTGCTGCTGGGATTAACCTGGGTCCCGTCGTCGGCCAATGCCGCGCGCATCAAAGACATGGGGCAAATCGAGGGGATCAGAACCAACCAGCTGACCGGCTATGGCCTGGTGGTCGGTCTGGCCGGAACCGGCGACGATAGTCTGGACTATTCAACATTGGGTATGCGCGGCGCCATATCCCGCTTTGGATTGACGCTTCCCCCGGGCGTTAATCCCTCGCTCAAAAACGCTGCGGCCGTGCTGATCACTGCCGAGCTGCCACCGTTCGCAAAGCCCGGGCAACGGCTGGACATAACGGTATCGGCGATTGGAAAAGCGAAATCGCTGCGCGGCGGCACATTGGTGCTGGCCCCGCTTTATGGAGCGGATGGCCAGATCTATGCGATGGCGCAGGGCAACCTAGCGATCGGCGGATTGGGCGTCGATGCTGCCGATGGCTCAAAGCTGACCGTCAATGTCCCGTCAAGCGGCCGGATCGCTGGGGGAGCTACGGTGGAGCGGGCTGTCAGCAATGGTCTGGCATCGGCCAGCGAGTTGATGTTCAACCTGCACCAGTTCGATGTTACCAATGCACAGCGCGTTGCCGATACGATTAATCGGTCCGTTGCCCCCGGCCTCGCCCGCATGGTCGATGGCACCAGCATCGCAATTCAGGTGAGCGGCGATAGCGATACACGCATGCGATTGCTGTCGCGCATCGAGAACCTGGAAATCCAGCGCGCCGACCCACCCGCGCGGGTGGTCGTCAACGCGCGCACCGGCACGGTGGTCATTAATGGCAAAGTGCAGGTGGGTGCTGCGGCTATCACTCAAGGCAAGCTGACGGTTTCCATCAAGGAAAGCGAGACCATCGTCCAGCCAGCGCCCTTCAGTCGCGGCGAAACGGCAGTGGAACGCGATAGCAGCATCGCCGTCGATGAAGCTCAGGCGCAGGTCGCGCTGGTCAAGCCGACCGCATCGCTGGCCGAGTTGGTCGATGCGATCAACCGGCTTGGCGTACCGCCTGGTGACCTGGTCGCGATTCTGGAGGCCCTGCATCAGGCAGGAGCGCTGACTGCAGAGTTGGTGGTGATATGACGCCCGCCCTGCCCCCGGTCACCGCAGCCACGGCCCCGCCGCTCGCGCCATCGACAGCGGCAACGGCAAATGATGCCCAAGTGCGAGAGGCCGCAGAGGCATTTGAGGCAATTATCCTGCGTCAGATGCTCGCCGCAGTCCGGCAAGGCCGGCTTGCCGACGATGTGTTCGGTTCCAGCGCGACCGACAATTTCCGCGAGGTGGCCGATGCCAGGCTTGCCGACACTTTGGCCGCGCGGCGTAGCTTCGGGATTGCCGATATGGTCGAGCGCCAGTTGCGTACTGGCCAAGGGAGCAAGCCATGAGCGACATTCTAGGCATCGGCGCCAGCGGTCTGCGGGCCTATTCTCGGGCGCTGGCAACCGTGGGCGACAACATCGCCAACGCCCAGACCCCCGGCTATGCGCGGCGCACTTTGGCGCTGCAGGAAACGATTGGCGCGGGCGACACTTTGCTGACGCGCAGCCATGTTCGTCCCGGCGGGGTCGAAGTGGTGGGCGTGGTACGCGCTACCGACCAATGGCTGGCCGAAGAGGCCCGACTGGCGACATCCGATGGTGAACGCAGCCGACTGGTGTTTGATGCCATGCAGGGCATCGAAACGGCACTTGCCGATAGCAACAATGGTGTCGCAACGGCAATAACCGCGCTGCTTGGCACCGCCGATGCCCTGACCATAGACCCCGCGAATCCAGCTCTACGCAGTCAGTTTCTGGATAATGTTGGCGCCGTCGCCGGGGGATTTCGGACAGCGGGCGAACAGCTTGAACGGGTGGGCAGCGCCAATCTTGCGGCTGCCAATGACGATGTCAGCCAGTTTAACACGGACCTGCAGGCGCTGGAAAAGGCAAATGCGGGGCTGCGCCGGGCGCGCCCGGGGTCGAGCAACGAAGCCGCGTTATTGGATGAACGCGACCGGTTGTTGGAGCAACTAGCATCACGTCTGGATATCGCCGCCAGCTTTGGCAATCGCGGCACCGTGACACTGCGCGCGGCAAGCAGCGGTGATCTGTTGGTCGGTGGCGGGGCCTTTCAAACGGTCAGCATGACCGCCGATGCCAATGGCCGCATATCCTATACGGTGGCAGGACAAGCATTGGTGGCGGGCAGCGGGGCCTTGGCTGGCCGCGCCGATGCCGCCGACCGCATCGCCAGCGAACGGACTGCCCTAGATACCGCGGCCACGACCATTGCAGGCACCCTCAACACCACCCATCAGGCCGGCTTCGACGCGAATGGCGCGGCGGGCAGCGCGCTGTTTACCGGAACGGCACGCGCCATCACCTTGACTGCGGCGCCGCTGACGCCTGACGCCGTAGCGGCCGCCGATGGGACCGGGTCCAGCGGCAACATGATTCGCTTTGGCCAATTGCGTACCAGTGCAGGCCCCGAAGCCATCTGGGCCGATTTGCAATCGCGGCAAGGGCAAGCAACGGCAAGCGCCAAGGCGCAGAGCATTGCCGGATCGTCACGCCGCGAAGCCGCGCTCGCCGCGCGTGACGCGGTCAGCGAAGTCGATCTTGATCGCGAGGCGGCCGACCTGTTGCGGTTCCAACAGGCCTATACGGCTGCCGCGCAAACCATTCAGGTGGCGCGCGAAACGATGCAAGCCCTGTTCAACGCGATTTAGGGGAGCATGACATGATCAATGCAGTCGGCAACCGGCTATCCCGTGAAATTAATCGCCAGTCGCGACTGGCCGATCAATTGGAGCAAACCCAAATCCAGGTTTCAACCGGCCAGCGTATCCAGCGCCGTTCGGACGACCCTTCCGGTTTTGCGCGGGCGTCACGCCTTGAACAGGAAAAAACGGCCGTTGCAGTATGGAACCGGAATGTGGACCAGGCGATGTCGCGCGTGGCCCAAGCCGATAGCGTGATGGAATCCTCAAGCGATTTGTTGGCGCGCGTTGGTGAACTTGTTCTGGCGGCCGGTGGCCCCGTCAACGCCGCTGATCGCAATACGATTGCAAACGAGATCAGTGCGATAGCGGACGAGCTGGCCAGTCTGGGTGCAACGACCGCTCCCAATGGCGAACCGCTGTTTCTGCCAGGCAGCAACGGCCGCATGGCGCGGTTCGGCAGTGATACAGTTTTTGCGGCGCTGCCAGGACGCGATACGGCCATGGCCGTCGGCGGGCGCAGTATCGCAGTGATTGTGGCTGATGCCGCCGCTGCGGTCCGCGGCGGCGACGCTGCGCTCATCGCCGCTGCAGGCAATGAGGCCAACGGGGCGATCGCCCACCTTGCCGATCAGCGCGCCCAGCTGGGCCTTGCTGGCGCGCGGCTCGAACGGATCGGCGAGGCGCTTGCCACGCGCGATATCGAACTGGCGGCGGAACGATCTGAGCTGATGGACACGAATTTGTCCGAAGCGATTGCCCGGTTGAATGCGCAAACATTGACGCTGGAAGCGGCGCAAGCAGCCTTCGCCCGGATTAACCGGCAGACCTTGTTCGATTTATTGCGCTAACGCCCCTTTAGGCATCGCGCTGTGGACCGTTAATCATACTGCATGGGCAGCGCGGTGCCCCACTGCCAAAAAAGTGAGACACTAACGCATGCTGCCGGTTATCGGAATCATCCTGCTGATCGTTTTGGTGTTCGGGGGCTTTGCGCTGACCGGCGGCAATCTTGAGCCCGTCTTGCATGCCATGCCGCACGAAATGCTCATCATCGGCGGTGCGGCGCTGGGTTCGCTGGTGATCGGCAATTCGGTCAGCGAACTCAAATCGCTCGGCGGCGGAATGAGCAAGGTGTTCAAGGGCCCGTCCTATGGCAAGCAGGATTATCTGGATTGCATCGTGTTGGTGTCGACCTTGATGAAAATCATGCGCACCGACGGGCCGGTGGCGCTTGAGCCACATATTGAACAGCCCGAGAGCTCGGCGCTGTTCCAGCAATATCCGAAGCTGCTGAAGGACCAAACGCTGGTTCACCTGATTTGCGACACGCTGCGCCTGGTCGTGGTATCGTCGGGAACGCTTGACCCGCATGCGGTGGAAGAGGTGATGGATAATGCCGTCAAAACCCACCATCATCACGCCATCAAGCCCGCCGAGGGCTTGCAGGGGCTCGCCGATGCGTTGCCGGCACTGGGCATCGTCGCGGCCGTGCTGGGGGTCGTCAAAACGATGGGGTCGATTGACAAGCCCCCCGAAATTTTGGGCGGGATGATTGGTTCGGCACTGGTCGGGACATTCCTGGGCGTTTTGCTGGCCTATGGTCTGGTCGGGCCGTTCGCCAACCGCGCCAAACAGATCGCCGAGGCGGACGGGGCGATTTACCACACGGTTAAACAATTGATCATCGCATCGTTGCACGGCCATCCCCAGCCGCTGGTCATCGAGGCAGCGCGTTCAGGCATTGCGCACAGCAACCAGCCGAGCTTTTCGGAAGTCTTTGATGCAGCGAGAGGCCGCTGATGGCGCAACTGTCAAACCAGCCGGTTCGCCCCATCATCGTCAAAAAGATCACCGTCGCCGGACATGGTGGTCACCATGGCGGCGCGTGGAAAGTCGCCTATGCCGACTTTGTCACGGCCATGATGGCGTTTTTCCTGCTCATGTGGCTGCTGGGTGCCACCACCGAAAAACAGCGCAAGGCACTGGCGGACTATTTCGCCCCGACGATCGTCAAAACGAAACAGGAAAGCGCTGGGTCGAATGGGATGTTTGGCGGCGATTCTATCGTGTCAGCCGACAATTATCCGCACCGGGCCGGTCAAACCGGCACGCGGTCAATCACCATTCCGCGCGACGTGACGGGGGGACCAAAAGAAGCGTCGGGCCGCGAGCGCGAAATGGAACGCGAAAAATTCAGGATTGTTGCCAAAAACATGGTGGCGAGTGTCGGCAAGCGCGACGAGCTGCGCCGACTTGCCCGTAACCTGCGCTTTACCGAGACCAGCGAAGGACTGCGAATCGATATCGTTGATGACGCCGAGTTTGCCATGTTCACCAGCGGCAGCAGCCAGTTGACCGCCAGCGGCGCGCGCCTGTTCCAAACTGTCGCCGAAGTGGTTGCGCAGGTTCCCAACCAGATCATCATCCGCGGCCACACCGATGCCACGCCCTTTTCAACGGCGTCAGGAACAAATAATTGGCGCTTGTCCGCCGAACGCGCCGAAGTCACCCGGGCGCTGCTCGAATATCGCGGCATAGCGCCGCGCCGGTTCCAGCGCATCGAGGGTGCGGCAGAACTTGAACCTTTTGTACCGGGGGACAAATTCGACCCGCGCAATCGGCGAATGTCGATCACATTGGGTTGGCAATATTCTGGGAATTGACCCCGCGATCGCGGCGGCTGACTGGCGGTTCCTTTTGCGCGTTCTGCGGTCTAGCCCTTAGGGCTTTCACTTACCCTTGCCTTATCCGCCATTTACCATCCTTGCCCGATATCTGCTGGCGTTCGGGTATGGAAACCAGCAGGGGCCGGAAATGCAAAGTTCGTCGATCAGCGATGTGGATGTGCGGGTGGAGGCAGCTCTGATTGGCCAAAGTGAAGCAATGCAACGCTTGCGCTCAATGATTGTGCGGGTGGCGCGGACCAATGCCTCGGTGTTGCTGACCGGACCTTCGGGGTCGGGCAAGGAATTGGTGGCGCGTGCCATCCATGATGCCAGCTCCAGAGCAAAGAATAATTTCTCTGCTGTCAATTGTGGCGCAATTCCCGCCGAGCTGATTGAATCCGAGTTATTTGGACATGAAAAGGGCGCGTTTACCGGCGCCATTGCCCGCCGCACCGGTCATTTCGAAGCCAGCAATGGGGGCAGCATCTTTCTAGATGAGATCGGTGACATGCGTTATGACATGCAGGTCAAACTGCTGCGCGTGCTAGAGGAACGCCATATCACACGCGTCGGCAGCAGCGAAACGCGCGCAGTTGATGTGCGGGTGATCTCGGCCACGCATCAGGATTTGCCTGATGCCATTGCTGCTGGCCGGTTTCGCGAGGATCTGTTTTTCCGTCTTGCCGTCGTTGTGCTCCGGGTACCTGCGCTAGCAAGCCGCATTTCGGACATCCCCGCGCTGATCCGCCATTTTCAGCGCAATGTCGACCCGGCGGCCAAATGCCGCTTCGCCCCCGACGCTATGGAGTTGCTGATGGAGCACGACTGGCCAGGCAATGTGCGCGAGCTGCGCAATCTGGTCGAACGCGCCAATACCCTGCATCCCGGCGAGACTATCGGCCCGCGCGACACCCGCATCCTGCTCAATCCGGCGGCCTCACTGGCCGAAGAATTTGCCGATGATTGTGCACAAATCGAAGACAACGCCGTCTC
Organism: Sphingopyxis sp. sgz302558; assembly: GCF_057220455.1. NCBI lineage: Bacteria > Pseudomonadati > Pseudomonadota > Alphaproteobacteria > Sphingomonadales > Sphingopyxidaceae > Sphingopyxis > Sphingopyxis sp. sgz302558. Next base: position 1,049,609 of record NZ_JBXPUZ010000001.1, on the reverse strand, counting down.
CGCGCGCACCGAGCGGTCAACGGGCCCTGCACGCACGCCACAGCCGGGCCGGCCAATTGACCTGAAGCGCGAGATTGAAGCCATCGAACTGGAACAAATCCATGCAGCGCTCGACCTTGCCGACGGAATCATTGCCGACGCGGCGCGGCTGCTAACGCTGAAGCGCACGACTCTCATCGAAAAAATGCGCAAATATGGTCTGCAGCAGCAGGCCGCCTGACCAAGAAACGGCTCAGCCAGCGGGGCGCCCAATTTGATCCCACGCGGCGCGAAGCGACGCGACGCCATCGGCAATTTCGGTAAGGCCGGCGATATCATTGATGGCGGCAACGGCATCAAAACGACGGCGCATGCTGTTGTAGATCTGTGATAGCGACTGTGCCAACGTGCCGCCGGCGGCATGATCCAGCCCCGCGTCCAACGCAATAAGCACCATCCGCACACGGTGCGCCGGATCGGTCGTCGCGATCGGCTGGCGTTGCTTGGCAAGGACCAGAAGCACGCCCAGTGCGGTTTCCAGTTCCTCATACAACATTGCCACCAATTCCACTGGATCGGCCGCAGCAGCACGGCTTTCATGCTGGACTTGGCGATAGGCGCTGGAGGCGCGCACAGAGACAGCGTTCAGGGGCATGGATGGTCAGGATCAATTGCTGTTGTTGTTGTTCCAGATGTCGATTTGCTGCTCCAGATAGGCTTGGGTTGCCCGGAACGCGCCCACCTGAATGTCCAGTCTGGCATATTGCCGTTCGAGCCGCGCAGCGTAGGCGGCCTCGCGCTCTTCGACCCGCGCCAGACTTTCTTCCAGCTGTCTGCGACGGTTTTCGAGCGATTTCGCCACGCGGTCGATCGCCCCGTCAGTGCCAACGGCGCGGTCCCGCAATGCATCCATTACCCCAGCCAAGCCAGGATCGGTCGATGCGGTTTGGGTGGCGCTGCGCGGCGGGTTGAACAGTGCCTCGACAGCTTCCGGATCAAGCGCGATGGCGGCTTCCAGTTTGGCATTGTCGAGCAGCAATGTGCCGTCGCGCGTGGTGCTGATGCCAACGTCGCTCAGCCGGTTGATGGTGGGGTGGCTGGTCAGTGCGGTCCCGGCAATTGCCTGAAGTTGGCTGCCCAGCTGACGCAGGTCTGAACCGGTTCCCGATAACCGCGCGGCCGCCGTGACGTTGTTCTTTAGCTGATTGAATACCGAAACAAAGTCGCCCAGCGCTTGGCGAATGGCGGCCGTCGGGCGGCTAGCACCGATGCCGACATTTTCGCCTGCCGCCGCCTTTTTGAGGTTCAAGGTGATACCGGGCAGGATATCGGTGATTGTGTTGCTGGCGCGCGCAAAGGTAACCCCGTCGATCCGCACACTGGCGTCGCTGGCTGTTTGGGCAATGGCAAGTCCGCCACCCGTGGTAAAGGCCGCCAAAGCTGGATCGGCGCCTGCGCCTAGCGCAACGGTGAAGCTGTTGGCCGCACCGGTTTCGCCCTTTACGATGAGGCGAAAACCGCCGGCGTCGCCGACAATTGACGCGCGCAAGCCGCGGCCCGCAGCATTGATTGCAGTGGCCAGGCCATCAAGGCTGTCATTGGTTGCATCGATGGTCACTGCAAAACTGGTCGCGCCGACGACGATGTCGAGCGTACCCTGCCCGACGGGTGCGGTGCGCGACGCAACTACCCCCGATGCCGCGCTTTGTGCGCGCGCCAGTTCGATGACTTCGACCGTCGCTGCAAATGCAGATGCGCTGGTACCTGGGCTGGCCACGGCATCCAATATGCTGGTGTTGGACACCGTCGGAGCGCTACGCAGCGTTCCGTCGCTGACAATTTCGGCGAGCGAGTTGGCAAGACCGTCGAGATCGGAACGCGCCTGGGCGACCGCACTGATGCGCGCCTGATTCTGTTCGGCTAACGCCGTAATGCGACCTACCTTGGGTTCGCGCGATGCCGCCGCAAGATCGCGCACGAGTTGCGGCACGTTGAGGCCGGACCCAGCGCCCAAACTGGAGACGATGTTATTTTGCATATTGGCTCCGATCCCTGTTCATAACGGTCGCGATTGAGCGACTTTAAGCCTCGCGCCGCCCATGAGCGTCAAACCGATGCGACGGCGGAACATCGACCGGCGGCGGTGACGCGTCGGCAGCTTGCGCATCCAGCCGGAAGACGAACGCCAGTACCATCGCCACGGCAACGAAAAGCTCCTCAGGAATCGTCCGTCCTGCCCGTACGCTGAAGTAGAGCGCGCGGGCCAGTTGGGGATATTCCAGCACGGTAACATTGGCATGCGCCGCAAGCTGACGGATCGCCAGCGCAGTTTCGCCGCGACCGCGGGCAACAACAAGCGGAACCGCATCAATCCCCGGGCGATAGCGCAGTGCCACGGCGAAATGGGTCGGGTTGGTGAGCACCACGGCGGCCTCGGACACTGCCCGCCGCGCCGATCCGGTCAAAATCTCGCGCTGCCGGGCGCGCTGGTGCCCCTTCACTTCAGGGGAGCCGTCGTTCTCGCGCGTTTCCCGGCGTAGCTCATCGACGGTCATCATCAGGCGGCGACGGCGTTGCTGCCACTGCGCGGGCACGTCGATCAACGCAATGGCCACCAGTCCGACCGATAGAGCAAACAGGGCATTGATAACGGCCGTCCCGGCCATGCGGCTGGCACCGACGACGTCAGCGGCCGCCAAGCCCATAATCGCCGGCAACTGGCCGGCCAAAAAGACATAGCCAATCGTGCCGAGTAACAGGACCTTAGCCACTGCCTTGCCCAGTTCCACCCAGGCGTGCGTTCCGAACATGCGCTTGACGCCTGCCACCGGGCTCAACCGGTTGGCCTTGAACTGAAATGCCTTGTTCCGCCAGCCGAGCGAGCCCAGCGCTGCCGTGCCGAGGATGCTGACCAACAGCGTGGCGCAGAACAACAACAGCATCGGGAGGCCCAGCTCGGCCAATTCGCGGGTCAACGCACTTGCCGGGGCAAACTCTTCGATGTCGGGGCGAGAGAAATTCAACCCCTTGAGCAGCAATTGGCGGCATGCATGGATAAGCCAGCTGCCCGCCCCAGCCAACCAGAAGGCACCGGCGAGCACCGCCAGCGCCGTCATAAGCTCACGCGACAACAGCACGTCACCTTCCTCGACCGCCTTGGCAATTTTTTGGGCAGTCGGTTGCTGGGTTTTCTGGCTCTGGTCGCTGTCCTGCGCCATGGTCAGGGGACCGCTACCGAGCGAGCGAGTGCAAGGGCATCACCCAAGATCAAGGCAATGGCATCAGCCATCGTAGGAACCGCCATGGCCATCAGCACCGTGCCAAACAGCAAGGTAGCGGGCAAGCCGACGGAAAACAGGTTAAGTGCCGGTGCCGACCGGCCAATGACCCCCATCACCAGCTGGACCAGCACAAGCGCAAAACCGACGGGCAAAGCGATGGCAAGGCCCGCTTGAAACATGGCGCTGCCAAAGGCGATGATCGCGCCTATGGCATCGCGGGCAGGCCAGGCATTGCCCACGGGAAAGGCCGTGTAGCTCTGAGCAATGGAAGCGATGAGCATCAAGTGTCCGTCTGCGGCAAGGAAAAGCGCCGTAGCCAACAGCGCCAGAAACTGGCCAACGGCGGTATTCATGCGCCCACTGTATGGATCGACCATCATCGCAAAACCGAGGCCCATGGTGTTGCTGATCGTTTCTCCGGCGATCAGCGCCGCACCGAGCGCCATTTGCAGCGTGAAGCCGATGGCGAGGCCCAGCACAATTTCACCGCCAATCAGGAAGAAGCCCGTCCAGCTGATCAGGCCGTCGGCGGGCAGCCCCACCGTCCCGGTGCCGGTCATCGGCAGGCCGATGGCCACTGCGAGCAGGAGGCGCAACTGAACCGGGATATTGGCCGATCCGAACACCGGCGCAGCGAGAAGCGCAGCACCGGGTCGCAGCGCTGCCAGCAGTACGAGCTGCAACATGGCCTCGACATTGGGCGGGACGAGCGTGTCCATGCGCCGGCTCAACGCACCAGCAGCGGGATTTGGGCAAACAGGTCGCGGGTGAAATCCGTCAGCAAAACCAGCATGCTGGTGCCAAACAGTGCCAGGCACACCGCCGCAATCACCAGTTTAGGCACAAAAGTTAGCGTCTGTTCATTAATTGAGGTTGCGGCCTGGACCATGCCAAGCAGCACGCCGGTTACGAGTATGGGCAGCAGGATCGGGGCTGCAGCTAGGCATAACACCCACAAGCCGCTTTGCGCGATGCCAATAAAGAAATCCGCCTCCATGACCGCCTATCCTGCAAAAGAGGCGGCAAGCGAGCCCATCGCCAGTGCCCAGCCGTCAACAAGCACGAACAGCAACAATTTGAATGGCATAGAAATGATCGTCGGCGACAGCATCATCATGCCCAGCGACATCAATGCGGACGCTATAATCAAATCGATAATCAGAAACGGCAGAAAGATCAGGAATCCAATCTGGAAGGCCGTCTTGAGCTCGCTCGTCACAAATGCTGGCAACAAGATGGAAAAGGGCGTGTCCTGCGGCCTCGCGATCGGCGGCGCCTTGGCGATTTCTGCAAACATGGCCAGATCGGATTTGCGCGTCTGTTTCAACATGAAACCGTGCATGACGACACCAGCGCGTTCGACCGCTTCCGTCAGTTCAATTTGTTCGCTGCCATAGGGTTCGACGGCAACCCGGTTAATTTCAGTCAGCGCGGGTTGCATCACGAACAGTGACAAAAACAGGCTAAGGCCCACCAGCACCTGGTTGGGCGGGGTTTGTTGCAGCCCTAGCGCATGGCGCAAGATCGATAGGACAATGATTATCCGGGTAAAGCTGGTCATCATCAGCAGCAGCGACGGCAAAACCGTCAGCAAGCTCATCATCAGCAATATCTGTAGCGAAAGCGACAAGGGCTGACCGGAGCCGCCCAGTTCGCCGAGCGCCCGATCGAGCCCTCCACCAGTTTGCGCCGCCACCGCCGGGGCAATGCCAAGCGCCAGCACCATCGCAACAGAAGCTACCGCGAGGCGCCGCACGGCGCGCCGTTCAATCAACATGGAACTCTCCCTGTGCATCGGAGGCGATCCGGCTGATGCCCTGGCGCGAAACGGCGACCAGAATTTGTTGTCCGGCAAATTCGACAACCGCCAGCTTGGCAGCTGGCCCGAGCGGCAGGACGCTGACCAGATCGACTGCGCGCGGCCGTTTGGGACCAACGAGCGGTGTGCCTTCCTGAAGACGCTTCCAGAACCACAGGCTGCCCCAAGCCATGGCGCCAAGCAGCGGCAACAGAATGAACAGGCGGAGGATATATTCGCCCATCACGCCCTCCGCTCAAGGCCAGCAAGACGGCGTTCGGCGGCAACGATTTCGGCAATCTTGATACCATAATTGTCACCCACGCTGACCACTTCGCCGCGCGCGACCAAAGTACCGTTGGCCAATATGTCGAACAGGTCAGAGACGTTGCGATCGAGCTCGACGACCGACCCTTCGCCCAGCGTCAACAGTTCGGCGAGCGGCAGCGCGGTCGTGCCAACCTCCACCGAAACCCGCATGGGCACGTTCGCAAGCAGGTCAAAATTGGGGGTGGTGCGCAAATCGGTTTCCGGACCGGCCTGCCGCGGCGCGCCCTTTGGCATGTTGCTCATATCACTCATCACATATTCCTTTGCCCAAGAGTTTCGATGTTGATGGCGACGCGGCCATCGACCTCGCCAAGCGTTCCGGTGGCCAGCGTCCGGCCGGCCACAACCACCGGCACCTGGCGCGGTAAGGTGAAGGGGATGATGTCACCGACGGACAGCGTCAGCATACGACCGACGCTAATTTCGGGGCGGGCTAGCACCGACGAAACGGGCAACGACACATTGCCCAGCGCATGGTGCAGCGCGTTAAGCCAGCGCCGGTCCATTGGCGGTGACGCTGGTTCAGAGGCATTTTCGCTGGTTCCGGTACCGTCCGTCATGCAGTCGGAATGACAGGCAAGCAACAGCGTCGCATTTCCGAACGGCGCGCCGGAAAGCACCAGCGGCTGCACCAGTACACCGCTATCGCCGTCGGATGCGAGCGGATTGCGCGCAACCAGAAATTGCGACGTCAGCGGCGCCGCAGTCTGCGCTGCGTCGCGCCATGCAAAGGCGAGCAACTTTGCCAGCTCTTCGCCATAGCGGTGGGCAAAGCGGTCTTCTGCGAAGGACAATTCCTTGTTCATTTGGACGCGCGCGCCCGTTCCGCCATAAAAAATGTCCACCAGCTGGCCCAGCAGCGCGGGCACCATAGCCAGCGCCATTGGCGATGATCGTCCAACGTGCGAAAACTTCCACAAGAGGTGGCCTCCAGCAGCCTCGCCCCAGCCCAGCGAGGTCATCGCATCCACTGGCTTGGCGGAAACATTGCACTGTGCGGCGCCCATCTGGCGCAGATGTTTCTGCAAATCGGCGGCCAGGCGTAGGCCGATGCCTTGCAGCAATGCAGCCGCTTTACCGTCATTGGCGCTGCGCAGCAGCAATGGACCATCGACGGATGGCACCGACGCATCAGTTGCGGCCATTTTGGGCGGGTCCGACGCGTTCATCACAGTCACTGGATCACCAGGCTGGTGAAGTAGACATTGTCGATGCCGCCGAAGCCCTCCTTGCTGCGCAACACATCGTTAATTGCAGCGGTCAATTGGCTTTGCAGCCGCTGCTTGCCCTGCGAAGTGGACAAATAGGCCGGGTCCTGCTCGGCCAGAACCATCAGTACAGCCGAACGGATCGGCACGGATTGCCGCTTGATGTTGGTGATGACCTGGTCATCATAATAGGTTGAAAGGCTGATCCCGACCTGAAGGAAGCCGGATCCGTCGGCCAAATTGGTGGTGAAGTTTTCGCCAATGGCATGATAGGCCACCGCATATTTTTTCGGATCGGGTTTCAGCCGGTCATTGGGGACACTCACCGTTCCGACACGGGGCGCCTCCTTGCCCTCTTCACCTTCGCTGTCCTCTGCACCCTCGGAACGCAGAACGAGCTTGGGGTTGTGATTTTGCTCCTTGGGCTCAGCGCCCATCACGTTGACGCCAAAATAGAGCCCCGCACCGGCACCACCGCCGACCAGCACCAACATAAGGCCGCCGAACACCATCAAGCGTTTCAGCTTCGAGGGTTTTTTGGCCTCCTCGACGGGTTGTTTTTCCTTGGTCATCGCTTAGCTCCTGTTTCAGGCTAGTCGGTCCGTGCCCGACCCACGGGTGCGCAACGGCACCGGGTCGGCCGCATGGCCGGTTTCAACAAAACTCCACCGCTGGTCTGGATGTGACCGGTCGTTATCGCGGCGATCATTGGTCCAGCCCTGGGCCTGCATGCCGACTTCAGCCGCAGCAATCCGCACCCCATTATTGCGCAGATCATCAACGAGACGAGCCTGGGCACCCGCCAGCATCGACTGCGCTGCAGCACTCTCCGCAGCGACGCGAACCGATATACCTTCGCTGCCAGTCTGCACCGACACTTCGAGCCGGCCCAAATGACGCGGCAGCAGCTGGAACCGCAGCAAGCCATCTTCGTCCTGCAGGGCGGCAATATCCTTTGCCAGTGAAGCGATCCAACGGTCGTCAGCGCCAAGATCAATTAACCTAAGCGGCACATCGCCAGCCAAAGAGGCGGACTGGGTTGTCATCACGGGCGAGGATGACAGGGCCGCCGATGCCTGCGGAAGCATCAATTCCGTAGTCCCTCCGGCCTGGTCGACACCCGTGCTGTCGGAGACCAGCAAGGGGCTGGTCAAGGGCACCGCCGCAATCGGGGCTTCGACTGCTTTTGTCGGTGCGAGATCGTCGGGCGACGCGGCAAGGTTGCGCCGCAGCGCGGGATGATCTGCAGACACGGCAGCCGCGGCAGCTGTGATCACGGCCGGTGGGCGCGCCGCGATTGCAACATCGGAAACATCGGCCGTAGCGGCGCGTGCTGCATCCAAAGCCGCGGGAACCGGCGTGTCGGGTTGCGTTGTTTGTAACGCGGCGACATCCAGCACTGGCTGGTCAATCTGGCCCAACGCTGCGGCGTCCCCGGCGGCTGGACCAGCCGCAGCGGAATCGAGTCGGACGTCGGTCGGCGCGGCCGCGGGCAGCATGACATGACCTGGCGCGTCGGCTGGCGTAGCTTTGCCTGACCAGGAAGCGCGCGACGGAAGCCGGGCGGCGGTCGGCACAGAGGAGGTGTCCAGCGCCACCGGGGGCGTAGCGAGAACGGCCGCTGATGTCACGGCAGGCGCCGCAGCAATGACCGGCGCGCCGCCATTCGGCATCGGCAGCGGAACCGACGCCGCGCCAGCCAACTGTCCTGGGACCGAGGGCATCAGGGTCATGTCACCCTGGCCGGTCGTTGCCGTCGTCGCCGTCGCCGACGGCAACAGCGAGGGGACGGCGGCAGCCCCTTCCGCGGCGACCTCCGGGGCAAGGCTTGAGGCGTCCAGAAGCCCGGCGAACTCGGTCGGCGTTACGGTCGGCGATAGCAGCGGCAACGGCCGCGCCAGCCCGCGCATGTCGTTCAGCCCGGATGCCGCGGTCATCATTGCGCACCCCCGGCAATCAAGCGCAGCCGCATACCGGCGGGGCGGTGGATGCGGTTGGCGTCGCGAAATTGCTCCGCCGCGCTCGCGGCCTGTTGTTCCTCCAGAGCGAGTTGGCGTGTGGCAGCATCTTCGCGCGCGGCCGCAATTCCAGTGTCCCGCGCCAGCATTGCGTGCAAATCTGCGGCCGCCTGCACCGGTTGCTCCAGCGCCGCACGGGCGAGATCGAGCCGATCTGCCATTTCACCAACCATCCTGAAATCACTGCCCACTGCCTGATGTTCGGAGACGGCAAGTTCCCGGCGCAACCGGTCCAGACGCGCGGACAGGTCGATCAGCCGCGACAGGTCGGATTGCGCCTGCGCCAACCGCGCTTGGGTGCGCCGATGCTCGCAGCCGCGCAGCCGAACGAGTTGCTGTTTTCGGCTTATCCGGTTTGTCATGCGCTGAATCCTTGCTGAAGTTCGTCAATCGAGTTGGTGAGCGGTACCAAAGCGTCGGCGGCTTGGCCGATGAACGCCCGCTGTTCAGGGTGCCGGGCTATCGCTTCGTCAATTTCGGCGTCGTTGCCGGGCACATAGGCACCCATCAGCATCAGATCGCGATTTTCCTCGTAAAGCGACCAGAGCCGCCGAAAGCGGGTTGCGGCTTTGCGATGTTCTGGCGTCGCACAATCCGTCATGGTGCGCGACAGCGAGCGCGAAAGGTCAATGGCCGGAAAGACACCTTGTTCGGCCATCGACCGCGCCAGAATGATATGGCCATCGACGATGGCCCGTGCGGCATCGACCACCGGGTCGTTCATATCGCCGCCATCGGCCAACACCGTGTACAGAGCTGTAATCGATCCGCCTGTCGTGCGGTCAATGCCAGCCCGTTCGACCAATGCAGGGATGAGGCCGAAAACCGACGGCGGATAGCCTTTCATCGTTGGCGGTTCACCCAACGCCAGCCCAATTTCGCGCTGGGCATGCGCCACGCGGGTCAGGCTGTCGATCAGCAGTAGAACGCGGCGACCCTCGGCGCGGAAAGCCTCGGCAATGGCCGTGGCGCGGCGGGCGGCACGCAGCCGCAGGACCGGAGCATGATCGCCCGGAACCGCGACGACCACGGCCTTGCGCCGGACCGCGGCCGGGAGGCGGGTTTCGACAAAATCCGACACCTCGCGGCTGCGCTCGCCGATTAGGCCTACGACGATGACATCGCATTCGGCCCCCGCCATCATTTGGCCCATCAGGACCGATTTGCCGACGCCCGACCCGGCGACAATGGCGACGCGCTGGCCCTCGCCAATTGTCAGAAGCGCGTTAATCGCACGCACGCCAACATCGAACGGCCGCGTGACCCGGCCGCGCGTTAGGGGATTAGCAGGCTTTCCTCCCAGCGGCCAATGGCGGCTGGCTGTAGCCGCTGGCCCGCCGTCGAGTGGATCGCCGTTGGCATCAATGATCCTGCCGAGCAGTTGCTCGCCAACGGCGACCTGGTTGGTGTCGGCTTTGGGGCGAACTGGTGCGCCGGTCGCCAGAGAGGCGTCGTTGGCAAAAGGCAGCACCAAACAGCGATTGTCGCGGAATCCGACCACTTCGCCGGCCATAGCGCTGCCATGCGCCAAATCGATGCTGACCCCTGCACCTACCGCGAGCGGTGGCCCGGAAACTTCCAGCATCAAACCCTCGCTGGCAATAACTTTACCCAACTGGCGCGGCGCGATTTGCGCCAGCGCTGCATTGCCAAGCACGGCTTCGGCCGTTGCCAAGAGTCGGTTGCTCATGCTGCACCGCCCACCGGATTCAAGGCCTGGTGCAGCGCGTCGAGATAAACGGGCCGACCGTGCTCAACCCAACCTTCGCCAGCCGCAATGCGCAAGCCACCGCGCGGGATTTGCGGGTCGCTGCGTAGCTTCATGCCAAGATCCACGCCCGCGATGCTGGCGAGGTCGGCGGGGTTCAAAAACAGAATGCGATCGCGGTCGGCATCAGCCAGAATGGCGCTCGCTTCGGTTACCCGAAGTTGTAACCACGCCGGGTCGACCGGAACGTCGCCAACAATTTGACGGACCAGATTCTCGACGGTTGTCGAAATCAGCTGACCGAGCTGCGGACACGGTTCAGCCTGCAGCACCTCGGCGCTTGCTAACAGCCGCAACAGGGCCTGGCGTTCGGTATCGAAGCTGATCCGGGCCAGTCTCTCGCCCTCGGCAAGACCCCGCTCATAGGCCGTTTCGACCGATTCACCGGCAATTGCAGCCGAATGACTTCGGCCAGCATTGACCGGCAAGTGCGGACGAAAGGCCGTGTCGCGCTGCATTGCTGTGGCGAGGTCAACATGCTTGGCTGTCCGTGGCTCAGCTGTGTCAAACATATTCGCCGCTCCCACCGGCGGTCGCGATTTCGCCGCTCGCCACCATGCGCCGAACGACCAGCATGATGCTGCGCTGTGCCTCTTCGACGTCGCTGCGTTTGACGCGCTGCATTTCGGCCATTTCGTCGGCAATGGTCTCCGCCGCACGCTTCGACATGGTCCCAAGGCACATCTGCACCATATCCTCGTCGGCACCTTTCAGCGCCAAGCCCAGCGTCTGTGCGTCAACGCTGCGCAACACATTACCAAGCGTACGCGCATCGAGTTCGCGCAGATTTTCGAAGACAAACATTTCTTCCTCGATCGCATCGGCAAGCCGTTTGTCCATTTTGCGCAGTGCGCGGATGGTCTGTTCCGAAAGCGGTTTGGGCATTAACTTGATAATCTTGGCAACTTCACCCGGGCCACCAAGGGCGTGGCGGGGCGTTTGCGGCGCGGCCAAGGTTGCGGCCGCCAGCACCGCTTCCAGGTCCTCAATGGCCGCCGCCGCAACACCGTCCAACTGCGCGGCGCGCATCATCAGATCAGCCTGTTTCCGGCTCTCCAGCGGGGCTACCGCTTCGGCAGCGACCTCCGGGACCAGAACCGACAGGATCAGAGCGCTCACCTGAGGATGTTCCGTCACCAGAATTTCGCTGATCTGGGCGACGTCCATCCACCGTAAAATGGCGAGCGACGTCGCGCTCTTTTGCGGGGCCAGTTCCGCGAGAATATTGTCGGCACGGACATTGCCGAGCGCCTGATGCATAACGGTGCGTATGCGCGCATCCGCGCCCACCGCCAGTGCGCTAACGTTGCGGCTTTGGCCGACGAATTGTTCGAGCGCCATTTCCACGGCGTGCTCGTCGGCATCTGCGGCACCGTACATCGCTTTCGCCAGCCTGCGCACCTCATCCTGGTCCAGATCGCGGACGACCGCAGCGGCGTCGGCCTCATCCAGCAGCATCAGCAGGATCGCGGCAGCGTCAGCACCGTCGGGCTGGCGAAAGCTGCGCACCGGACTTGTTGTTTCGGGAACCGTCGCATCAGCCATTGGTGCGTTCCTGCATCAACTGGCGGATGACCAGTGTGGCACGGGCCGGGTCCTGACGGACGAAATCGCGGACAAGATTGGCGCGGGCTTCGTAGCTGGGGGCCGCCTCGATCATATCGATGGTTATCGGGCCGTAAGCGGCGGGACGCGGCCGACCCGCGCCGTCGCCGGTCACCGCGAGCAATTCTTCTGTTAGTGCTTCTTCGCGCGCAGCGCGGGCCGCCGCGCGCGCTTTGGCTGCGCGGATCAGCGGCCGCCCAATAAACAGGAACGCCAGCAGTGCCGCGAGCAGTCCGCCTACTTGCTGTGCGAGCGGTAGGAACCACGGCTGTTCCCAGAAAGCCAGCTCGGCCTGCTCGGGTTTGGCGAACGGTCTCTGGCTGATCGCAACCTGATCACCGCGTTCGACGTTGAAGCCAATGGCGCCTTTAACCAGCCCTTCAAATTTGGCGAGGTCGGCTTGGGTAAACGCTTTCTTGCCCTGATTGAGCGCGACTGCAACTGACACGCGGCGCAGCGAACCTTGCGGCTGGTGCGTGACAGAGATTTCACGGCCAATTTCATAGGACCGGGTCATGTTTTCGTTGCTCTGGCTCGCGCCAGCCGACGGCGCGCCCGGCACCGGTGTTGGCGCGGTGTTGGTCACTACGGCGGGTGCGGGCGGCGTGTTGGAAGTTGCTCCGGGAATGCCGGCGGCAGCAGGGCTGCCAGCCTGTCCACTGGTCGAGCGTTCCACTTGTTCGCTGCGCAGGGCGCGGTCGGCTTCGGGAAAGCTCTCCCGTGTAGCCTGCGATTCGGACATATCCACGTCCGCGCGGACCTCGACCGTATAGTTGCCCTGACCAAGCATCGGACTGATGAGGCGATCAATCGACGCGCGCAGTCGATCTTCGATGCGCGACTGGAGCTGGAATATCGCCAGATCGGCATCGGCAGCTGTTTCGGACAGCAAGGCACCACGCTGGTCGATAACCGAAACATTTGCCGCATCGAGTCCGGGGACCGACGACGCAACCAGAAAGCGGATCGCCTGGACTTGCCCGTCGGTCAGGCTGCGACCGCCTTCCAGCGTCAGCATGACGGATGCGGTTGCTGGTCGGCTTTCCTGGACAAAGGGCGACGGTTCTGGCGTGCCAACATGCACTTTGGCAACCTGAACAGCATCAATGGCTTCAATGGTCCGGGCAAGCTCGGTTTCACGAACGGCGCGCAGCGTTTCTCCTTCAACCGCGCGACTGGCTCCCATCGGCAGTTCGGCCATCAGCGAATTTCCGCTTGGCTGGGCTTTGGGCAGTCCTTGTCCGGCCAGAGCGATCCGCGCCTGGTGCACCTGATCCTGCGCTACGTTTATTGATCCGCTTTGCGGATCTATCGAATAGGCAATACCTGCAGCCTGCAAAGCCTCACTGATCGCTGCCTTGTCGGTCTCGGCCAAGCCGGCGTAGAGCGGCGTTTGGGCGGGACTGCTGAAAACCATGTAAGTGCCGCCAGCTAGTGCCAGCGCAGCTATGATGGCCAGCGCCGGCATCGCGCGCTGGACCGCCGGCTGCTGCAGCACACCGCCAAGGTTGGCGACGCGGTCGCGCAGCGGCGTGACACCGGTGGCGGGGTGCGGATCCGTCGCTGGTACGGTCAAGGCTCGGCTATCGGCCATCGGATCAAACCGGCATGTTCATGATGTCGCGGTAGGCGGTCAGCAGTTTGTTGCGGACCTGCAGCGTCATTTCGAAGCCCAGCGACGCTTTCTGCCGCTCGATCATTACGCTGACGATGTCATGCGTTTCGCCGCGCTCATAGGCCTCGCTCCCTGCGCTGGCCTTGGCCTGCTGCGCGCTGACCTGTTGCAATGCCGACTGGATAGCCGCCGTGAAGTCTGTCGCGCCATGCGGCGTGGATGTCAGCGAGTCCGCTGATCGCCCGGCTGCGCGCTGCAGCGCCTGATTCTGGTCGACGATCGCACTGCGCATTTCCAGCAACCGGTTCTGACTGATCGTGTTCATTGCGGCATACCCTGTTCAGCAACATGTCATTTGTTGTCGTCGCAGGAAGTTCAGCAAAGACCGTGCCAAAATCATATGCTATTGTTTTATATAGAATTATCCTCCGTTCGCCGTGGTCATTGAACCGATCCGCCAAGTTTCTGACGCATCTTTGCTTAATCCAGCTGCGCGACGGTCGTTAACGATGTCGTGGCCGCTCGCCGTGCCATCCCAAGTCACAGGCCGGTTGGCCGGAAAGGATTGAAAATGACTGTTATCAACACCAATGTGAGCGCGCTTCGCGCCCAGAACAGCTCGCGCACTGCCAACAAGATGCAGGCCATGGCGATGGAACGCCTTGCCAGCGGCAAGCGCATCAACTCCGCCAAAGACGATGCCGCCGGCCTGGCCATTGCCACCCGCATGGATGCCAAGGTGCGCGGCTTGAACCAAGCCGTTCGCAATGCCAACGACGGTCTGTCGCTTGCGCAGACCGCTGAAGGCGCGATGGGCGAAATCTCGAACATTCTGGTGCGGATGCGCGAACTGGCCGTCCAGTCGGCCAACGGCACCAACGCAGCGTCGGATCGCACTGCGATCCAGACCGAAGTCACGGCGCTGATTGGTCAGATTAACGACATCGCCGGTCGCACCGACTTTAACGGCGTGAACCTGTTTGACGCAGCAACGACGTTTTCGATCCAGACGGGCGTTGATACCGGCCAGACCGTTTCCATCGCCTTCACGTCGCTCAACGCAACGGGCCTTTCGGTCGGCACCGTCGATCTGTCGACCGCAGCAGGCGCATCGAGCGCGCTGGCGGTGGTCAGCACCGCAATTGACACGGTTGCAACGCAGCGCGCCAACGTTGGTGCGGCGCAGAGCCGCCTGGAAGCCACGGTCAACAATCTGACGTCGACTGCTACCAATTTGTCGGAAGCCAAGTCGCGCATCCAGGATGCTGACTTCTCGGCGGAATCGACCAAGCTTGCGGCGGCCCAGATCCTGTCGCAGGCCTCGACCGCGATGCTCGCCCAGGCCAACCAGAGCCAGCAGGGCGTTCTGAACCTGCTGCGTTAAGCAGTCCGAGTGGTGGCTACCAACGCCGCCACTTGCGCCGCGCGGCAACACCGATTGCCCCGGTCGAACGGTCGACCGGGGCAATCTTTCTGTATGGCGTTGGTAGAGCGGATGCACTGCGCGTAAATGGGGTGGTCCACAACAAGGGCTTCAACCAATTGCAGTGGCAACGCATAACCCGGGCCCTGCCCCCAAGGTGACGATCAATGGCGAGAGCGGCCACCGGTGTTCGTTCGCTCGATGCCGGGAGACCTAGCCATCATCCTTGGCAGATCAATCCGCGCCCGGCTCCTTTGCGGCCTCGGCCGCCATTTCGCGGTCCAGCCGCTCGGCATCGGCCTTCAGCTGCTTTTCGGTATCGGCATATTGCTCGTCAAAGCTGGGCGCACAGGCGGCCAGCGCAAAGATCAGCAGCAGCGAAATGGAGCGCATAGTCAATAATCCTTGCGGTAGCGCACGTTGAAGTTCGACCCGCCCAGTGAGCTGACTTGGCTAAGCAGTGACAACGCCGGCGTCAGGCTGATTTCGATCTGGCTAGCGGTATAGCCGCGCGCGTCCGTGATAATTTCAACATAGACATCGTTGGTGATATATTCGCCAAGCGCTACGGCAATCCCACGCCCATTGTCCTCGTCCGCGCCAAGGACACGCAGCCGGTCGATTCCGGCCGCCGATTGCAGCACGCCGACCGGATCGAGCCCGCCAGCGCCGCCGCGCAGGCTGTTCAGTGATGCGGCCAGTTGCACCGCCTGGAGCGCCGATAGTTCAGCCACCGAATTGCCGAAAAGGATCCTCGCCAGAATTTCGTCCTGCGGCAGCGCGGGGGTGGAGGCAAAGGTGACTTCGGGTCGCTCGCCCGTCCCTTCGAGCAGCACGCGGACGGTGGTTCCGTCAACGACGCTTGCCGCCGCGATGCGGAGTGAGGGGTTGGTCGTTGCACCGCCGTTGAAATTCAGCCGCCCGCTTTCCAGCGCGAAAGATCGACCGGCAAACCCCAACGTACCGCGCACCAGCACCATGTCGCCTGAAATCCGCGGCGCACTCGAGGTGCCGGTAATACGCAGATCGGCACGCCATTCAGACTCCAACCCCATGCCGCTGACATATAGCTCGTCGTCGGCCTGCAACCGGATGTCGAGCTTCCAATTGCTCGGCAGCGTGTTGATTGGGTCGGCATCGCCGGTTTCGCGCGGCCGCCCCGCCGGGCTTTTGCGCCGCACCCCGGTCAGCGTCCTGACCTCTACCGCTTGCTGGCGGATCAGCTTGAAACGTGTCCGCGGCAGTTGCAGCGTTCCGCTGACCACCGCATCGCCGCCGGGAGTGTTGGTTACGCTGATCTGCCCGGTCGCGGCGGTGTCGATCATCTCGCTGCGGGCAATGCGCGCGCGATCGAGATCAAGATTGAGCTGCACTGGAAAGCCCCTGGCCGAGCTCAAATTGACGAAGCCGCTGCCGCTGATGGTCCCGTCGCCTGCGCGCGCAGTCATTTCGCTGACATCGAGGTGATCGTTGGTAAACTGGCCGCGCAGCCGGATCTGAGTCAACCGCGTGCCGTATTTTTCATTCTCATAAATCAGGTCGTTGGCGCGCACCACGCCGGTAAGCTGCGGACTGTCGAGTCGTCCGGCAAAGTCGGCCGCCACCCCGATATTTCCCGTCAGGCTCTGGTCGGGCAGCGCTGCCAGCGAAAACAGCATTTCAGCGGGACCATTATAGCGCAGACCACCTGACAGCGGCGCGCCCATCAACCGCTCGGTCCAGTTCGCCGCGCCCGGCGGTAGCGGTTTCAGCTCAACCTGCAGCCGCCCCAACGTTGCCCCGCGCCGCTGCACCACCGCGCGCACGCTGCCACCTTCGGGCAACAGGCGCCCGACGAGGCTGACATCGACCGGCTGCGACATTTGCCCCACGCTGGTGCGGGTAAAGCGCGTTATGCTGAGCCGCGCTTCGGCGCGCGGAAGTGCAGCCAACGACGGCTGCTCCCAATCCAGACTGCCGCTGGCGCGCCCGCCTAGCCCCAGCCCCGGCAGCAGTGGGTTCAGCACCGCCAGATTGACCCGGTTGAGGCGCGTTTCCAGGGTGAGCCCTTCGCCATAGCGGCCCGCCAGCTGCACCCGGCCATCGGCCACCGCGATTGCGCCCGGCATTATCTGATAGCCCGCCTGCTCTGGCACGATGCGCAGCGGCTCGACAGTGGCAAAATCAATGCCATTGGCGCGACCGCGCGCGGTGAAGCGCCACAACGCTGGCGTCAGCGCGCCGCTGGCTGCCACGCGGAACGGTGTGTCTGCGGCGCGACCCTCGGCCAACAGCTGCACCGTGCCGTTGCCCCCGCGGTAAGCAATTTTGCCGCGTCCGGCGACAATCTCGGTCGTCGCCAGCAGAGCATTTTCCAGCTGCACATCGGCGGTTATCTGCGGCTCGTCGAACAGGATGATGTCGGCATCAACGATGCCACGTCCGACCGCCAGCCGCTGGTTGCCCTCCAATACCATATTGGTGGCGGTCGCCGCGACGATAGCGCGCTGATATTGCCCTTCTGCCGACAGCGCGATCGTGCCGTTGAACCCGGCCCCATCCGCTTTCAGTGTCCCGGCAAAGGGCCCGGCCGCCGCCTGCCGCACGCGTCCGGCAACGCCGATACCGGCCATGTCGCCGCGCAAAATGTCGATGGTGAGCGGCCCGTCGCCCGCCAATATGTCAAGGTCTCCGCGCACCGGGCCGTAATCGGTCTCGCCGGTAAAGCCCACGGCATAGCCAGTGCGGCTGCGCCGGACGTCCGCGATAACATTGGCGAGGCCGACACCAAAGCCGGGCCGCGCGGCGGTGATACGCGCGCGGGGTTGGTCAAGGCTGCCCGTCAGCGCGACTGTCAGCGGGCCATAGGCATTCGAAAAGCCGCTGCCGTCGAACACCACCCGCCCGCTGCCCAGGACATAGGTGCCGCTACCGCGGTTCAGCCGGAACTGCGACGCGACGACATCGGCGTTGCGAATGCGCAGCACGCCGTCGGTGCCATAGGTGATAGCAGCGGTCGCAAACAACTGCCCGCCCAGGAAATTCTTTACCCCCGGGCTAAACAAGCGGGTTGATCGGCCCCGCACCGTCCCGTCCAGCACGAAGCCGCGCGACTGCGACCTGAGTGCAACGTCGGCGTCGATATTGAACAGCCCGACCGATTCGACGCGGTACGCCCCGACACGTCCCTTTAAGCCGCCGGAATACACCCCGGTAGAAAAATCACCGACCAACACTGCCGTCGCGTCGATACGGTCCGATTTGACTTTCAGATTGTCCGACAGCACTCGACCATTTGCATAAGCGAGATCTCCATTGAGCCGCACATTTGTGAGCAGCTCGCCAAAGGCGGAATTTATGCCGGATACCCGGCGCGCGCGCGCGTTTACCGGAATGATCATGCGGTCAGCACGGCTGCGCGTTTTGCCGCTCGCCTCCAGTCCCTCCAGGATCGTCGCGTCAAAGGCGAGGCGCGCGGCGTTCAGATTATAGCGCACCACTGGAGCGGAGAAATCGCCATTGAGCAGCAGCCGCGCCCGCACGTCGCGGCCACTGACATTGGGTGCCAGCACGGCGGGCCGCGCGACACGCATATCCAGCGCCAGATCGCCAAACCGGCCCTTGCCCAGATCAATGACCCCGTCAGCGCCCACGACGAAGACGGACGAAGCGAGGCTGCCTTTGACATCGGCCACGCGTCCCGCCAGCGCGGCGGTCAAATCAATGTCGGTGCGCGCGCCGAACATCCGCACGCCCGCCCCCTCTGCCATGATCGGTGCCGCCGTGACAAAACCCTTCGCCGAAAACTGCCCGGTGCGCGCAGTAAGCGCGACATCGGCTATCGGCTCAGTTCCCGCACGTCCGGTCAGCCGCCCGTCCCAGCGCTGCCAGGTGCCGTTGCCACTCAACTGCGCCGTCATCGGCACCGCGCGCCCGCTCAGCCCTGCAATCAGGCCGTCGGCTGGGGCGTTGACGGCAAGGGCCAGGTCGAATTGATCATCGTCGGGTACCGCGTCGAGCTTTAGCAATAAGCGGTCGCCGCGATCGGACAGCAGCGCAGCATCGACCACCGCGCGCCGGTCGGCAAGATGCGCTGTCCCCGTCAGCCGCGCGACGCGCTCTTCGCCTGCTATACCCGCAGCCAACACAATGCGCTCGATGGCAAGCTCGCCGATGCGGATATCGAGATCAGGGAGCAATGGCTCGCCACGGTCGGGCACAATCCTGAGTTCGGGCAGCCGCTGAACGCGCATCTCGCGCGCCGTCAGCCGGTTTACTGCGACAATGCCGCGCAAATAGCGCAGCGGATGCCAGTCAAGCTCAACCTCTGGAAGCCGGGCAAACACACCCTGTGGATCGCGGATGCGCACATCCTTTAGCGTTGCTGCGCGGTAGAGGGACCCGTCGATCCGCCCCACCTCAAAGCGCAGACCATTTTCCAGCTCATAACCGCTGATCTGCCGCGCCACAAATGCCCGGCCAGAGGTGCTGTCGAGCCACATATAGGCCGCGCCGAGCAGCATCAACACTGTCGCTGCGAGCGCCGTGACCCATTTGATAAGGCGCACAGATACGCTCAAAAGGCCTGGCCCAACGAGACATAGACGGTGAAGCGCGATTCGCCTGGTTGGCGGTTGATCGGCGTCGCCACATCAAGCCGCATCGGCCCAAAATTGGTGTAAAAGCGGCCACCAACGCCGACGCCAAAGCGCCAATTGTCAAAGCGCGGCAGGCTGCTGGCATAAACCTGCCCGGCATCGACAAAGCCCGCGACACCAAAATTGCCGAAGCGATAGCGCACCTCGGCGGCCGCCTCGTTCAGGCTGCGTCCGCCAAGCGGATTGCCCTCGATATCGCGCGGACCCAGCTGCTGATAGCCAAAACCACGCACCGATCCGCCGCCGCCGCCATAGTAGCGGCGCGATGGCGGCAGCGACGCGCGCGTTGTCCCGCTGATGGCCCCGACCCGCGCTCGACCTGCCAGTACGATATTGTCACCAATGGGCTGATAATAGCTGCCTTCCATCAGCCCGCGCAGATAAAAGCGCGAACCGTCGCCAAGCGCGGTTTCGGGCGACAGGCGCAGCGTCAGACGATAACCGCGCTTGGGATCAAGCAGATCGTCAGAGGTATCAAAGCCCCCTTGCAACGGAAGCGCCGCGACATAGTAAAGTTGGCGGTCGCGTGCCGCCCGCTGCACATCGAACCGCGTCTCCGATGATGCGAGCAATTCAAAGCCATAGGCATAGGTGATGCGCTTCTGCCAGATGGGCGTCGAAACCCGCGAAATCATGCCACTAAGTCGCCCGGTGTAGGCGTTGAAGGCATCAAAATCGCTCCGCTCGGCGGCCAAAGTCAGCTCGACAATGCGGTCGCGGCTGCCGGCATTGTTGCGCCGGAAGGTGCCCGACAGCGACTGTTCCTGTGTGCCGACCACCATCGCTGCCGTCAGCGCGCCTTCGGGCGGAAACAGGTTGCGGTGCGTCCAGCTCCCTTCCAGCCGCAACCCCTGCCCGGTACTGTATCCCGCGCTCGCCGCCAGCGTGCGCGGCGGCCCGGCCTCCTGCCGCACGCGAAGGTCAGCATAGGGTGTGCCGTCGGGCGCAACGCGACTGCTCGGGACTGGCTCGACCGATGCTGACGACAACAGCCCGGTGGCGATCATCGCCGCGCGCAGATCATCAATCTTGCGCGCATCATAGAGCTCGCCGGTGCGGAAGCGGCGCAACAGCGCGACATGTTCGGTATCGAACGCCAGATTGCCCTCGGCTATAATCTCGCCGAAATAACTGCGCGGCCCTGTGTTGACCGGCAACATATAATCACCAAGCCCGGTGGCTTCGTCGAGTTCGATATCGCGCTCGCCTACCGCCGCAAAGGGATAGCCATTTTCAGGCAGCCTCAGCGAAAGATTGGCTTCCGCCGCGATCACATCGTCGGCGATGATCGGATCGCCCGATGCCAGCGGAAAATGGCGCCGGATGAGGTCACTCGGTATGGTCGACGCGGCAATGAAGGCAATTTCGCCGAGGAAATAACGCCGCCCGGGCACGGCCGCCAACACAATGTCGATTGTCTCGCCGGCCGCCGCGTCACGGTTGAAGCGCACCTCAACGCCCGCATCGAAAAACCCCTCGCTGATCAGCACGTCGATGAGCAGTTGGCGATCACCGCGGGTCGCCCCGGCCAGATCGGCACGGCTTTCGGCACGGCCGTTGCGATTACTCAATGCGGACAGGGCTCGGAACCGGCGCTGCACCCGCCCCAGCGCGTTGCCGGTGTCACCCTCGCCGGACAGCCCTTCAACCCGAAACGAAAAGCGGACCTGCTGCGCCGCCGCGTCAACGCTGTCGTCGGCGCTGGCCGGGGGTGGTTCAACATTAAACTCGCCGATGGGCGGAAGCGGTTGTTCCAGCAATGGGTCGAGTGCCGGCGCATCGGTCAGCCGGTTTGTGGCGTCGGGCGTCGGCAGCGCGGCATCGCGTGCATCCTCGGCAGCCGTCCAGTCGGCGATGCTTTCCAGCGGCGGCGCGTCGAGCGACGGCACTTCGCGGGCAAATTCTTCGTCGGTGATGATCGATTCGCCGGCTGCCGGCGAGGCAGATCCGCTAGCTGGCAGCTCTTGTGCCAGCGCGGGTTGTGCAGTCAGGACACAGACCGGCAGAACAGCAAAGATGCACATAAACCGCAACGTCATACAATCGGCATAACCAAGCGCGCGCGCTATTGCTCCAAGATAATGGATAGCCTGCGGTTGAACGTTCCGGCGTTACGGCGAGGGCAGTGGCTACTCCCAATAAGCAGGAGACGGTTAAGCCACGGCGTCCAGTAAGTGGGGAATCTGACAATGGCGAACCACGCTGGCTCTGCCAAGCTCCGCTTACCATCAACCCTTCATCAATGGTCGCCACCAGCCCTCGTTCGCCAAATACCAGGCGAGCGTTTGCGCAAAGCCTTCGGTGAAGTTGCGTGTGGGCGCATAGCCCAGCTCTTCGCGCGACTTGGTTTCGTCGATGGCGTAGCGGCGGTCATGGCCCTTGCGGTCTTCGACAAAGGTTTTGAGAGATGCCGTGGGCTGGCCTTTAGCAGCAGGCGCGTCGGGATAGCGCTGCGCCAAGTCTGGGTCAGCGGCGAAGGCGGCGTCGACGCCCTTGCAGATCTCTTCAATGACCATAAGGTTGGGCAGCTCTTGCCCGCCGCCGATATTATAGGTCTCACCCGCGCGGCCGCGCGCGATGACGGCTTCGATCCCGCAGCAATGATCCTCGACATGCAACCAATCGCGCACGTTCATGCCGTCGCCGTAAATCGGAAGCGCCTTGCCCGACAGGGCGTTGATCAAAAACAGCGGGATCAGCTTTTCAGGATATTGATAGGGCCCATAATTGTTTGAACAATTGCTGGTCGTGACGTTGAGCCCAAAGGTGTGGTGATAGGCGCGGACCAAATGGTCCGACCCTGCCTTTGAGGCCGAATAGGGGCTGTTGGGGGCGTAAGCGGTGGTTTCGCTGAACGCCGGATCATTGGGGCCCAGCGAGCCATAGACCTCATCGGTCGAAACATGGTGGAAGCGGTGCGACCGCCCCGACCCATCAAGCCACACGCTCCGCGCCGCCTTGAGCAAGCTGTGGGTGCCCACGACATTGGTTTCGATAAAGGCATCTGGGGCGCTAATCGAGCGGTCGACATGGCTTTCGGCAGCGAAGTGGACGAGGGTATCGATGTCGTGTTCGCGCAGTAGCCGCTCAACCAGCGGCGTATCGCAAATGTTGCCAACGACCAGCTCAACCCCTTGTACTTCGGCAATGGTCGACCGGTTGCCCGCGTAAGTGAGCGCATCGAGTATAATCAACCGGTCGCCCGGATGACGTGCCCGCCAATAGTGCATAAAATTGCCGCCGATAAAGCCAGCGCCCCCGGTCACGAGCAAATTAGCCAAGCGTCTGTTCCTCTTTCAGCATGGTGCGGAGATTGACGCGCCAGTGCGGCGGCGCGTCGCCCAATAGCGCGCGCGTCGCACTATCGTCGAGGAGTGAAAAGGCCGGGCGCCGTGCCGGAACGGGATAAGCGCTCGATGGGATTGGGCAGATGGGAATGGCGCGGGTCAGCATTCCCAGCGCTAGGGCCTCTTCCTGGATGGCGACGGCAAAGTCATACCAGCTCGCCACCCCGGCATCGCGGTGGTGGAAAATGCCCGTCGCTCCCTGCCCCGCAAGCGCCCAGATGGCCGCGGCCAGCCCGCTGGCCAGCGTCGGCGCGCCAATCTGGTCGTGCACGACATTCAGCGCATCGCGCTCGCGCATCAGCCGCAGCATGGTACGGACGAAATTGCTGCCGCCCGCCGCATAAACCCAGCTGGTGCGGACGATGAGCGCGCCATCGCCGGCCGCGTCCTCACCTGCCGCTTTGCTAAGGCCATAGGTCGACAGCGGATTGCGCCGCGCGTCGGGGGCATAGGCGCGGCTGGCATTACCATCGAACACAAAGTCGGTGGAGATTTGGACGAGGCGGCCGCCTTGCCTTGCCAGGGCCTCGCGCATCACCATCAGGGCTTCGCCATTTACCCGCATCGCGAGATCAACTTCGGCCTCGGCGCGGTCAACCGCGGTATAGGCGGCGGCGTTGATAAGCAGGTCAGGACGGTGGGCAGTGACCGCCGCAGTGATGGCGGCGGGGTCGCTAAGGTCGCATTCGATTCGGCTCAGCGCGGCTACTTGTGCATCAGCGGGCGCAGCAGTGACCAGAGCCCGGCCCAGCTGTCCCCCTGCCCCGGTGATGACCACCTTCATGCAAAGGCCCCGACTTCGCCCAATCGCACGCCCGCCACATCTTTGGCCGACAGTATCGGCGCGATCCCATCCAGCGGCCAAACAATTCCGACATCGGGATCGTCCCAGGCGAGCGCCTGTTCATACTCGGGCGCATAGCGGCTGGTGCATTTGTAGAGGAAATCGGTGCCGTCCTCGAGCGTTAGAAATCCATGGGCAAAGCCTTCGGGTACCCAGAACATGCGCCTGTTGGCCGCAGAAAGTTCAACCCCGACCCAGTTTCCGAAATGCGGCGAGGTGCGACGCAGATCGACCACGACATCGTACACCGCGCCGCTGACCACGCGCACCAGCTTGCCCTGTGGTTCGGGGTTCTGGAAGTGCAACCCGCGCAGCACCCCGCGCTGCGAGCGGCTGTGGTTATCCTGAACAAAATTGAAGTCGAGTCCCGCCGCACGAAATGTGGCCGCATTCCAGCTTTCCATGAAAAAGCCGCGATCATCGCCAAAGACCTTGGGCTCGATAATCAGTGGCCCGGGAATCGCGCATTCGATGATATTCATGCGCGCTCCAGCAGCCGCATCAGATAATCGCCATAGCCCGATTTGACGAGCGGCGCGGCGATGCGTTCCAATCCGACATCATCAATAAAGCCCTGCCGCCAGGCAATTTCTTCGGGGCAGCAGATTTTCAGACCCTGTCTTTCCTCGGTAATGCGGACATAGGTGCCCGCATCAAGCAGCGAGCCATGGGTTCCGGTATCGAGCCAGGCAAATCCGCGCCCCATCATCTCGACGCCAAGCGCGCCGTCATCGAGATAGAGCCGGTTGAGATCCGTAATTTCGAGCTCTCCGCGCGCTGAGGGCTTGAGGTCGCGGGCTCGCTCCACCACCGTCTCATCATAGAAATAAAGGCCGGTGACCGCATAGTTGGAGCGCGGCACCTTGGGCTTTTCTTCCAGCGTCTCGGCTCGGCCCTGCGCGTCAAAGGATACCACGCCATAGTCGCCCGGGTTGCGCACCTGATAGGCAAAAACCGTGGCGCCGCTTTGGCGCGCATCTGCGCTAATGAGTAGTTCGGGTAAGCCGTGCCCGTAAAAGATGTTATCGCCCAGTATCAGCGCGCTAGGTCCACCGCGTACGAAATCGGCGCCAATGTGAAAGGCTTGTGCCAGACCATCCGGATTGGGCTGTACCGCATAATCGAGATGCATGCCCCAGTCCGCTCCGTCGCCCAGCACCGCTTGGAAGGCCGCCTGATCCTGCGGCGTGGTGATGATCAGCACCTCGCGGATGCCCGCCAACATCAGCGTAGCCAGCGGGTAATAGATCATCGGCTTGTCGTAGACGGGCATTAGCTGTTTCGAAACCCCGCGCGTCAGCGGGTAGAGCCGCGTGCCCGAGCCGCCGGCCAATATGATCCCCTTGCGCATGATTTGCCCCTAACCATCCCCGCCAAAAAGATCGCGGGTGTATACCTTGTCCGCAACATCGGCGATCTCATCCGACATGCGGTTAGCAATGATGACATCGGCCTCGGCCTTGAACGCGGCAAGGTCGCGGATCACGCGCGAACGGAACAATTCTTCGTCCGCTATACCGGGTTCATAGACGATAACTTCGATCCCTTTGGCCTTCACCCGCTTCATAATGCCCAGGATACTGCTGGCGCGGAAATTGTCCGACCCTGCCTTCATGGCCAGCCGGTGGATGCCGACCACGCGCGGATTGCGCTTGACGATTTCAGAGGCGACGAAATCCTTGCGCGTCGTGTTCGATTCCACAATCGCGTGGATCAGATTTTGCGGTACGTCGCGGTAATTCGCCAGCATCTGCTTGGTATCTTTGGGCAAGCAATAGCCGCCATAACCGAAGGACGGATTATTATAGAAATGGCCGATGCGCGGGTCGAGGCACACACCTTCGATAATCGGTTTGGGGTCGATGCCGTGCGTGGCGGCATAGGTGTCTAGTTCATTGAAATAGGCCACCCGCATGGCAAGGAAGGTGTTTGCGAACAGCTTGATCGCCTCCGCCTCGGTATTGCCGGTTAGCAGCACCTGCACCTCTGGCTTCAGCGAACCCGCCACGAGCAACGCCGCGAAGTCCGCAGCGTGGGGGTGGGTGTTGCCGACAACAATGCGCGAGGGATGTAAATTGTCGGCAAGCGCGCGCCCTTCGCGCAAGAATTCGGGCGAGAACACAATATTATTGCTGCCATGTTCGGCGCGCATGCGGTCGGTGAAACCCACCGGTACGGTCGATTTGACCACGATCAGCGCATCGGGAGCCAGCACAAGGGCATCGGCAATCACCGATTCGACGCTACGCGTGTCGAAATAATTGGTGTCGGGATCATAATCGGTCGGCGTCGCCACCAGCACAAATTCGGCCCCAGCATAGGAAGCCGTCTTGTCCGTTGTCGCCGTCAGCATCAGCGGTCGGTTGGCCAGATAATCCTGAACTTCGGCGTCTTCGATCGGTGACTGGCGACTATTCAGCTTGGCGACCTTCGCCGGATCAATGTCCAGCGCCACCACCTGATTGTGCTGCGCCATCAGAACAGCGTTGGAAATGCCGACATATCCGGTGCCAACCACTGTAATGCGGCGGGCTTTGGTCGATGTGGCAAGTGCGGAATCGGTCACGCAGAAACTCGCTGAACAGCACGGGGTCGCCGCCCCCTAGCAATGCATGTCGGCGCGAACAAGGCAGACGCACTCGGTCCCCGCGCCCGCCGCTGGCAATTCTGGGATTAGTTCATCGACCTGCAACCCTTTTGGCGCTAGGCGTCCGGCAATGGGACAAGAAAGCGGCATGCGGGTGCTCGTCACCGGAGGAGCAGGCTACATAGGTAGCCACACCGTGCTCAAATTGCTGGCTGCCGGGCACGACGTTTGCGTATTCGACAATTTCGTCAACAGCTCGCCTATCGCGCTCGATCGTGTTCGCGCGCTATCCAATCGCGATCTGCGCTCAGTCACTGGAGACATCCGCAGCCAGCCTGATCTCGAGCGCGTGTTTGCCGATTTCCGCCCCGACGCGGTCATTCACTTTGCCGGGCTTAAGGCAGTGGGCGAATCGAGCGAAAAGCCGCTGCTCTACTACGACGTCAATGTCGCCGGATCAGCGCGCTTGCTGGAAGCAATGGACCAAGCCGGCTGCCGCCGCATCGTCTTTTCATCGTCCGCGACCGTTTACGGCGAGCCTCAATATCTGCCCTTTGACGAGGCGCATCCAATCGCGCCCACCAACCCCTATGGCCGCACCAAGGCGATGGTCGAGGCGATGATTGCTGACTGGTGTGCTGCAACGCCGGGTACGTCAGCGGTGTTGCTGCGCTATTTCAACCCGGTCGGCGCGAATGATTCAGGGCAGATCGGCGAAGACCCACGCGGCGTGCCCAACAATCTCATGCCCTTTGTGGCGCAGGTCGCTGTTGGGCGTCGGCCCAAACTGGCGATCTATGGCGACGACTATCCGACACGCGATGGCACCGGCGAGCGCGACTATATCCACGTCGAGGATCTGGCTGCGGCGCACCTCGCCGCGCTGGACTTTTCAGCGGCAAACAACGGCTGCGAAGCAATCAATGTCGGCACCGGCGCCGGAACGACCGTGAAGGAATTGGTCGCCGCCTTTGAGCGCGCGAGCGGACGGACGATCCCTGCTGAAATTGTGGCGCGCCGCCCAGGCGATGTCGCCAGCAGCTATGCCGCCACCGACAAGGCAGCCAAGCTGCTGGGATGGACCGCGCGATTGAACATTGACGCCATGTGCGCATCAAGCTGGGCGTGGCAGAGCGCCAATCCGGAGGGATATTGCCAAGTGTCCGGATGATGCAAACACTTGCACAACGCCATAAACAGGAAAATAGGCTCAAATGACGCGTTCATATGTTAGCCCGTAGGGAAATGATCATCGACAAGGTTGCAATATCACATGGCCGACCTATTGACGTCATCCACAGCAGTATCGGACAGCGCGGATTGGCAGATTCGATGTCACCTCCGCTGACTGCGACAGATTATTTTAGAGTTAAACATAATCGATTTGTAATCGGAAGCGCTGGGAAAATAACTGGAGATGCTTCAGGCAAGATCAGCGAGCACTGGCTATAGCGCTGGCATAGCCGTAGAATCCGCATGGGTGCAATTTTTCGTGACGCTGGTTTTTGGTATTGGTCTGCCAACTGTAACAGCTCATTTCCTGACCGAGCATGTCAACATTTTCAATCAGAATGAACAGAATTCGCTCACTGCAGCTGTAGTAGCCCTTGCGTCAGGGACCTATCTCTTGGTGCGCATGGTAAGCTACCCTGGCGTTAATCGGGCGGCAACAATCCTGCCTGTCTTCGCATCAACTTTCGGCTTGACGGTAGCATTCATTCTCTTGATCCGCACTGAATATAGCAACTCAACGTTTATTCTGGCTTTTCTCGGAACGATCGCCATGCAGTTTATGATTGCTTCGCGGTTGGCAGATAGGGACGAGCGTCTGCATTATCTGGTGCCGGGCGGAAGGATCGAACAGTTGATCCCCGCGCTGCGCAACAAGTTTTCGCTGTGGCTAAACCCCAATACCCCGCTGACGCCCAATGCCATAGTCGTGGCCGACTTGCACCATGATCATAGCCTTGAATGGGAAAGGCGCCTCGCCGAAGCTGTGCTGGAGGGGATCCCGGTCTACCATTACAAACAGGTCAAACAGAGCCTCACAGGCCGGGTGGAGATCGACCATCTTTCCGAGAATGATTTTGGTTCACTGCTCCCCAGCTTTTCATACGCCCGCCTAAAGAGGATGATTGATTTAACGGCAGCTTTTTTGCTGTCGCCCCTTTTGGTGCCACTGTTTGTTGTCACGGCCATCGCGGTAAAACTGGACTCTCCAGGGCCGGTGTTCTTCACGCAATGGCGGGTCGGATTTCGCGGACATGCCTTCAAGGTCGTGAAGTTCCGAACGATGGCTCACTGCACCGGCGCTCAAGATTCAGCCTGCCGTGCGGCGTCGATGACTGGGCAGGATGACCCCCGCATCACGCGCGTAGGCCGATTTTTGAGGCGCAGTCGGATAGATGAACTGCCGCAGGTCTATAACATCATCCGCGGCGAAATGAGCTGGATCGGGCCACGCCCTGAAGCGATGCCTTTGTCTGAGTGGTACGCAAAGGAAATCCCTTTTTACGCTTATCGGCACATCGTCCGCCCCGGGATTACCGGATGGGCACAGGTCAATCAGGGCCATGTCACCGATCTCGGCGATATCAACACCAAGCTGCAGTTCGATTTTTTCTACATCCGCAATTTTTCATACTGGATCGACGCAATTGTGGCGTTTCGGACAATTGGGGTCATGATTAGTGGGTTTGGTTCAAAGTAACGCATCGAACAAGCCGTGGTTCGCTAAGCTGCCCTCTCCTGAGCGATAGGGGCGCCATCTGGCCAGCTTAGTCCAAAATGTGCCGCTACGCGGGATGGCAAATTCCGCAGCTCAACACGGCGGCGCGAACTTGAAGCTTTTTCGTCGGTATCGATTAAGTAGCCGATACCGTCATGTTCGCCATTTTTGAGCGCGACAAATGCAACGTGCTGCCTCAGTCCTGGAAAATGTTCATTGCCGATCTGAACGGAAGCCTCATTTCCAATATCATTGGGGTACACGAACATAACGAACAGGTCGCAGCCGCGGTTGTCGACTTCAAACAGCGATATACCATCGGAGCAGCGTGCTGCAGCCAGACGCTTCGCGATTGCTGCGGCATTGGCAACAGAACCGGTCTCCACGACGAAGTCGCGGGACATGCGCGGCGAGACCTTAAAATCTTCGCATCCGATCATCTTCAAAAAAGCAGAGTGGTCCTTGAGTCGCCAATAGTAACATTGGAAAGGATAAGGGTTCTGGTGCAACCCAGTGGCAATAACCAAACGATATTGAGGCAGATTCGACAATATCTGAGCAGCAATCATGTCATACTGACGGTAGACATCAAGCACCGGGTCCGCACCACGGTCGATTAGCCACGATGGATTGCAATGCGGTCCATTATAGACCCCTGCATTGAACATGTAATGATGCTGAATATGGGCGCCAGCATTCAGAAACAGCGACACGAAATCAGGACGTTTTGCCAATGTTTCGTGCAGTGTCACGGCCCATAGCAGCTCTTCGAGTATCATCGGCCTTGACCAGGATTTGCCGGATGCTGCTTGCGCGCCCAGCATGGCTATCCGCAACCAGCTTGATGTTCTGCCATAACGCAATGCCCCACGCGCCAATGCGGTCGCGGACTTGGGCGTTAGCCGTGCAGTGGCGTTTTCATTCACAGCTTGCGAAACGGCGTAAGCTAACGCCTTGATTGTCGCGTTGCCAGTAACAGCCGTGTCCGTCCAAGGGTCGGGCACAAAAAATGCTGCATCCTTCGTTCGGTTGCTTGCGTTCATTGGGCTGGTTGCTGCCACAGTTATCCCGCGTTGTTCCAGCCATTCCCAGATTTGCTCGTAATCATGTTCAATGATGTCGCCCAACCGGAACACGCCATGTTGTGCAAAGGTGAGGCCAGTGTGGGCCGTCACCCACTGAATCCACGGCTCCAGCTCTTCATAGCGCTCTTCGGACGTGGTCTCGTTCAGTCCATGCTTACGGATGAGCGCGTTGAGCGTTGGTAGCTGTCCTTGCCGACCATATTGTTCGACGAAATCGAAATTGATCTCGTTAAGCTCCAGCAAAAAAAATTTTTGGCGGGCAGACATCGGGTAATCCTCGTGCGCAATTGCAGCGGGCTTGCAGCATGGCAATGGCAGGCGAAACATTGCTTGCCAACGGCTTGGATGAGGGTAGTTAGCCCGCTCTAACCATCGCTTCAAGGTAATGAAATCCGCATGCTCAACCATGACGCCCGCGTCACACCCGGTCCTGTCGTGTTCATCACAAGCTACGCTGAATCGCTTCACAACTTCCGTGGAGATCTAATCCGCGAGATACTGGCCCGTGGCCACCCGGTTTGGGCACTCGCGCCTGATTATTCTCCTGCCAGCCGTGCGGCGGTTGAGGCGCTCGGAGCGGTGCCCATCGACATTGGTATGGAGCGAAACGGGGTCAGCATCGTCGCAGATCTGCGGACGATATTTCAGCTGCGGTCGTTGCTCAAAAGCATCAAGCCTTCAATATCATTCAGCTATTTCATGAAGCCAGTGATCTATGGGACGATTGCAGCCTGGCTAGCGCGCGTCCCAATGCGCTTGGCGGTGATTGAAGGTCTAGGTTATGTCTTTACCGAGTCCGCCGAAGAACTCAGCCCTTTTCGAAAGCTGATCAAGGCAATTGTCCTCAGTCTGTACAGCATTGCGTTCCGGCTGAGCCAGCAGGTCGTAGTTATCAACCGAGATGACCGGGAATATCTGTTCCATAACAGCAGTCTCAACCCAAAAAAGACCGAACTTGTCGATGGTTGCGGCGTGAACTTGGAACGCTTCACGCCTAATTCGGAAAATCTTCCCAGGCCGCTGACGTTCATTTGGACCGGGCGGCTGCTCAAAGAAAAGGGACTGTTCGAGCTGGTTGAGGCCGCCCGCATCGTGCAAGCTGAACATCCGGAAATACGCGTGCTCATTCTTGGCGGGGTCGATGCCAACCCGGGGTCGCTCGACGAAGACCAGATGCGACGGTGGGTGGATGAAGGAGTCATCCAATGGCCGGGTAAGGTGGCCAACGTGCGTCCCTATTTGGCCGCTGCAGATGTTTTCATCCTGCCATCCTATCGTGAAGGCATTCCGCGTAGCACGCAGGAAGCGATGGCAATGGGGCTGGCCGTCATCACCACGGATGTGCCGGGGTGCCGCGAGACAGTTGAAGAGGGCCGGAACGGGTTCATGGTGCCAGCCCGTTCAGTTCCGGAACTGGCGCAGGCAATGCTGCGCTATGCGCGCAATCCCGCGCTGGCGCGCAGCCACGGGCAAACCAGCCGCAGTATGGCAGAATCGCGTTTCGACGTACGCGTTATCAATGCGAAGATGCTTGAGTTAATGCGGCTTTAGTGCCGCGTGCCTTGGGCATCAAGCCAAGCTTGAAACATCAAAATGTCCCAGACATGATAGTGCCAGCGCCGCGCGCCTGACCGTGTTTCCTGCCATAGCATCTGTACTGCTTCGACGGCGAAGTAGCCTTCGCGGCGCAGCCTGTCAGCCGAGAGCAGATCGTCTGCCCAATCACGAAGCGGGCCTTTCAGCCAGGACTCTATCGGGACTCCGAAGCCCATCTTCGGCCGTTCAATCAATGCACGCGGAACATGCCGAAACAGCAACTGGCGCAATACCCACTTGGATTGACCGTCCCGCAGTTTGTAGCGCAACGGCAATGCCAAGGCCTGTTCAACGACGCGATGATCGAGCAACGGAACGCGCGACTCTAAGCTGACTGCCATGCTCGCGCGGTCAACCTTGACCAGAATATCGTCGGGCAAATAGGTCAACATATCAAGGAACATCATTTTGTCCCTGACATCACTGAATATGCCGTCCCCGCTCCCGTCGGTCAGCGCGGTCGGCGGTTCGCTACCGCCAAGCACCAATTGTTCCGGCCACTTTGCGTGCGAGACAAATCCACGGTAAAAATCGCTTTCGGACTGGCTGGCCATAAGATCCGCAAACTTATGCGCGCGGTCACCGACTGCCATCGTGCGCAAGCTCGAAGGGCCAAGCCCCGCCACCGCGTCAAATACCGACGGGGGTACTGCCCGAACGAGCGCGCCAAGACCCGAGCGAACGGGGCGCGGAACAGAGCCAAGACGCCGCCATAGCGCCTCTGCCTGCATATAGCGCGTGTACCCGCAAAAAAGTTCATCGCCGCCATCGCCCGACAGGCTGACCGTCACCCCCGACCGCGCGAGCTTGCTGACCAGATAGGTGGGAATCTGAGACGAATCCGCAAAAGGCTCGTCCCAGATTTGCGGCAATTGCGGAATTACGGCCAGCGCGTCAGCAGGTGTAACATAAAGCTCGCTATGGTCGGTTCCGAGATGATCGGCGACACGCTTTGCATGTTCCGCCTCGTTAAATGCGTCTTCGGAAAAGCCGATTGAGTATGTTTTCACCGGCCTTGGCGACTGGCTTTGCATCAACGCAACCACAGCGCTGGAATCGACCCCGCCGGACAGGAAGGCACCAAGCGGAACATCGGCGGCCATGCGGATTTTCACCGCATCCTTCAGTAGCGCTTCGAGTGCGTCGATCGCTTCCGAAGGGGAGCCCGCAAAGGGAGATGCCTGACCCGCACGCGCCTTGGCGGCAATATCCCAATAGACCGTGGGGTTACCGACCGTTTGCCCGCCGTTTTCAATGACCAGATAATGCGCTGGCAGCAGCTTGGCGACGCCATCATAGATGGAATGACTGCCCGGCACATAATTATGCCTGAGAAACAGGGTAAGCGCATCGCGATTGATGCGCCCCTGCCAAGCCGGATGCGCGGTCAGTGCCTTCAGTTCCGACCCAAACACAAAGGCGCCGCCTTGTCGGCCAAAATAGAGCGGCTTTTCCCCCATGCGATCGCGAGCAAGATAAAGTTTGCGGTCAGCTTGATCCCACAGGGCGATCGCGAACATGCCGTTCAACCGCTCCAACGTGGCCACGAAACCCCACTGGCTGAAGGCAGCAAGCAATGTTTCGGTATCGGAATGGCCGCGCCATTCCGACCAGCCGCTGGCCGCAAGCTCTGTACGGAGGTCGAGGTGGTTATAAATTTCGCCGTTATAGCTCAGGACGTATCGCCCGTCGCGACTGACCATTGGCTGCTGCCCCGCGGGCGATAGGTCGATGATGGCAAGGCGGCGGTGGCCAAGGGCGATCCCGGTCTCTGCATCAAGCCAAAATCCATCGCTGTCGGGCCCCCGATGCGCAATGCGATCCGTCATGGCCGTAATGACAGCTTCGGCCTTTGAAAAATTCGTGCCGTCCCAGAAGCCTACAATACCGCACATACAAAATCTCGTTCAAGTTAGGGAGGTGTAGAGCGCCCGATAGGAATCGATGGTCGCTGTCATACTATATTGCTGCTGGATCCGGCTGCGTGCCGCCGCACCCAGCGTCCATCTGGCGGCATCAGGCGATCGAACCATCGCGAGCAATTCATCGGCCAATGCCTGTGTTTCGCCCGGCGGTACAATGCTGCCACATCCATCCAGCAGCAGTCGGCAATCGCCTACATCGGTGGCAACACATGGCAGCCCGCATGCCATCGCCTCGCCCAGCACATTGGGAAAGGCTTCGCTGTCTGACGACAATGCAAAAATGTCAAAGGCCGGCATCACCGCCTCGATATCCTTGCGCTGGCCCAACAGGTGCGCACGGCCCTTTGGCAAGGCAGCGATCAGGGAAGCAAGTTCACGATTCGACGGCAAAATCCCCTCGCCAGCGACCATTAAATGGGCGCGCGGTTCCTGTTCCAGAACAATTCGGACAGCGGACAGGAGGCTGGGAACGTTCTTGATCGGGTGATAACGGCCAACATAGCCGATTACTATGGCGTCGTCGGCGATGGCGAATTGCTGGCGCAGCGCTGCGCGCGCATTGCTATCGGGCCGCCACCGGTTCGTGTCGAAGCCATTGGGAACAACATGGCCGACGCCGACCGGGAACCCGAACAATTCATGCGCAGCGCGGGCGCGATGACTGTTATAAATGATCGCGCGGGGCCTGCCGGGTATCCAGGGCAGCGCGCGAATGACCATTCGGGTACCACGCTTTTCACGATCCAGTTCCGTCAAAGTATGGCGGATGTTCCATGCCAATGCCGGTCGGCGGTGCACCCGCAGCGTGACCGCTGACGCTGCCAGGCTGCCGTGATACATCCAGCCATGAACGATCGAAGGGGAAATTTCGTTCACCAGACGCCGCAGCCGGACATAAGCCGTGCGCAGACCCTGACCAGTGCCGATATTGAGCGCTGTCACGGGGATAGCGGCATCCATCAATTCGGGACCATATCTTCCTAGCCCGGCGAGCGAGACAATGTGGTGGCGGAACTGGCCCGACCGTTCCATCAGGGCCAGATTGGCAAGCGAACGCTCCGCCCCTCCGGTCTCAAGGCCGGTGATGATGTGAAGGATATTCGTCAATGCCGGTTCAAACGCTAGTCAAGTTCATTATTGAATACCACCACTGAGCCAGCGCATAAAGTACAAAAACACTCAATATAAAGTATTTACGAGAGGTGTTGTAATTATAGATCGCCACAATGATAAATGGCATCGACAATGCTATCAAGCGAATTGAGTAAGCAGAGCTGAATACATTAACAAATAGAATAGATAGCATGAATATCGAAAAACAACCTTCCAACGAATTAACCGTGTAGCGAAAATTAATCAGCATGAAGCCCAATAGTGCGACCCAAAATGACAGGTAAAGAAAGGAGCTGGACAAATCTGCATATTCGGCACGCCGATCGCCAACGGCGGACAAGACTGCCTCGCGCAATGGCCCGATCAGGATGCCGACAAATAGGCCAGCACCAACAACAGCCAGCGCCTTGGCAGCTGGCGAAAAACGCGAAAACATTGACTCCGGACTGGAGAGCAGCTGTGCGAGGATATAGCCGGCAATCAAAATGATCGATGCGGTATGAATTGAGCATGCGATAACCAACCCAAGCAAGACCCAAAGATTCACCCGGCGGGCCGTAAGATACAGCAGATTAAGAATAACTAGGGCCAAAGCTGATCGGAGCTGAGAGTAGAGGAGATCCAAAATAATTGGATTGAAGAGCAATATAAATGAAAAATAGCTGCGGGTTCTGGCGACTACTAGCGCCATGCTCACAAGACAAGAAGTTGTTATTATTTGAAAAAACTGCTCATAATCCAGTGGAATGAAATTATTTGATAGACTCCATTGCGACAATTCCCATACATACTCATTCGAAAAGAATGAAACTACGGAATCTAAATATCCATAATTCAACCAATGATTGTTTGTAACAATTTTTTCAATATAGACTTCCCTATCCCAGAAAACATCTCTGAAATAGTCCCAATATATGTCTGGCCACGGAATGAAAGAAACTGCAAAGGCAGTAATTGCAAACAATAAGCAACGAATGAAGTCTGAGTTAAAATATGTTCTTTTTTTTGGGAGGCTGACCGTTTTGTACATTATATTTCAAACTCTAAACAAATGGCCAAGTTGCACTGATTGTTAGTCATGCGAATTCTATTTCTAGTTTCCTCAATGGCGGGCGGGGGTGCCGAGCGGATCGCGTCGCTGCTATGCAACAGGTGGGCGCACGAGGGCCACGATGTTCGCTTGATTCCCACATTTTCACAGCGCGGCACCGTCGCTTATCCGCTGGCCGAGCGGGTTGAATTGCGATTCCTGTCGGACCAAGTCGGCGTCAATGCAAGCAGAATTTCCCGCCTGCGCGGCCTGCGGCAACAGGTTCGCGATTGGGAGCCGGGCGTCATGATATCCTTTCTGCCGCATGTGAACGTGGCGGCAATCGCGGCCGCGAGCGGCACAGCTGTGCCGGTGATCGTGAGTGAACGGATCCACCCACCCCTAATGGCTCTACCGCTTGGTTACCGCATCCAACGGCGCATCGTCTATCCCTTTGCCGATACAATCGTCGCCCAGACCGAAACGACGGCATCGTGGCTGCGGGCGCGATCCGGCGGCGCACCGGTCATCGTAATTCCCAACCCGGTTGATTATCCGCTCGTCGCCGCCGAACCGATTGTCGATCCCGCTCGCTTCGTCGCGCCAGCACAGAAGCTGTTGCTATGGGCTGGCCGGCTCGACCCGCAAAAGCGCCCGGATATCATGATCGACAGCTTTGCCCAGATGGCGTCGGCATTCCCCGACTGGGATCTGGCGATGATTGGCGAAGGCGCTCTGCGCGCTGAACTGGAGTTGCGAATTGCCGCACACGGGCTGTCCAGCCGCATCCATTTGCCCGGCTTTGCAGGCAATTTGGGGGATTGGTATGCCCGCGCCGATATCTATGTGATGACATCGGCCTTTGAAGGTTTTCCCAACACTTTGCTGGAAGCGATGGCGCACGGCGTGGCGTGCGTGGCGTTTGACGTGCCGACCGGGCCGGCGGAACTTGGCCAAAGTGGTGGCCGGCTTTGCCTGTTGCCAGACCACGACCATGTGCCGGTTTTGTCGGCAGAACTTGCAAAGCTAATGCGCAATCCGCGAAGCCGCGAGTTACTTGCGCAGGGCGGCCTGGCCGTGCGCGACGATTATGCACTGCCTGTCATCGCTGCGCGTTGGACTGACGCCATGGAGGAAGCCATTGCACGAAAGCATCAGCGCCGGGGAAAGAAACATTCGTCGTAAAGGATTGCGGCGAGCGCGAGCGGCGCGAACAATAGTTTCAATGTCCACCCGGGCAAGGTCTGTGGGTTGTGACGGACCGCGCGGCCACTACGCCGCAGATGCCAAGCAAAGCGGGTATGGTTCGCAGCAATTTTGGCAACCGCAACTGGCGCGGTGCCCAACCAGCGCCAATCATGATCGAGAAAATCGGCGCAGGCATAGCATTGGCCCTCTGCCACGCCGCGCATCTTCGCCACCGTCTTGCGGCTATGGATGATCGAGTCGGTTTCCACAAAGTAGACGCGCACCACATCATTCACATATCGCGTCCGATACTTCCGGGCGATGCGGTTCCAGATCAGGCCTTCGCCGACCAGTCCGTCGATGAATTCAGGAAAGGGAAAGTCGCGCAGCACGGCCGTGCGCTGGAACCCCCATTTTTCTCCGCCGATCCCGTTGCGCAACGTTGAGCTGAGTGTATCGCTGTCATAGGGGCTGGTCGGGTAGCGATCGCCTACAGTCATCCCCCTTTCGTCCACACACAAGCCGGTCACCCCAACATAAGCGCCGTGCTGCTCTTCGGGAATGGCGAGCCAGTGATCGCGGAAAATCTGCAGGGCGTTCGCCGGTGCGGTATCATCGCTGTCCCAGCATAGAAACAACTCACCTCGCGCCTCGCGCACGCCGCGGTTGAAAGCTGTTTTTTTGTGCCCGTTGGGTTGATAGAAATAGCGAATAGGGAAGTCAGCTTGGGCCATCCACCCCTGCACCAGCGCAGCCGTATTGTCGGTCGAACCGTCATCAACCACCACCCATTCGAAATCGCGAAAAGTTTGCGCCGCAATGCTGGCGTAAACACGCGGTAGAGTATGAGCGCGATTGTAGCTGGGCGTAAAAATGGTGAAGAGGGGGGGCGTCATTGTGACAGAATAAAGGATGGAAGGTCGCCTTCTCGAGCGGCAACGATGTTCTGGACTTTTGAAAACAATCGCGAGCGATCGTCCACACGGCTCCAGCGCTGGCCCGTATCTGAACCATCCTGCGCAAAAATTGCAAATCCATGTGAGGTCAACAGATCATGTACATCCGCATAGCGATAACCGAACTGCTCAAAGTGCACGTCACCAACTTCGATGAACAAGAAACGAGTGCGGTCCATGACAGTTTCCAGACCCTGTAAGACAAACAGCTCAAAGCCCTCCACGTCGACCTTGACCAGGTCGATCTCATTCGGTGGCAACAGCCTGTCCGCGGGAATCGTAGGAACGACGATCTCTCCCATACCAATTTTGTTCATATCGTCGGAACGCTCATCGCTGAATCGAGCCCAACCAAATGTCGCTCCGCAGGCTGCATTGACGGGGTAAATGTTACTCAGTGCATTCAACTGGAGATTCTCTCTCATGAGAGCAAAAATTCGTGGGTGCGCCTCAAAAGCAAAAACTTTGCCGGTCGCCCCAACGGCCACCGCCCCGGCGAGCGCCAAATCGCCGATGTTGGCCCCAATATCCACATAGGTGCCGCCTTCCCGCAGCATCGCACTGATGATTTCC
Source organism: Sphingopyxis sp. sgz302558 (assembly GCF_057220455.1). Classification (NCBI taxonomy): domain Bacteria; kingdom Pseudomonadati; phylum Pseudomonadota; class Alphaproteobacteria; order Sphingomonadales; family Sphingopyxidaceae; genus Sphingopyxis; species Sphingopyxis sp. sgz302558. Next base: position 1,010,975 of record NZ_JBXPUZ010000001.1, on the reverse strand, counting down.
ACGTCGTCCGATCGCTCATTTGCATTGAGCCAAAGCGTCATAGACATCGCAGTGTTGAAAAATCGAAGATCATAGCCCCTGCGCCTGATTTTCAGACCAAGGCGCTCCGCTATCCCCGAACGTGCGAGCAGGCGCGACGCGACGAACCGCAGCGGCTTTTCCTCCTCGGCTATTCTAGCAAACATGTGGCCAATCTTCATCACCGATCCGTAACATTATCTATTGAAGCACCTGACGATGCGGGTAACGTTCGCGACCATATTGCGCAGTTCACACCCAACGCTTGTCGAACCGCGCGATAGGCAAGAAATCGATAAATAATGAGCGCCACTGACGCCGCTATGGCCGCGCCAGACGGCCCCAATAATGGCACCAGCGCGAAGCTCAGCACCATTGACACGAGGAGGCCGATCATTGCCAACAATGTAACGCGATTATGGTGGCCGGTCATGTTGAGCAAGAATACAGGATCGCCGAACAAGAAAGTAACGAGATGACCTGCCGCAAGTATCGACAATGCAGCTGAAGCACCAGAAAATTCGTTTCCAAATACAAAAACAATAATAGATTCGGAGAATATAATTAATGGAAATGCCGTTATCGCTCCAGCCAACATTATCATTCGACTGGATTGGCAAACAAGCTCTTGGAGGGCAGCACGGTCGTTTGTCGCATTCAGACGCGCATATTCCGGAGCAAGGACAACTGTCGCGGCGCCATAGGCGAAAGCGACAAGGAGCCCGCCTTCCACAGCGACGCGATAGAGGCCTATCGTCTCGTCACTTGAAAAAGCCCCCAGCACCAACAGATCGACCCGCATAAGTGCCATGTAGACGAAGGCGTTAATCATGAAGGTAAAGCCTTGTCCAATGAGTTGACCCGATCTCACCTCGCTTTTGCCGCCGCCTACGATCATTTCTCTCAACAAGCTCAGTAGATGCAGACAGGCGATTAGGAGGACCAACCCCACTGCTGCCATACGCAGCTGAATGGAGATAACGGCATCAAATCGTTGCATGATGAGCATCCCTGCCAGCCCGATACCAAGCGTGAGCAGCGATAAAAGCAAAGTACCATATAGCTGGAATGTCGACGTTCGGCCGAGGCCTCTTAGCGCGCCAAGGGCTAAATCAAGCAGTGCGACGGGGATAATCAGCCACAACCCTAGCTGCAATGCGGTCGTCAATTTATTCTCTGGAAGCCATTGGAGAATCGCCTGAGCCGCTGCAACGATGGTCAAGGCCGCCGCAAAAATTAGAAACGCACTCTTCCACAGCTGACCACTGAAATCGTTGATAGACCCGTTACTGCGGGATGCAGCAAGATCTCGCGTCACAAGCTCTGGCAAACCCAAACGGGCTGGAAGCATGAGCAAACCGACAAGCGCAATGACATACGAGTAGATACCGAACTCACTGGCCCCGAGCCACCGAGCAAAGACTATGCCGGTTGCCACGGCAACCGCACGATCAACCAGACTGATAGCCCCAACGCTTGCTACTTGTCGGAGGAAGGTCCTTGGCTGCATGAGTTTGATTGGAACGCGCGTCAGCTCGGGTCAGAGCCGCAGGTCGCTGTCGGACTTCGGCAATACGCCCTTAACGTCGACCAATATTGCCCCTTGGCGCCCATAGCTGCGGAGGGCCGCACCCCCGGCCTCAACAAATTCCCGGTGCGATACCGCAAATATGATTGCATCGTAGCTATTCCGTGTGGGACTGACCATGGCAATGTCATATTCGCGCATTGCCTCGGCCGCGTCGACCCATGGGTCATAAACGTCCACCTGTGCTCCATATTCACGCAAGGCCGAGATCACATCTACCACACGCGTGTTGCGCAGGTCGGGACAATTTTCCTTGAACGCCAGGCCCAACATCAAAACCTTGGCCCCCTGAATCGACAAGCCGCGCCGGATCATCAACCGCACGGTCTGACTCGCGATATATTGCCCCATGCCGTCGTTGACCCGCCGTCCAGCCAGTATCACTTCTGGATGATAGCCAACCGCCTGCGCCTTGTGGGTCAGATAGTAGGGATCGACACCAATGCAGTGCCCCCCCACCAGTCCCGGCGTGAACTTCAGGAAATTCCATTTGGTTCCCGCTGCAGCAAGGACACTGTGGGTATCGATGCCCATCCGCCCAAAAATTATGCACAATTCGTTCATGAGAGCGATGTTGAGATCGCGCTGCGTATTCTCGATAACCTTTGCCGCTTCGGCAACCTTGATGCTGTCCGCCTTGAACGTCCCGGCCGTAATAATCTGGCCATAAAATGCATCGACCCAGTTGGCTACGTCCGGCGTAGAGCCGCTTGTAACTTTCAGGATCATTGGCAGGCGGTGATCCTTATCGCCAGGATTGATCCGCTCCGGACTGTATCCACAGAAGAAATCATGGTTGAAGCGAAGGCCACTGGCCCGCTCGAGCACGGGCACACAATCCTCCTCGGTACACCCGGGATAGACAGTGCTTTCATAAATCACGATGTCGCCGCGCTTCAAGACACATCCGACTGTTTGCGACGCCATGAGCAGCGGCCTGAGGTCTGGACGTTTATACTGGTCAATGGGAGTCGGTACGGTGACAATGAAAACCCGGGCGTGCGCAAGGTCGGCGGCATCGTGGGTGAAATGCAATTGCGAAGCCGCGGCAAGTTCCTCTGCTGACGTTTCGAGCGTCTCATCAAGGCCACTGCGCAGCGCTTCAATTCGCGCAGTGCTTATATCAAAGCCTGTTACTTGCCTGCGCCTTCCAAATTCAACGGCCAAAGGAAGGCCAACATAGCCCAAGCCAATGACCGCGACCGGCGCGACGTCGAGGTCGGGCAACTGAGCAAGGCCGACCGCCGTCATTTCTGGTAATACTCTCTATACCAAGCCACAAATTGTCCAACGCCGACTCTGAAATCGGTAATGGGTTTGTATCCCGTCAGGCGTTCAAGCAAATCGGCGTTGGCCCAGGTAGCGGGCACGTCGCCCATTTGCATTGGCAACAAATTGCGTCTGGCTTGTTTGCCAAGCACCTCTTCAATAGCTGAAACGAAATCCAGCAGACTGACTTTGTTGTTGTTGCCGATGTTGACCACGCGAAACGGAGCGACAGGTGACAAGCTGTCTCCCTGTGCGATGGCCGACGCATTTTCAGGTCGCTGTGGCACTGCATCGATCAACAGTCGGACCGCCCTGACCAGATCGTCGACATAAGTGAAATCGCGATACATATCTCCGCTATTGTAGAGATCGATAGGCCGGTCAGACAGGATTGCATCAACGAACTTATAAAGGGCCATGTCCGGGCGCCCCCACGGGCCATAAACAGTAAAGAAGCGAAACATTGTGGTCGGCAAATTCCACAAATGAGCGTGGGCATGCGCCATCGACTCGGTGGCCTTTTTGGTCGCTGCGTAAATCGTCAGCTGCGTGTCTGCCTTTTCAGTTTCCAAAAATGGCATTTCGTCGTTGGCGCCATAAACCGATGACGTTGATGCCATGAGCAGGTGGCTCACCCCGTTGCGGCGAGCAGCTTCCATAACATTGAAGGTGCCAACGACATTGGAGGAGATATAGGCGTGCGGATTCTCTAGCGAATAGCGTACCCCGGCCTGAGCAGCGAGATGGACGATGACATCGGGCTGAAACGCATTGATAGCATCATCAATTGTCTCCCGAGCCTCAAGCATTGCCTCAATGGCACGAAAATATTGGTTTTGCAGCAGAATTTGATGGCGCTGTCGCTTAAGATTGACGTCGTAATAGTCTGTCATCCCGTCGAGACCGACGACTTCAAAGCCCTCCGCCAAAAGCAGCCGCGCCAGATGAAATCCGATGAACCCTGCAGTCCCGGTAACGAATACCCTGCGGCGATTACTCATCTTTCGATAACCGCATTGCTAGGAGACGGATTGGCTCCTTCAGTCCGCCTCCCAATCGAAGCAAGACTCAGTTTCCTGACAACCAAATCAATGCCACTGCTGCGCTGCTGCGTGTCCACTTCCAGTGAAGCCCAATACCAGCGGCAGGGTGACCTCGATACTGCCAACTCGGCAGTGGTCGTACCGGCGCCAAGTCCAACAGGAGCAGGCGATGCGCCCCCCATCCCAGACTGGGCGCAGCGCAGCCGAAACCGCAAAGGCGACGCTTCGCCTGAAAATTCGCCGTCCAGCGTAGAGACCAAACGATACCGGCCCGCAGGCAGCGAGATTAACTGCTGCGCCACGGTGCCGCTCGCATTCGGGAGGGAAGAGATCAGCAACCTACGACCTTTAGGCTCGATAAATGCGCCGAATTCGCCCGTCGAGATCAACTGCCAGTCAAAGGGAGCAAAGCGTGGATTGCGTGAAAAAGCCCCGTTTGTCAGCAAATCACTGCTGCTGCTTTCTCTACCCAATAGAAAAGCAAGATCATTGGCAAGATCAAATTCTCGGATTTCCGCGAGCTTCAAAATGAGCGAAAAGTCCGTCTCTGTTGGCAAGCGCTGGTTCCATGGCGGCCCAGCAAGAGCCGCACGGAGGCGCGCGCCTTCTACATGCGCCGAGCTTGCCTGCAAGACCTCCGACCAATAGCTTGGTGCCCATTCTGGGTTGCGGCCCAGCAAAGGGGCCAGTGCCCGACCTGCTTCTGGGCGAGCTGTCGCAACAGCAAGCTGTCGCATGTAAATAGACCGCGTATCGTTGCTGATGGAAACTGCCCGTCCGAGCGCGACAATGGCGGCATCTTCGTCGCCCTGACGCAGGTGCTGCTCGATCAACATTGAGTTCATCATGACATTGCGGCGGCTTAATTCTGCCGCTGTCAGCTGAAGCGCCTGAGCTTTTTTGTTCAGCTGGTCGCCAGACAGGCTACGGGCGATCACTGGCAATGCCGCTATAGCGAGCGGCTCAACCGCAACCGCTTCGCGTGCGAGCCTAACCATCTTTGCTGTCGGCTTTGCGTTTGGGGCACGCGCCAATTGAGCAGCAAATTGATTTTGAGCAAATGCTGCTTTTGCCCAGCCCTGGGGATATAGACCCAAGGCAAGCGAACGTGAGGGCGCCCGAGTCTGGTTGACGATCCCAAACGATGCCAATGCCACAAGAATTGCGAGCGCGATACTGGCAACCGCGATAATCCATGTGCGGATGGTGAGTTTAAACATGGGTGTTTACCAACCGCCAAGCTTAGGCTTGGTCGGCTCCTTCCCGACCATAGCCATATCCATAGCCATAGCCATAGCCATAGCCATAGCCATATATCTCATTTCTTCGGCCGACCTTGGTCACGATGGCTCCAAACAGATGCGAATCGGATTGGCGAAGGCGTGCAATTGCATTGGTGATTGCTCGGGCGCTGTTGCTCGACGCATCAATGGCAAAAATAACTCCTTCCACCTTGCGGGCAAGGAGGGGGGAATCTGCCAGCCCCAAGACAGGCGGTGCGTCAATGACCACATGGTCATAATCGCGCAGCAGCCGCTCTATCAATCGCGACATTCGGTCGGATCCGAATAGCTCCGCAGCATTTGGCGGGGTCGGCCCGGCCAATACATAGGAAAAGCCAAATTCGCTCGAGAGATTAACCAACTGCTCCAGATCATCGGCGCCGGCGAGGAAGTTGCTTAGTCCCGGTGCGTTAGGGATCCCGAGCATCACGTTGAGCGACGGGCTGCGAATGTCTGCATCGACAAGCACAGTTCGCTTGCCCATCGCCGCAAATACCGTGGCCAGACTGAGAGCTGAGCTGCTCTTGCCTTCTGCTGGCCGTGTCGAAGTCAGAAGCATGCTGCGAGGCGCCCCATGCTCTGTGAGGAAGGTCAGATTTGACTGGGTTGCCAGGTAGGCCTCATAAACTTGAGATTTTTTGTCGAGCAAAAGGTCGAAGAACTCCTCAGGTTCGACCTCGGGTATCGAACCAAGCAACGGCAAGCCAAAACGTGTGGATACTTCGTTTGGATCACGGATCGAATGGTCAAGCTGTTCTAGCGTGAAGACGATCGCTGCCGACGCAATCGAGCCGGCAATCAACGCCAAAAGCAGATTGAGCACGACGCGCGGGCTTGATGGAGCTTCGGCAGGGATCGCTGCGTCAACGATCGAAATATTGTTCGTGCCTACCCCTGCAACCCCAATCTCTTTATAGCGCTGAAGCAACCCGTCATAGAGTTGACGATTTGTATCAACCTCGCGCTGCAATATTGCATATTCAATCGAGCGTCTTTGCTGGTCGTTGTATTCGGCTGTCTTACGGCTGAGCTCCGCCCTCAGCACACGCTCACGGTTGGCGGCACTCTCAACCGCCTCGCGGTTGACGCTCGAGGCAAAGCGCGTTTCGCTCGAAATGTCCCGATCGAGCGACGCAAGCTGCTCGCGCTTGGCGATCAGCGCAGGGTAATCCTCACCAAAATTCGCTCGCAACTGAGCAATTTCGGCCGCAAGTTCGGCACGACGTTGCCTCATGCTGGCGCGCGCCGAGGTTCCAACAAGATCCAGCTGCGAAGTGCTGTTACGAAGCTGGCTTTCGGCAATTATGCGGGCTTCCCGGGCTTTGGCAACGCCCAGCACCAATTCCTCGATATCAGCAGAGACCAACGTCCTCTCGGCCCGGGTTCGGCCATCAGCGTCCACCTGCTTTGACAGAGTAATGATATCGTTCGCGGTGCCGTAAGTGATCAGGGCACGCTCAGAGTCTTCCAGGTTAGTGCGCAAGGTTTCGATACGCTTTTCTAGGAACTGCCTGGCATCGGTTGTTGCAGCAAAACGGCGATCCAAGCTCGCAGCAACAAACTGTCGTACCCACAAATTGGTCAATCGCGCAGAAAGATTGGCAGATGGAGTAGATAACCTTACGTCAATGAGGCTGGACGTTCGAACCGGTGCGATTTCCACGGCATCGAGAAGAATCTTCACGGCCTGATCATTTGCTCGCTGTTTGGCATTGCTGCTCAGCGCCGGACCCTCACTGGATTCATCTAAACCATAAACTTCAACAAACTCTCGATCATTTAGCAGATTTCCAGCGCGAACCACGCGTTCGGCCAATGACCGCGATGCCAAAAGGCTATACTGTGTGTTGAAAAAGGCGACCTCGTTGGTCACCAATTTCTCTCGAGCTCCTTCCACCGTTGTTTCTACCGGCGACTCTGGCAGCACTTCTATTCTTGCCGAGCTGGTAAAGTGCGGGGTCATAAGAAAATTGACCATTACACCGAGAATAAGTGAAACAAGTAATGTGCCTATTACCCAATTGCGGTGATTAAGCAGGGCATAAAATGCTTTCTCTAGCAGATGCATGTCGAACAAACCGCGATCGGTATGATGTTCAGACGCATGATCGCCCAAAGGCTGGAGCGATGTATCGCGATCGGCACGCGCAGAAAACGGCAGATTCATAAAACTACGCCGATCAAATGTTGTTGCCGAGGATGATGAGAGGCGTCGTCAAGAGCGGCGATGCCTGCAGAATATCCTTGAACCGGCGACGCGCCGGACTGTCGCCAACGATAACCACATCGTTGGGATAAACTTCGGGATCGGCATAGTTACCACGCCGAATAGCTCCAAGGTTATACATCCCTACGTATTGCTGGCCCGCCACCCTGCGAAAAATGAGGACATCATCCTGTTTCGCAAACTCGGTCAGCCCGCCAGCCAGCGCAACGGCACGCATCAATGTCACCTTGCCCACTACCGGATATTGACCGGCCCGCAGCACTTCACCATCGACAGCAACCGCTTGGGACTGAAGCAACAAGGGTGACTCCGAGGCCTTGAAATTCGCCGTCACATTGGGATTCTTGACAAATCTGCCGCGCAGACGTTCTTCAATCTCGGTTGCGATTTCCTCTGGCGTTCGACCCGCAGCCTTGACTACGCCGATCAGGGGATAAGCAAAATCCCCTTGCCCATCGGTCAATATTTCTCGGGACAAATCCGGTATGCCGAACACTTCGACGGCTAACTCGGTGAACGGCCCAATAAAGGAAGCGCGCGCGCCCTGTTGCACGTCGATACCGGTAGGTGCGGGAAGTTCGTTCAATTTCGTCACGCCGCTGGCCGGGTTTATGCCAACCGGTTGCAGCTTACCGCCGCAGCTCGCCAAGGAAATCGCGAGGAAGCACACACTGATTGTTCCAATTAATCTCATTCACCGATAACCTGTCGATCTTAGCTGCTATGCCTGCCGAATAGAGGGCGTTCGCCCTCTCTACAAGTTATGTTATGGCTTCGACGGCACGCTATCATAGCTATTGCTGTCGCGATCATTTACGGTCTGCAGCATGACTGCCAAAAGCACGGCGACCATCGCAAGTGATGGCGTGCGCAAAGGGTAATCCACCGCACTGGCAAGAACGAACACCAAAAGGCCGGCGGCAATTGTCCTGCGCTCGGCGGTTTGGAAAATGTTCGGAGCAGCAGAGTGGCCCCGGTGCCTCACGAACGTCCACACCAACCAAGCCAAGCCTGCTAAAAGTAAAAGTACCGCCGGAACCCCGCCTTCAATGGGAAACTGGAGCCAGTCATTGTGCGCATGGTTGAGGTAGGTGGGGCTTAGCATCGAATCAGGCTCCACAATCTGAAAAATTCGTGGGAAGGTTCCGAAACCGGCTCCCAGAAACCCATATGTCGTCAACAAATCCAGGATTTGTGGCAAAGCCTGCAAACGCACTTCGTCGTCAGCCTTTTCGTTGACGAGGCGGCTCAGCGAATTCGCGCGCTCTGAAAAATAAAACATAATAGTCAATAAGGTGAGCATGATGACGGGCAGCCCAGCTCGCAGTAGCAGCGGGCTACCGCCAGAGGTTAGCTGACGTTTGGGTGGTGGCAGAGCTTTGGTCGTCTGGCGCGGCCGCTTTGGCGGACGCCGTTCATATCCGGCCATGAAGAGCGCATATCCCACGAAAAATCCAACGATACCGCAGATAAAGCCCAAGCGGGATCCGATCGCTAGAATGATCAACAAGAATGTTAGCACGCTGGCAGCCAAGGCAAACAAAACTCCAGTTCGCCGTTTAGGTGACTGTAACTCGACAAAAGCCAGCCAGCCACTGGACATGAGGGCAATGGACAGCAGTACGGCGTTATGGTTGCGGTTGGAGAACAGACCAACCAAGGACGTACCGTTGGTAATCCGGTACAGATAGGCGGCGCTGCCTGGCCCTGCGACAAACTGCATCAAGCTGAGCACAGCCGATGCAATCCCGAAAAACCAGATGATCCACCAGAACATCTTGCGCTGCGGCACAGGCACCGTCACCGCCGTTAGCAAAGCTGCAATCGGCACTACCAGCGCAAACATGCTGTTGGCGGTATGCGACGGGGCCAGACTTATCGAACGCCACTGGTCAACCATTCCCAGCCGCTGGTCCAGCGCCTGAATCAGCTCGCGCCCGGCGAGACTTTGCCACACCGCAGGAGGCATCGGCAATTGCTGGATCGCCATCCATCCGGCAAGCAAAAGGAATATCAACAATGGAAGCCGATACGGGCGCAAAGCGGCAGGCGGCATGGTAGCGAGGGCGAAGCCTGCGAAAACAACTGCCAATCCCCGAAGCAACGGCAAAGAACTGATATCGCTTCGAGAGCCACCACCCATGAGCGCCACAATCGCGACAAATAGAGCAAAGCACAGAATGCCGACGTTGATCTCTCGGGCCGGAGCCTTTCTGGCCAATCGCGTTGATCTCATGCGCGTGTAAAACCTGTGTTGGGCGGCAGCACCGCCTTTGATGGCGAGTGCGCATATGCGCGCCGCTGGTCAATAACAAGTCAGTCAGTCACAATATGCGTTAAACAGAGTGAAAGCAGGGCAGGCTAATACATCTCATCACTCGTGCGACCGAAAAGCCACATGCCCCAAACCGCCATGCCAACCAACATCGCCATCATCTTCGGTACCCGCCCGGAAGCCATCAAAATGTTTCCCGTCGTCCACGCCCTGCGCGCAACTCCTAATGTCGAAACGCGCGTCATCGTCACGGCGCAGCATCGCGAAATGCTTGACCAAGTTCTCGCCATCGCGGGCATCACGCCCGACATCGACCTCGACGTCATGACGCCGAACCAGTCGCTCGACGCGCTACTCGCGCGGCTGGTGACAGGGCTGGGCGAAGTGTTTGATCGCGACCGGCCAGCGCGGGTGCTCGTCCACGGCGACACGCTGACCACCATGGCGGCGACGCTGGCCGCCTATTTTCGCAAGATTCCGGTCGGGCATGTCGAGGCGGGATTGCGCAGCGGCAATATCTACCACCCCTGGCCCGAAGAGGTGAATCGCAAAGTCGCGGGCGCAGTGGCCGATCTGCATTTTGCTCCGACCGAAACGGCGGCGGCGGCCTTGCGGGCAGAAAATGTGCCTGACGAACGAATCTATGTCACCGGCAATACGGTGATCGACGCGTTGCTCGCCACGACCGCGCGCCTGAAGGACGAACCCGCGCTTGCCGCCGGGCTCGATTCCTTGGCCGCGCGCTTTGCGGGTAAGCGCATCATCGCCGTCACTTCGCACCGGCGCGAAAATTTTGGCGGCGGGATGGAGGCGATTGCCGCCGCGATCGCGGCTATCGCCGCGCGCGAGGATGTTGCCGTGATCTTCCCCGTCCACCCCAACCCGCAGGTGCGCGCGGCGATGGAGCCCGTGTTGGGCGATCTCGCCAACGTCGCCCTCATTGACCCGCTTGATTACCCCCACTTCGTCCGGCTGCTGGGCATGAGCACGCTAGTGCTGACCGACAGCGGCGGGGTGCAGGAAGAGGCGCCTTCGCTGGGCAAACCGGTACTGGTGATGCGCGAGACGACCGAACGGCCCGAGGGGATCGAGGCGGGCACGGCGCGGCTCGTCGGCACCGACCGCGCACGTATCGTTACCGAAATTTTCAGCCTTTTGGACGACAAGAGCGCCTACGAAGCCATGGCGCGCGCCCATAATCCCTTTGGCGACGGCACGGCTGCCCAACGGATTGCGGAGATTGTCGCGCGTGCCCACCGATGTTGAACAGCGGGTTGCTGTCCTTGGCCTTGGCTATATCGGCCTGCCGACCGCTGCGCTGATCGCGCGATCGGGCTGCCGCGTCACCGGCGTCGATGTCAGCCAGAGCGTCGTCGACACCGTCAACAGCGGCAAGGTGCATATTGAAGAGGTCGACCTCGACGGGTTGGTGCAGGGTGTGGTTGCCCGCGGGACGTTGACGGCGTCGACCAATGTCGCGCCTGCCGATTGCTTTGTCATTGCCGTCCCGACACCACACGATGCCGAGCATCGGCCCGATATCAGCCACGTTCTGGCCGCCGCGCGCGCGATTGCGCCGGTGTTGGCTGCGGGCAATCTGGTGATCCTCGAATCCACCTCGCCCGTGGGCACGACCGAAAAAGTGGCGGCACTGCTCGCTGAGTTGCGCCCCGACCTCAAAGTCCCTGGCCATTGTGCCGGGGCCGCCGATATTTTCGTCGCCTATTGCCCCGAACGCGTTTTGCCGGGGCGCATTTTGGTCGAGTTGGTCGACAATGACCGCTGCATCGGGGGCATCACCCCCCGCTGTGCGCGCCGTGCCATGACATTCTACCGCCAGTTTGTGCGCGGGGCATGCGTCACCACCACCGCGCGCGCGGCCGAAATGGTGAAGCTGGTCGAGAACAGCTACCGCGACGTCAACATTGCCTTTGCCAACGAGCTGTCGATGATTGCCGACGAAATGAAGGTCGATGTGTGGGACGTCATCGCGCTCGCCAACCGCCACCCGCGCGTGAATATTCTCCAGCCCGGCCCAGGCGTCGGTGGCCATTGCATTGCAGTCGACCCCTGGTTCCTAGTGCATGGCGCGCCCCAGCAGAGCCGTTTGATCCGCACTGCGCGGGAAGTGAATCTGTCCAAAACGGCGCACGTCATCGCCGCAGCGGAGGCATTGGTCGCCGCCCACCCCGGCGCGGCGGTCGCCTGTCTGGGCCTCGCCTTCAAACCCAATATCGATGATTTCCGCGAAAGCCCTGCCGTCGAGGTTGCTGCTGCACTGGCTCGCAAGTTTGGGCCGCAGATCCGTGTTGTGGAACCCTATGCTCGGGGGCTGCCGATGGAATTTGCCGGGACGGGCGCGGCGCTGGTCGATCTTGATACTGCGCTTACCGAATGCGAAATTCTGATCGTGTTGGTCGATCACGAGCTATTCAAATCGATCCCGCTGGACGAGCGCGCCGACAAGCGCGTCTATGACACGCGCGGACTATGGCCCGACCAGCCCGCACCAGCGAACGGCCCGGCGCTGATCCGCGCCGCATAACCTGCTCAGGTCGTAAGATACCAGCGACTGGTCCCTTCCAGCCCGATGGCCGTCAGCCGACCCGAGGCATAAGCGCCCGTATCGATACCGATGCGGTTGGGATGTTCGTCGACGGCTTCGGTGATGGTGTGACCGTGAATGACCATCGCGCCGTGCCAGCGCGGGTCCAACAGGAATGGTTCGCGAATCCAGCGCAGGTCTGATGGCTTTTGTGCACCCAACTCTACGCCGGGTTTGATCCCAGCGTGGACAAACAGATAATCGCCGATCTCCACAAATTCCTCGGCCCCCTCCAACAGCGCGCGGTGGTGCTCGGGTACCGCGGCTTGCAGCGCGGGCATGAGTTCCTCGAACGACATGGCGCGATAGGCATCACCCCTGATGCCATAGCTCCAAATGGTCTCCTCGCCGCCAATGCGGCAGAAAAGGCGCAAGGATTCGAGACTTCCGCCCAAAGCCTTCAAGAACACTTCCTCATGGTTGGCGGTGAGCAGCCGGATCTTGCGGTGCCGGGCGAGCGCGTGCGCGCGCTCGACGACTGCTGCTGAATCGGGGCCGCGATCGATCAAATCGCCCAGCAGCACGATGGTCGTATCCGCATCGCCTCGGGCAACGTCATCGGCTTCAATCCGCTCGATTAGCGTCGCAAACAAATTGTCACAGCCGTGGATATCGCCGATCGCATAGACGCGCTGGCCCTCCGGCACGGCGGGGACGGGATATTTGGGGGCAGGAGCACCCCGGCGGAGCAAAGCACGCAGCATGGGTTCAGTCCAAGGCGTCCAGCGCCAGAATGATCGCTGAAAAATCATGGCCGTCGATATCGGCAGCGACATACGCCTCATACAATTCGCGCGCGCGGTTGCCCATCGGCACATTGGCATCGACGCTGGCGGCGGCTTCCATTGCGAGGCGCAGATCCTTAAGCATCAACGCGGCAGCAAATCCGCCCCTGTAATCATTGTCGGCGGGCGAGGTCGGCCCGACTCCCGGCAGCGGGCAATAGCTGGTCAGCGACCAATTCTGCCCCGAGCTGACCGAGGCAATGTCGTAAAATCGCTGCGGGTCGAGGCCGAGTTTCTGCGCCAGCGCAAGTGTTTCGCAGGTCGCGACCATCGACGCGCCAAGCAGCATATTGTTGCAAATCTTGGCCGCCTGCCCCGCCCCGCTGTCGCCTGCGTGGATGACAGCCTTGCCCATCGCGGCGAGGATCGGCTCGGCACGTGCGAACGCTGCCTCGCTACCGCCGACCATGAAGGTTAGCGTGCCCGCGTTTGCCGCCGCAATGCCGCCCGACACGGGGGCATCCACTGCCACCAGCCCCTGCGCTGCTGCTGCGCTGGCGTTGCTGCGCGCGGTGGCGACGTCGATGGTCGAACAGTCGATCAGCAGCGTATCGGGCGCGGCGTTGCCGAACACATCATCGGTATAAACCGCCGCCACATGCTTGCCTGCGGGCAGCATGGTGACGACCACCTCTGCTCCGCCAACGGCTTCGGAGGCGCTGGCCGCGCGCGCGCAGCCGGCGGCTTCGGCACGGTCGAGCGCCTCGTCGCTGAGGTCGAAAGCACGAACCTCATGCCCGGCCTTCGCCAGATTGGCAGCCATCCCGCCGCCCATATTGCCAAGACCGATGAAGGCGATTTTCATGGCTTACCGTCCTGTCCAGACGCTAGGGCGCTTCTCGATAAACGCCGCCATCCCTTCGGCCTTGTCCGCCGTTGCAGTCAGCACTTGGAAGATGCGCCGTTCCATCATCAGCCCTTGATCGAGCGTCGTTTCAAAGGCGGCGTTGACCATTTCCTTGTTCGCGATCGCCGCAAGCGGCGGCATGGCGGCGATATCGGTCGCGGTCTTGATCGCTTCGTCCACCAACGAGGCCAGCGGGACGACGCGCACGACAAGGCCGCTACGTTCGGCTTCTTCCGCGCCCATCATCCGCCCAGTCAGGCACATTTCCATCGCTTTCGCCTTGCCGATGGCGCGGGTCAGGCGCTGCGATCCGCCCATGCCGGGGGCGACGCCCAGCTTGATTTCGGGCTGGCCGAAACGCGCGCTGTCCGCCGCAATGATAAAATCGGCCATCATCGCAAGCTCGCACCCGCCGCCCAGCGCAAAGCCGTTAACGGCCGCAATCCACGGCTTTCGCACCGCCTTCACCAAATGGCTGGTCCAGCGGCTGAAGAAATCATCGGCGTAGAAATCGGACGTCGGCTTGTCGGCCATTTCCTTGATATCGGCGCCCGCCGCAAAGGCCTTTTCACCCGCACCGGTCAACACCGCGCAGCGCTGGCCGGGGTCAGCCTCGAAAGCCGCAAAGGCGCTGATGAGTTCTTCGAGGACGTGGCTATTGAGCGCGTTCAGCGATTGGGGTCGGTTGAGCGTAATCAGCGTCACCGCGCCGCGCGTTTCGGTGAGGATGGTTTCGTAGGTCACAGGGGCTTCCATTCTTCGTTGTCGGGCAGCGGCGCAAAGATGGCGTCGAGCAGTTCGTCGGTCACACCCTCTGCCGTAGCCGGATTCCATTGCGGCGCATTGTCCTTGTCGACAATCACCGCGCGCACGCCTTCGGCGAAATCGGGCCGAGTGAGGACGCGCGAAGCAATCCGATACTCCATCGCCATATTGGCGGCAAAGTCGGACAGACCCACGCTGGTCGCCAACTGGCGCAGTGCGACCTTGCAAGTCTGCGGGCTCTTGGTGCGCAAGGTTGCCAGCTCTTTGGTGGCCCATTCGCCGCCATTGGCTTCCAGTGCAGCGAAGATGTCCTCCAGCTGGTCACTGGCAAACAGGCGGTCGATGTCCGCGCGATTGGACAGGATGCGCGCGGGCGGCGGTTCCACTACCATATTGTCCAGCACTGCCCCCACTTGCTCACCAGCGGCAATGCGCGCCTTGGCATCCGCCAGCGCGGCGGAAGGCAAATAATGAGTGGCGAGGCCCACAGCGAAACATTCGGCGCCATCAAGCCGCGCGCCGGTCAGCGCCAGAAATGCACCAATCCGTCCCGGCATCCGCGAGAGATACCAACCGCCGCCGACATCAGGGAACAGTCCGATCCCTGTTTCAGGCATGGCGAGCCGGGTGTTTTCGGTGGCCACACGGAATCGCGCGGGCTGCGAAATGCCAACCCCGCCGCCCATGGTGATGCCATCCATGAAGGCGACCACCGGCTTGGGATAGGTGAACAGCAGATGGTTGAGCTGATATTCGTCGTGGAAGAATTTGCGGCCTGACGCGCCGCCGTCGTTCAGCGCGCTCCTGCGCAGGAAAGCAATATCGCCGCCCGCGCAGAATCCGCGTCCCTCGGCGTGGTCAATGACGATGGTCTGAACCGATGCGTCGTTGCGCCATCCAAGCAACGCGGCAGTCATGGCGTGGACCATGTCGAGGTTGAGGGCATGGAGCGCGCTCGGACGGTTCAGGCTGATGTGGCCCGCCACGCCGTCTACGCGAGTCAGAATTTCGGTCATTGACGCAGCAAATCCCGGCCCACGATCATCCGCATCACCTGATTGGTGCCTTCCAATATCGAATGTACGCGAAGGTCGCGCCAAAAGCGTTCGATTGGATAATCCTTCAGATAGCCGTAGCCGCCAAACAGCTGCAGCGCCTTATTGACCACCTCGCTGCCGTTGTCGGTCGAAAGGCGCTTGGCCATCGCCGAAAAGCGCGATTTGTCGGGCGCATTCGCATTGACCTTGGCTGCAGCGAGGTAAAGCAGCGCGCGGGCCGCCTCTAGATCGGTAGCCATGTCGGCGAGCATGAACTGGGTGTTCTGGAAATCGGCAACCGGCTGGCCGAATTGCTGGCGTTCCTTGGTGTACTTGATTGCCTCATCGAGGCAGCGCTGCGCTCCCCCCAGACTGCACGCGCCGATGTTGAGGCGGCCACCATCTAGGCCAGCCATGGCAAAGCGGAAGCCGTCGCCCTCTGCGCCGACCCGGTTGGCCACCGGCACGCGACAGTCCTCGAAAATCACTTGCGCGGTGGGCGACGCGTTCCAGCCAAGCTTCTTTTCGGGCGCGCCGAACGACAGGCCGGGTGTGCCCTTTTCAACAACCAGGCAACTGATGCCCTTTGCCCCCGCATCGCCGGTGCGCACCATCACGACATAGACGTCGTTCACCCCGGCGCCCGAGATAAACTGTTTGGTGCCGTTCAAAACATAGTCGTCACCATCGCGCCGCGCGGTCGTTTTGAGCGCGGCGGCGTCGGAGCCCGAACCGGGTTCGGTCAGGCAATAGCTGGCGATTTTTTCCATGCTGACCAGACTGGGCAGGAAACGCGCCTTGAGTTCGGCCGAGCCGAAGCAATCGATCATCCACGCCGCCATATTGTGGATGGAAATATAGGAAGAGGTGGCGGGGCAACCATAGGCCATGGCTTCCATGATCAATGCCGCCTCCAGCCGCCCTAGCCCGATGCCACCGCTGGCTTCGCTCACATAAATGGAGCCGAACCCGAGCTGGCCCGCCGCCTTCCAAACATCTACGGGGTAGTGGCTTTTTTCGTCCCACTCGCCGGCAAAAGGCGTGATGCGATCAGCAGTGAACTTGCGCGCCATATCCTGAATGGCGAGCTGATCGTCGGTCAGGGCGAACTGGTCGGTCATTGCTTGTCCTCGGCCATTGCGGCCATCAATTCTTTGAGCGGTACGCTGGCGTCGGCCAAGCGAGCGGGATCGATTCGCGCCCGCGCCAGCACCAGCGCGCGGCCCTGCACATAATCTTTTGTTGCGTTGACGCAATCGAGCGCCATCACCCGACCCTGCTTCAAATAGACTACCGAAAAGCTGCGCGTTGCCGGATCGCCGCGCATGATGCAATCGTCGAAGCCCGCCGACAGGCCGACCGTTTGCAGTTTCAAATCATATTGGTTCGACCAGAACCATGGCACGGCGTCATAGGCGGCGCTCTCCACCCCTACGATATGTTTCGCCGCCACTGTCGCCTGATCATTAGCGTTCTGCACCGATTCGAGCCGGACCGCAGCACCGCCCACAAAATTGTTATGGTGCAGCGCACAATCACCGACCGCATAGATATCGGGCAGGTTGGTGCGCTGCTGGGCGTCAACCAGGACGCCATTGTCCCCTTGGGCGCCCGCCGTACGAAGTGGCTCCACCGCCGGGGAAATACCTATGCCGACGATGACAAGGTCGACTGGGATCATGCTGCCATCATCAAGACGCACGCCGGTCACGCGCTCGTCGCCTTCAATCGCGGCAATCCGCACACCCAGGCGCAAATCGACCCCGTGGGCGCGATGCTCGGCCTCGAAAAAGCGTGACAACGGTTCGCCCGCCACGCGGGCCAGGACGCGGTCCAGCGCTTCGAGCAGCACTACGGGCTTGCCCGCTTTGCGCAGCACTGCTGCCGCCTCCAGCCCGATATAGCCACCGCCGATTACGACAATATTCCGCGCCGTAGCCGCTGCTGCGATCATCGCGTCGGCATCAGCACGCGTGCGTACGCCCTGAACCCCAGGTAAATCGCCGCCGGGCAACGGCAGCGCGCGCGCATGCCCGCCCGCTGCCCAAATCAGCTTGCCATAATGGATGGTGACGCCGCGGCTGGTGCTGACGGTGTGCGCCGCCGGGTCCACCGCGTCGACGCGCTCGCCCAGTCGCATGGCAACTGCGCGATCGTCCCAGAAATGGGGTGGGCGCAGCAGCAAACGAGCAAAGTCCTTTTCGCCGGCGAAATATTCCTTGGACAGCGGGGGGCGTTCATAGGGCAGTTCGGATTCTTCGCTCACAATCGCGATGGTGCCGTCAAATTTTGCCATCCTGAGTGCAATGGCCGCCTGCGCCCCGGCATGACCACCGCCGACAATCAGGACATCGAAGGATTCCATGAATTAACCCCTGCCAACCGTCATACTTCCGCTATAGACGCGGC
This sequence comes from Sphingopyxis sp. sgz302558, assembly GCF_057220455.1. Lineage (NCBI taxonomy): Bacteria > Pseudomonadati > Pseudomonadota > Alphaproteobacteria > Sphingomonadales > Sphingopyxidaceae > Sphingopyxis > Sphingopyxis sp. sgz302558. The sequence goes on along the minus strand of NZ_JBXPUZ010000001.1, from coordinate 992,824 downwards.
GCGCGCAGAGCCGCCATAGCGGCATTGCGGAACAATGCCATTTTCAGGAACGTTTACCCACCATGCATCAATTTCATTCCACGTCGCTCCGGGAATATGACATCCGTGGGATTGTCGGCGATACGCTTGGCGAGGCCGACGCCTATGCCATTGGGCGCGGCTTTGCGACGCTGATCGGGCGGGCGGGCGGCAATACAGTCGCAGTGGGCTATGACGGGCGGGTAAGTTCGCCAAGCCTTGCCGAGGCCTTGGTGCGCGGGTTGAACGACAGTGGCTGTAATGCCGTCATCATCGGCATGGGGCCAACGCCGATGCTTTATTATGCCGAAGCAGTGATGGACGAAGTCGACGGCGGCATCATGATTACCGGCAGCCACAACCCCGCCAATTACAATGGCTTTAAAATGGTGTTTCAGGGGCGGCCCTTCTTTGGTGCTGACATCCGCAAGCTGGGCGACATGGCGGCGGAAGGCGACTGGACGCAGGGCAATGGGACGTCGCGGACAATCGACATCATGGATCGCTATATCGACCGGCTGGTCGAGGATTTTGGCGGCACTGCTGCCCGTGTCGGCTGGGACTGCGGCAATGGCGCAGCGGGCGAGGTGGTGGCGCGGCTGGTCAAGCGGTTGCCAGGCGAGCATTTCGTGTTGTTCCCGGAAATTGACGGGAATTTCCCCAATCACCACCCCGATCCGACCGAGGAAAAGAATCTTGCCGACCTGAAGGCGCTGGTCGCCGAGAAGAACCTGGATTTCGGCGTCGCGTTCGATGGCGACGGCGACCGGATCGGCGCAATCGACGGCAAGGGCCGAGTGATCTGGGGCGACCAGCTGTTGCAAATCTATGCTGCTTGCGTGCTGAAAGATCTGCCTGGAGCCACGATCATTGCCGACGTTAAGGCTAGCCAAGCCCTGTTCGACCGCGTCGCCGAACTGGGCGGTCAGCCGTTGATGTGGAAAACCGGGCACAGCCTGATCAAGGCGAAGATGAAGGACACGGGATCGCCGCTCGCGGGCGAGATGAGCGGGCATGTGTTTTTCAAGCACCGTTATTTTGGCTTTGACGATGCCATCTATGCCGCGCTGCGCTTGATCGAGGCCCAGACGGTGCTGGGCCAGAGCGTGACGGCATTGCGCAGCGGCATGGCGGAGATGATCAACACCCCCGAAATGCGCTTTCAGGTCGACGAAAGCCGCAAATTTGCGGTGGTTGAAGAGATCCTCGAACGGCTGGCCGCCGAGGGCGCCGACGTCAACGCCACTGACGGGGCCCGGGTGAACACGCCCGATGGCTGGTGGCTGCTGCGGGCGTCGAACACGCAGGATGTGCTGGTCGCACGCGCCGAAGCGTCGAGCGATGCGGGGCTGGCGCGGCTGATGGACCAGATTGACGCGCAGCTCGCTCTTTCGGGCCTGAAGCGCGGCGAAAGCGTGGGCCATTGATGGGCGCGCGCCTGCTTGGGGTCCGGCAGGTCGCCAAGCCTTGGGGGCGCACGGAGCTGCCTGCGCCGTTCAGCAACGACGGGCACGAACCGGTAGGCGAAATCTGGTTTGCAGATGAAGACGCCGCGCCCCTGCCCCTGCTCGCCAAATATCTCTTCACGTCCGAAAAGCTGTCGATCCAGCTGCACCCCAATGACGCCCAGGCGCGCTCGCGCGGCCTCGACAGCGGCAAGGAAGAGTGCTGGTTGGTGATCGATGCTGGTCCGGACGCGGTGTTGGGCATCGGCACGCTGCACCCCCTGTCTGCCGACGAACTGCGCCGCGCCGCGCTAGATGGCAGCATCGAGGCGCTGATGGACTGGAAGCCCGTGCAACGCGGCGATTTTTTCTATGTGCCGGCGGGCACCGTGCACGCCATTGGCGCGGGCGTCAGCCTGATCGAGGTGCAACAAAACGCCGATGTCACCTATCGCCTTTATGATTATGGACGTCCGCGCGAATTGCATCTGGACGATGGCGTCGCGGTGGCCGATGCGCGGCCTTATGCCGATCCGCGCGCCACGCGGGTCGATTTTGCCGAGGACCGTTTGCTGGTCGATGGCCCGGTTTTCCGCGTCATGCTGGGCGGCGACCAGTGCGATCTGGCGGGCAGCGGCGCGACCCTGATCCTGCCGCTGGCGGGCCGCGCCTTTGCGGGCGCGACCAGTGCGGGCGCGGGCGACTGTCTGGCGGTTGACGAAGGCACGGCATGGCATGCCGATCCGGATGCGCGCTTGCTGATCGCGCGGATGGTGTGAGAACAAAGCGCATGACCAAAATCACCCCCGTCATCTTGTCCGGCGGATCGGGCACGCGGCTCTGGCCGCTGTCGACCGAGGCGCGGCCCAAGCAATTCCTGCCGCTCGCCGGGCCGGAGACGATGTTTGCTGCGACGCTGGCGCGGTGCGATGATGGCGCACGCTTTACGGCGCCGATGATTGTCGGGGCGGAGCGACATGCCGAGTTGCTGGCCGCAGAAGCTCCGGCGAACGCGCGGGTCATTCTCGAGCCGGTGGCGCGCAACACTGCACCAGCGATCGCGCTCGCTGCGCTCGCGGCGGGCGAGAAGGCTATGCTGCTGGTGATGCCGAGCGACCATGTGATTGCTGACCTGCCCGCCTTTCTGGCTGCCATTGATATCGCATTGCCCGCGGCAGAGGCCGGGTGGCTCGTCACTTTCGGGATTACTCCGACGGGACCCGAGACCGGCTTTGGCTATATCGCCATGGGCGATGCCCTGCCCGACGCCGCCGGGGTGCGGCGCGCGGCGCGCTTCATCGAAAAGCCCGCGCAAGACCGCGCCGAGGCGATGCTGGCGGCGGGCGACCATGTGTGGAACGCGGGCATTTTCCTGCTGCGCGCTGACCGGCTGCTGGCCGAGCTGGACCAGCATGCCCCGGCCATGCGCGCGGCGTGCGAGGCCGCCATGGCAGGCGCGGTGCATGACGGCGCGCTGGTACGGCCCGACGCGGCGGCCTTTGCCGATTGCCCCAGCGACAGCATCGATTATGCCGTGATGGAGCGCGCGGCCCAGGTGGTGGTGGTGCCGGTCAGCTGCGGCTGGAGCGACGTCGGCAGCTGGGACGCGCTGGCCGAACTGGGGCCACATGACGAAGGCGGCAACCGGCTGGGCGGCGATGTGATCGCGCTCGACAGCGCGGACAATCTGGTGCTGGCCGACGGGGTCAGGGTGACGCTGAGCGGCGTCGCGAACATGATCGTGGTGGCGACGGCGGGCGAAGTGATGATCGTGCCGCGCGGACGCGCCCAAGATGTGAAACGCATCGTCGAGGCGGTGAAGGCGCGGGCAGCGGCGTCCAAATTTCAGTAAACTTCACCGATAAGTCCAACTTTCGCAGCATGGGTGGCGGGGCGGCCGCGCGGTCGGCGCTGCGCGAAAGCCGCAGAAAACTGCGCAACTTCACACTATATTGCATGCGCGCGCGGGGCGCGGACGGGGTGAGAGATTGACTGCTGCTCATCCGACAGGGTGAAGCAAATTGGCGGCTTGTAGGAAAGCAAAAAGCCCCCCGCGCCGCGCGCTTAGCGGCAGGGGTATTTCTTGATGAACATGTCGGCGAACGCGGTTTTCATGCTGATCGATGGGCGCTGCGCCGCCGGATAGCTGCGCAGGTGCGCGAGCAGCTGGTCCGAATCGACCTTGGTGCCCTTGGGCGGGCAGCTGCTGGGATTGCCCGCGGCGCGTTCGCGGTCGAGCCGGGCGCGATAGGCCTTGCCGGCGGCCTGCCCTTCGGCCTTCAGCACTTTTAAGTCAGACGAAAACATCGCCATCGCGCCCTTGGCCTTGAGCGCATCGGCCTTGGCGAGGAAGGCCGCAACACTCATGTCGCCAGCGGCCGCAAGCGCCGGGGCGGCGAGCGTGAGGGCGGCGAGAGCGGCGGTAAGGGTTAGGGTTTTGGGGGGCATAGGGATTCCTGTTAAATTGGCTTGGACGCCATAGAGTAAGTCAGCACCGCACCTTGGGATGGATGCGCACTATTGCTGCAACAGCTCGCTAACCACCGACGGCTTGCGCGCTATCATGGCGAGCAGCACTTGCGCAGGGCCAGTGGGATGGCGGCGACCATGTTCCCAGTTGAGCAATGTGCCCTTCGCGACGCCGATACTCTTGGCAAAAGCGCTTTGTGAGAGGCCGGTCTGCGCGCGGACCTTGGCGACGTCGATAACCGGGACTGCGATCTGGTGCACGCGCGCGCCGGTATCCTTGCCCTTAGCGTGGGCGATGGCTTCGTTGAGGCCTTCGATCAGGCTGTCATAGACTTCGCTCATTCGCTTTCCCCGTAACTTGCGACCAATATTTTGCTGAGCTGGACAGCGTGCGCCAGTTCGGCCTTGGTCAAATTATCCTTCTCATTCTTGGCGAACACCGTCACCAGGATGACCGGCATGTGGGTGCCGCCGAACACATAAATTGTCCGGTAACCACCACTCTTGCCACCGCCCGCGCGCGGCACGCGAACCTTACGCAATCCGCCGCCAAGCGCCACTCCGGCTTCTGGATTAGCCGCCAGATAGGCGACGATCTCCATGCGTTCGTCATCCGACATGATCGCCTTTGCGCGCTTCAAAAAAGTGTCGAGTTCGATCACGGTTTGAAGTCGCGTCATCAGGCTTTATTATACGCCAATGGCGTATATGTCAATGGCACACATCAGGTGGAGTCTGTGCGACGACGCGCAGCCGGGCCTGGTCCACTCCAACGCATCGCCCCGCCTTTGAGGTGGGACTTGACCTCATTGAACTGTGTCACAGAATCAAGCCCAACCCCTTGTCAAGCACGGGGTGAAGAAGGGACTTGAAGATCCCGTCCAGCGTTACTGTGTCTCCATTGACTAGCGGAGCCAACTGCAAGTCCGTAAGTGGCTGCCAGCAAGTTCGCGGCCATCCATGTAAAATAGCCTGGCAGAAATACCACATGACCGTAGAATTGCGGTTGGAGCGCTAGATCGAACGTTGCCAGACTGCACAAGACCAGCAGCACCGAATTCACAGTATGAAAACGGCGGCCAATCGAGGTTGACGTAGCACCGAGCAAGACGCCGATCAGAAAGATATTGGCAAACCAACCGGGCTGAAAATGGGCGAGCGCAACAAAGCCGGACAAAAGAATTTGACCCCCAAACAGCGTGATGGGCTCGTTCAACGGAACAAACACTGTACGTAAAGCAGGGAGAGCAAGGCTCAAAAGCCACAATGCCGCCAATGCCCCTGCTACCGCGAACCGCGCTTTGGGTGTTGCCAATCGGTCAAGCACCGCCTGCACGGTGCTAGCCCATCGTCGGAATGACAAACGCATTGGCTCCATCACCGACCCCGCCATCGGGCCATTTGGCGGTCACCGTTTTCACCTTGGTCCAGAATTTGACGCCTTCCATCCCGTGCTGGTTGGTGTCGCCGAAGGCTGAGCGTTTCCAGCCGCCGAAGCTGTGATAGGCGACCGGTACCGGGATCGGCACGTTGATGCCGACCATGCCGACGTTGACGCGCGCGGCGAATTCGCGCGCGGCGTGGCCGTTGCGCGTGAAGATGGCGACGCCGTTGCCATATTGGTGGCGGCTGGGCAGCGCGAGCGCCTCTTCAAAGTCCTTCGCGCGGACGATTTGTAGGACAGGGCCGAAGATTTCTTCCTTATAGCTCGTCATGTCGGTGGTGACATGGTCGAACAGCGTGGGGCCGATGAAGGCGCCTTCCTCATGCCCCTGCAAGCGGAACCCGCGGCCGTCGATGACCAGCTCGGCGCCTTCGTCAACGCAGGTCTGGATCCAGCCTTCGACCCGCGCCTTGTGCGCATGGTTGATAACGGGGCCGTAATGGGCATCGGGATCGGTCGACACGCCGACGCGCAGCGCTGCGATAGCGGGGATCAGCTTGGCCTTGAGCCGTTCGGCGGTGTCTTCGCCCACCGGCACGACCACCGGGAGCGCCATGCAGCGTTCGCCCGCGCTGCCGAAGGCGGCTCCGGACAGGTCGGCGACCACCTGATCAAGATCGGCATCGGGCATGACGATGCCGTGGTTCTTGGCCCCGCCCATCGCCTGCACACGCTTGCCCGCCGCGACTCCGCGCTGATAGACATAGTGAGCAATGTCGCTGCTGCCGACGAAGCTGACCGCGCTGATCGCGGGGTGATCGAGGATCGCATCCACCATCATCTTGTCGCCGTGGACGACCTGAAAAATCCCGGCGGGCATACCGGCTTCGAGCATCAGTTCGGCGAGGCGGCCCGGCAGGCTGGGGTCGCGTTCGCTGGGCTTCAGGATGAAAGCATTGCCGACGGAAGTGCACACCGCGCCCATCCACAGCGGGATCATCGCGGGGAAATTGAAGGGCGTGATGCCGACGCCGATGCCGAGCGGCTGGCGCATCGAGAAAACGTCGATGCCGGGGCCGGCACCTTGCGTATATTCGCCCTTCAAGAGGTGCGGGATGCCGCAGCAGAATTCGACCACCTCCAGCCCGCGCTGGATGTCGCCCTTCGAATCGGCGATCACCTTGCCATGTTCGATGCTGAGCATGTGCGCGAGCTCGTCCATATGCGCTTCGACCAGCGCCTTGAAATTGAACATCACGCGCGCGCGGCGCTGGGGGTTGGTGGCGGCCCATGCCGGCTGCGCGGCTTGGGCTGCGGCGACGGCGGCCTCGAGAACAGCGGCATCGCCCAAGGCCACGCGCGCCTGCACGCCGCCATTGTTGGGATCGAATACGTCGCCAAAGCGCGTCGCGGGGCCGGGCGCGCCGCCGGCGATGAAATGGTCGATGGTGCGCATGTGAAAGCTCCCGCTGCGGCGTTGTAATATAATTGCGAGGCTAGCGGGAAATTGGCGTCAGGGAAAGGGCGGCGCGAAGAGTTTGTCGTCGATGGGCTGGTTCACTTTCACTTGGCGCCAGTGAATCTCGTTCTGCTTGAGGCCGTTATAGGTGAGTGTGACCTTGCCCGCCTGGAGCCACCAGGGCGCTTCGGCGGGCCGGAAGAAATTGTCGTAAGTGCGTACATGCCAGCCGCGCGGGGTGGCGAATCCAACCATACGGACGGCGGAGGTCTTCTGGTCGATGCCGAAAAGGCTGTCGCTGCCCGCCGGATCGGTCAGGCGCACCATATAGACGGGGTGGCCATCGACATTGCTGTCGGCGAGGCGGGTGGCGGTAAAGCCGGGTTTCAGCGCGTGGCGGATGATGCCGAAGCCGAAATTGCTGGCCCAATAGGCGTCGGCCTCGGCCTTGGGGACGACACCCTTGTCGTTCCATGTGGTTTCGCCATCGAACCCGACCGTGAAAACGGACCGGCCCTTGTCGGTGACTTCGATGCGCAGCTTGCCCTCTGCCCCGTGCGCGGCGGTGCGATCGGGATCGAATGCGCGGTGCATGACATAGCTGTCGGGCGCGGAAGTGGGCGCGGCACCGCTTTTGCCCCAGAACACCGCGCTGCCGTGGAGTTCCAGCGTGCGCACCTGCGCCCAGCGTTCGCCGCCATGCGCCTCGGTCGCGCGCGCGAGGACGGTGCGGCCGTCGGGGTCATCCTGTGCCAATGCGGGGGCGGTGAGGAGCAGCGCAAGTATAGTGAGCAGGTAACGGAGCATGACGAGGTCCTAACGCAGCTGATTTGTCCGGACAACTTGCGATTCGCGGTAGGGTAGGTTAGCTCCTTGCCAAAGGCATCGTCATCCTGAACTAGTTTCAGGATACCGAGCGATGGCCCGTTGTGCTGAAACAAGTTCAGCACGACGAAAGCGGGGGAAGTGGGTTGCGCCAGATATCTGCTTTAGCCGGATTATCCCTGCTTGCCTTGGCAACGCCGCTCGGCGCACAGGACGCCCCCGCCGCCGCCACGCTGATCTATTCGAACGAAGAGCAGGTGTATTTCGCCAAGGAGGCGAAGCGCGACGCGCCGAACCTGGTCTATCTGAAGGTCGAAAAATATCCGGGGGGCAAGGACGAGGTGGCGGTGGCCGCCATGGACGCCTTTGGCGCGCCGACCAGCGCCGACAGCGCAATGCTCGAGGAAGCGACGCGGTCGCTGTATTTTGCCAAGGAGCGCGACATCGCGGCCTTTACGGCGCAGGGTGCCAGTGGCCTGAAATATGAGCTGCGCCGCGCCCGGCCTGTGACCTGCTGGGTTGCGATACTAAAGGACAAGCCCAAGGCCGACGGGGCGCCCGACTGGCACTTTGTGCAGAATGTGAAATTGCACGATCAAGGTGGGCGCGCGCTGGTCGGCGATGATGTGGCCGACACGCAGCCGCTGGTCATCCGCATGCGCAATGTTGTGTGGCCCAACAATGCCGACGGCACGCCCAATCGTAACAAGCCCAGCATCGTCCTGTATGTCCACCGCACTGACAAGCCAGACAGCGCGGAAAGCTATGCCTGGGCCGACCCCGGAGCGGCGCGCGTGGGCATGAATCTGCGCTGGATGCAGGNTCCACCGCACTGACAAGCCAGACAGCGCGGAAAGCTATGCCTGGGCCGACCCCGGAGCGGCGCGCGTGGGCATGAATCTGCGCTGGATGCAGGCCAGCTGCGGCATCGACGGGATGGAGCAATCATCGGCGGTGGCCGCCGCCAGTTTTCGCGGATGAGGGAGAAAATGGAATGAAGCGTTTGATGTTGACCGTGGCCGCATTGGCCATCGCCGGGGCCGCGCAAGCCAAGGAAAAGCCGCGCATGCTTGATGTAAGCAAGCCCGAAGATGCACTGGAGGTGGCCAAGCGTGCGCAGTGCGGCGCGGCCGATGGCGTGCCCGCCGTCTATCACTGGGCGGGCAATGTCTATTCGCGCGTTACCGGCGAACCCGACCGCCTGTTGTTCAAGGGCGAGGGGATGAACATCCGCACCTGTGTGACCATCGAGGATCCCAAGCGCGGCAAGGGATGGCGGCTGGTGAGCCGCGAGATCATGCTCTACCTCGACCCCAAGACCGGCGAAGTGCTGCGCACCTGGGACAATCCCTGGACCGGCGAGAAGGTGAATGTGATGCACATCGCCAATGATCCGGTGAACCAGCGCCCGCAATTCGCCTATGGTGCCGATGGCAGCCCGTACCAGTTCCGCGGTCGCCGTGAGGGACGCTGGATTTTCGCGCCGTTCGAGGCACCGCTGTTTTACCACAATGTGCTGGCGGGCGAGTATCAGGACTATGTCGGCGGCAAATATCACGCGATGGAAATTTTCGATTTCGCCTATGATGCCGAGGAAATCCTGAACACCAAGAACCCGACGGCCTATCCAATCGTCAGCTGGGTGCGCATTTCGGACTGGATGCCGTGGATGAAGATGCGCGGCCGCCAGGGGCAGATGGTGTTCAACGCGATGGGCAACAAGCTGAAGAGCTTTGACGAGCTGCCCAAGGTGCTGAAGGACGAAATCGCGCTCAACTATCCCGCCTATACGACGCCCCCGCCCGGCGATGATGCGCGGCCGAACGAAACGACCTGGACGGTGTTCAAGAAGATGGTCGATGCCGAGCGGGCAAAGTCGGGCGAGAAGCCTGCAACGGGGCATTGACGCCATGACGCCGACGCGGCGCGGGTTTCTGGCCGGGGGCGGCAGCGCCGCGATCCTGGCCGGAGCCGCGCCGCGCCGAGCCTGGGGACGCACCAGCCATGATGTCATTATCATTGGCGCGGGGCTGGCGGGGCTGGCGGCGACGAAACGGCTGGAAGATGCCGGCCTCAAATGCATGATCGTCGAGGGCGAAGGGCGCGTTGGCGGTCGGCTGCACACGCTGAAGGACTTGCCCGGCGCGCCCGAGGCGGGGGGGATTCAGGTCGGGCGCGGGTATAAGCTGCTGCGCGGCATTGCCGACACGCTGAAAGTGCCAATTATCGAAGGTGGCGGCGCGGGCGCGGGGGCGGCGGAAAGCCGCAGCGCACTGTTCCACATCAGCGGCCAGACGGTGCGCGCAGCCGACTGGGCGACGTCGCCCGCGAACCGGCTGGGCGAGGGCGAGCGCGGCGTGCTACCGCTGGCGCTGGCCATGCACCATGCGCGGGCCTTGCCCCAATTGGCGTCGCCCGAAGCTTGGCTCGACGCGCCTCGCGCGTGGGACGTCAGCTACGCCGCCGCTTTGCGCGAGCATGGCGCGAGTGAAGAGGCGCTGCGGCTGATCGAGGCCAATGTGAACGGCAACACGCTGGCGGGCATGTCGGCGCTGTCGATCGCGCGCACCATTGCGATTTTCCGCGCCGGACCGGGGCCGACCGCAACCATCGGCGGCGGGTCGCAAGCGCTTCCGCAAGCGATGTGGAAGTCGCTCGATACCGCCGTGCTGTTCGACAACCGCGTCGTCGCGATTTCGGAAGAGGCCGACGGCGTCAGTGTGTGGACCAACCGCCTGAAACTGCGCGCGCGCCAGGTGCTGTGCACCATCCCCTTTGCGGCGCTGCGCGAGACGCCAGTGATGGGCCCACTCGCGCCGAGCATCGCGACGCTGATCCCTAGCCTTGCCTATACGCGTGCCAGTTTTGCCTATCTGTCGGCGACGACACCCTTTTGGAAGGAGGATGGCGCGCCCGAAACTTTGTGGACCGATGATCCGCTGATCGGGCGCGTCTTTGTGCTGGGCGACGACCCGCCGATGCTGAAGCTGTGGACTGTGGGCGCAGGCGCCGACCTGCTCGACCGGATGAGCCCCGCTGCCGCCAGCGCGACCATTATTGCGCGGATCGAGGCGATGCGCCCCGCCGCCAAGGGCAAGCTGAAGGTTGAGCGCCTTTTCAGTTGGCAGAAACAAAGCGGGGCGCGCGGTATCTATCATCATATCGGTACCGGCCAGGCCGCGACCTTGGCCGCCGCGACGCGGCATGTGGGGTCGCGCCTGCATTTCGCGGGCGAGCACCTGGCGCAGGCCAGTTCAGGGATGGAAGGTGCGCTCGAAAGCGGGCTACGGGCCGCCGAACACATCATGGCACGGGCCACCTAGAACCCCCGTCATCGTCGTCCCGGACTTGATCCGGGACAACGAGCGCACGGTAGTTTGTTGTCCCGGATCAAGTCCGGGACGACGAAATTGCAGTTCATGGGCCGCAAAGAAAAAAGGGGGCCGGTCGCCCAGCCCCCCTTCTTAGTTTCACCAATGTTGCCGTTCAGAAGTTGAACGTGCCTTCGATGCCGAAGGTCCGGCCCTTGCGCAGATTGGCAAAGAAGCCGCGCGGGCTGCCCGTTTCGATCTGCGCCGGGCGACCATCGAAGGTAACACCGGCGGCCGGCGGCAGGCCGGTGGTGCCCGCGCCATAGCGCAGGTCGAACCAGCGCGTCGCCAGCGTGATCGAATCTTCGTCGGTCAGGTTGCGGCCGAACAGCGCGACCGACCAATTGTCGTGCCGGAAACCAAGGCGCGCGTTGACCAAGAAGGTGTCGCCGGTTTCCGCCAGATTGTCGACCTGGACATATTTGGATGCTTCGTAGCTGAAGTTACCGATGGCAAAGGCCTTGATGCCCCCCATGCCGGTGTCGGCTTCCCAGTTGGCGGTGCCGTTGACCAGCCAGGGGCTGCCCAGCGGCAGGCGGCGGCCTTCGATGTTGCACAGCGCGAGCCCCGCCGGGGTCGGATTGCGCGTGTCGAAATTGGGCCGCAGCCCGCCCGAATTGAGGATGAATTCATCCGCATCGCAGCCGCGCGTGAATTTGGCGTCGACATAGGAGACGCCCAGATTGAGCGTAAGGTCGTCAACCGGTGCGGCGGTGAGTTCGAGTTCAAACCCTTTGGTTTCGGCATCACCCGACGTGGTGACGACCGAGGTCAGTGCGCCCGTGCCATTGGGGTTGGGAATGGCCGACGTCAGCTGGACATTGGTGAGTTCATTGTAAAAGCCCGTCAGGGCCACGCGTACGCGGCGGTCGAGCGCGTCGAACTTCACGCCGATTTCGCCGCCCTTTGACTTTTCGGGCAAGTAATTGATGAAATCCTGACCCGTCTGCTGCGTCGCGGTGACCCCGGCAGTGCCATTGAAGCCGCCCGGTTTGCGACCGGTAGCGAACACGCCGTAAATCAGCATACCCCCGTCGGTGGTATAATTTATTGTGATGCGCGGATCGGTGCCGGTGAATTTTCCAGCGGCTTGGCAGGGGACCGTGGTTCCGGCGGGAAGGCCGCCGCTGAACTGGGCGATCCGGCCGGATTCGCCGGCGCAGAAAATGCCCGTTGCAACGCCAGCCGCCACCGCCGCGCTGGCGCGGTCAATGGTCGTTTTGGTCTCCTCGGCGTGGCGCACCTCGGCGGTGATGTTGAGCTGGTCGGTGATGTCCCATTCGACCATGCCGAACACCGCCTGGTTTTCGATGGTGGCATATTGCGAGGTGTTGGTGCCCAGCGCGAGGCCGGCGGTGCCGCTGCCAAAGGTGATGTCGACCGACTGGAATTTCTGTTTGAAGAAGTAACCGCCGGCGAGAATGCGGATGGGTTTGTCGCGCGGGCTGCTGATCCGGGCCTCGACGCTCAGATCCTCCTGATCGTCGCGGTTGGTATTAGCAAAGGCCGGTTCGGTGCCCAGCGTCGAAGCTGCGGTTCCGGCGAAATAGACAAAGGCGTCGCTATGGTCGCTGTCGGTGCCGAACAGATTGACATTGTCGCGCCAGCCGACGGCGGCGTGGAATACCCAGCCCGAACCCCCAATATCCCAGTCGAAGATATTGTTGACCGAGGTTTGCGTGTTGCGCACCCCGTCAAAGGCGGTGCCGTCGCGCAAACCCAGCGTCGGATTGATGTTCAGCCCTTCGGTGTTCAACCGAACACCATTTGGCTGTGGCCGGATCACCCCGCAATAAAATTGATTGTTGTTGGTCGACACCAAGGTCGCCGGTGACAGCGGCACAAAGGGCGAACCCGTGCGGAAGCGAGCCGAACGGAAGCCTGGTTTGCAATTGTTATCAACCGCACCCTGCAGGAACAAAGGCAGCGGGCCATCATCATCGCGCTGCCAGCTGATGCGGGTGCGCAGCTTGAGCTGGTCCGAGGGTTCGAGCTGAAGCGTCAGATAGGCCGATGCCGATTCTTCGTCACCGACGCGTTTGCCCGTGAGCTGATTGCGATATTGACCGCCATATTCATAATAGCGCGCGCCCGCACGGAAGCCCAGAATGTCACCGAAAAGCGGACCGCTGATCGATGCCGCCGCTTCGCGCTCGGCATATTCAGCAAGGCGGGCGCGGCCCGACACTTCAATCTCGTCGCTCGGATCCTTGGTGATATAGTTGATCGCGCCGGCATAGGTGTTGCGGCCATAGAGCGCCGATTGCGGCCCTTTGATAATTTCCACGCGCTCGATGGCGTTGGGGTCAAACCCCTGAATATCGCCCTGATAGTAAATGCCATCGACGAAATAGGCAGCGCCGGTTTCCACCCCCGCCTGCACCCCGGCGAGCACGTTGGATTGGCCGCGGATCACCGGGCGGTCGGTCGAACGGCCAAAGGCCTGGCTGAAGCTGATGCCCGTGGCATTGCGGGCGAAATCGTCGATCGAATTGAGCCCCAGCTGCTCAATCTGCTGCGCGCCGACGACGGATACCGACACGGGCGCATCGGACAGCGATTCCGCCGTCTTGCGCGCGGTGACCACGATTTCGGCGAGCGGCCCCTCGCTCTCTGTCGCGTCCTGCGCAAATGCCGCAACCGGCGTCAAAGCGGTGACCATCAGCGCGGCCATTTTGACAGAAAATTTCATTCAAACCCCCCAAGGTTGGCAAGACTGTTACAAAGCTGCTTGTGCCACCATCCACTTTGCGTCAAATTTGTCCAGACAAATTCTGCGCCGTACCGATGAGCGGTTGCCAGTGTCGCATAATCGCAACACAGATGGATAAGCGCCCACATGCCGCCACACTCAGGAAGCGTCTTATGCCAGCCTATATGATCATCACCGCCCAGGTTTCCGATCGCGCGGCGTTTATGGCGGGCTATGCCCCCACAGCCGCAAAACTGGTCGCGCAATTTGGCGGCAAATACGTGCTGCGTGCCCCCGGTGCGCAGCTGCTGGAAGGCGATTTCGGCGACGCAGCATCGGTGGTTATCAGCGAGTGGCCCGACCGAGACGCCGCGCTCGCCTTTTGGCACTCGCCCGAATATGCCGAAGCGAAGACGTTACGCGAAGGCATAGCCGAGGTGCAGCTTCTGTTGGTCGAAGCACCGCCAATCAGCGGCGCATGAAAGGGTATCATTTATGACATTGACGGCGCGCATCACCGCCCATGGCGGCCCCGAGGTGATCGAATGGGACGAGGTCGACCTGCCCTCGCCCGGACCGGGCGAGGTCCGGATGCGGAGCACGGCCGTAGGCCTGAACTTCATCGACACCTATCACCGGCGCGGCATCTATCCGATCGCCTTGCCAAGCGGGCTGGGAATGGAGGCAGCGGGCATCGTCGAGGCCATTGGCGAGGGCGTGACTGACTTCGCCGTCGGCCAGCGTGTCTGCACCTTTGGTCCGCTGATCGGCGCCTATGCGGCTGCGCGCAACATCCCCGCGGCGATGCTGTTCGCAACCCCCGACGACATCAGCGACGAAGTCGCGGCGGCGGCGCTGCTGAAGGCATGCACAACCGAATTTCTGGTCGAGCGCTGCGCGCGCGTCGAGGCGGGGTGGCCGGTGCTGGTCCACGCGGCCGCAGGCGGGGTCGGATTGCTGCTGGTACAATGGTTGAAGCATGTTGGCGCGACGGTGATCGGCACCGTCAGCACCGAGGCCAAAGCCGAGGCCGCGCGCGGCGCCGGGGCGGACCATATCATCCTGTACACTAGCGAGCCGGTTGCGCCGCGGGTGCGCGAACTGACCGATGGCAAAGGTGTGCGCGTGACCTTTGACGGCGTTGGCATGGCCACATGGGAAGCCAGTCTCGATTCGACGGGTCGTCGGGGATTGATCGTCAATTATGGCAATGCTGACGCGCCGGTCGGCGGCGTGAATCTGGGCATTTTGGCCCAGAAAGGGTCGCTTTATAATACCCGCCCGACGCTGTTCGATTATTATGCCGAAGCCGCTGAACGATCGGCGGGTGTGGCAAGGATGTGGCAGCTCATCCGCTCAGGCGTGCTGAGTGTGACCATTGGCCAGCGCTATGCGCTGAAGGATGCCGCGCAGGCGCATGCCGATCTGGAAGGGCGCAAGACACAGGGATCGACAGTGTTGGTGGTTTGAAAACGCACTAAAAACTCCGCCTACCCCTGAGCTTGTCGAAGGGCTGTCCTTTTCTGATCACCATCGAAGGAAAGAACAGTCCTTCGACAAGCTCGGGACAGACGGGTAAGGGGGAAAGGGCAGTTACCCTACTTCCACCAATTCCAGCAGCTCGCCCGCCGGCCCGCGCAGCGTGCCGACGCGGCGGCCGCCGTAGAGCGGGCCTTGGCGCACCACCGGCGGCACAATCCAGTCGAGACCCGGCCGATCGAGCTTATCAACCGCCAGCGTCACCAGAGCATTGCCCGGCGGCAGCGTGCCCGGCGGGTGCACGCGCTGCGTGGCTGCGGCGGGATAGGCGTCAACCTCGGCGATAGGCGTGCGACCGGCCTGCACCATGGTCAGCGTGTGCTGGGTGCCGCCGGGCAGCGCGAACGCCTTGTTCAGCATCGTATATTCGATGGTGTAGGTACCGCCTTCGTCCAGCGCCAAGGTTTGCATATACCAAGCGACGGTGCCGGGCAGATCGGGGGTCGCGAGGATACAGATGAAGATTTTGTCGACCGGCGAGGTCGCCTTGGGCAGGTCAGACGAGGGCGTGTTTTCGCGCACTTCGTTCAAATAGAGCATTTCGCGCCCGCGCCCGGTGACCTGCATGGGGATGAAATAGGGCAGGCCTTCAATCTCCTTGGGCGGGCCAACGATTTCAAAGCCGCTGCCCGCAAGGCGATCGGGCCAGCCATAGACGTCCTGCACGCTGAATTCATAAGCGGCCCAGCCAAAGGTGCGCGTGGGGCGGAAATCGGCCGGCATCGCTTGTTCAACCAGCCGCAGGAAACAGGGTGCGCCGCTGCCAGGTTGCAGCACCGCCATCGGTGCGCCCGCGTTGGCGGGGCAGCCCCAGCTAGCGGCAAGTTCGGCAGTGAGCGCGCCCTGTTCGATCAGGGTCAGTCCCAAGGTTCCGCGGTAATCGGCAAGCGCGGCGTCGAGATCGGGCGTGGTGACAAGGCCCCCGATGATGGTGCCATGGGGGATGGTCATGTTTTGAACTCCGGCTTGCGCTTCTGCACAAACGCCTGCGTCCCTTCCAGAAAATCTGGACCGGTGAAGGCCTGCGCAAACACAGCCAGCGTGTCGCCATCGTCATCGACCTGACCATCCAATATCCGCCGGACAAAGACTTTTATTTCGCGGCAGCTGTGCGGCGAGGCGGCGGCAATATTGTCAGCCATTTCATTGGGACCATCACCGATCACATCGACCAGCCCAATCCGAAGCGCCTCATCTGCGTCCAGCAATGCGCCGGTGAAAAGCATGCGTTTGGCCTGTCCCGGTCCAACCAGATCGACGAGCAACTTGGTATCGTGCAGCGGATAGACAAGACCCAGTTTCGCCGGGGTAATCCCCAGCCGCGCGCGCGGCGTGGCGATGCGGATGTCGCACGCCAGCGCCAGCCCGCAGCCGCCGCCGACACAGTCCCCGTCAATGAAGGCCATGGTCGGTTTGGCGGCGCGCGCGAGGACGTGCTGGGCGCGGTTGATCGCGGTCTGATTGGCGGCGCGCCAGGCGGCATCGTCCTTGTTGGCGAGCAATTCGCCAATGTCGGCGCCCGCGCAGAAAATGCCGTCGGCGCCCGATTGCAGGATGATGAGCCGCACCGCGGGATCGGCGACGGCTTGTGTGATCAGGGCGGGCAGTGCGTCCCACATCGCCTGGTTGAAAGCGTTTCGCTTGTCGGGGCGGTTGATCGCGAGGCGCGCGATAGGACCGCAGGTGGTTAGCGAGAGGGTCATGCTGGATGCGTGCCCGCAAAATGCTCGGCAATCGCGCGCCGCGTGGTCACCCACACCCCGTCGTGCGCGCGGACGTGGCGGAAAAACTCCTCAAGCGCCCAGATGCGGCCCGGGCGGCCAATGATCCGCAGATGGAGGCCAAGGCTCATCATCTTCGGGTTGCCTTCCACGCCCTCGCAATACACCTGATCAAAGTTGCGCTTTGCATAAGCGAGCCATTGTTCGGGGGTCATCGCCGGGTCGGTCCACATTTTCATGTCATTGTTGTCGAGCTGATAGGGGACGATGACCATCGGTTTACCGGGCACCGTATCGCGATCCCAGAAAGGCACATCGCCCGAATAATCATCCATATGGTAGGTGAAGCCCTCCTCGATCAGCAAGCGGCGGGTGTTGTCGGTGAGCATATAGCGCGACAGCCAGCCATAGGGGCGCACCCCGCAGGTCGCCTCGATGCTGGAGACGGCTTTGCGGATGAATTCGCGTTCCTGCACTTCGTCAAACTTGAACTGATGGACCCAGCGCCAGCCGTGGCTCACGGGTTCATGGCCAAGGTCAACAATCGCACGCGCGATTTCGGGATGATTTTCAAGGCTGAGCGCGGCGACGGTCCAGCTCGCTTTAATGTCGAATTCGCGCAGCAATTTGACGATGCGTGGCGCACCCGCCTTTATGCCATAAAGATAGTTGCTCTCGTTGGCATAGTTGCGGATCGGCGCCTTGATGAAGATGCCGAGCTCGTCAACCGGCTCCATCCCCCGGTCACCGCGCGCGATGCTCTGTTCACTGCCTTCCTCGACATTGACGACGACCGACAGCGCCATTTTGGCACCATTCGGCCAGTCGATGCGTTCCTGCTGCATCAGTGCATTTCCTCCCCGCCGCTGACATTCAGCGCCTCGCCGGTCACGTAAAAGGCATCGTCCGAAGCCAGCCAAGCGCAGGCCGCGGCCGTGTCCGATGGCAGCCCGGGACGCCCCATCGGGTTTTTAGCGGCCATATTGTTGAGATAGGCCTCGACGCTGTCGAACCCCAGCAATTTCGAGAAATAGTCATTCTGCTGCGCGCCCAGCCCGGTGGTCACATGGTTGGGGCAGACCGCGTTGACGGTGATGCCATGCGCGCCGAGTTCGACGGCGCTGGCGCGCGTCAAACCGATCATGCCGTGCTTCGACGACACATAAGCGGGCAGGTGCGGAAAGCCGGTCTTGGCCGCTTGGCTGGCGATGTTGATGATCCGCCCGCCGTGGCCAGCCGCAATCATCGCCTTGGCGGCAGCTTGGGTACAATAAAAAGCACCCGACAGGTTGACTGCGATCACCGTCGCCCAGTCCTGCGGATCGACCTCCAGCAGCGGCTTCATCATGAAACCGATGCCGGCGTTGTTGACAAAAATATCAAGGCGGCCCGTGGCAGCGACCGTTTGCTCGACCAGCGCGGAGCATTGCGCGGCGTCGGACACGTCGCAGGGAATGCTATGCACCGCCGCGCCGCGCGCGCGCAATTCGTCCGCCACTGCCTTGGCTTCAGCATCGATGGTCAGGTCCGAGACAACGCAGGTCGCACCTTCGTCGGCGAAGCGCTGGAGGATGCCCTGCCCCAGCCCCTTTTGCTTGCCCGAGCCGGTGACGACGATGGTTTTGCCCGCAAAGCGCATCACAAATCCTCGGTCAGGATGAAGGTCGGATTGTTGGTGAACTCGCCGAACGCCGCCGCGACCTTTTGAAATTCGGGATCGGTCACATCGGCGACAAAGGCGTCCATGCCATGAATGTCGATGACCTCGATATAGTCATAGGGTGGCTTGGCATCGCTGCCGAACAGGCCAGTGGCGCGGTGGACGGTGAAGGCCCGAACCGAACCCAGCGCGTTGACGCCCGGAATGTCAGTGCCGCGTGCCCAGGCCTCATAGGCCTCGGCGCTCGCGCCTTCTTTCAAGTTGAACAGACAGATGATGCGCATGGCGTGTCTCCCTTCAATATCCGAAGCTCGCGGGGCGGCGGTACGCCCTGAGTTGATCGTCGATGGTGCGCGCGAGGGCGATCAGCCGCAATTCGCTGTGCGCCGGGCCGACCAGCTGGACGCTGACTGGCAGGCCGTCCTCGCTCCACCCCGCCGGAATGGCGATGGCAGGGAGGCCAGCAATATTGGCGATGCCGGTGAAGTCGGCCTGACTGGCTGGGGCGTTGCCGTCGTGGGTGAAAGCCGTCTGCGGCGTGGTGGGGAGCAGCAGCACGCCCGCCGTGCCGAGCGCGGCCGTAAGTTCGGTGCGCACGCGCGTCAAAATATCCGGCCGTTCCGGCGTCTTGGCGCAAATGCCCAGCAAATAGAGCAGATCTTTCGAGAGGCCCGGATTGTCGGGACGATATTCGCTGCCAAGATCGTTGATCAGCCACCGCCCCGCACTCGCCAGCCCCGCCCAGCGGATTTCGGTGGTGTTGAACGGCAGGCTGAAGCCGACGCCGGTGAGCGGCACCGCGTGCAAGGCACGGTCATAGGCTGCGCGAACAGCCGGCTGCACCTCGACGCCGCCCAGATCGTCGAGCAGGAGCATATAGTGGAAATTGCCGCTAGCGCCCGGCCAGTCGGTCATCGCGCGCCATGCCGCCTCCAGCTTGTCGAGCGAGGCTGCGAGCGGGCCAATGCTGTCCAGCGAAGGATCGAGAAAAGCGAGTCCATCGGCGCTGACTGCGCCCGCCGTGGGTTTGAGGCCATAGACGCCGCAGTAAGCCGCCGGAATGCGCACGCTGCCCAATGTATCGGTGCCCAGCGCAATGTCGCACAACCCCGCCGCGACGGCAGCGCCGCTGCCCCCCGACGATCCGCCGGGGGTGAAGCCAAAGCGGTGCGGATTGTGCGTGCGGCCATAGAAGGCGTTGTCGGTGGTCGCGCCCAATGCGGCTTCGTGCATGTTGAGGCTGCCGATAATTGCTGCGCCATTGCCGCGCAGCAATTCGACGACGCGCGCATCGCGGGTCGCAACGCGGCTGCGATAAAGGCCCATGCCGCCGGTCCATGGCAGACCTTTGACCATGATGTTCGATTTGGCCCCGACGGTCAGCCCCGCGAGCGGGCCGTGCTGCGGGAATGCTGCACCCTCGTCGAAATCGACAAAGGCGTTCAGCGGCGCATTGGCCGCGCGTAGGGCGTCGAAATCCTTCACAGTCCCCGCTCGTCGATCAGCCGGATCGGCTTTTGCCGCACATCAATCTGCGTCAGCGCTGACGTACCGCCAGGCGGACAAAGTTCCACCACTACCTCGACATTCAGCCCCTGCCGCAGCAGTGCCGCCAGCTGGCTCGCATCGGTGCCGCCGCGGCTTTCGATCAGCACGGTCATATCATCGCGCTGCGTCACCGGGTCGCGGACCAGCCGGCACACATATTCGCCGGTCAGGTCCGCGCGGTTCTCGATGATCGCGCCGATCGCGTGGGGGAACAGGTTGATGCCACGCAGCTTGACCATGTTGTCGCTGCGCCCCTTGAACCCCGCGATGCGTTTGAACGCCAACTCGCCGCGCCCACCAATTTCGTGCGTGATGTCATGGGTGTTGAAGCGGATGCACGGCGCGATATCGTCCTTGAACAGACAGGTGACGACCATGTCGCCGGTGTCGCCATGCGCGACCGCCCTTCCCGTGTCGACGTCGAGCAGTTCGAGATATTGGGCATCTTCCCACACGTAGAGGCCGTCGCGATCGGGCCCTTCGCCCGCGATTGAGCCGGTGTCGCCGACGCCGTACCAGTCATAAGCCTTCGCGCCATGCCATGCCGCCTCGGTAGCGGCGCGGTCTTCGGTGCCCAGATGGCCGATGATCATTTTCAGCTTGATACGATCAAACATCCCCTCGGCCTCGGCGACCTCCGCCAGTTTGCGGATATAGTCGACGAAGCCGACCATCACGGTAACACCGAAATCGGCGAGGAGATTGACCTGATTAATGCTGCGCGTCTCAATCCCCGTACCCGCACTGAGGAACAGCGCGTTGGTGAAATGCGTCACTGCCTCGCGGATATAATGGCCGCCGTTGATCATGCCGTGGCCATAGACCGACTGGACGACATCGTCGCCGGTCAAGCCCATCCAGCGATACATGCGCCCGACGAGCAGATTGGTGATCTCGCGCCCCTTGGGCCCGAACATCAGCGGTTGAGGACGGCCCGTGGTGCCGCTGGTGGTGTGGAAAACGACCGGGTCGCTGCCCCGCCCGTCAAAATCGCCATAGGGTGGGTGGGCATTTACCGACGCCATCAGGTCGCTTTTGTCATAAACCGGCAGTTTGCTGATGTCGGCGAGCGAGCGAATATCGCCAGGCTCGATGCCCTTCGCACCCCACAGCCGCTGGTAGAAGGGGATTTCCCACCCGCGCGCCATTAGCTTGCGGAAGCGGGCGTCCTGCAACGCGGTCAGCTCGTCACGGCTGATGCTGCGGTAGCGCGCGGTGAAGGCATCGCCGACGGGATAGTCGGCCAGCATCTGCTTTATGTCGAGGCATTCAAAATAGGTGGGGTGGGTCATTTGGGGTCCGTGGCATAGGCAAGGGGGTCGTCGAAGATGCGCGGGTCGGCGTGCGGCGCAAGTTCGCGGCATAAGGCGTATTTGGCGGCATATTGTTCGGGCGCCATGGGGGCGTCGGGGCTGCCCAGGTTGGCACCAATCTGGCGTTCGATGACTGCGCCGTCCTTGAGCCTCACCACGAGTCGCTGCGGCGACAGCGCGTTGGCATCGGGATTGTCGTCGAGCGTCACCGTCACCTTTTCGGCAAGTTTGGCAATCGTATCGGATGTGTGCGGGTTGATATGCCCGTCACGCAGCATCAACGGCGCAAGAAAGGCAAGGCAGAGCCGGTTGTAGCTCATTGGCGCATCGGGCTGGTATGGCCGCCCGACAAGCCGCTGGATTAATGGCGGGGCGAAAAGCTCGATGCTGTCGACTTCGTCAAGCGGCAAGGCCATTTCTTGCAGCGCCCCCAGCGCACCGTGACTCGCCCTACCACTGGGAAAGGGTTTGATGCTGACCTCGCTGATGCGCCAGATTTGGCCCAGCGTCGCGGTGTAGCGCGACAGATCGAGCGGTTCGATCAAGGCAGAGTAGCCGAACGGACCCTCAAGCGCGTCGTGCGGGCCGTTTAGCCCCGCGCTAGCCAGGCCGATTGCCTGCACCGCCGCCTGTGCCGCGCGGCCGATTTGTAGGGGGAGCGCGATGCTCGCCTCCAGATGCGCCTGCATCGTCCCGCCCGCGAAGCTGTAAGCGAGGCCGAGGACGTCGGCCATTTGGTCGCGGGTCAGCCCTTCGAGCCGCGCGACCGCGAGCGCCGCGCCGATCACCCCGGCGGTGGCGGGGCGGAAGAAGCGCATTGGGCCGGTCGCGGCGATACCAAGTCCGCTGGCAACATCGACACCGACGGCCAGCGCGGTGAGAAATTCTTCCGGATCGCATCCGCCGGCGCGGTGCGACGATTCCAGCAACGCGGCGGTGACGACCGACAGCGCATGCACCACCGCGCCCTCGTGCACCGCGTCCCATTCGAGGCAGTGGATCGCGAAGCCGGTGAGGAAGGCCTTGTCCCCGTATCCCAAGCCATTTCCCAACCCCGTCCGCCCTGAGCTTGTCGAAGGGCTGTTCTTTTCTTCAGCAGTGGAAGAAGAAAAGGACGGTCCTTCGACAAGCTCAGGACAGACGGGTTGGGGGGATAGGGCAGCGCGCACCTTTGCCGCCTGATCCGACGCTGCGCCCGCTGCCCCCACCGCCAGCGTATCGGCCAGCACCCGCAACGCATCGGCGCGCACCGCTGGCGGCAGCACATGCGGCGCGGCGGCGAAATCGAGGATGGTGCCAGTAGCTTTTGGGGTGTGGGTCAAGCCAACCACTCCCCCAGCATTGCATGGATCGCGCCCGCATCATCGCCGCGCAGCGCCAACTCAACCGCACGATCGGCTTCTTCGGCTGGCAACCCGCCCCAGCCTGCGAGCATGTGCATTTTGGCAATGATGTCACCCTCGGCCACCGGGCGTTCGGGGTCGCCGCGGCAGGCGGTGAGTTCGAGGCCGTTCACGCGCGCACCGAAATGCGCGGGGTAGCGGGCGGTGATGGCGGGGTCTTCGGCGACGGTCACTTGGGCGCGCAAGGGGGCGAGCGCGGCGATGGCTTCGGGGGTAAAGTCCGCCGGGGTCGCGTTGCGCCCGTCGGCGATGACCGCGATTGCGTGCTGGAGCGAGAATTTGGCGTCAACCTCGGTCACCGGATTTGGCCGGTCGCAAAAGGTGATGGCGTCGGCGTAGGTTTCGACATGGAAAGGCGCATTGAGTTTGCCCGCCGCGCGCAGTTCGAGCGCGCAGTCGATCGCGGGATGCGCATGGCGGCACGCGGCCCAGGGTTTGAAGCTGACCTCAAAAATGCGCCACTGGTCAGTGAAGGTCATCGGCTTGGGGGAGCGGCACGTGGCGGCGTAGAGGCCTTGGGGGCCTTCGAGGACGTCGAGCGGGCCGGTCACCCCATCGCCCGAAAAAATGCAGGCGCGCTGTCCCAAATCGACGGCGTTAGCGACATGCCACTGCTTTCCGTGATTGGAACTGTGCCGCGTTTGCCACAAGCCACCGGCTACCGAAGCGCCCAAAGCCAGCGCGTTCGCCATTTGCCCATTGACCATCCATGAGCGACCAAAGGCAGCGACCACGCCAAAAACTCCGGCTGTGGAAGTCGGGTGGTAGAAAGAATAGTGGTGCTGGTCGAATGTGGTGCCGACTGCAATCATCGCCTCATAGCCGACCACTGCATCGCACAAAGCTTCGTGAAGCGGATTGCCGTCGTAGAAGCTGGAAGCGGCTACTGTCGCCCAAATGACCGGGCCAGGATGAAGCAGCGCAGCGCGATGCACGTCATCCATTTCAAGCACATTCCCCAACATGGCATAGCCGTCATGCTTGATCGGCATCTTTCGAATTGCTTGCGACTTTCCCCATCCCCGCGCCCCCGCCACGCACGCGAGCCAGTCGAGCAAATGCAGCCGCGCTCTTGTCCGGACATCTTCGTTGACGGGACGCTGCAAATGCTGTGCAAGCTGTTCGAGCAACGTCATGGGGAGGGGACCAGTTGGCCGCGACGCCGCGATATAAGGAATTGGCCGACGCGCTGCGCCGCGAGGTGCTGGATGGCGTTTATATCGAAAGCGGCTTTCCGACCGAAAGCGCGCTGTGCCAGCGCTTCAACGTCAGCCGCTTTACCGTGCGCGAGGCGCTGCGCGCGCTGACCGCCGATGGGCTGATCACCCGCAAGCGCGGGTCGGGCACCGTCATCCAGCCTGCGACCGCGCGCGGCGGTGCGCTGCACCAGCCGCTGTCGAATGTCGCCGAAATCATGCAATATGCGCGCAACACGCGCACGACGTTCGAACTGGTCGGCGATGCGCCGTTGCCGCGCGGTATTGCCCAGCACCTCGATCTGCTCGCTGGCGGCCGCTGGACGATGTTCAAGGGGCTGCGCACCGCGCCCGGATCGAGCGAGCCGATCGCCGCAACCGACGCCTATGTCCACGAAAGCCTGCGCGACTATGCGATGCAGATTGCGCCCAATGAGGACACGATTTTCAAACAGCTCGAGCGGCTGGCGGGCATCAAAATCGCCAGCGTGACGCAGGATATCCAGGCGGTCGCCGCAACGAACGAGGTTGCCGCCGCGCTGGGCGTGCCGCGCCGGTCGCCGTGCCTGCTGATCCTGCGCTGCTATCGCAACGCGGCGGGGGAGATTTTGGAGATTTCGGCGAACCACCACCCTGGCGACCGCTTTGCCTATGCGATGCATATCGAGGTCGAGGGGTAATTCAGCCGAGCATGGGTCCACCAGTTCCCCGGCGAAAGCCGGGGTCCGTTTAGGACAGCGAGAGATGAAGTGGGCCCCGGCTTTCGCCGGGGAGCAAGCTGGCGCGGCCTCTGCCACAATCAAATCACCCCCGCCGAGCGGAAGCCCGCGATAGCGTCGGCATCAAAGCCGTGCTCGGCCAAGATCGCCTCGCTGTCAGCGCCCAGCCGGGGGCCGGCGCGCACCGGGGCGCGCTGACCATCGACCTTGATCGGGCTTGCCAGCACGCGCATGCCGGGGCGCGCCGGGTGATCGACCGTTTCAATCATGCCGATGGTGTCGAGCCACGGGTTGTCCATCGCGCCGTCCAGCGTGTGCACCGGTGCAACCGGAACATGGCCCGCGAGCAGCGCCTGCCAATGCGCCATCGGTGCGGTGCCGAAATGGGCATCGAGCACCTCGGTCAGTGCCGCGCGGTTTGCCAGCCGGTCGGGGTTGGTGGCAAACCGCGGGTCGGCGGAAAGATCGGGCCGGCCGATCCGTTCGCACAAGATGGTCCAGAATTTGGGCAGCTGGCACATCACGAACATCCAGCCATCGGCGGCGCGCACCATCTGGCTGGGGGTCGCGGTGGGGTGCGCGCTGCGCGGGGTGCGCTGCGTTACATCGCCTTCGTTCAGATACCAGAGCGCAGGATAGCTGGTCTGGTGCACCGCGCTGGAGAGCAGGTCGACGTCCATGTCGCGCCCCTGCCCCGAGCGTTGCGCGTCGAGCAGCGCGGCGAGGAGCGCGATGGTCATATGGGTGCCGGTCATGAAATCGACCATCGACAGCCCCATCCGCTGCGGCTCGCCATCGGGGTCGCCGGTGAGCGCGCAGAATCCCGCCTCGGCCTGCATCAGATAATCATAGCCCGGCCATTTGGCGCGTTCATTGTCGCGGCCATAGGCGCTGAGGTGAACGCATACGATGGCGGGGTTGAGATGCTGCAAATCGGCATAGGTCAGCCCCAGCTTGGCGGGCAAGTCGCCGCGCAGATTGTTGGCAACAGCGTGGCTGGAGGCGACCAGCCTGTGCAGGATTGCCTGACCTTCGGCGCTGTTCAGATCGAGCGTGAGCGAGCGCTTGTTGAGGTTGAAGGCGTGGAAATACACGCTCTCACCGGCTTCAAGAAAATGCGGCCCGACCGCCCGCGCAGTATCGCCGCCGCCTTTTCCGTCTTTATGCGGCGGTTCGATCTTGATGACCTCTGCCCCCAGCTGCGCCAGAAACTGCGTGCCATAGGGCCCCGCGCCATATTGTTCGGCGCTGAGGATGCGAAAGCCGGATAGAGGGAGCCCTCTTTGGCTCACGCCGGGTTGGCCTTCACCCACTGTTTCGCGATGATGATGCGCTGCATTTCGTTGGTACCCTCACCAATGCACATCAGCATGGAATCGCGGTAGTAGCGTTCGATGTCATATTCCTTCGAATAGCTGTACCCGCCATAGATGCGCATCGCTTCCTGGCTGTTCGCGACGGCGGCTTCAGAAGCGAAATATTTGGCCATGCCCGCTTCCATGTCGCAGCGTTCGCCGCGATCATAGGCTTCGGCGGCGTCGAAAGTGAGCAAGCGCGCGGCGCGGGCGCGGGTGACCATTTCGCCGAGTTTCAGCTGGATCGCTTGATGCTCGGCAATCGGCTTGCCCATGGTTTCCCTGAGCTGCGCATATTCGGTGGCGAGGCGCAGCGAGCCTTCGGCGAGGCCAACCCCGCGCGCGGCGACGTTGATGCGGCCCAGTTCCAGCCCGCCGGTCGCCTGGAAGAACCCTTGCCCTTCGACCCCGCCAATCAGATTGGCGGCAGGGATACGGTAATTGTCGAAAATCAGCTCGGCGCTGTCGATGCATTTATAGCCCAGCTTTTCAAACTTCTTGCCGGTGGTGAAGCCATCCTGCTTGGGCGCGATGAACAGGCTCATCCCCTTGTAGCGCGGCTGTGCCTTCGGGTCGGTTTTGACCAGCAACGCAAAGCAGCTGCCATTCACCCCGTTCGAGATCCACGTCTTGGTACCATTGATGACATAATCATCGCCGTCGCGCACTGCCGTCGTTCGGATGGCTTGCAGATCGGTCCCGGCATTGGGTTCGGTCAGCGCGAGGCCGCCGCGAATTTCGCCGCTGGCGAATTTGGGTAACCACTGCATTTTCTGTTCAAGCGTACCGAAGCGTTCGACCGCGCAGGCCATGATCAGGTGCGAATTGAAAATCCCGGTAATCGCCATCCAGTAGGAGGAAATGAGCGCGACGATTTTGGCATAGGTGGTCGCAGGCAGGCCAAGCCCGCCATATTCCTGGCCGATCGTCGCGCCGAACAGGCCCATTTCGACCATCTGGTCGACCAGCTCCTTGGGCCAGATGTCGTTGTGGTCGTGGTGCAGCACGACGGGCCGCACTTCCTTGTCCACCCATTTCTGGATGGCATCGAGCAGCGCAGCTTCCTCATCGGGATCCATCGCGGGGCGGGCAGTATCCAATACCGGTGCAGTAGCCATGTTGTTTGTCCTCAATCGTCGGCGGGGCCGTGGCCGCGTTTCCACACCAAAACGGTGCGCTTGTAGGTGCTCACCACCGTGCCATCCTGTTTCTTGCCGATGGTCTTGAACGTCACAATGCCCTGGTCGGGGCGTGATTTGCTCTCGCGCTTTTCCAGCACTTCGCTTTCGGCATAGAGGGTGTCGCCGACGAATAGCGGTGCGGTCATCCGCACCTCGTCCCAGCCCAAATTGGCGATGGCCTTGCCGCTGGTATCCGACACACTCATCCCCGTCATCAGCGCGATGGTCAGCGGGCTGACCACCAGCGGCTTGCCGAATTCGGTCTTTTCGGAAAAAGCATAATCGAAATGCGCGGGGTGGGTGTTCATCGTCAGCAGTGTGAACCAGACATTGTCGGCGTCGGTGATGGTGCGACCCGGACGATGTTCATAGATGTGGCCGACGACGAAATCCTCAAAATAGCGGCCCTGCACCTCACGGAAACGCCCGGGGGCGACTTCCTTCACACTGTCACGCATCGATCCGATCCTTCAAAGCCAATATCTGTTCAAAGCGGCGCACCACGGGGGCCTCTAGCATTTTGCCATTGTGGCGAATGGGGCGGTATCCGCCCGCCGCAAAGGCAGCAAGCGCGCTCTCGGCCTCGGCAATGTCGGCGGCCTTGGGGCGGAAGATATCGTGGATGACCGCAATCTGCGCCGGGTGGATTGCCGCTTTGGCAGCAAAGCCCAGTTCCTTGGCGCGGCGACATTCAGCGGCAAGGCCAGCCGGGTCGTCCATATGGATGAAAGGGACGTCGAGTGCGGGTTTGCCGACCCCCGCCGCTGCCATGACGAGCTGCGCACGGGCGAGCGCCAGCGGTTCCCATGCCAAAGGCACACCCAGTTGCGCCGAAAAATCGCCGCCGCCGAACATCAGCATCGCCGTGGAAGGATCGGCGGCAATGGCGTCTGCGGCGCGCAGCCCGGCAACGGTTTCAATCAGCGGCACGAAGCGCACCGCGCCATCGGCCAGCACGCTGCGCAACTGCGCCAGCTCGACCGGCGATTCGACCATCGGGACAAACACCAGCGCCGGACGCATGGCCGCCGCTGCCAGCGCCAGCGCATCAGCCAGCCCCGCGCGGGTCATCATGCCATTGATACGGATGGCAAGGCGCGCATCATCCAGCGCCCTGATTGCGTCGAGCGCCGCCGCCCGTGCAGCATCCTTTTCTCCGGGCGGGACGGCATCCTCCAGATCAATGCACACGCAGTCCGCGCCGCTCGCCAGCGCCTTGGCAAAGCGGTCGGGCTTGGTCCCCGGCACGAACAGCATTGATTGGATCGCCAAAGTCATCGCCGCCTTTAATTTGTCCGGACAAATTTTTAGTCAAGCAGTTTCGCCGCAACCGCGCGCAATTACCAAGCCGGTTTGACCACCCCGAGCCAGCCTGTGACCAGTAGCAACGCGTAAACGCACCAAACCCAGCGGCGCGTGCGGTTCATGGTAGCGAGAAGCGGTCCTTCGGTCGCATCGCTTGACCCTTCGCTGAGCAATTTGCCGAGCTGCGCACCGACCGGCTTGAAGGTCACGTCAATCATGATCGCGGCGACGAAGATCAGCCCAAACAGCAAGGCCTTCGCCGCGAGCCAAGGCTGGTCGATGGGATGTCCGCTGACCAGCGATTCGACGCCGAGCAACAGATAACCAGCCGCCAGTAGCCAACGCAGCCACCCTTCCCATTTGCGGTTGCGCGCGGCGCGCGGCGTCATGTCGTGGGCATGTGCGTCGAGCACCAGCCACAGCCAGAAAAGGCCGATGACCCAGCTGACCGCCACCATGGCAGGCCACACCGGCCACCACCCGCCGAGCAAGGATAGGGTCAGCGATACCGGCACCATCAGCGCCCAAGCGGCGCGAGGCGCGAGGTCGGTAATCACGAGCAGCTTCAGCAGCGCAATGCGCTGGTCGAGGGTATATTGGGTGCGTTTGCGGAAATGTTGGCCCAGCACGAACACGCCGATATCGCCGCCCAGCCAGGCCACGAACAGCAGCACATGGACATAGAGCATTGTCGGATATGCCAGCGCCGCCCAGTCCATACCTGCCCCTCTTTTGTAATCTTGCTGCGCCCGTAGCGCCGATTCTGCAACAGATAGCGCTCGCAAACAGGCCAATACGCAATCCTGCTTGACAAGCCGCATAGTGCATGAAAGTTGTCCGGACAAATAAAAATGTCCGGACAACCGGATGCCGGTACGCTGGGGAAGCAATAGTGGCGGATTACGCCGGTCCAGAGGAGTCAAAGCCCATGTTCAAGCCCATATTGCTCGCCAGTGCGGCGCTGTCTGCCCTCACCGCAATGCCTGCGCTCGCGCAGGATTCAGCGCCCGCCGAAGAGACCAGCGGCATCGCCGACATCGTCGTCACCGCGCAGCGGCGCGCCGAAAATGTTCAGGACGTGCCCATCGCCATTTCGGCATTTTCAGCCGAGCAGCTGGAGGCGCAGGGGGTCAGCAACACGCTGCAGCTGGGCCAATATGTCCCCAATCTGGTGGCCCAGAACAACACCGGCATCGGGTCGGCCAACGCCTATTTCCTGCGCGGGTTGGGTTCGACCGAAACCATTGCCACCTTTGACCCGCCGGTCGGCACCTATGTCGACGATGTCTATCTGTCGCGCCAGAACGCCAACAATCTCGCCTTGTTCGATGTTGAACGGATCGAGGTGCTGCGCGGGCCGCAGGGCACCTTGTTCGGCCGCAACACCACCGGCGGCGCGATCAACGTGATCATGGCGCAGCCGGGAGACAGTTTCGGCGGCTTTGCCGAAATTGGCTACGGCCGGTTCAACAAGACGCTGGCGCGCGGCTCGGTTGACCTGCCGCTCGCCGATACGCTGGCGATCAAGGTCAGCGGCTATTGGCAAAATGACCGCGGCTATGCGCGCAATGTCACCACCGGCGAGCGGCTGAATGACGATGATGGCTGGGGCGCGCGGCTGGGGATTGCCGGCGAGTTGGCCCCTTGGGCGCGCTGGAGCGCGGGCTATATGCACATCGTATCGAAGGGCGACAATATATTGAATTTCAATTGTAATCCGGCCAATCCGGCCGATTGCAACGGGCGCTTCATCACAACCGGGCTCAGCAAGGCTGATGGCCCGCCTTCGCCCTATGCCCCGGTCGTCGTGACGGGACGCAAAGCCAATTACGGCTTGGGCCAGGAAGCGGTCAGCGACATCATTACATCAAACCTGGCGTTCGACTTGAATGACGACACGACGCTCAGCTTCATCACGGGCTATGTCAGCCTGAAGCAGCAATTCGCCTATGATTTCTTTGACGGACGCGGCGGGCCATCGATCACCACGCCCTTCCCGGCGGTGCGCGGGTTTGCGCGCGGCGGTTTTACCATCCTCAATGACGGCACCCACACGCAGTTCACGCAGGAAATCAAACTTAACGGACGGCTCGCGAACGGCTTCATCGATTATGTCGCCGGTGCCTATTACATCAACGAGCGCAACCGCACCGATCTCGCCGACCTGTTCACCCTGTCGCCGACAACAACGCTGGTGCTGGGTGACCGCGTGCTGCGCAACGCCACCACCGCCTATGCCGGGTATGTCCAGGCCGATTTCAACCTGTCCGACCAGTTCAAGCTGACCGCCGGGGTGCGCTATACCGACGAGGAAAAGCGGCTGCGCTTCAACGACAATCGCGCCTCGTGCAACGATGGCACGGTCGAGGCGACGTGTCTGGTCAACGCCAATCTGGTGGTCCCCGCCAACGGCACTACGGTTACCACGCCGCAGGTGATTCCGACGCGGCAAAAGGCAACCGAATGGACGCCTCGCTTTGCCGCCAATTTCACGCCCAACAATGACCTCCTCTTCTTTGTCAGCGCGACGCGCGGGTTCAAATCGGGCGGTTGGAACGCGCGCGCGACCGCGCCGTCGCAGGCACTGCCCTTCGACCCCGAAAAAGTGTGGAGTTATGAGGCGGGGATGAAGGCCGACCTGTTCGACCGCCGCGTGCGCGCGAACATTACCCTGTTCCAACTCGATGTCAGCGATCTGCAGATTCTCGCCGGGCTGCTCAACACCACCACCGGCGCATTGACCTTTATCACGCGTAACTTCGCCGATTATCGCAACCGCGGGGTGGAAGCCGAATTCACCTTCGCGCCGGTCGACGGCCTCAACCTCTATGCCAATATCGGTTATCAGGACGACAAATACCGTGTGCCGCAGAACGCGCCCGCCACAGATCGGTTCGGCATCCAGTCGGTTGCGGCGCAGCAGGCCTCGTGCCTCGCCGCCATTGCGGCGGGCAAGGTGCCGGGCGGCCCCAATGTCCCAGCAACGCAGCCGTCGATCACCGCCTGCGCGGCGGGCATTGTCACCGCCGACGGCAGCATCGCGACGCCGGTGCGCACACCGCGCTGGTCGCTGGCGCTAGGCGGCAGTTATGCGGCCGAGTTGGGCGGCGGCTGGACACTCGTACCGTCGGTCAATGGCACGTACCGGTCCAAACAAGAGGTCGCGATTGCCAACCTCAGCATCTACAACGCGCCAGTCAGCGGCGTGAACCAGCCCGCGACCGGCCCCTTCCCCGGCAACCCATTCGGCAATGGCGATTTCATCACCGGATCACAAAGCGATGCTGCGTGGATCGTCAGCGCCGGACTGACGCTGAATGCCCCCGACAAGCGCTGGTCGCTGGCGGCGGAATGCACCAACTGCCTCGGCGAATCCATCATCCAATCGGCGCTGTCCAATTACAGCTATCTCAATCGCCCGATGGAATGGACGGTGCGGGCGAAGTACCGGTTCTGACGGATGGGCGGTTTCGAACCCTTGCCGTGCCGACGGGGCCGGATCGAATACCGCCATCGCGATAGTGGCGCGGTCTGGGGGCAAGAGGAGCTTCGGATTACCCGCGGTGTCGATGGCCTCCACGTCTTCGCCGCGCATTGTGAAATGCGGTTTGGCGATGACCATGTGGTGCGCGACAGTGTGCTTTCCGTCCACCCAGATTTCCACCCGCATGATGCTTTTGTCCGGATTATGAACCATGGCCGGGTCACCGGCACCGGCTGGTTCCGCTTCACCGACAGCGTGGCGGAGTGCGAAAGCTGGACCGAGGCGGAAGGCCGCATTTCGCAGCGATTCCCGATCATGCGCCCCATTCGGGGCCTTGGCATTCATGCGGTGCAAGGCGATGGTTGGCTGGGTGCAACCTTTCCCTATGAAAAGGGTCCGGGGCATGTGCAGTTCTTCGGCCGCAATCTGTTGCACTCGACGCACCATTTCGGCGCGACCGGCCCGTTCATTACCACCACCGAAAGCGGGCTTCGCTATGTCGCGCGGGAAACGGTGACGGTGCCTGCGGGCACGTTCGATTGTGACCGTATCGCCTTTGTCGGGCTGACCAACAACCATCCCGACTATGACATGTGGCTGACCACCGACGGCGATTTCATCTATGTGAAGGGCGAGGTCGGTGGCTATATGAACTCTGTGTTCGAACTTGCCGAACTGAAGGGAAACCCGCTTTGAAAGCACCGCCGGACCAGTCCGAATTCAAACTTGGCTGGAAAGTGCTGCTGGCGGGCGTTCTGGGGGTGGCGTGCGGGGCGTCGCCCATCCCCTATAATGTCATCGGTTTTACCGTCGATCCGATCATCGCCGAAATGGGTTGGACCCGCGTCCAGATTTTGACGCCGATTACGATATTCGGGGTCATCGCCTCTTGTCTGGCTCCGGTGTTCGGCTGGATGGCCGACCGGTTCGGGGTGCGTCCGGTGGCGCTGGCTTCGCTTTTTGCGTTCGGGGTGGCTTTCGCCGCCATCTCGCTGACGCCGACTGGGTCTGGGCCGACGACGCTCTACACCTATTATGCGCTGTGGGTACTGGTCGGACTGGTGGGCATAGGTTCGACACCGGTCACATGGAGCCGTGCGGTCAATCTATGGTTTTACAGGCATCGCGGCCTGGCGCTCGGCATTTTGCTGTTGGGCACCAGCTTTGCTGCGATGGTGGTGCCAAAACTGGCAGTCTGGGCGATTGCCGAATTAGGCTGGCGCGCAATGTATTTGGTGGTTGCGGCGCTCCCTTTGCTGGTGGCGCTACCCATCGCCTTTCTGTTGTTTCGCGAACCCAGCGCTGCCGAGCGCCCCGCCGCCATTACTAGCGGCGACGGCCGACTGACCGGCGTGCGGCTGGCCAGTGCGCTCAAGGATTTTCGTTTCTGGCTGATCTGGCTGTCGATAGCGTGCATTGCCATGGCCTTTGGCGGCTTTTTCATCAACCTGCCCGCGATGCTGGGCGACCAGCAGATCGGGGCCGAAGATGCTGCGAGCGTGATGGGCATTTTGGGCATCGGCATATTCGCAGGGCGGCTGATTACCGGGGCGCTGCTCGACCGCTTCTGGCAAGGCTGGGTGGCATTCCCACTGCTGTGCCTGCCTGCGATCAGCTGCCTTATCATGCTGGGCGATGCACCGACGCTGCCGCTGGCAATGCTCGCCGGATTTCTGCTCGGCTTTGCCGCTGGGGCGGAGAGCGACCTTATCGCTTATTTGACCGGTCGGTATTTTGGCATGGCGCATTACGGCAAAGTCTATGGCATGCTCTATATGCCCTTCGGCCTGTTTTCCGCCATTTCGCCGATCGTCTACGCGCGCGTGCGCGATGTTTCGGGCAGCTATGATCCGATCTTGCAAGTGGCGCTGTTCGGCTTTCTGGTCGGCGGCGCGCTGCTCCTGCTGCTCGGCCGCTACCCCGAACTGACGGTTCCGGAGAAAGGGTGATGGCCACGCTCGCGCCCGCTGCCAACGGCCTGATAGACGCGCTCGCCGCGAGCGGGGCAGAGGTGCTGACCGACGCCGCGAGCCTCGATTACTTCGCGCATGACGTGTTCGCACGCGGCGCCGATCTGGCCGCTGTCGTCCGCCCCGCCGACACAGCGCAGCTATCCGCCGCCGTCGCCGCCGCCACGCGCGCAGGGCATGCCGTCGTCGCGCGGGGCGGGGGGATGAGCTATACCGGCGGCTACACGCAAAGGCTGCCGGGCGCGGTGTTGATCGATACCGCCGCGATGGACAAGATCCTCGATATCAACGCGACCGACATGAAGGTGACGGTCGAGGCGGGGTGCACCTGGGCCAAGCTGTATAACACCTTGAAGCCATTGGGGCTGCGCACGCCCTTTTGGGGCACATTGTCGGGGCTGAAGGCCACTGTCGGCGGGGGGATGAGCCAGAATTGCCTGTTCTGGGGATCGGCACGGCACGGTAGCGGGCCGCAAAGCTGTTTGGCGCTAACGATAGTGCTGGCCGACGGGACAGTGCTGGACACGGGGAGCCGGGTGGCCCGGCCCTATGGCCCCGACCTGGCCGGGATGTTCCTGGCCGACACCGGCGCGCTGGGGATCAAGGCGACAATCACACTCAAACTGGTGCGCGAGGCGGCGGCGCATGGCTATGCCAGCTTTACGTTCGAGACGCATCGCGAAGCGCTGGGCGCGCTCGCGGAGATCGAACGCGCCGGGGTGGCGACCGAGATATTCGGCTTCGACCCCAATTTGAACGCCATCCGCATGAAGCGCGACAGCCTGGCGTCCGACGCTAAGGCGTTGGTGGGGATGATGAAGGCGCAGGGGTCGGTGCTGAAGGCGCTGAAGGAAGGCGCGAAGGTGGCGCTGGCGGGACGGGATTTCATCAAAGAGGCGAGCTATTCGCTGCATGTGCTGACCGAGGCGCGGCAGCAGTCGGCGGCCGATGCCGACATTGCCGAGGCGCGGCGGATCGCGCTGGCGCACGGCGGAGCGGAAACCGAGAATACCATCCCCAAAATCATCCGCGCCAACCCGTTCGGGCCGCTTAATTCCATGCTCGGACCAGAGGGCGAGCGCTGGGCGCCGGTGCATGGCATCGTCGCGCACAGCCGTGCCGTGGCCTGTTACGAAGCCATAATGGCGTTGTTCGCCGCGCGGCGGACCGAGATGGAGACGCATGGCATCCACACCGGCACGCTGATCACCGCGCTGGGGGGGCAGGGCACGCTGATCGAGCCGTGCCTGTATTGGCCCGATGCGTCGAACCCGCTGATCGATGCGACTGTCGAGGCCGCGCATCTCGCCAAACTGCCCAAACGCCCGCACAACCCCGCCGCATGGGCGCTGGCCAAAGAATTGAAGGCCGCCATTGTCGATATCTTCTTCGATCACGGCGCGGCGCACTTCCAGATCGGGCGCACCTATCGCTATCGTGACAGTTTGGATCCGGCGGCGGACGGGCTGCTGCAGGCGGTCAAGGCGCACCTTGACCCCTACGGCCGGATGAACCCTGGCGTGCTGGGGCTGTGAGGCCCGGTGCGCGATGGAGTTAAACCGCCGCCACGCGCTCGCCGCCGCACTTGCCAGCGGTGCGATCTTGCCCGAAGGATTGGCGGCGATGGAGACGCGTGAATTGTCCGTGAGCGCCCCTGCGCCTTTTGCCGCCGTGGCGATGCAACTGACCGCGCGCTCGGTAGAGCGGCTGAGAACGCGCGCCGAGGTGACGGCGCAGATCAAAGAGCAGGTCGCCGCCATCACTCCGCAGATCCGTGCGGCCACGATCTTTATCCAGCAGTATGGCGGCGCGCCGGTGAAGCTGGCGGTGCTGCCCGAATATCTCTTCACCAGCTATCCCGGGCGTATCGGCATCAGTGAGTTTGCCGAGCTGGCTGCGTTCGACATCGACGGGCCCGAATATGCCGCGATTGCAGCGATGGCGATGGACCTGAAGCTGTTCATCGCGGGCAACGCCTATGAACGCGACAAGAATTTTCCCGGCATCTATTTTCAGGCGAGTTTCGTCATCGCCCCCGATGGCCAGACGGTGCTGCGCTATCGCCGCCTGAATTCGATGTTCGCGCCGACACCGCACGATGTGTGGAGCAAATATCTGGACATTTACGGTCTCGATGGCGTTTTTCCGGTGGCGCGGACCGAGATTGGCAATCTGGCCGCGATTGCGTCCGAAGAAATCCTCTACCCCGAAATTGCGCGGGCGCACGCGCTGCGCGGGGCGGAGATTTTTGTGCATTCGTCAAGCGAGATTGGCTCGCCCATGGCAACGCCCAAAATGATCGCCAAACGTGCGCGAGCGTTCGAGAATTTGACCTATGTCATATCTGCCAACACTGCCGGAATTGTATCAACGGCTTTGCCCGAGGCTTCGGCAGACGGCAATTCGATGGTCGTCGACTGGAAAGGCAATGTTTTGGCGCAGTCCAATTCGGGAGAAACCTTTACGGCCTTCGCGGACATCGATCTGGCCGCGCTGCGCATGGCACGGCGTAAGCCAGGGATGACCAACACCTTGTCGCGGCAACGCAATGCGCTGTTCGCCGAAACCTATGCTGCCGACACGCACCTTCAGGCTGACAATCTGATTGAGAACGGCGTTGTGAAGACGCCTGGCCGTGACCATTTCAAGCGGGTGAGCGAGGAAACCATCACCCGGCTCGCCAAGGATGGATTGATATGAGCAAGACGGACGTGCCCCCGCCTTATACAGCGGTGACGCAGCATGCGATGTTCCCGAAGCCGAACCATGACGAGGCGGCCCGGTTCAATTTCCTCGCAAACCTGAATCGCTATCTTTCAGGTGAAATCGGCGCGGGCAACAGGCTCGCTTATGAGCGCCGCGTGCTGCCCGCTTTCAAGGCAGAGCATGGCCGCGAGCCAGTGGACCGGCATGAAGTGCGG
This sequence comes from Sphingopyxis sp. sgz302558, assembly GCF_057220455.1. Taxonomy (NCBI): domain Bacteria; kingdom Pseudomonadati; phylum Pseudomonadota; class Alphaproteobacteria; order Sphingomonadales; family Sphingopyxidaceae; genus Sphingopyxis; species Sphingopyxis sp. sgz302558. The sequence goes on along the minus strand of NZ_JBXPUZ010000001.1, from coordinate 955,846 downwards.
CACGCCATGAACAAGGATGGGTGGCACCGTTTCTGGTCGTCGCTGAAACGCAATTCGATGGAAATGCGCCAGCAAAATGGCCGCGCCATGGTCCTGCGCCAGCTCGACGAACTCGATGCGATGGCCCGGCAGTATAATGAGGGGCGCGACACGCTGAAGCTCGACGCAAGCGTTGCGGTGCCCCGTTACCAGGCGGCGGTCGATATTCACTGCATGCCCGGCAGCTATCATGGCGAGGAACGCCCGGGCGATGTATCGGCTGGTGCCAATTATGATTGCGGCATCTTTGCCACCACTGGCGGCGCGCTAGGGGCGCTGAACGATGGCGGCGGGCAAGCAGTGGCAGCGTGGATCAAAAAAGAACACCCCGATTGGCAGCCGAAACGCATTCTCGATATCGGCGCAACGGTCGGTCACAATGCCGTGCCGATCGCACAGGCCTTTCCCGATGCCGAAGTGATCGCAATCGATACCGCCGCGCCATCGCTGCGCTATGGCCATGCCCGGGCACAGGCGCTGGGGGTGAAGAATATCCGCTTCATCCAAATGAATGCCGAAGAAATGGACGCGTTTGCCGACGAGAGTTTCGACTGGGTGCAGACCACAATGTTCCTGCACGAACTGTCCAACAAGGCGCTGCCGAAGATCATCGGCGAAGGTGCTCGCGTGCTGAAGCCCGGCGGGCTGATGTTCCATATCGAACAGCCGCAATATTCGCCCGAAATGCCGCTGTTCGAACAGTTCATGCGCGATTGGGATGCGTTCAACAACAATGAGCCCTTCTGGTCAGCGATGCACGCGCTCGATTTGAAGCAGATCATGGAAGACAAGGGCCTGCCAAAGGCCGGTCAATTTGTCGTCGGAGTGAAAGCCGTGGTCGATGAGAGCATTTTCCCGCCATCCCCCGAAGGCGGCGAGGAAGATTATGGCCGCGCCGCGATCTGGAATGCCTATGGCGCGTGGAAGCCAGAGGCGGCGCAATGACCGAAGATCTCGACTGGATTTCGCGCTCTGGCTTGAAGGCCAAGGGCAAGCGCCCGCAATTTCTGAATCCGGAGGACGACCGCATCCTGTCCATCCTGATGGCGCTGGTCGGCGAAGTATCGGTCATTCGGGAACGGATGGATACGATCGAACGGCTGCTTGACGCCAAAGGCACAATCAGCCGGGCCGATATTGAACGCTATGCGCCCGATATGGAGACGGGACGCGAGCGCAACCTGATCATCCGCGAATATATTGCCCGCGTCATGCGCGGTGTGCAGCAGGACATGCAGGCGCTTGCCGAGCTGGAGCCGCCGATCGAGGATGTGGTGAAGGAAATGGAGGCGGGGTGAACACCCGCCGCCCATGCCCCGCCTTTCAAAACGGCTTGGTCGCACCCAAGAAGCAAATTCCTGAAATCGTTATCCAATAGACATATGCCGCGATGCGGGCCTGGGCGATCTCTCGATCCAATTTGGCTTGGATTGCTGCATTGGGTCCGGCAGCCAGTTCGCGGAAATAGACCGTCCACTGGCGCATCACGAAACGCAGGAACAAGCCAATGCACAGTGAGAAGGCATATAAGATCATCTTGGTCGGGTACCAGAGGCTTCCCTGCCCCACCTCGATTGGCCCGCTTCCCAAGAATGCCATCACGGACAACAGGATAATGCCGCCGATCAGCGGGTAGCGCAGCAGCTCCTCGGCCCGCGTAATTCGGATCCCAATATCGGTTTCGCGCTTGATGAACGCGGCCCAGGTCATCCCCAGCCAGGCCAGAAAGAAACACCACATGGCCCATAGGCCCGCACCGCCGAGGAGCGGCACGAACCCATAGATATAGCCCATATGCAGACCGAGCGGAAACAACAGCACAATTCCGGTTCGCGCCAATATGTCAATACGATAGGCGGTTTCCATGTGTCGTTTGCGTTCGTCCAGCGGCAACGCCGAATTGGTGACATGATAGCTGGTCTGGAACACGCCCCATTCACCGCCCAGCCAATAAACCATCGCCAAGATATGCACCCAACGCAGCAGATCGACCTGTTGAAAATCCACCGTCACCCTCCCCCATTGTCAAATAGAATTTGTCCGGACAACTTTCGCTTGGCAAGCAAAAACTGGGGGCTATGAACGAGGGGCAGGAGACTATCCCATGAAACACCGCGTCATCGAGGGGCGTTTGGCCTATAGTTCGAAAAAGCCGGAGCGGTTGAACCAGCCGCGCGGGTTCGAAAGCTTCATGTTCACCCATCATGCCGACGGAAAGGTCGTATTGCGGGCGCATTGCGAGATTGACGAGCCAGAACCAACGGTAATGCGCGACATCATCTATGGCATTGACGAACATGGACAGCCGATGGACCTGCATGTCCGTCTGACCGTTGGTGACGCCTTCATGGGGACGGGCTGGTTGCGGTTCGATGGGCGGACCATCGAGTGCGAAAGCTATGGCCCGTCGATCGGCCGCCTGTCGCAGCGGGTTGAAGCGGAATTGCCTCTGGACGGATTCGGAACCCATCCGATCGTTGCCGACGGCTATATGCTAGGCTCGCACAAGTGGGAGCACGAAGGCGCAAGGCACAAATTCAACTGTTATCTGCCCAGCCCCGACCATCGCGGCGCGACGCCTCCGATGATCGCGCAGGTGAAGATCGATGGCATTTTTGTTGGCAGAGAAGAAGTCACCGTTGCAGCTGGGACCTTTCCGGCGCGGCATTTCCAGTTTGTCGATGACGGCAGCGCGGGCATGGCTGGTGCCCATCCACCCTACGACTTATGGATTACCGATGACGCGGACTCCATCTTTCTAAAGGGCGGCGTGGGCGGTTATATGATGACCTGGTACGAACTGGTCGAGCTACAGCGCTAGCGAAGGTCGCTGCATTTTTCGAAAAACCGGCTGGGGCGTGGCAAGTCATCCGGAAAAGCCCTTTGCACCGGTCCCAAAGCGCGTTAGCTTTCCAACTCTGGGGGCGCAAAAGGAGTAAGTCCATGATCAAAGCCCGCTTTGCCGCCATCACCTTCGCCGCCGTCCTACTGGCGGTTCCGACCATTGCTGCCGCTCCCGACACGATCAAAGCGCGGCAGGATAATTTCAAGGCCATGGGCCGGTCGATGAAGCTGATCAGTGACGAGCTGAAAAAGGATGCGCCCGCCTTTGCTGTCATCCGGCGTGAGGCCGCTGCGCTGGAACGCGCAGGCAAACGCATTCCCGGGTTCTTCCCGCGCGGAACCGGCCCCGAGACAGGGGTGAAGACCGAAGCTTTGCCCGCCATCTGGCAAAAGCCGGTCGAATTCCGTGCCGCCGCCACCAAGCTGGATGGCGCCACCAAAGGGCTGCGCACCGCCGCCGCCGGAACCGACGCAGCGAAGGTGCGCGCCGCGCTGGGTGCGACCGGCGCCACGTGCAAAGGCTGTCACGACCAGTTCCGGCTGGATAAATGATACCGCCCTATCGGGCCGTACATCTGTGGGACTTGCCGGTGCGGCTGGCGCACTGGGGATTTGTCGTGCTGCTCCCGCTGCTGTGGTGGACCGCCGAGGAAGGCGACATTGAAACCCACCGGCGCCTCGGGATAGCGATGCTGTTCCTTGTGGTGCTCCGTTTGATCTGGGGCGTCATGGGCAGCGATCCGGCGCGCTTTGCCCGTTTCATCAAAGGGCCCGGCGCGGTACTCGCCTATTTGCGCGGCAAGCAAGCCGCACCGCTGGGCCACAACCCGCTGGGCGGCTGGAGCGTGGCGGCGCTGCTCGCCGTCCTATCGGTCCAGCTTGGCATGGGCCTCTTCGCGCAGGACGAATATGGGCTCGTCGCGGGGCCGCTCAACCATCTCGTCAGCTATGAAACGGCGGAGATGGTAACCGAATGGCATGAGACCTTTTTCAATGTCATCGTGACACTGGTGGGTCTGCATTTGGCGGCGATAGCGTTTTACTCGGTCGTGCGGCAGGACAATCTGATCGGCCCCATGTTGACCGGGCAAAAAGAGGTTGAGGATGATACCGCACAGCCGCGCATGGCCAATTGGCAAACGGTAATGCTGGTCGTGGTTGCCGCCGCCGCCCTGACGGCATGGATAGGGACGGGCGCGCCGCCTAGCTAATCCTTCGCCACCTGTTCCACACCCTTTGCATCAAATGCCGTGCGGTACGCGGCGTCGCCAACCTTGCCCACCATGTCTGCGCGCACCGGGATTTGGGCATAGACCGTGACCGTATAGTCGCCCGCCGAAGGGTTCAGCCGCAGCGGTTTGATTTTTTCCTGATACTCCTTGGAAAACCAGAAGGCCTGCGCGTTGGCGAGGCAGGGGAAGCGCACGATCAGTGTCGCCTGATTGGGCGGCACATCGCCTTCAAATACCGCGACCGGCACCGGGGCGTTGATGTAATAGCCGCCGAGCTGCTGATACAATCCGCTGTCAAAAATGGCCTTGGCATATGCCTGCATCCGCGCGCGGTCGTGCGTGGGGCCGGCCACCACCATATAAACGGGCGTGTCGCATGGCACCGAAGCCGCGGGTTCGCTGCCCACCATGGCCAGCATCAAAAACAAGCTCATCTGATCCTCCGCTCGTCGCACAGCGTCCGCTTCCACGGTTGCCCGTCCTGATACCAGTGCCAGGTGCGCATCCGGCTGAGCCCATCGCGGGCCATGTCGATGATTTCGACATAATGGCTGTCCGGTACGTCGCGGCGGTCAAGCCGCAGCATGATGAGATCGTCCTCCGTTTGCCAGCCGTGCCCCGTAAAACGGTCGGTGTCCCACATCAGCCGGTGACCAACAAGCGCACCGCCAAAATGAAATTCAGCCACACGTCCGTCGGCCCATCGCATCCGGTTGTGCTGAACATAGGCGTATGGGCCGGTGTCGGGCAGTTCGCATTGCGTCCAGACACGATATTCGTCGATCAGCGCGCCATCGACGCCAATGTGGCGATAGCTGCCCTCCCACACACCTTCATGCCGGAACATGGCCGGCATGACGGCTTGCAAGGCAGCACGCAGCCCGCTCATCCGATCAGCTGGTTCATTTCGATGAGCGTCCCGTCGGGATCAAAGAAATTGCAGCCGCGCACCTTGATTGGCGGCGCGCCATTGCGGCCCGGATAGCTCTGGTCGCGCGCTTGGGCAGTCATTGTCACGCCGGGCACCTTGGCGGCTTCGGCGCAGCGGCGATCAACATCATCCGTCTGGGTAATGATAACATGGCTGCCGATACCCATGCGCGTCGCATAGGGCCCGGGATCAGGCAGCTTTGGGTCAATCCATTCCATCAGGCCGATCCAGCCGATGAAGGGATCATTGCCGTTAAGGAGCACCAGCCGCGCCTTCGCCCCCGGTGGCCCGGCGGGCAGCGCGACGCCCGACATGGTGACCATAGTGTCGTAGTTGATCTTCATGCCCAGCACGTCGCGATACAGCCGCAGGCTGTTTTCCATGTCGCGCACGATCAGCGTCGTGCGGCGGATGTCGGTCGGCAACCGTTCGGCGCTGCGCTCAACGCCCGGCGAGCTGGTAACGGGCGCGCTGGCAGGGGCAGTTTCGGTCACATTGATGCTGCACCCGCCAATCAAAAATGCTGCGCACAATAATCCGGCTCTCATCCCTCCATCCCCTCTTCCGAATAGGCGGCCAATGGCAGCGGTTTGCCGAACTGGCGCAGCAGACTTTGCTTACGGAAGAAGCGCAGCAGACCGGTATCGCCCATCCGCGACGGCCCCAATCCCGACAGGCCAAAGCTGGATTTTTCCGCGTCCCATACCATCGACGTCAGTGCACCGTCATTGACCGACACCGCGCCGACGTTCAGCCAGCGCCCTACCGCCGACGCTTCGCCATCGGTTCCCGCCAGCACCGCACCCGACAAGCCGAAAACCCCGCTGTTGGCCAGCGTCAACGCTTCTTCGACCGTGTCAAACATCGTGACCGGAATAACTGGACCGAAAGTTTCCTCGGTCATCACCGCCATATCTGGCGTAACGTCGGCAAGCACCGTCGGGCGCAAATATAGCCCGCCGCCCAGTTGCTCGATTTGGCCGCCGCACAGCAGCCGCGCACCCTTGGCCAGCGCATCCTTGATTTGCGCATCGACGATCTCGGCCTGCCGCGCAAAGATAAACGGGCCGATATCGCCCTGCTCGATGTCGGGATAGTTGAGCCGCACTGCTTGCGCCGCCGCGACCAATTCCGTCAGAAACGCCTCGCCAATGCTGCGATCGACATAGACGCGTTCGATCGACTGGCACGCCTGTCCCGCGTTGACAACGCTGGCGCGCAATGCGGTTTGCGCGGCAGTGGCCACATGCGCGCTGGCAAGCACAATCATCGGATCCTTGCCGCCCAGTTCCAGGCTGGCGGGAATGAAGGCGCGCGCGGCGGCTTCGGCGACCTTGCGACCGGTCGCGACCGAACCGGTAAAGGCGATATAGTCGGCGCGCTCCACCAACGCTGCGCCCGTCGCACCATCGCCTTCGATAATCGCCAGCACGCTGGCAACTTCAGGCACAGCAGCCACCGCCGCGAGCAGGGGGCGGATGAAGCGCGGCGTGACCTCCGACGGTTTGACAATGACCGCGCTGCCCGCCGCGAGCGCAGGGATGGCGTCAATCAGCGCTAGCGTTAGCGGAAAATTCCACGGACTGATGACGCCGACCAGCGGATAGGCAACCAGCCGCGTGTCGATGGCAATGCCAGGAGTGGCGCTGTCCTGCCCCACCACCGTCGCATTTCGGATGATGGTTGGCGCGATCCCGGCCCAGCGGCGCAGTGATTGCGGAATGCCCGCTACCTCCAGAAAGGAAATCGCCTTGCGCCCAGTGTCCATCACCAAAGCATCGGCAATTGCGCTGGCATGCGCCGCGACGGCGTTGGCGAGCTTGAGCAGCAGGGCGCCGCGCTCTTCGGGTGTGCGCGACGCCCAAGCGGGCTGCGCGCTGCGCAGGCGCAGTTCGAGCGCATCGAGCGCGCTGTCGCGCAGCGGTGCGATGGCATAATCGAACTGGCCGGTGCGCGGATTGCGAACCTTCACTGCTGCCCCTTCTCCACCATATGCTCCCAGGTGGTGACGATATCCCCGCCGATGGCATTCCAGCATTCGGGACGCGTGGCAAGGTCCGTCAGCAAGGCTTCGAGTGCCCCAATCCGGTACGGCAGCGCCATGATATAGGGGGTGAGGTGCAGCGGCAGCATCCGCCCGCCGCCCTGCGCTGCCGCTTCGCGCGCCAGCCAGTCGAACGCATCGCGCATTTGCTGCGCATAGCTGTCGGCCGACTGCTGCTGCACGGTGATGATCTGGCGGTCGCTGAGTTCGTGATTGAGCGGCAGGTTGATGAGGCCGTTGCTGAAGCGATAGGGCAGTTCATCATTTACCCAGTCACAGCAAAATTTGACCCCGGCTTCGCGCAGCAGATCCGGCGTATTCCAGCTTTGCGAGCGCGCGATGGAGAGCCAGCCAGCGGGGCGCGTGCCGGTCGCCTGTTCGAGCGTATCGAGCGATTCGGTGATCAAGCCGCGTTCGTCGGCGATGGGCAGACCGCTTGCAATGGTGCCGTTCATGTCGGTCGAGTGCGCGATAATCTCGTGCCCGCCCTTGACGATATCGGCAATCAGTTCGGGGTATCGCCCGGCAATGGCGCTGTTGGTGGCAAAGCTTGCACGCAGCCCCGCGTTCGCAAAGGCGTCAAGCAGCCGGTAAACGCCCACCCGGTTGCCATAATCACGCGCGGTATAGTGGCGATAATCGGGATAGGCCGTTTGCATATGCCCCGGCGCGCGGAACGGCGCATCGCTGGGGGTGATAGGAAACCATTCGAGGCTGACGCAAAGCCACAGGGCAACCGATTTCCCATCGGGCCAGCGTACTGGCGCGCGTTCGTGCAGAGCAGACCAGGGGTAAAGACCATGGTCATATCCATGGCGGCGACGGGGATAGTGGAGGTAGGCGGGGTCAAGGGTCATGGCTCTCTCCCCTTCAGGGGAGACGGCTTTTGCTGCCCCCGCCACACGTCCACAATCTCCCCTGCGCGCGCAATCCAGGCGCGGCCATCCTCGGCGATGTACCGCAGCGCTTGCTCGAACGGACCAATGCGGTGCGGCTGGCCGATCAGATAGGCATGCAGCGGGATGCACATCACGGTGCCGCTCGCCTCACCCTCCGCTGCCAGCCGTTCATATTGGCGGATCAACGTGTCGGCATAGTCGCGTGGGCTCATATTATAGACGAAGAAGCCATAATGGTCGTTGACCTCTAGGCTGTAGGGGATCGACACGAGCCGCCCCCCCGCCGTCTTCACCGGCTGCACCTGGTCATCGTGATAGAGGTCGCAGGTGTAATCGAGCCCCATATCCTCGATCAGATCGAGCGTGCGCGGCGTATGGGTGAGCGCGGGGGCAAGCCACCCACGGATCGTCTGCCCCGTCGCCTCGCGCACAGTTTTGATGCTGTCGGCGATGATGGCGCGTTCCTGCGCCTCGTCCATGTCATAGGCGTAGCGGGTGTTGTAGATGCCGTGGCTGAAAAACTCCCACCCGCGCGCACCCGCATCGGCGACCACCTCGGGATGATGCTGGCACAGCGCGACCGACAGGCTGACCGAGCCAGGAAAACCATGCTTGGTCATTACCTCGGCCATGCGCCAATGCGAGACGCGGTTGCTGTGGTCGCGGTGGCTGTAGCCGACAACATCGGGGTGCGGGCGCGCCCACGCCTTGCGCTGCGGGTGCGCGGGCGGGTCGATTTCATAATATTCGAGGTTGGGCGCGACCCACACCGCGACGCTCTTGCCGCCGGGCCAGCTGATTTTGGGCCGGGCGCGGTAGGGCAAATAGTCATAAAGATTGGGGTCGGGGTTCATCTCCCCTCCCCTTCAGGGGAGGGGCCGGGGGTGGGGGCTGTCGGCATGGCGCAAGGGAGACAGTCCCCACCCCAACCCCTCCGCTGACGGGGAGGGGCTTTTTGCGGGCGGGGCGCACGCACCGTCACTGCCCCTCCAGCCAATCTACCACCGCCTGCACCGGTTCGACATCGGCATATTTGAGCTGCAGGTCAGTGAGATTGGCGAAGTGATAGCTTTCATGCTTGTCGGCGCAGGTTTCCATGGGAACGATGGTGCGATAGCCGTGGCTGAGCGCATCGACGGCGGTCGCACGCACACAGCCACTGGTTGAACCGCCGGTGACCACCACCGTGTCCACCTTGTGCCACACCAGATAGCTGGCGAGCGGCGTTTCAAAAAAGGCCGACGGCATACGCTTGGTGAACTGCATGTCGCCCGCGTCAATCTGGCATCGCGGGTCGAACGCGTGGCGTTCGCTGGCATATTTGATGTTTTGCAGGCTGTCGGGCGTGTTGGTGCGCGTGCCCCACACCCCTGCGTCGCCGGCATTATCCATATAGGCAACGCGCGACCAGATGACGGGCATGCCGCGCGCGCGGGCAAGGGCGGAAATGCGGTTCACATGCGCAATCTGGTCGGGGTCGGTTTCATAGGCGGTGGCGAACATATCAGTGCGCGTATAGGCCTGCTGAAAATCGACGTTGATGATAGCGAGCTTGCTTCCGAAACCGAACTTCTTGCGCGCGGGATTGGCCATGACCTCTTCAAAAATCTGGCGCGCGGTGCGCCCGTCGCTGACCATCTTGGTGCCGATTAATGTCATAGACCCTCCGCCGACCTTGCGCACTTGTGGACCAGCGACTATGCGCTTGTCGAGAGCAATTTGTCCGGACAACTTTTGATGCGGATTACGCGGCATTATCTGACCATTGGCGGCCGCCGCGTCCATTATCGCCGGGCGGGCAAGGGGCCGCCGCTGCTGATGGTGCACCAAAGCCCGCGCAGCAGCGCCGAATATGAAGATTTGATGCGCCGCTGGGGCTCAGAGTTCACTTGCATCGCCCCAGACACACCGGGATTTGGCCAGTCGGACCCGCTGGGCAAGGCGGATCCCGATATCAATGATTATGCCGATGCTGTGGTCGAATTCGCCCGCGCGCTCGGGCTGGCTCACACGGCCGCCTATGGCTTTCATTCGGGCGGGATCATCCTTGTTACCGCACTGAAGCGCCACCCTGAATTGTTCAGCGGACTGGCGGTCGGCGGCTATGCCATTTGGACGCCGCAGGAAATGGCGATCTTTGGCGAGGCCTATCTGCCGCCGTTCCGCCCGTCGCTCTATGGCGAGCATCTGCCCTGGCTGTGGCACCGCATCATGGAGCAAAGCTGGTTCTTTCCCTGGTTCGCCGTGCGCGATGGTGCGCGGCTGCCCGGCGCGCACGACGATCCCGCGCGGGTGCACGCCATCGTCATGGAGATGCTGGACGCGGGCGATGCCTATCGCGCGGGCTATGGCGCGGTGCTGCGCGCGCCGCGCGACATTCCGTCTGCCGATGCCGCGACGCCGCCGGTCCTGATTTCGGCCTATGACGGTGATCCGTTGCAGGCGCATATCGACCGGCTGGGGGACATGCCCCAAGGGTGGTCGGCGCGGAAGGTGGCGACAGCGGCGGAGCATCAAGCGATCAGTCTGGATTTTCTGCGCGCCAATGCGGGACCGGTCGTCGACCATTATGCCGAGGATGGCGATGCCGGATTTCTTCCAGTCGCGACCGACAGCTTTGATGGACTTATCCATTGGCAAGGTCGCGGCGATTTTGTTGCGGCGCATGCGCCAGGCAGCGAAGGGGCGCTGTTAGACGCCGGTAATGGAATTCGCATCGATCTGCCGGGCCACGGACTATCCTCTGACTGGCCGGACGGAGCGCCCACGACTTTCTCCGCTTGGCAGGGTTTGGGCAGTGCGGTCGCTGGCGCACTGACGGGCAAAGCCGCCTTTTCCTTGCCGGCATCGCCCGTCGGCGATCCCCAGCGCCTGTTTCCCGACCTGACCCCCGACCGGCACGGCAAACACCTTACCACGGCGTGGAGCATTGTCCGCGCGCGACACTTTTTCAGCCCATGGTATGAAGCCAAAGCGGCCAATGCGTCTGCCTTTGATTCCGCCACCATAACGCCCGAGCGGCTCGCGCGCGAACACCGCGCCCTATTGCGCGCAACATCCGCGCAAGCCCTCGCCCAAGCATTGCAACAGCAGGATGACTGACATGAATATTCGCGAAGCCATGCCGCTGCTCGCGCGCCACGAGGGCGTGTGGGACGGCACCTACACCTATTTCAACGCCGCCAATGAAAAGGTGGACGAACACAAAAGCCGGCTGTTCTGCCGCTTTCCCGATAGCGGACCCTTTCCTTATCACCAGACCAACCATTATACATGGGCCGACGGCCGCACCGAGGTGCGCGATTTCCCGGCCGAGTATCGCGATAGCCGCGTGTGGTGGGACAATGAACTGATCAAAGGTTGGGCCGCTGAAGTGGGGCTCGATGAATATAACCGCTCGGTGATGCTTTATTGGCAGCGACAGGGCGATCCTTCGCTCTATCTGTATGAGATGATCCAGATTTCGGACGACGGACTGAATCGCTGCCGCACCTGGCACTGGATTCGGGGTGGCATGCTCGAAACGCGGACGGCGATTCAGGAGACGTTTGTGACCCGGGACTGGCGGAGCTTGGAAGGGCAATAGTGCGGACGCTGTTCGCCAAAATCTGGGACGCACATGTCGTCGCCGATCTCGGCGGCGATGTGGCGCTGATCGCCATCGACCGCATTTTCCTGCACGAACGCACTGGCGCGGCGGCGCTGAAATCGCTTGCCGAAGCGGGGCGCAAGATCATCGACCCGGCGCGAATTTTCGCGGTGATGGACCATATTGTCGACACGCGGCCGGGACGCGGGGATGGGACTTTGATGGCGGGCGGCGCGGGCTTCATCACCGAAACGCGCGCCGCATGCCGCGACGCGGGCATCACGCTCTTTGACGTGAATGACCCCGATCAGGGCATCACCCATGTGATTTCGCCCGAGCTGGGTATCGTCCTGCCCGGCTGCACGCTGATCGCACCCGACAGCCATACGTGCACGCAGGGCGCTTTCGGCGCGCTTGCTTGGGGCATCGGGTCAAGCGAGGCGGAGCATGCCATGGCCACCGGCACGCTGCGCGTCGCGCGGCCAAGGACGATGCGCGTCACTTTTTCAGGGGAGCTTGCACCCGGAGTTACCGCCAAAGATATGATCCTGACTTTGCTGGCGCAGCATGGCGCGGGTGGCGGTGCGGGACATGTGGTCGAATTTGCGGGAGACGCGGTTGCCGCGCTCGACATGGAAGGCCGCATGACCCTCTGCAATATGGCGACCGAATTTGCAGCGTTCAGCGGAATTATCGCACCAGATGATACCACGCGCGCCTATCTGGCCGGGCGGCGCTATGCTCCCGACCCCCTGCCCGACTGGAGTGAATTGCAATCAGACCCGGATGCCATGTTCGACCGTGAAATCCGTATTGACGCTAGCGCCCTTCGCCCAATGGTCAGCTGGGGCACCTCGCCCGGGCAGACCATACCCATCGACGCCGTCATTCCGACGGATGCCGAGCCGCGTGCGCTGGCCTATATCGGGCTAGCGGCGGGGCAGCCGATTGCGGGCACGCCGGTCGACGCCGCCTTTATCGGCAGTTGCACCAATGCGCGGTTGTCCGACCTGCGCCGTGCCGCAGCGATTGTCGCGGGAAAGCGGATAGCGCCCGGTATCGCCAAGGCGCTGGTCGTGCCGGGATCGAGCGCGGTCAAGCGCGCCGCCGAGGCCGAGGGGATCGACCGCATCTTTAGCGATGCCGGGTTCGAGTGGCGCGAGAGCGGCTGCTCGCTGTGTTTCTACGCCGGGGGAGAGAGTTTTCCGGCTGGCAGCCGCGTCATTTCATCCACCAACCGCAATTTTGAAGGTCGCCAGGGCCCCGGCATTCGCACGCACATCGCCAGCCCAGAGGTCGTTGCGGCGAGTGCATTGGCGGGGATGATTGCGGCCCCATGACGCCCTTTCCCCAGCCACTTGTATCGGTCGCAGCGCCGCTGATTGTCGACAATATCGACACGGACACAATCATCCCGTCGCGCGAGATGAAGTCGACCGGCAAGACCGGCCTAGCCGACGGATTGTTCGCGCCCTGGCGCTACGCCGATGCCGATGCGCGGGTCAATGATCCCAAGTTCATACTCAACCAGCGCGACTTTATCGGCACCCGGTTGCTGCTGGCGGGGCGCAATTTCGGCTGCGGCTCAAGCCGCGAACATGCGGTGTGGGCGCTCAAAGAATTCGGCATCGATTGCATCATCGCGGTCAGCTTTGCACCCATCTTTTACAATAACTGCATTCGCAACGGACTGCTTCCCGTGATGCTCGATTTGCCGGCTATCAGAGGCATGATCGGACATATTGTCACCGTCGATCTGGCGGCGCAGACGGTGGGCGAGCATCACTTCGACATCGGTACAGAGGAAAAGGCGATGCTGCTGGAAGGGCTGGATGCGATCGATCTGACGCTGAAGCACCGCGATGCCATCGCCGCCTGGCAGGCGCGGGATAAGGCGAAGCGGCCATGGATTTACCTGGAGAAGCCCTCATGAGCTCAATCCTCATCTCTGAAGTCGGGCCGCGCGACGGGTTGCAGTCGATTGACCGGGTGATGCCGCTCGAAGCCAAAAAGGCATGGATCGCTGCCGAGGCCGCCGCCGGGGTGCGCGAGATTGAAGTGGGCAGCTTCGTACCGCCATCATTGTTACCGCAAATGGCCGATACCGCCGAGGTTGTCGCTTTCGCCAAAACCATCCCCGGTCTGAATGTGGTCGCACTGGTGCCCAACGCCAAGGGCGCCGCGCGCGCGGCCGAGGCCGGGGTGGACGCCATGTCCATCCCGTTCAGCATGTCTGAATCCCACAGCCTGAAAAATGTTCGCAAATCGCATGCCGAGATGATCGCAGAGATTGGCGCGGTGGCAACGATTGCGCGTGCGGCGAACATCCACTTCGCGGTCGGGCTTTCCACCGCCTTTGGCTGCACGATGGAGGGGGCAATCCCTGAGGATCAAGTCGTGCACCTCGCCGAAGCCGCCGCAGAGGCCGGAGCCATGGAATTCAGCCTGTCCGACACGACGGGTTATGCTGATCCGGCGCAGGTCAAACGGCTGGTGCGCAAGGTGCGCGCGGCGGTGGGGGCCGACAAGATGACGACGCTGCACCTCCACAACACGCGCGGGCTGGGCCTCGCCAATGCGCTCGCGGGATTGGAGGAGGGCATCACCACGCTGGATAGCTCGCTCGGCGGGATCGGCGGTTGTCCCTTCGCGCCGGGCGCATCGGGAAATATTGTGACCGAGGATCTGGCGTTCATGCTGGCGGCCATGGGGGTGGAAACGGGGATCGATCTCAACGCGCTGCTGAAAGTTCGCGACATTGTCGCGGCGGCGCTGCCGGGTGAGCCGCTCTATGGCTTTACCCCCGATGCCGGGCTGCCGCTGGGGTGGGAGGCGCGCGCATGAGTGGACCGACGCCGCTGTCCGGCCTGAAGGTCATCGAATTCACGCACATGGTGATGGGCCCCACCGTGGGCCATATCCTCGCCAGCCTGGGCGCGGAGGTCATCCGCGTCGAGCCCGTTGGCGGTGACCAGACGCGGCGTTTGCTCGGGTCGGGCGCGGGCTATTTCCCGATGTACAACCGGCATAAGGCGAGCATCTGTCTTGATCTGAAATCCGCCAACGGCCTGAAAATCGCCCGCGAACTCAGCGAACGCGCCGACATTTTGGTCGAAAATTTCCGCCCCGGGGCGCTCGACCGGCTGGGGCTGGGGTACGACGCACTACGCGAAGCCAACCCCCGCCTTATCTATTGCAGCGAAAAGGGGTTTCTGCCCGGTCCCTATGAGCAGCGCACCGCGCTTGACGAGGTTGCGCAGATGATGGGCGGTCTTGCCTATATGACCGGCCCGCCCGGCAAGCCACTGCGCGCGGGCGCGAGCGTGATCGACGTAACGGGCGGGATGTTCGGCGTGATTGGCATATTGGCCGCGCTGGAGGAACGCCACCGCACCGGCGCGGGCCAAATGGTCATGGCCAGCCTGTTCGAAACCACTGTCTATCTGGTCGGCCAGCACATGGCACAATATGCCGTGACCGGAAAACCGGCCGCCCCGATGCCGGCGCGCGTGTCGGCCTGGGCGATTTATGATGTGTTTGAGACGAAAGACGACCCGGTATTCATCGGCGTCGTCACCGACGCGCTGTGGCAGAAATTTTGTGCCCTGTTCGCGCTCGAAGCGCTGTGGGCGGACGAGAGTTTGCGCCGCAACAATGACCGGGTGTTGGCGCGCGAGCGCATCATGCCGGAAATTCGGGCGCTAATCGCGGGCTTCACCCGCGCCGAAATCATCGCGCGACTGGACGGCAGCGGATTGCCCTTTGCCCCTATCGGCAAGCCCGAAGAGCTGTTTGACGATCCGCATCTTGCAGCATCGGCCGGGCTTGAGCCGGTTAGGCTGAATAATGGCGAGGTTACGCGATTGCCCACTCTGCCGCTCATGATGGGGGGGCAGCGCCCTGCTGCCGCGGTAGAATTGCCAGCGCCAGGGGCCGACAGCGCGGCCGTGCTATCGGCGCTGGGATATGACGAAGCAGCAATAGCCGCGTTAATTGCGTCGGGTGCGGTTAGCGCGGATTAGAGCGGACGGCGACGGCGGTCGGCCAGCGCGCGGCGATCTTCACCCGAGCGGCGATCGGGGCCCTCATAGTCTTGATCTTCGACCGTGCGGCGATCTGTCGTACGGCGGCCGCTGCGATGACGACCTTCGGCTTTGCGATCCATCGTTCGTGCTCCGGTAAGCGGAAAAGGACGATATCGATTATCTGTTAGCTAACCCGGCCAAGGAAATTAGCCGCAAATGGTTTCCGACGGGTAAATTCGGAATCATCCGGTGGGATCGGCGTTGACCGCTGATGACGGCGCACCACCGGGGCGCGAGAGATGCCAATAAGCACCCAGCAACAGCGCGACTGAAATCGCCTCGGCAATCATCGCCTGCGTGATTGATGCTGTAAGCGAATCGCCAAATGCGATCAGCCCCAGCAAGCGGCCCAGCAACGCCGTGCCAAACAGCGCGGCCGGCACCAGCAGCGCATGCGTCCAGCCCGATCGCAGCACCCCCATCACGGCAAAGACCGCCGCAACCAGAAAGAAAGAGGACAGATCGGCGCGAATGGTGTTGCGCCCGGTAGGATCAAGCTGCGGCCCTGCGAGGTCGAAATAGGGGGCTGCCGCGGTCAGGCCCTGGAACCCTGTAAGCAAAAATAGCGCCGCCCACAACAACACGACCCCGCGTACCACCCAGTTGATCATAGCATCCTCCCCTGCCCCCACGCTGGGGCTTTGTTCGGCAAAGTCAAGCGGCAGGCACGGCCCCTTCCGTTGCTGCGATCCAGCCGCCGCCGAGCACGCGGTCGGGGTTGGCGGCATCATAAAGCACCGCCGCCTGCCCCGGCGCGACGCCGAATTCGGGCGTGGCAAAGCGCAGCATATTTCCTTCCAGCCGCGCTGGGACGGGCTTGGCCAGACTGCGCACCTTGGCGAGCACAGCGCGGCCGTCGACCTCGGCGAGCCAATTGGCGTCGTCGATCACCGCCGCCGATACCGCCAGCGCCGCGCGCGGGCCGACGACCACCTGCTTCGTCACGGCATCGAGCCGGATTACATAGAGCGGTTCAGCCTGACCGCCGATTTCGATGCCGCGACGCTGGCCGACCGTATAGTGGATAAGGCCCTTGTGCGGGCCCAGCACGCGGCCATCGAGGTGCACAATGTCGCCCGCGTCGTCGGCGTCGGGGCGAACCTTGCGCACGATCGCGGCATAATCTCCATCAGGCACAAAACAGATATCTTGGCTGTCGGGCTTGGCAGCGACGCCCAGTCCCAGTTCGGCAGCAATGGCGCGCACCGCGCTTTTGGGCATGCCGCCCAGCGGAAAGCGCAAGAAATCCAGTTGCTCACGCGTGGTCGCGAACAGGAAATAGCTCTGGTCGCGGGCAGGGTCGACCGCACGGTGCAGTTCGGGACCATTCTTTCCCATCACGCGCCGCACATAGTGACCGGTCGCGAGGCAGTCGGCGCCCAATTCTTTAGCCAGCGCGAACAGGTCGGTAAACTTCACCCCCATGTTGCAGCGCACGCAGGGGATGGGTGTACGTCCGGCGAGATATTCGTCGGCAAACTGGTCGATCACCGAATCGCGAAACCGGCTTTCATGATCATGGACATAGTGCGCAAAACCCAGCCGGTCGGCGACCGCGCGCGCATCGCGAATATCTTGCCCCGCGCAGCAGGCACCGGGACGACGCGCTTTGGCACCGCTGTCGTACAGCTGGAGGGTAACACCAATCACCTCCGCCCCCGAGCGTGCTGCCAGCGCAGCGACCACGCTGGAATCGACGCCGCCCGACATAGCAACAACAATGCGCTTGCCCGCCAACGGGGCGGCAAGCTGAAAATCGCCGGCAAGGGCGTCAAGGGTGGTGGCAGCGGACATGATTGCCGCGCCCATAGCGCCGCAGCAGCAGCAACGCCAGCTTGCCGCCTGCCGCGCCATCACCAGCGACCGCATTAACCATCGCTAATGAGGGATGAAGACCGCTTTTACCGGCGCTTAGGTGGTTGCCGTTATTGGGGAGGCTATGAAGTTCGACTTTCCCCCCCGTGCGGCAAAGCGCGACGCGGCGATTCGTCCCGGTTTCGACGTGCTTATGGCCGTTACCAGCGCGCGTCAGGCCGCATCGCCGACGGCCCGACTCGTCGCGGCGCGGCGTGGACGCGGCGAAGGCAAAAGCAACGAAACCGGGTGCGCCATGCTGCTGGCGCACGGACGCATCACGGGTGAGGCAGCATCCAAGGCCGTGCGCTTTGCCGATTTGGCGATACGCACTGTCCCGGAACAGGACAGCGATACGGCGGTAAAGGCAGAAATGAAGACCCCGTTTACCAAGGCGTTTCAGCCGATGGTCAAACATGTTGATTTAGAAGGACCTCTCAACGCCGAACGCTCCGTTGGCAACGGTCCGGGAATGGAATGAATATGATCGAGAACCAGAAAATCAGGCCGGCTCAAGTCATTGGCCCTTTGGGTGAGCCGCTGACGCTCGACACGCTGCCGCCGCCCTCGACGACCCGCTGGGTCGTGCGCCGCAAGGCCGAAGTAGTGGCTGCGGTGAACGGCGGGCTGTTGACCGTGGACGAGGCGTGCGAACGCTACGGCCTGACGCTGGAAGAGTTTGCCGGGTGGCAGCGTTCGATCGACCGCAGCGGTATGGCCGGTTTGCGCGTAACCCGCCTGCAACATTATCGTGACCTGTACGAGCGCCAACAGCGCTTCTAATCACGCATTCCCACAAACGGGAACCGCCGCCCCGCCGCTCCTGCCCGAGCGCGCGGGGCGGATGCGTTTAGACACCGTTCCTCTTATGTGGCTGTCGCTCTGGCGGTATCAATCCAGCGGAAACAGAGCTCGATAACACCCGTTAAAAACTGAAGCGTGGCAGTCCGTCAATAGCGGCGCGCAGCGAGTGGCTCCACTGGTCACTAATGGCGCGGAAATAAGGGTCGGTCGCCTCAAACCGCCGCGTCGCGCCGATGGTAAACTGGTCGCGTTCGTGGATGACCAGGTCCAGCGGCGGCGCGACCGCCAGATTGGCGCGGATGGTGCTGTCGAACGACACCATCAGCAGTCGCACCGCATCCTCGAAGGTCATCCCCGGATCAAAAGCGCGGACCAATATGGGGCGTCCATATTTGGTCTCGCCGCTTTGGAAAAACGGCGTGTCATTGCCGGCCTCGATAAAATTGCCCTGCGGATAAATCAGGAACAGGCGCGGCTCGCTGCCCTTGATTTGCCCGCCAACGATTAAGGTGGCCGAAAAGGGTGATTGCGCCGTGGGCGACCCTTCACCGGCGCGCCCGCGCACGACTTCGCGCAAAGTTTCGCCGACGATGGTCGCGATCTGGAACATTGAAGGCGCGGCCATAATCGAAGGGTTGCGGTCTTTGGGCGCTTTTGACCGTTCGTCGAGCAAGCTGACCACTGCCTGCGTCGTTGCCAGATTTCCTGCGCTCATCAACGTGATCACGCGCTCGCCTGTTTTTTCCCAGCTGGTGATTTTCTTGACCATGCTAATGTCATCGACACCCGCGTTGGTGCGGGTGTCGGCCATGAAGGCCAGACCCCGGTTCAGCCGCAATCCAACGCAATAGGTCATGCCGTGACTCGCTCCCCTGCCCGTGTGAAAGCTTATTGCTGCTGCACGTTCACCGTGACAAGCATCTCTTCGCCCATCCCGCCGAAATGCATGCCGGTTACCGGCGCGGCGTCGCGATAGTCCAGACCCGTTGCCACGCGGACATAGCGCGCGTCGGGCGAAATTCCGTTTGAAACATCAAAGCCAATCCAGCCGATGGCGTCGACATAGGCCTCGGCCCAGCCGTGCGTCGCATCCTGATCGACGCGATCATTCATCAGCAAATAGCCCGAGGCATAGCGCGCCGGAAAGCCAAGCAACCGCGCCGCAACGCAAAAAGCGTGGGCATGGTCCTGACACACGCCATAACCCAGCGCCAACGCCTGTTCGGCACTGGTTTCGGAATGGGTGTGTCCGGGTGCATAGGTAATGGCGCCGCGCACCAGCGCCGACAGGGCATGGAGCCGTGCCACCGGGTCGGCATCGGGCGCCACGGCCCTGGCCACCGCCCGCGTGGCTTTGCCCGCGCGGGTCAGCTGGGTTTCGCACGTAAAATACCATAGCGGCAGATGCCCACCATGCGCGCCGACAATGCCGTGCCGATCTTCGGTTTCGACGGTGCCGGTGCAGCTCAATGTAATTTCGCTGCCGCCACGCGCGATGCTGACCAGGTCGACATGGTTGGCGTGCTGGTCGTTGAAGCACAATTGGGTTTGGCCGCCGGTAACTGCCAGCTGCCAGTCGATGACGCGCTGACCCGGACGATCCTTGGGCGTCAGCCGCAACTGTTGCAGCGCGTAGGAGACCGGGCCCGAATAGCGATAGGTGGTGTGGTGCCGGATGGCGAGACGCATTTTGTTCAACTTAACCCCGTTCAGTCCGCCACAAAGCGATAATCAAGCGCGATCTGGTTCGCGAGCAGGTTGTTGGCGACCAGATATTTGATGATGAATTCGTGCAGCCCGCTGTCGAAGATGGCGTCGATCGACTGGCTGAGCAATTTGGCGCCAATGTCGGCGCAGACATGATGCGCCGGGCTGGCTTCGCCATATTCATGTGCCAGATGCGCCAGGTTGTCGCACAGCTTGGCATGACAAAAGGCCAGGCTGCGCGGCATTTGCGGGTTGAGGATCAAAAATTCGGCGATCCCGCGCGCGGTCGAATCGGGGCCGTTCAGCCAGTGATAGGCGCGCTGCGCCGACACCGAGCGCAGGATGGTTTCCCATTGCACCATATCGAGCGTCGAACCGACCGCCGCGACGCTGGGAAGCAGCAGATAATACTTGACGTCCAGGATGCGCGCTGTGTTGTCGGCGCGTTCGATAAAGGTGCCGAGGCGCAGGAAATTATAGGTGTCATGGCGCAGCTGCGTTCCTGCCATAGCGCCGCGCACCAGCGCGTTCTGGCGCCGGATCAGCGCAAGCAAATCGGGCAGGTCGGCGGCGCGGATGCGGCCACGCAGGCGAGCGTCGAGTACGATCCAGGTTTCGTTGATCGCTTCCCACACTTCGCGTGTCAGCGATACACGCACCAGCCGGGCGTTGTCGCGCGCGGCCTTCACCAAATTAATGACACTTGCGGGATTGCCCCGGTCGCTAAGCAAAAAGGCCACCACCCGCGGCGAGTCGAGCTCGCCGTGCACCGCGCGATAGGCGGCGAGCTGGCCCACCGTCGAAAGCAGGCTTTCCCACTCGCCCACCGCCGCCGATGCCCGTGTCAGCGCGATACGGAAGCCCGCCTCTACCAACCGCGCCTGCGCCTCGGCACGCTCGAGATAACGGCTCATCCAGAACAGACCGGAAGCGTTCTTGCCTAGCATCGTGGCACGCCCCTAATCATCCAGCACCCACGTGTCCTTGGTGCCGCCGCCCTGGCTGCTGTTGACCACCAGCGAGCCTTCGGTCATCGCCACCCGCGTCAGCCCGCCCGGCACAATTTCAATGCCCCCTGGCGACACCAAGACGAACGGCCGCAGGTCGACATGGCGCGGCGCGAGGCCTTTCTTCGTGAAAATAGGTACGGTCGACAGCGCCAACGTCGGCTGAGCGATATATTTGGCGGGGTTGGCGATCAATTTGGCCCTGAACGCTGCCACCTCGCGCTTGGAAGCCGCCGGGCCGACCAGCATACCATAACCGCCCGACCCGTGGACCTCCTTCACCACCAGCTGCTCCAGCTGGTCGAGCACTTCGGCGAGCTGGTCGGGCTCGCTGCATCGCCAGGTCGGCACATTGGGCAAGAGCGGTTTCTCGCCGGTATAAAATTCCACGATTTCCGGCATATAACTGTAGAGCGCTTTGTCGTCGGCAATGCCCGTTCCGGGGGCGTTGGCGATCGTAATCCCGCCGGCGCGATAGACATCCAAAATGCCCGGCACGCCCAGCATCGATTCGGGTTTGAAATTGAGCGGGTCGAGATAATCATCGTCGATGCGTCGATAGATGACATCGACGGACTTGTAGCCCTGCGTCGTGCGCATCGCGATCCGCCCGTCGACCACGCGCAAATCATGCCCTTCGACCAATTCGACCCCCATCTGGTCGGCAAGGAAGCTGTGTTCAAAATAGGCCGAATTGAAAATGCCGGGCGTCAATACCGCAATCGTCGGCGTGCCCGAACAGGCGGGCGGCGCGCACGCGGCCAGCGAGCGGCGTAGGCGGGTGGGATAGTCGCTGACCTCGCGTACCGGAATTCGACTGAACAGTTCGGGAAACATCTGCAGCATGGTTTCCCGGTTTTCGAGCATATAGCTGACCCCTGAAGGGGTGCGGGCGTTATCCTCCAGCACGTAAAATTCATCCGGCCCCGTGCGAACAATGTCGGTGCCGATAATATGTGTGTAGATGCCCCCAGGCGGGTCGACCCCGACCATCTTCGGCAGAAAAGCTTCGTTCTGCGCGATCATCGCGGTGGGGATGCGGCCTGCGCGCAATATTTCCTGCCGATGATAAATGTCGTGCAGAAAGGCGTTGATCGCGCGCACGCGCTGTTCGATGCCGCGCGATAGCCGGCGCCATTCGCGCGCCGACACGATGCGCGGCACAATGTCAAAGGGGATCAGCCGTTCGTCGGCATCGTCGCTGCCATAGACGTTGAAGGTGATGCCGGTCTTACGGAAAAAAGCCTCGGCCTCCTGCGCCTTGCTGCGCAGATGGTCCGGCTGGGTCGCAGCAAACCAATCGGCAAAATCGCCATAGGGGCCGCGCGCCGCGCCGTCCGGGCCCAGCATTTCGTCAAAGGCTGCCCTTTGCTCTGCCATGACTTGTTGCCCCTGTCCGATACCGCCCCCTCTCCACTCGGCTTTGAAGCTATCGGAGCGGTGCGAAAAGGCAAGGGGATGAAAAGCAGGGCCGCAGATGATAGCAAGCAAGCCATGATCCGCACTTCGCTCGACGCCCTGCTGGTTGGCACGCCGCAGCCCTTTCACCCCAGCCGCGGGATGAGCAGCATGGCGCGGACGCCGGTCAGCGCGCCGGTCGCGGTGGGCCCAACGGGGTTTGCGGGCGATCAGGTCGCCGACCCGACGGTTCATGGCGGACCCGACAAAGCGGTGCATTTCTACCCCGCCGAACATTATGCGGCTTGGCGCGCCGAATTGGGCGACCATCCGCGCCTCGTCGCACCGGGCGGCTTCGGCGAAAATCTGTCCGCACGCGGGCTGACCGAGGAGCGCGTGCATATCGGCGACCGGTTCCGCATCGGCACCGCGCTGTTCGAAGTCGCACAAGGCCGCCAGCCGTGCTGGAAGCTTGATCATCATTTTGGCCTGAAAAGCATGGCCGCAGATGTTATCCGCAGCGGGCGCGGCGGTTTCTATTTTCGGGTGATCGAGGGGGGCTGCGTCGCGCCGGGCGATGCGATCGAGCAAGTGGCCCGCGGTGCCGCGCATTGGTCTGTCGCGCGCGCTTTTCATGTGCTTATCGGCGGTGGCCACAAGAGCACCGAGGGGCAAGCGGCGCTCGCCGAACTGGCCGGGCTGGACGTGCTGGCGGCGAACTGGCGCGCGCGGGCGGCCAAACTTCGCGTCGCCAATGCTGATTGACGTTTACGTAAACGGACGGTAACTTGAATTCACCCGTTTCGCGCGTCACACTGACGATGAGGAGAGCCGCCATGGACATGCAATTCAGCCCCGAAGATCTGGCCTTCCAGCAGGAAGTGCGCGCCTTCATCGCCGAAAATTATCCCAAGGAACTGCGCGGCAAGCAGGATGAAGGCGACGAGCTGGGCAAAGAGGATTTTCTGTCCTGGCATCGCGTGCTGCACAAAAAGGGTTGGGTCGCCCCCGCCTGGCCGGTCGAATATGGCGGCACTGGCTGGACCCCGACGCAGCGCTTCATCTGGTCCGAAGAAACCGCGCGCGCCGATTGTATCCGCCTGATGCCCTTTGGCCTCGCGATGGTCGGCCCCGTCATCTACACCTTTGGCACGCCGGCGCAGAAGGCGCATTTCCTGCCGCGGATCCTGTCGGGCGAGGATTGGTGGTGCCAGGGCTATTCGGAACCCGGCTCGGGCAGCGACCTTGCCTCGCTGCGCACCACGGCGGTCCGCGATGGCGACCATTATGTTGTCAACGGCCAGAAAACCTGGACCACCATGGCGCAGCACGCCGACTGGGGCTTTTTCCTGGTCCGCACCGACAAGGACGCGAAACAGCAGGAAGGCATCAGTTTCCTCCTGATCGACATGAAATCGCCTGGCGTCACCGTGCGCCCGATCATCACATTGGGCGGCGAGCATGAGGTCAATGAAGTGTGGCTGGAGGATGTGCGCGTCCCTGTCGACCAGCGCGTGTTTGAGGAAAATAAGGGCTGGACCTGCGCGAAGTTCCTCCTCGCGCACGAACGCACCGGCATTGCCGGGGTGGCGGCGTCGAAGCGCGGCGTCGAGAAAATCAAATCGATCGCCACCGCCGAAATGGACGGTGACCGCCCGCTGCTGCAAAACCCCTTCTTCAAGCGCAAGGTCGCCGAGCTGGAGATGGACCTGACCGCACTGGAGTTTACTGAACTGCGCAGCCTCGCCGGCGAAGCCGCAGGGCGCGGACCGGGGCCGGAGTCGAGCCTGCTCAAAATCAAGGGGTCGGAAATCCAGCAGCGCATCACCGAGCTCGCGCTGGAAGCGGCGGGCCATTATGGCGCGCCCTATTTCCGCTCGTTCGGTGAAGGCGACAATGCGCACCCTATCGGCCCCGATTTCGCCCAGCGCGTCGCCCCGCATTACTACAATATGCGCAAGACGACGATCTACGGCGGGTCGAACGAAATTCAGCGCAACATCATCGCGAAGATGGTTTTGGGATTATAGGATAATTCCAAAACCATCCCGGACCTGATCCGGGATCCAGGGCGGCAAGGTACCGTCCATTGCCCAACACTGGACCCCGGCTCTTGCCGGGGAGCCGATCAAGACCGAGGACACCCATGGATTTCACCTACACCGAAACGCAGGACATGATCCGCGACACGCTGGCGCGCTTCCTGGCCGACACCTATGATTTCGACAAACGCCGCGCGATGATCAGCAGCGAGGCAGGCCGCGACCCCGGCATCTGGTCGGCGCTCGCGACCGAACTTGGCATGCTCTCTGCGCCCTTTGCGGAAGACGTCGGCGGGCTGGGCGGCGGTGCGCTGGAAAACGCCATCGTCATGGAGGAAATGGGCAAGGCCATTGCCATCGAGCCCTATCTTCAGACTGTTGTCATCGGTGGCGGAGCGCTGAAAGCCGCGCCCGGCCCGCTCGCCGACGCGCTGATCCCCGCAATCATCGGCGGCGAGGCAATCATCGCCTTTGCCTATGCCGAGCCGCAGGGGCGGTATGACCCCGCCAATATCCGCACCAGCGCGAAAGCTGACGGCGGCGGGTTCGTCCTGAACGGCCACAAGGCGGTGGTTTATGCCGCGCCGTGGGCGACGCACCTGCTCGTCACCGCGCGCACGGGCGGCAGCCAGCGCGAACGCGCGGGCGTCGAGCTGTTTCTGATCGAGGCGGGCCTTTCGGGTATTACCCGGCGTGACTATGCGACGGTCGACGGCTTCCGTGCGTCCGAGGTTTATTTCGAAAATGTCGCCATTCCGGGCGACGCGCATCTCGCCGGCGGGATCGACCTTGTCGAACGCATTATCGACGAAGCAACCATGGCGGTGTGTGCAGAGGGCGTCGGAACTTTGCGCAAACTGCACGACGGCACGCTCGAATATTCGAAGCAACGCAAGCAGTTTGGCCAGCCGATCGGCAAGTTCCAGGTGCTGCAGCACCGCATGGCCGACATGTTCATCGAGGTCGAACAGGCCGCCTCCATGACGCTGATGGGCACGCTGAAAATCGACCTGCCCGCGGGCGAACGCATGGCCGCCGTCAGCCTCGCCAAAGCCAAAGTCGCGCGCAGCGCCAAATTTGTGGGGCAAAACGCCATCCAGACCCACGGCGGCATCGGTATCACCGACGAACTCGCCATCGGCCATTATTTCAAACGCTCAACGATGATCGAGAACCAGTTCGGCACGCCCGACTGGCATCTGGAACGCTATGAGCGGTTGACGATGGGCGGCTAATCCTGCAGCCGCGCCGTCGCGGTCTGCACGCCTTTCAGCCAGCGGTCAGACGCAGCAGCATCGGGCAGCACGCGCGCGATGATCAGCGCGCCGACCAGCGCGCTGACCGCCAGCATGGCATCATCATCGTCGGCAACATGCGGTCGCAGGCCATCTGCAAAGGCGGCAATATGCCGTGCCATTGCTGCCCGACTGTCCGTATCTGCGCGCGCGGTTTCGCCCGCCATCGCCGCGATACCGCATCCCTCACTAGGCGTGTCGCGGTGGCGGCGGCTGAGATAGCTGCGCGCAATGTCGGCAATAGTGTCAGCCGAGCGGGCGTGGGCTTTGGTGGATCCGTCGGCCAAAGCACGCTCGATTGCGGCCGTCACCAGCGCATCGCGCGAGGCGAAATGCCCGTAAAAACCGCCATGGGTCAGCTGCGCTGCCTCCATCAACGGACCGATGGCCAATGCATCTATTCCATCCTCGCGAATTTTTGCGGCTGCCAGCGCCAGGATGCGTTCCCGGTTTTCGGCTTTCTGCGCCTGCGAATATCCCATGGGCCCAATTCCCTTCGACAAGTGACTTGACGTTCTGCATGATCTGCATCATGCAGAAGCATGATAGTCATCATGCTGATGGCAGCTTGCGCGCTACAGCGCAAGCCGACGCTGGGGAGCAAAGATCATGGGGTCCGCCCGCAACTTATTCGATCTCGACGGCAAGACCGCCCTCATCACTGGCGGCTCGCGCGGGCTGGGCATCCAGATTGCCGAGGCGCTGGGTGATTATGGCGCGCGGCTGGTCATTTCCTCGCGCAAGGAGGCCGATCTGGTCGAGGCGCAGGCACACCTCGCAGGCCGCAGCATCGACGTCAGCTATGTTGTCGCCGACAATGGTCGTGACGAGGATATTTTTGCGCTCGCCGAAACCGCCATCGAAAGGCTCGGCAAGGTCGATATTCTGGTCAACAATGCCGGCGCGAGTTGGGGCGCACCGACCGAAGACCATCCGATCGATGCTTTTGACAAAATCATGAACCTCAACATCCGCGCGCTCTTCGTGCTGTCGCAGCGCATCGCGAAACAGTCGATGATCCCCAATCGCTATGGCCGGATCATCAACATGTCGTCGATGGCAGGCATGCGCGGCGCCGATGGGCTGGTCGCGTATAACACCAGCAAAGGCGCGGTCATCAACTTCACCCGCGCGCTCGCCGCTTCCTGGGGCAAATATGGCATCACCGCCAACGCCATTGCGCCCGGCATGTTCCCGTCGAAAATGACCAAGGGAACATTTGAAAAACACGGCGTCGAACGCTTCGCCAACGCCGCGCCGCTGCGCCGCATCGGTGATGATCAGGATTTGAAGGGCACGGTGCTGTTGTTCGCCAGCGAGGCTGGAAAGCACATTACCGGCCAGACTCTGGCGGTGGACGGCGGTGTCACCGCCGTTTGATTGCGCGCCCAACCCGAAAGGATGTCTGCATGACCGAAATATCCGTCAATGAATATCGCGCTTTGGTGGGTCAGGAACTGGGCGTGTCGCGCTGGTTCATGGTGGATCAGGCGCGCATCGATGCCTTTGCCGATGTGACCGAAGATCATCAGTTCATCCATGTCGATCCCGACCGCGCTGCGGCATCACCTTTTGGCGGCACGGTCGCGCATGGGTTCCTCAGCCTGTCGATGCTGGCGGCCATGGCCTTTGACGCCCAGCCGAAAATTGCGGGCCGCGCAATGGCGGTCAACTACGGTTTCGACAAGGTGCGGATGCTCACCCCGGTGCGCGCGGGCAGCCAGATTCGCGGCCGCTTTGTCCTCAAAGAAATTGTCGACCGCGGCCCTAAGGAATTTTTGTCGAAAAGCGAGGTGACAGTCGAAATCGATGGCGCACCAAAGCCCGCGCTGATCGCCGAATGGCTCGGCATTTCCTACTTCGCTTAATCCCTGCCCCTAACCCTGAAGGACCACATCATGACCGAAGCCAGCGAAGGCCGCGTGATTACCGAGCGCCACGATCATGTCCTGAAAATCATCATCGACAACCCCGCGAAGAAGAACGCTTTCATTCCCGAAATGATGCAGCAACTGAGCGCCGCGCTGACCGAGCTCGACGCCGATTCCGATCTGTGGGTTGGCGTGCTCTGCGCGGCGGGTGACCATTTCACCGCCGGCCTCGACATGCCCAAATTTTTCGGTCCCGGCGCGACCGCCAAGCCCGTGCCGCCGGGCAATGTCGATCCCTTTGGGCTGGTCAGCCAGGCCAAGAAGCCCATCGTCACGGCGGTTCAGGGCATCTGCTTCACCATCGGCATCGAATTGGCGCTAGCCGGTGACATCGTGATTGCAGCCGACGATGCGCGGTTCTGCCAGATGGAATCGAAACGCGGCATCGCCCCGCTGGGCGGCGCGCATTTCCGCTACATCACCCGCGCCGGATGGGGCAACGCCATGTATCATCTGTTCCTGTGCGACGAATTCGGGGCCGCCGAGGCGCACCGTATCGGGCTGGTGCAAGAAGTGGTGCCGGCGGGCCAGCAGGTGGAGCGCGCCATGGCGGTGGCGGCGGCCATTGCCGCCAACGCGCCGTTGGGCATCCAGGTGACCAAGGAAGCCGGCCGAAAATATATCGAGGCTGGCGAGCAGGCCGCGATTGCCGCCGTTGCCACTGTCCGCGACCGGGTGATGAACAGCGCCGACGCAGCCGAGGGCATTATGTCCTTTGTCGAGCGCCGCGCGGCGGTGTTCAAGGGCAAGTAAGCACCGACGTGGCCAAGGCCAAAGTCGCGCGCAGCTCCAGATTCGTCGGCCAGCGCGCGATCCAGTCCCACGGCGGCATCGGCATCACCGACGAGCTTAGGACCGGCCATAATTTCAACCGCTAGGCGATGATCGAAAAGCAATTCGGCACGCCCGGATCACAGCTGGAGCGCTATGAGCGGTTGACGATGCGGTGACTGGTCAGCGCGTTCGAATCGCGTATTCTCCGCAGCGCAATGTGAGGAGTATCGGCGATGCTGAGTCGCGCGCGGATTATTGCGGCAATCGAGGAAATCTACGTCCGGCGTGTCGGCGGCGACAAAGCCGAGTTTGCCGAAATCTGGGCCGGGGGTGCAACCTATCAGCTGGCAGGCAATGAAGAAATCATGGGGGCGGCACTAACCCGGCAGCGCGATGCCCGGCAGGCGGTTGGCGAACTGATCGATCAGTTCCGTTTCCACCGCGCTGAGCTGATGGACGCGGTGATTGATGGGAATCGGGCGGCCGCAGTCGTTAGCCTGGATGTGTCGACCGGCGGTGGCCCGCAACATCAAACGCAGGTTTTCACGCTGTGGGAGTTCGACGAAGATGGGAAGGCCACATCGCTGGTTGAATTTGCCGACACTGCCTTGATTGGCGCCATGGTGTCACAGCAACAGTCGGCTGAATCGCGCTGAATTTCGATCCGCAATAAACGGCTGTAAAAAAACGCTGTCCTACATGCGCGCAATCTGCCTTAACCTAGGCCATGCCGACGCTTCTGCTCCTGACCCTGCTTCTGATGCGACCTGAAGGGCTGCGGCGTGCCGACAACGGGCGCGACGCTGTCCACTTTCGCCAGCGGTGGAACAAGGTGAAAGGTTCAGGCTGTTCGCCCCCCGAATATCAGAACAGGAGGGGGTAGGGGTTGGCGTCTACTTTCTGAGATTTCCGCCATTTTTTCGCGGGAAAAGTCTGGCTGGGGCGGGAGGATTCGAACCTCCGCATGGCGGTACCAAAAACCGCTGCCTTACCGCTTGGCTACGCCCCAT
The DNA here is from genome assembly GCF_057220455.1 of Sphingopyxis sp. sgz302558. NCBI lineage: Bacteria > Pseudomonadati > Pseudomonadota > Alphaproteobacteria > Sphingomonadales > Sphingopyxidaceae > Sphingopyxis > Sphingopyxis sp. sgz302558. Next base: position 926,361 of record NZ_JBXPUZ010000001.1, on the reverse strand, counting down.
CGGCCGGACTGGGCTGCGCTATAGCGCGGGGCGCAGGGATGGCAAGCGCTCGCTAAACGCGTTGCACCCAGCCATATGGGTCGGCGGCGCGGCCGCGCTGGATGGCGACGAGTTTGTCCTTCAGCATCGCGGTCACCTGCCCCGGCCCGCCTGCGCCGATGGTGAAACTGGCATCGCCGCGCGTCACCTTGCCCACCGGCGTCACCACCGCGGCGGTGCCGCACGCAAAGGTTTCGGTCAGCCGCCCGCTCTCGCTATCCGCCTGCCACTGATCGATGGCATAGGGCCGTTCCTCGACCGTCAGCCCCGCATCGCGCGCCAGCACCATCAGCGCGTCGCGGGTGATGCCGGGCAGGATCGTCCCGGTCAGCGGCGGCGTGACGATACGCCCGTCGGCGAACACGAAAAACAGGTTCATGCCCCCCAGTTCCTCGATCCAGCGGCGCTCGGCGGCGTCGAGGAACACCACCTGGTCAAAGCCCTTGGCGATGGCCTCGCTCTGCGCGGCCAGGCTAGCCGCATAATTGCCGCCGCATTTGGCTGCCCCGGTCCCCCCCGGCGCAGCGCGGGTGAAATCTTCGGACACCCACAGCGACACCGCCGGCGCGCCCGATTTGAAATAATTGCCCACCGGCGAGGCGATAACCAGGAAATGATATTCGGCCGAAGGCTTGACCCCCAGAAAGGCCTCGCTGGCATACATGAAGGGGCGCAGGTAAAGCGACCCGCCCTCGGCGGCCGGGAACCAGTCGGCGTCGGCGCGGATCAGTTCCTTGCACGCATCGACGAACAAGCCTTCGGGCAATTCGGCCATCGCCATGCGGCGCGCGCTGGCGTTGAAGCGCGCGGCGTTGGCGTCGGCGCGGAACAGCGCCATTTCGCCGCCGTCGAGCTTATAGGCTTTCAATCCTTCGAAAATTTCCTGCGCATAATGCAGCACCGCCGTTGCAGGATCGAGCGTCAGCGGACCGCGCGGCATCAACCGCGCATCGTGCCAGCCCTGTCCTTCTTTATAGCGCACGCTGACCATATGGTCGGTGAACACGCGCCCAAATTGCGGATCGGCCACCAGCGCCGCGCGCCGCTCAGCAGGCGTCGGATTGGGATGCGGATCATGGGCAAAGGCGGTCATGGTTTGGCTTTCGGAGGCAGGGAAGCGCGCTCTTGCCAAAGGAAGGCGGGCCGCGCAACTTTAGCAGCAATGAGCGACGAAAATTATCTTGCGCAAACACCCGCGGCCTCTGCCCTTTTCTTACGCGAAGCGGAGGTGCGCCGCGGAATCGAGCTGCTGTTCTTTGGTCATGGTCATTTTTGGCGCGCCATCGACGCGGCGCTTGCCGAAGCGGGGCTTGGCCGTGCCGAGTATCGCGCGCTTTATTTCATCGCGCGCCAGCCGGGGTTGACGGTCAGCGAGCTTTTGGCGCTGCTGGGCATCACCAAACAATCGCTGGGCCGCGCGCTGAAACCATTGGAAGCCCGCGGGCTGGTCGTCACCCGCCCCGGCAATCGCGACCGGCGGCAAAAGGAGCTGCGCCTCACAGATGCGGGCAAGGCTTTGGAGGCCGCGCTGTTCGCGCCGCTGCGCGATACCATGGGCCGCGCCTATTCCGCCGCCGGGCAAGAGGCGGTGACGGGTTTCTGGCGGGTGAGCGAGGCGCTGATCCCGGCGCGCGAGCGGGACCGGGTGAAGGGGCTGGGGGAAGCTTAGCCCCGCGCGATATCGGCCAGTTCGCGGCCCCGATCGCGTGCAGCGCGGAGCACTTCGGTCATCAGTGCAACCAATCGCCCGTCGGCGTCGAGCACGTCGAGCCCCGCCTGCGTCGTGCCACCTTTGCTGGCGACCTGGGCGACCAGAGTCGCAGGGATTTCACCGCTGCTGGCGAGCCAAGCCGTCGCGCCGCCAAAAGTCGCCGACGCGAGGGCAAGCGCCTCGTGAGAGGTGAATCCCAGTCGCTCGCCCGCCGCCGCATAGGCCTCGATCAGCCGCAAGATGAAGGCCGGGCCGCTGCCGGTGAAGGCAGTGACGAGGTCCATCTGGCTGTCGTCGGCGAGCCGCAGCACGCTGCCCAACGGCGTGAGCAGCGCATCGAGCACACCATCATCGCTGGCATCGGTGCCGGTCGCCGCGACCGCCGTCACCCCTGCGCCGATGCGCGCAGGCAGGTTGGGCAGAATGCGGACATGCGCCTTGGCCGCCGGAAACCGCACCGCCAGATCGGCGAGGGAAACGCCCGCAAGGATCGACACCAGCCGCGAGTCAGTACCGACAAATGGTTCAACCTGCGCGGCAATATCTCCCAGCTGTTGCGGTTTGACCCCCAGCATCACCCATTGCACGCGCGCGCCGCTTGCCGCCCAGTCGGCCATGCTGGCATGTGCGGTGACGCCAGCCGGCAGCGCCGTCGGAGCCGGATCGACCACCTGCACCCGCGCTGGGTTGAGTCCGGCTGCGATCCAGCGCGCCAGCATCGCCCCCGCCATATTGCCGCAACCGACCAGCAGCAGCCCGCCGGTAAATGTCCCCAAAGATGTCGCCATAGCGCGCTCCGCTAGACGATGATGTCGTCAGGGGCAACTGGTTGTCGGGCCGCTAACCAGATCAAGACAGCGCCCATCGATTTGGGCCGAATCGATCGGCAACCCTATCAAGGCGGCCAGCGTCGGCAGGATATCGACCGTCATCACCGGGTTGGGCTGTTCGAACCCCGCCAGCCCCTTTCGCCAGAACAGCATCGGCACGCGCCGGTCATAGTCCCATACCGACCCGTGCGTGGCGACATAACGGCCTGGCGTCGCCGCATCCGTGTCGGTGATCGGCGTGACATTGGGCCGCAGCGCGAACAATAAGTCGCCCGACCGTTGCGGGTGGAAAGAAGCACGCAGGCGCTGTTCGACACTCCAGTTCAGCGGATTGCCGGTCGGCAGCGGCATGGCCATCATTTGCGCGCGAGTGACCACGGCCGCAATTTGGCGGTGGGCCATCAGCCGTGCGGCCATTGCCGCTTCGGCGCGCGCACGCTGCGCCGGGGTAAGCGCTCGGTTCAGGTAGAGGTCGCTGCCTTCGGCCAAAAACAGCGGTTTGGGCAGCGCGAGTTCGTCCGCCACGGCATCACCCAGAGCAGCCAGTGAAAAGGTGCCGTCGATCCGTTCTGCACCAGGCAGCGCATTCTGGCGGTTGCGTTCGGGGATGTCGTGGCCGCCATGATCGGCGGTCAGCACAACGGCATAGTCGATCCCGGTCGCGTCCAGCCGCGTGAAGAAATCACCCAGATCGCGATCGAGCGACAGCATTTGCAGGCACATTTCACTGCCGCCGGTGCCATAGCTGTGGCCAACATAATCGGTCGCCGACAACCCGAGAATCAGCAGGTCGGTTCCGCTGCCCTCGCCCATCCGGTTGGCCGCACGCAACGCCGCTCCGGCAGCGAGCACCGCGCCATCGGCTTCTGGAGTCGCCAAAAAGCTGCGCAGATTGCCGCCCGTGCGGGCCATGCGGCCGGTCCCGACCTGCTTGGCCGTGCCAATCGGAATCGGAACGTCATGCGCGGCGCAAGCCACGGGCAGATCAAGTGGCGGGCGAGCAGTGTTGATCGCGCTGGCGATTGCGGCACCCGCGGCCTGTGCTGTGGGCGACAGCGCTGTGCCGCGGTAACTGGTTAGCCCGCTGGCATCGAGCCACAGCACTTCATCGGCAGACTTTCCCGCCATCATGATCGCCGCGCGATCCTTGCCAGCGACCGCGATGACACGCGCCGAAGGGCTGCGCGCCTTCATCAGATCGCCCAGTGTCGGCACGAGCAGATGGGCAACCGACGGCGCGTAATTGCTCGACGTGGATCCGGGCACTGACGGGTCTTCAGCGCAATAGACCCGCTTGTCGTCGCGTTGGAGCGCGGGGTCGGCCCAGTGATTCGCCACAATGCCGGTTCGCGCAGGGTGGCTACCGGTCAGAATCGTCGAATGGCCTGGGCAGGTTTCGGTTGCCGCGTGGGCCTGATATCCTGATGGAAACACCGCGCCCTGCGCCAAGCGCGCGAGCCCGCCGGTAACCAACCCGCGATACTCGGCGAACAGGTCGGCGGAGAACTGATCGACGGCGATGACCACTATCAGCTTGGGTGCAGGTTGCGACTGGGCAACAGCAATTGCTGACGAGAATAAGGCGGCGCAGGCTGCCATTACCCTCGTCGTCCACGCAAAGGTGGGGATCCATCGCCGACGTGTTGCTGATGAAATTGGCCGATGTACCATGCCGTACGCTCCGGTGATGATTTCCCGCCTGCGCGGGAGTGACAAAGAGGGTGGCTATGCTCTGCTGCAAACTGGACTATAGGGCAAGAACTGCACGATGATGACCAATCCCCACTTCCCCCTGCTGCGTCTGATCCTGCTGTGGTTTGCCGCGATTTTCGCTGCACCAGCCATCGCGCAGGCGCCGCTCCCGACCAACATTAGTCCGCAGCTGATCGCCGAACACAGCACTCCCGGGCCCGGCGGCACGACGACCCTCGCGCTGCTGATGACGCCCAAACCGGGGTGGCACGGCTATTGGAAGAACGGCGGCGATGCCGGGTTTGGGTTAAAAATCGAATGGGATTTGCCCGACGGCGTGACGGTAGGGGCTTTCGATTATCCAGTGCCCGAGCCACTCGTATTGTTCGGGCTGATGAACCATGTCTACAAACAACCCTATGCCCTGCTGGCGCGGGTGCAAGTGGCGGACAATGTTGCGCCAGGGACCGATCTCAGCTTCAGTGGCAAGGCACTCTGGCTGGCATGCACCGACGAGGTGTGCGTGCCGGAAGAAGCCGTCATCGCGGTCAAGTTGACCGCAGGGCAGCCGGGTGCAGCGGTCAAGGCCGATGGGCGCTTCGACGCCTGGCGCGCGGCGCTGCCGCCGTTGCTCGACCGCAGCGGACGGTGGGAGCGCCGGGGTGATACGCTGCGAATTGGCCTGCCAATCCCAGAAGACGTGGCGATCAGCGACCCGCATCTGTTCGTCGCAACGACCAAGCTGATCGACTATGGCGCGCCGCAAAGCTTCAGCCGCAACGGCGACTGGCTGATTATCGAAGCACCGTTGAAAGGGGATGCGGCTGGACCCGCCGAAGCGCTGCTGCGGTTGCAAGGTGCACGCGGACTCGAAGTTAAACTCACCCCCGGTGCGGTGCCAGCGGCGGGCCAGCCGCTGATGATGGCGTCAGGCGGCATTGACTGGAGCCTGTTCGGCTGGGCGCTCAGCGGGGCAGTGCTGGGCGGCTTGCTGCTCAATCTGATGCCCTGCGTGTTTCCAATCCTGAGCCTGAAAGCACTGAGTCTGGCCCGCGCTGGCGGCGATGCGCGCGAGGCAAAAGTCGAGGCGTTGGCCTATGCGGCGGGTGCGGTCGCAGTCGCGCTGCTGCTCGGCGGACTGCTACTCGCGCTGCGCGCAGGCGGGGCCGAGATTGGCTGGGCATTCCAGTTGCAAAATCCGTGGAGTGTGGGCGCATTGTTGCTGCTGACGCTGGCCATCACGGCTAATTTGCTCGGGCTTTTTGAACTGCCGAGCTTCGGCGGAGGTGATGCGCTGACGCGCGCAGGCGGAGCAAAAGGCGGCTTTGCCACCGGCGCGCTCGCTGCCTTTGTCGCGACGCCGTGCAGCGGACCTTTTATGGGTGCGGCGCTGGGCGCGACGCTCGCGCTGCCCGCCGCCGCCGCGCTGCCGATTTTCGGCGGCTTGGGGCTGGGCCTCGCCCTCCCCTTCGTCGCCATCGCTTACTCGCCCGCGCTGCGCCGCCGTCTGCCAAAGCCCGGCGCATGGATGGCGACTTTCCGCAAGTGGCTGGCGCTGCCGATGGCAATTACTGCGTTGGGACTGGCGTGGCTGCTCTGGCAGCAGGTCGGGACTACACGTCATGACCCCGCTGCCATCGCCGCCAAGGCATCATCGGCGTGGTCCCCAGAGGCATTCGCCGCTGCCCGCGCGTCGGGCAAACCGGTTTTTGTCAATTTCACCGCCGACTGGTGCATCACCTGCAAGGTCAACGAACAAACCAGCATCGGCCGTGCCGAGGTGCAGGCGGCGTTCGACAAGGCGGGGGTAGTGCAGCTGACCGGCGACTGGACGAACGGCGACCCCGCCATCACCCGGGCGCTGGCTGCGCAGGGACGCAACAGCCTACCGCTGTATTTGTGGTATGCGCCCGGTAAAGACGCTCCTGAGGTGCTACCGCAGATCTTGACGCCGGGATTGTTGGTGGAAAGGGCTGAGGGTCGATGAACAACGTCATTGCAAGCGTAGCGAGGCAATTCAGGGCTGGCGTAAACCGATCTGGATTGCCTCGCTACGCTTGCAATGACGAAATTTAGCTGTGGCCAAAGTTCGCGCCGACCAGTTGCTAGTCGAGCAGGGCCATGCCGAAAGCCGGGCGCGGGCTCAGGCATTGATCCTCGCGGGGCTGGTCTTCGTCGACGACCGCAAGGTCGACAAGGCGGGGCAGCAATTGCCTCCAGATACGGTCCTGACCCTGAAAGGACGCGATCACCCGTGGGTGTCGCGCGGCGGGTTGAAGCTGGATCATGCGCTTGCCGAACTGGGATGGGATGTCACCGATGCTGTGGCCATCGACGTCGGCAGCTCGACCGGCGGCTTTACCGATGTGCTGCTGTCGCGCGGCGCTGCAAGGGTTTATGCGGTTGATTCGGGCACCAACCAGCTGGCTTGGAAATTGCGGCAGGACGCGCGCGTCGTTGTGCTCGAGCAAATCAGCGCACGCATCCTCACGCCCATCCATATTCCCGAACCCGTTGACCTGATTGTGTGTGACGCCAGCTTCATCAGCCTCGCCAAGGTGCTGCCCGTCCCGCTGGGGTTTGCCAAAGCGGGCGCGCGGCTGATCGCGCTGATCAAGCCGCAGTTCGAGGCCGAGCGGCACGAAATCGGCAAGAAGGGCGTGGTCCGCGACACCGCTGTGCATGCGCGCGTCTGCGCCGAAGTGCAGGCGTGGCTGGGCAGCATCGGCTGGCGGATAGATGCATTGATGACCAGCCCTATCACCGGGCCCGAGGGCAACGTCGAATTTCTGGTGGCGGCGACGAACGGCACGGCTTGACGCGCTTTGAACCAGCCGCAACAAGCCACCCGTTTTCCCGAGCGAAGACGAGGGACTATGCCGGGCGCAGTCGCGGCTGCACCTCTGCAATTCTCGCTTCGCTCGAAGCGGCCCCTCGTCTTCGCTCGGGGATGCGCGAAAATTATGGAAAGAATGTCCGCAATGACCGAACTCGCCACTCCCGATCAGCTGCGCATGTCCTTCGTCCGCTGGGCGCTGGTGACAGTGCCTGCGACGGTGCTGCTCGGCAGCCTGTCGGGCCTTCTTTCAAACAGCGGCTTTGGCAACCCCTGGTTCGACGCGCTGGTCATCCCCGATTTCATGCCGCCGGGGTGGGCATTTGGGGTGGTCTGGCCAGTCCTCTACGCGCTTTTGGGGCTAGCGCTAGCGATGATCCTGAACGCGCGCGGGGCCCAGGGTCGTCGGGCGGCGCTGGCCCTGTTCGCCACCGCATACCTTGCCAATTTGGCTTGGTCGCCGCTCTTCTTTGCTGCGCACCAGATATCAGCGGCTTTCTATCTGATTCTGTTCATGATCGCGGTGACGATTGCCACCGCCTTTGCCTTTGGCCGCATTCGTAGCATCGCCGCGTGGCTGCTCGTGCCCTATCTGTGCTGGATCAGCTTTGCTGCCATGCTGAATTTCGCGTTCGACCAGCTCAATCCAGAGGCCGAAACCCTTGCACCCGCCGCCGCGCGCTCCCAAATCAATGCCAGTCCGCTTCAACCGGCAGAGGAATGACCCATGCAAAGTGAGAACCGCTTTTTCGACGATCTGGCGCGCGTGATGAACGGCGTCGCCGGCACTGTGGCCGGGGCGGGCCGCGAGGCTGAGGCGGCAATGCGCGAGCGCGCCAAGGAATGGATTGGCCGCATGGACTTTGTCAGCCGCGAGGAATTTGAAGCGGTCAAGCAAATGGCCGCCACCGCGCGCGCCGAAGCCGAGGCGCTGAAACAGCGGCTCGACGCGCTGGAGGGCAAATCTGCAGCTGCCAAGCCCGCCGCGCCGAAGCGTGCCGCCAAGCCCAAGGACTGATTGACTCGCCTTCCCCGACCCTGCCCGCTAAAGCGGCGAGGTGATGAGCGACAATATCTACGACGACGACGAACAGGAAGCCGCGCCGATTGACATGATCAGCGCCTATTTCGAGGCGCATGGCTGGCCGCACGAAATGGTCAGCGAGGACGAGATTGTCGCTACAGTGCAGGGTAGCTGGACCAATTACGAGCTGCGCGCGGTGTGGCGCGGCGAAGATCGGGTGATCCAGCTGCTCGCCTTTCCCGACATTCGCGTGGTTGAGGACCAGAAGAGCGTGACGCACGAGGCGCTGGCGCTGATCAACGAACAATTGTGGCTGGGCCATTTCGAGCTGTGGTCGAACAGCGGGACAATCCTCTATCGTCACGGTCTGCTGGTGGGCAGCGACGGGGCGTTAGGGCTTGATGCCGCCGAAACGCTGATCGAAACCGCGATTGACGAGTGCGAGCGTTTTTATCCGGTGTTTCAGTTCATCCTGTGGGGCGGCAAGACCCCGACAGAAGCGCTGGCGGCATCACTCATTGAAACGCGCGGCGAGGCCTGAAACCGACCCCAACTCTGCCTACCCTGAGCTTTTCCAATGGTCGTTCTTTTTTGGCGACGGTCAAGAAAAGGACATCCCTTCGACAAGCTCAGGGCGGACGGGGTAGGGATTGCAGAGTGGCTTACCGCCGCTCAAACCTTACCAAACCTTCACCGAGCTCGTTCACGCCAATCGCCAGTGCCTCGCCGCTCCAGTCCGCGACAAATACCGTGCGGCGGCCCAAATCACTGGGATGCGTCGCTCGATTGCCCGCAATAACCAGCCCTGCCGACGGATTCTTGCGCTCCTCAGCAGCAACGGCGATCAGTGCCGAATAGTTTTCCTTGTTGCGACCCTGCACCAGCAGATTGTTCGTTATCCGCCCGACCGAGCCAGAGGGCAGGTCGATCAAATAGTTGGTGCCAATGCCTTGACTGTCGTCGAAGCTGTTGTCGCTGATGTCGACTTTAACCGCCCGCGCCTTGAAATAATGGCCGCCACTGCCCTTTTCAAAGCGGCTGCGCGTGACGATTACTCGGCCCCAGATGCCGGCGTACACGCTGTGCGCGCACGACAGCCCGCGGTCGCAGCGACCAAGGCGCGAAAAGGTCGAGCGGTCGATGGTCAGCGTCGCGGCGGGATCATCGTGCGTGAGGATGCCCTCTTCACTATTGCGGAACAATGTGTTGCTGACACTTAGGTCGCTGCGCTCCAGGCGGATGCCAGCGCCGTTACCGTCGGGCACGCGCAAATTCTGGAACACCAGCCCGTCGACGCTGGCCCCGGCACCGCGCAGCACCAGTGCAGCTTTGCCCTCGCACGTCACGCTGTCGAAGATGGCAGTACCCGGTTCGACCGCGACAAGAGCAATCTGGCCCGACACCTGCACTGCGCAATCACGGTGCGTGCCGGGCGCGATGCGGATGGTACCGACACCGTCGCCGACCGCGTTGACCGCGTCCTGCAGCCGCATGAACGCCTGCCCGGTTTCAGCGATGACATAAGGTGCGCCGTCGGTTTGCGACTGCGCTGGAATCACCATCGCCAGGGCAATCAGCATCGCTATCGCGGTCAGCGGGCGCGGGCGCAGGAAGCGGATGGACATTCATTGCCATTAGCTGGCGTTCACCGCCCGGTCGTTTGCAAGGCTGGTTAATTTTTGCAATGTGCCAGCCTGGGACGCGAGGCGCGGCGCCGGTTAACGCCGCACGTCGCATTGCCAATAGTCTCCAATCAGTTATGGCCGCGAAAGCTGGGGTCGCATGAACTTAACCGAAATTTATCTGATCGCACTGCTGATCATCTTTGCCGTGCCGTGGCTGGTGTGGCGGCTCGGGCGTACCGATTATTGGGCGCCATTGGTGGTGGTGCAGATCGTCGGCGGCATCTTGCTTGGCCCCGGCGTGCTCGGCGCGGCCTTTCCGGCCTATTATGATTTCGTCTTTCGCCCCGATGTGATCACCGCGCTGAACGGCGTGGCCTGGTGGGCGGTGATGCTGTTCGTGTGGGTCGCGGGCATCGAGCTGGAACTGGGCGAGGCGTGGCAGCACCGGCGCGAAACCAGTGTAACGGCGGGATTGGCCCTTGGCGTGCCGCTGCTGCTGGGATCTCTGGCGGCCGCTTTCCTGCTGCAATGGCCGGGCTGGCGCGGGCCAGAGGGCGCGCATTGGCAGGCAGTGGCGGGCATCGGCATGGCCTGCGCGGTCACCGCCATCCCGATACTGGTTCTGCTGATGGAAAAGATGGCGATATTGCGCGCCCCGCTAGGCCAGCGCATTTTGCGCTATGCCAGCCTCGACGATATCGCTATCTGGGCGGTTTTGGCCATCATTCTGCTGGATTGGGAACGGATCGGGCGCCAACTGGTCTTCCTGATCGGCTTTGCCATCGCCGCCTGGGCCATCCGGCGGCTCATGCCGCGCCTGCGCGAAGCAGATCGGTGGGCGGTAGGGCTGGTCTGGCTGGCATTGTGTGGGCTGGCTGGCGACTGGTCGGGGCTCCACTATATGGTCGGCGCGTTTCTGGCAGGCACAGTTCTTGATGCCAAGTGGTTCGGGCATGAGGCCATGGACCGGTTCCGCGGCGTCGTGCTGCTGACCATGATGCCGGTCTTTTTCCTGTCGACGGGCCTGCGCACCCAATGGGATGGCGGCGGTATTGCGGTCTTTGCTGCGGCCGCGCTACTGCTTGTGGCGGCCATCGTTGGCAAGCTGGGCGGGGTTGCCATCGCCGGGCGCGTACTGGGCTGGCAAAAGGGGGAGGCGTGGCTGGTCGGCTGGCTGCTCCAAACCAAGGCGCTAATCATGATCATTTTCGCCAATGTGCTGCTGGACAAGGACATCATCTCGAACACCGCCTTTACCGCGCTGCTGCTGATGGCGGTGGGCAGCACGATGCTGACGGTGCCCGTGGTAACGCCGCTGCTCAAGCGGATGCCGGGGCTGATCGGCAAGGCCGGGTAGGGTCAGCCCGCCGGAATATGTATCATTCCGGGACGAAAATGCGTGCATCAAGCGCGTGTAATGATTGCACAAATCATGGTTGCTGATAGGTAAATGCCGAAGGTCGCAAACCGAACAAGAACCGATTCGCTCTTCCATTGGGGATTAGAAACATGAAAAAATTAGGTTTTGTGGCGCTTGCGAGTGCTGCCGCGCTCGCCGCCGTTCCGGCGTCGGCCGCTACGGTGATTTTCACGTCGGGCTTTGAAGGCCCGGGCAATAGTAACAATTCGCGCACTCCGGCCAATGACCCCGGGGTCAAGACGCCAGCCGGCACTTATGGTCTCTACACAACTGCCGACGGCTGGACAGCTGACAATCCGACACACCCGATTGAGTTGCAGAATCGCGTGGCCGGCAATCCGGCTCCGACTGGCGGCGATGTGTTCGTTGAACTCGACAGCACCAAGAACAGCTCGATGTCGCGTACCATCGTTAGCGGCGGCAGCTATCTGCTCTCGTTCCTCTATTCGCCGCGTCCGGGTCGCCCGGATTCGACGAATGGCATCCAGGTGCTGCTCAATGGCGTAGTCTTCGACCCGCCGGGCACGGTCACGGGTACAGGTGGTAGCAACACCACTTGGTCAACCATTTCGATCGGCAAATTCTATGCTGCCGCTGGCTCGAAGCTGACCTTCAAAGCTGTCGGCACCAGCGACTCCTTTGGCGGATATGTCGACAACATCACGTTGGCTGCGGTTCCCGAGCCGGCAACCTGGGCGATGATGATCATGGGCTTTGGTCTGATCGGCGGCGCATTGCGCAGTGCCAAGGGCCGTCAGACAGCGCGTGTGCGCTTCGCCTAACACTTAATATCGTATCAAAATCGGGGCTCGCCAGTCGGACTGGCGAGCCCTTTTTGCTGGGTGAGTTCATGTCAAATTTGTTTCAAATGGGGACAAGGCGACCGGATGCGCATGCGGACTTTGCTTGCGTCGCAGCAGCGGGGTTAATAGCCGTTTAATCACAAATTCCCGGGTCGCGACGGAATTTTGGTCGAGTCGCAGCAATGTTAGGGCCGGCCTTCACGGGAGTGACGCGCATGAAGAAATTTGTCCTGACTGCTGCGCTGGCATTCGCCGCAGTCTCCGCTGCCGCTCCGGCGCAGGCGGCCTTTCCGGTTTACCCCAATCCCGGCACCCAAAACCCGCAAAATTATCTGGTCACCGCCGCCAACACCGGCGTGCTACGCGCGATTTTTGTTGGCAAGGATGCGGCGCACACTTCGCTGCTCGGCGTACTGGTGGGCGGCATCGATCGTGGCACCGGCCTCAACAACCAGACCGCGACCTTTGGCCAAGTTTACAACTATGGCGCAATCACTGCGGGCCAGACGATCGAATATTATATTTTCAACACCACCACCGGCCAGAAGTATTTCCTCGACAAGTCGAAAAATCCTGGGAACGTCCAGCATTTCTGGCGCGCCAACTATAGCGGCACCGATTTCGGCTATGCAGTAACTGGCGGCTATTATAGCGGCGAAGATCTGCCCAAAGGAGGCGATTTCGACTACAATGACATGTCCTGGGTCAGCACCACTGGTGCCGTCCCCGAGCCCGCCACCTGGGCGATGATGATCATGGGCTTTGGTCTGATCGGCGGCGCACTGCGCAGTGCCAAGGGCCGTCAGACGGCGCGCGTCCGCTTCGCCTGACGCCGCAATCTTTCCCTTGGGGGGGGAAGTGAGGCCCGCCGGTTCCATCCCCGGCGGGCCTTTTACATTGGTCAGTCCATATTCGGGCGCAGCCAACGGCGCGCGGTGTCGAGATCGACGCCGCGCCGCGCGGCATAGTCGGCGACCTGACCTTCGCCAACGCGCGCGACGCCGAAATATTCGGCCTGCGGATGGCCAAAGTAGAAGCCGCTGACCGCTGCCGTCGGCAGCATCGCAAAGCTTTCGGTGAGGGTCAGCCCGGCATTGGCGGGTGCATGCAGCAGGTCGAACAGGATCGGCTTCAAACTGTGGTCGGGACAGGCCGGATAGCCGGGCGCAGGACGGATGCCGCGATATTCTTCCTTGATCAGCGCTTCATTGGTCAGCTGCTCGCCCGGGGCATAGGCCCATAGGGTCGTGCGCACATGCTGATGGAGCCGTTCGGCAAAAGCCTCAGCAAAGCGGTCCGCCAACGCTTTCAGCAAAATGTCCGAATAGTCATCCTTGTCGGCCTGAAATCGCGCCAGATGCGGCTCGATGCCGTGGATGCCAACGGCAAAACCGCCGATCCAATCGCCGTCATGATCGATGAAGTCAGCCAGGCACATATTGGCGCGTCCCTCGCGCTTGGCGATCTGTTGGCGCAGAAAGGGGATGCGGACATGCTCCTCCTTCTCGACCAGATGCACCACTACATCATCGCCTTCACGGCGGCATGGCCACAAACCCGCTGTGCCGCGCGCTATCAGCCACTTTTGCTCGACAATCTGCGCCAGCATGGCTTGCGCATCGGTCCACAGGGCGCGCGCGCTTTCGCCGACCACCGGGTCTTCCAGAATGGCGGGATAATTGCCGTGCAGCTCCCACGCGCGGAAAAAGGGCGTCCAGTCGATGCACTGCGCCAGATCCGCCAAATCCCAGCCGTCGAACACATGCACCCCGGGCTGTTCGGGCGGCGGCGGTTTGATGTGCATGTCGGCGATGAAGGCGTTAGCGCGGGCATCTTCGATGCTGATCAGCGCGCTCTGCCCCTTGCCTTCGCGTACCTCGCGGATGTGCGCATAATCATCGGCATAGCCTTGGACATAGGCGTCGCGCCCGGTGTCGCTAACCAGCGCCGTTGCCACCCCGACCGCGCGGCTGGCGTCGAGCACGTGCAGAACAGGGCCATCATAGGCAGGGTCGATCCGCAGCGCAGTGTGCACCTTTGACGTGGTCGCGCCGCCGATGAGCAAGGGAATAGCCATCCCAGCGCGCTGCATCTCCTCGGCCACTGTGACCATTTCATCGAGTGACGGTGTAATCAGGCCCGACAGGCCGATCATGTCGGCGTCATTCTCGTTCGCAGCATCCAATATCTTCGACCATGGCACCATGACGCCAAGGTCGATCACCTCGTAGCCGTTGCACTGGAGCACGACGCCAACGATATTTTTGCCAATATCGTGCACATCGCCCTTCACCGTTGCCATGATGATGCGGCCCTTGGCCTTGGCGCCTTCGGCCTTTTCCGCTTCGATAAAGGGAATGAGGTGCGCGACGGCTTTCTTCATCACGCGCGCCGATTTGACCACCTGCGGCAGGAACATCTTGCCCGAACCGAACAGGTCGCCCACGACGTTCATGCCGTCCATCAGCGGACCTTCAATGACCTCGATAGGCCGGGCAGCGATCAGTCGCGCTTCTTCGGTGTCGGCGACGACATGCGCGTCGATGCCTTTGACCAACGCATGTTCCAGCCGCTTGTGGACATCCCACCCCCGCCATTCCTCGGCGGCCTTTTCCTGCGCCGCGTCGGTGCCGCGGAACTTTTCGGCCAGCGCAATCAGCCGTTCGGTTGGGCTTTCGGCCTCGCCATCCGTCTTGCGGTTGAGAATGACATCCTCGCACGCCTGGCGCAGCGCCGGGTCGATCGTATCATAGACATCGAGCTGGCCGGCGTTGACGATGGCCATGTCCATGCCAGCCGGAATAGCGTGATAAAGGAACACGCTGTGCATGGCGCGGCGGACAGGTTCGTTACCGCGAAAGCTGAACGACAGGTTGGAAAGGCCGCCTGAGATATGGACGTGCGGGCAGCGCGCCTTGATTTCGCGCGTCGCGTTGATGAAGTCGACCGCATAGTTGTCATGTTCTTCAATCCCCGTCGCCACCGCAAAGATATTGGGATCGAAGATGATATCCTCGGGCGGGAAGCCTATGCCCGTCAGCAATTTATAAGCGCGCGCGCAAATCTCGACCTTGCGTGCTTCGGTGTCGGCCTGCCCGGTCTCGTCGAACGCCATGACCACGACGGCAGCACCATAGGCCATGCACTTGCGGGCGTGCTCGAGAAACTGGTCCTCGCCCTCCTTCATGCTGATCGAATTGACTATCGGCTTGCCGGGGACGCATTTCAGCCCCGCCTCGATCACCTCCCATTTGGACGAATCGATCATCACCGGCACGCGCGCGATGTCAGGCTCGGCAGCGATGAGTTTGAGGAAAGTGGTCATGGCGTGGACGGCGTCGAGCAGCCCTTCGTCCATATTGACGTCGATAATCTGCGCGCCGTTTTCGACCTGTTGGCGCGCGACTTCGACCGCGGCGGCATAATCGTCCGCGAGGATCAGCTTCTTAAACGCCGCTGAACCAGTAACGTTGGTGCGTTCCCCGATGTTGACGAAGGTGGAGGAGGATTGGGTCATGCGGCCATCGTAAAGGCTTCGAGCCCCGCCAATCGCGTGCGTACCGGCACGTCTGGAAGCGCGCGGGGTGGCTTGTCCTTTGCCATCGCAGCCATCGCCGCAATATGCGCAGGCGTCGAGCCACAGCAACCACCGAGGATGTTGACCTGACCTGCTTCGGCCCATTCACCAACCAGCGCCGCAGTCGTATCGGGCAGCTCGTCATAGGCGCCCAGTTCGTTGGGCAGTCCGGCGTTTGGATAGACCATTACCAGCGTATCGGCGATGGCGCTGAGCGTGCGGACGTGCGGGCGCAGCTGCGCGGCACCGAAACTACAATTCAGCCCGATGGTCACCGGACGCGCATGGCGCACGGCATACCAAAAGGCTTCGACCGTATGCCCCGACAGGTTGCGCCCCGACAGGTCGGTCAGCGTCATCGACAGCATCAGCGGCAATTCGCGCCCGATGGCGGCTTCGGCCTGCAGCGTCGCGGCAATGCCTGCCTTGGCGTTCAGCGTGTCGAAAACTGTTTCAATCAGGATGAAATCGGCTCCGCCCGCTGCCAGCGCTTCAATCTGTTCCCGGTAAACGGCGGTTAGCTGGTCGAAGTCAATTTCGCGATAGCCGGGGTTGTTGACGTCGGGCGACAAGGACAGCGTCTTGTTGGTGGGCCCCACGGCTCCCGCCACAAAACGGCGTTTGCCGTCTTGCCGCGCCGCGTCATCGGCCGCCGCACGCGCCATTCGCGCCGAGGCGAGGTTGATGTCACGCACGAGATGTTCGGCGCCATAATCGGCCTGGCTGATGCTGTTCGCGCTGAAGGTGTTGGTCGACACAATGTCCGAGCCCGCCGCCAAATAGGCGCGCGTAATGTTGTCGACGATATCGGGCCGGGTCAGCGCCAGAATATCGTTATTGCCCTTTTGGTCGTGGGTCAGTCCCAGTGACCCGGCATACGCCGCCTCGTCCAGCTTCCAATTCTGGATCTCGGTCCCGAATGCGCCGTCGGTGAGCAACAGACGCTGCGCCGCGGCCGCCAACAGAGCTTCGCGCGCGCTCATGCTGCTGCCTCCTGCTGCGCCTTGGCAGGGCGTAGGCCCAGCATATGGCAGATGGCATAGCTGAGCTCGGCGCGATTCAATGTGTAGAAATGGAAATCGCGCACCCCACCCGCATACAGGCGGCGGCACATTTCAGCAGCCACCGTCGCGGCCACCAACTGGCGCGCGGCAGGATGATCGTCGAGGCCATCGAACAAGGCCACCATCCATGCCGGGATCGCGGTGCCGCACATATCGGCCATGCGCCGCGTCTGAGACACGTTCGACACGGGCAGGATGCCGGGGATGATCGGCGCGCTGATCCCCGCCGCCGCCGCCGCGTCGCGAAACCGCAGGAAGGCGTCGGGCGAAAAGAAAAATTGGGTGATTGCGCGGGTTGCCCCTGCGTCAAGCTTGCGCTTTAGATTGTCGAGGTCCGCCTCGGCGCACCCCGCTTCGGGATGTACCTCGGGATAGGCCGCAACCGAAATGTCGAAATCGGCAATTTTCTTGAGTCCTACCACCAGTTCCGCGGCGCTGGCATAGCCATCGGCGTGCGCCCGAAAGGGCCCGCCACCCGGCACATCGCCGCGCAGCGCGACAATATGCCGCACACCCGCCGCCCAATAGGCCTCCGCCACTTCGGCAATGTCGCCGCGCGAAGCCTCGACACAGGTCAGATGAGCGGCAGGAGCAACGTCACTATCACGTGCAATACGCGCGACCGTGGCGTGGGTGCGTTCGCGCGTCGAGCCGCCTGCGCCATAAGTCACCGACACGAAATTGGGGTTTAGCGGGGCCAACGTTTCAAAGGCGCCCCATAATTGCTCTTCCATCCGCTCGGTCTTAGGCGGGAAAAACTCGAAGCTGACCCCGATGTCGCCGGGTAGCCCGGCGAACAATGGGGAGGCAGCGGCACGGCGCGCTTCGCTGTCCAGATCGAAACTCTGCGTCATGCGGCAACCCTTTTTGCTTTTGTCACGGCGCTGGCGCCGCCTTGATCCTGTGCTGCTTCACTGCGCCGCCGCGCCAGCCAGATTTTAACTGTCAGCGGATCACCCGCCAGCGCCTGCACGGTTTCGATCACCAGCCCGCACGACGCGAACCAGCCGCGCATCTGGGCGTCGGCAAAGCCAAGCCGGGCGTGCGCCGCGCGGGTGCGCAAATCTTCCTGATCATGCGCCGCGAAATCGACGATCAGCAAGTGGCCGCCAGGGCGCAGGACGCGTCCGGCCTCGGCAATAACGCGCTGCGGCTCGTGCGCGAAATGCAGCACCTGATGCATCACCACCGTGTCGACCGACGTGTCGCCCATCGGTAGCGCCACAAAATCGCCCTGCACCAAATCGGCAGCGATGGCCCGATCGGCGAGTTTGGCGCGCGCGATACGCAGCATTTCCGGGCTGCGGTCGAGCGCGGTGATGCGCCGCGCCGTGGGCGCGAAGATTTCGGCCATTCGCCCTGTGCCGGTGCCAATGTCGAGCAGATGGCCCAAGCGGCGGTTGTGCATCAATCGCAAGATCGCGGCCTCGACTTCTTCTTCACCGATGTGGCGGGCGCGGATGGCGTCCCATTCGTCGGCATGGTCGGCAAAGTAGCGACGCGCCGCCGCTGCGCGCTCCTCGCGCACCAATTCCAGTCGCTCGCGATCTGCAGCCATTGCCGCCGCTTCGGCGGCCGCGCTTGGCCAGATATCGAGCAGCGCAGTCACAGCATCCACCCCCGGTCCACTGGCCAGCCGCAGAAATACCCAGCCGCCCTCGCGCTGACGCACCACCAACCCGGCGTCGTCCAATATACGGACATGGCGCGACACGCGCGGCTGGCTTTGTTCCAGCACCACCGCCAGCTCGCCAATCGCCAGCTCCATGACCCGCAGCAACGCAACGATGCGCAAGCGCGTCGGATCGGCAAGCCCGTGGAATAGATACGATTGGTGACCCATCGAGGCAGCCATATAAAGATATCTTTATATAGCGTCAATGACGATAGCAGCCCCAAGCAACGCCGACTATTAGGCCGAGCCCTTTCACTTCGCCGTGATTTTGCCGCAACCTAAGAATTTGCCGTTGCGCCCGCGCGTCCATGCGTTTAGCCAACGCAGCGATGCAGTCGGGAAGCCTCCCGGCGACATCTGTCATACCATGAGAAGAGGGGTGCACCCATATGAAGAAGTCGATCACCATGTCGCTGGTCCTGGCCGCATCGCTCGGTCTCGCCGCTTGCGCCGAAAAGGCTGCTGACGACGCCGCTGCTGGCGCCGAAACCGCTGCTGAAGGCGCAGAAGCTGCTGCCGAAGGCGCGATGGACGCCGCCGAAGGCGCTGCTGATGCCGCCGCCACCACTGGCGACGCGATGGCCGAAGGCGCGACCGACGCTGCCGCTGCCGCTGGCGAAGCCGCCGACAAGGCTGGCGAAGCCGCCAAGGCTGCTACCGAAGCTGCCGACGCAGCCAAGGGTGCGATGGAAGAAGCCAAGAAGTAAGGTTTTTTTCTGTTTCCGGCGTTGCCGGAGCAGCAGAACAACCACAGGGCCGTCTGCGCAAGCAGGCGGCCCTTTGTTTTGGCGTACAGGCTTGCATGGCGCACGGCGTCGCCCTAGTTCTTTGATTCCAGCTTATTCGGGAGATAAGATATGCGCAGATTGATGATTGCCTCGATCGCCGCTGCGGCGTTCAGCCTGACCGCCTGTTCGCAGGCCGCGAAGGAAGAGACCGGCGAAGCTGCTGAAGCCGTTGCCGACGACGCGGCCGCAGGTGCCGAAGCTGCGGGTGATGCCATGGCCGAGGGCGCCGAAGCCGCTGCCGCCGCCGCAGGTGAAGTCGCCGCGGACGCCAAGGATGCGGCGGCTGAAGCGGGTGCCGCCGCCAAGGAAGGCACTGCCAATGCGCTCGACGCCGCGGGTGATGCCGCCAAGGAAGCCGCCGCGGAAGTCAAGAAGTAAGGCGCCGCGCCATTTTGCGATCACGGGGCGCCGACGATGAACCGGTGCCCCTTTTGCTTTGCAGCCCCTTTTGCTTTGCAGCAAGGGACGCTAGGTTCACGCGATGTTGCGCCATTCTGCCGTTGTTCTGCTGCTCGCCGCGTGCGGGAGCGTCGATGATCAACCCGGTCCGGGTGGCACGACCATGGGCGAGGCGCGGGCTTTGGATGATGCCGCTTCGATGCTCAACGAACGCGGCAAGCCCGAAGCCGAAACTCCTGGCATGGCGAGGAAATGACCATGGCCGCGCCCGTCCACCTGGTCTTTCCGATCTTCCCCAATCTGACCCAGCTGGATTTCATGGGGCCGGTTCAGTTCCTTTCGCGCCTGCCCGGTGCAGAGGTGCATGTCGCCGCCGCAACCCTTGAACCGGTACCGACCGATTGCAACGTCGCGCTGGTTCCGAATGTCACCTTTGCCGACTGCCCTCAGGCCGACATCCTCTGTGTGCCCGGTGGCCACGGCGTGCGCGAGGCATTGCATGACGGCGGCACCGTGCCCTTCATTGCGCGCCAGGCCCCCGGCGCGCGCTGGGTGACGAGCGTCTGTACCGGGGCTTTCCTGCTGGGCGCAGCGGGGCTGCTGAGGGGCAAGCGCGCGACCTGTCACTGGGCCTATACCCACTTGCTACCACTGGTCGGTGCGGAGCACGCGCCGGGCCGCGTGGTCGAGGACGGGAATGTCATCACGGCCGGCGGCGTGACCAGCGGCATTGATTTCGCCCTGACGCTGATCGCGCGCGAGGCGGGCGAAGAGGTTGCCCGGATGATCCAGCTCGCGCTGGAATATGACCCCGCTCCGCCCTTCGCGGGTGGGCATCCTGACAGCAGCGGGGCGGAGCGGACAGAAGCACTGAACGCGCGCGTGTATCGCCAAGCCGCAGAAGCTATGCAGGCTGCACTGGACCAGTTGTAACAGCATCATTTTTTGCCCATTTACTGGACTTTCAGATTGTCCTGCCATTGCTGGCGGATGGCCCAGCGCATTGCCAATTTGGATCAACTCCAGGCCGAGATTGACCGCTGGTTTAGCGCGAGCCCTTATGGATTATTGCTTGAGGGCGAAGATGGCCGCATCTGGCGGCTAACCCCGGATCAGGCCGCCGAGCTCAAACAGTTGGCCATGGACAATATCCAGAAATTCGTCATCTGGCAGCAGCGTTGTCAATTTCTTGCGCTGGGGTTGCTGTTGGCGCTGGCCTATAGTTTTGATTGGCTCGCGGTGACCCTGACGGCCGTCGGCGCTCCATGGCTGATGATCCCGCTCGGGCTCGTTTGTTTTGCGCCTCTGATGCCATTTCTTTGGGGTGCCGCTTATCGGCGGCAACAGAAGCGGCTACGCGAAAATTTCATCGGCAAACTCGATCGCTCGCTACCCCTGAACCCCGACATGACGCGCCGATACATGCCAGACAAACGCTTTGCTGGCGTCGCGCGTTGGCTTTTCTTTGGGGTGTTCGCGATTGCCATCGTGTTGGATCAATTTCTGCCGCGAACGATTGAGGCGACGATCGGGCCGCAGGGCGTCGCGGCATTCTTGCTGACTGGAATGCTGCTCGTGCTGGCGTTCTACCTGCTCGAATTGGCAGGCCGACGGCGCGACAGGCCCTGAAGCAATAACCACCGCTTGGCGCAGCGCGGCGTACGCCGCAACCAGAACTTCATGCCCCTTCGAACCGGGGAAGCGAGCCTTAGGACAAAAAAAGGGCCGGAGGTCTCCCCCCGGCCCTTTCCTATTTCGACCGGATGGCCGAGCGGTTTGGATCAGAAGTCCATGCCGCCCATGCCGCCCATGCCGCCGCCGCCCATGGGCATCGCCGGCTTGTCTTCGGGCAGTTCCGAAATCGTCGCTTCGGTGGTGATCAGCAGACCAGCAACCGATGCAGCGTTCTGGAGCGCAGTGCGCACCACCTTGGTCGGGTCGATCACGCCGGCCGCCACCAGATTTTCATAGGTGTCGGTTGCGGCGTTGAAGCCCTGCGTCACGTCGCCGACGCGCAGCAGATTGCCCGCCACCACGGCGCCATCGACGCCCGCGTTGGTCGCGATCTGACGCAGCGGGGTTTCAATCGCCTTGCGGACGATATCGACACCGCGGGTCTGGTCGTCGTTGGCACCTTTCAGGCCTTCGAGCGCCTTGGTCGCATAAAGCAGAGCGGTGCCACCGCCGGGGACGATGCCTTCTTCGACCGCTGCGCGGGTGGCGTGCAGCGCGTCATCAACGCGGTCCTTGCGCTCCTTCACTTCGACTTCCGAAGCACCGCCGACCTTGATCACGGCCACGCCGCCAGCCAGCTTCGCGAGGCGCTCTTGCAGCTTTTCGCGGTCATAATCGCTGGTGGTGGTGTCGATCTGGGCGCGGATCTGTTCGACGCGGGCCTTGATCGCATCGGCATCACCGGCACCATCGACGATGGTGGTGTTGTCCTTGTCGATGGTAACGCGCTTGGCCTGGCCCAGCATGTTCAGCGTAACGTTTTCGAGCTTGATGCCCAGATCTTCGCTGATCATTTCGCCCTTGGTCAGGATCGCAATGTCCTGCAGCATCGCCTTGCGACGATCGCCAAAGCCGGGGGCCTTGACCGCCGCAACCTTCAGGCCGCCGCGCAGACGGTTGACAACCAGCGTTGCGAGCGCTTCGCCTTCGATATCCTCGGCAATGATCAGCAGCGGACGGCCGGACTGCACGACCGCTTCGAGGATCGGCAGCATCGACTGCAGGCTGGTCAGCTTCTTTTCGAAGATGAGGATATAGGGATCGGCGAGTTCGACGATCATCTTTTCTGCGTTGGTGATAAAGTAAGGCGATAGATAGCCGCGATCGAACTGCATGCCTTCGACGACGTCGAGTTCGAACTCGAGGCCCTTGGCTTCCTCGACAGTGATCACGCCTTCCTTGCCGACCTTTTCCATTGCTTCGGCGATCTTCTCACCGACTTCGGTGTCGCCATTGGCCGAGATCACGCCGACCTGGGCGATTTCGGCAGTGCCGCTAACCGGCTTCGACCGGCCCTTGAGGTCTTCGACAACCTTGGTCACGGCAAGGTCGATGCCGCGCTTCAGGTCCATCGGGTTCATGCCGGCGGCGACCGACTTCATGCCTTCGCGGACAATTGCCTGCGCCAGCACGGTGGCGGTGGTGGTGCCGTCGCCCGCGCTGTCATTCGCCTTCGAGGCGACTTCGCGGATCATCTGCGCGCCCATATTTTCGAACTTGTCCTTCAGTTCGATTTCCTTGGCGACGGTGACACCGTCCTTGGTGATGCGCGGCGCGCCGAACGATTTGTCGATGACGACGTTGCGGCCCTTGGGGCCCAGCGTCACCTTGACCGCGTCGGCCAGGGTGTCGACGCCGCGCAGGATGCGCTCACGCGCGTCGCGGCCAAATTTTACGTCTTTTGCAGCCATGAGGATGCTCCTTACAAATTGGCAGAAATCTGCCGAACTTCACACAGTCTTGTTGGAAAAAAGCGATCAGGCGATCACGCCCAGAATGTCGCTTTCCTTCATGATGAGCAGCTCTTCGCCATCCACCTTCACTTCGGTGCCCGACCATTTGCCGAACAGGATGCGGTCGCCCGATTTGACGTCGAGCGGAGTCACCTTGCCATCATCGGCGCGGGCGCCCGAGCCGACGGCGACGACTTCGCCTTCCTGCGGCTTTTCCTTGGCGGTGTCGGGGATGATGATGCCGCCAGCCGTCTTTTCTTCGGCTTCGATGCGGCGAACCAGCACGCGGTCGTGCAGCGGACGAAATTGCATGGGTTACCCTCCAAAAAATGCAATTGAAAATGGGGTTAGCACTCACACACGGTGAGTGCCAACAAGGGGCATATGGGTGGGCCATGTGACAGCGTCAAGGCAGGCCCAGCGAAAAATTTCACCTGTTGTTCGTTGTCGCTGGCCGGGCGCGCAACTTGCCTAAGCGCCTCTGCGTGATAGGCTTCTTCGTCTTGCAATGGCACCGTGCCAGCATGGCACGAGTCGCATCACCGAAGGGGAGACGAGCCGTGGCCGAAGATTGGGCAATTGACGTCAGAAGATATGCACCGGACGCCGATGACGCGGTCATCAAGGGCATCGTGCGCTATTGCGGTATCGCCCTGACGAAGCGCGATTCCGCGCTCGTATCCTTCACCGACCCCAAGGAAACGGCCCGCGTGCGCGACGGTTATTGCCGCAAAAAGCTGGGGCTGACCGATCCCGACGCGATCATCGATGCCGCCATCATGAAGGTTGGCGAGCGGATGAGCGGCGACACGACGCGCAACCGCGTGACGGTTTATTATTTGCTCGCCGAGGCGTTCGACAAGCTGGGGGTATTCGCGGCCAAGCCGGCCAAAGCTGCTGCCGAAACTCCAGCCAAGAGCCCGGCCAAGACTCCTGCCAAGACCAGCACCAAGGCCAAGAAGACCACTGTCCCCGCCGCCTCGCTTGCTGCTGCCACGGCCGTGGGCGCAGCAGCCCCACTGGCCGCGCCCGTCGCGGCTGCATCGCCTCCGCCGCCAACGCGCACCACTCCGATGACGGCCAAGGCGGCACCCCAAACCGCCGAGCCGGCCCGGCGGAGCGCAGCTGCCGCGGCGCTGCCCGGCAACGGCGACAATGGCGGTTTTCTGGGTTTTGCTGGTGCCGTTGCCGGAGGGTTGGCGGTGCTAGTGTTCGGCACCATGCTGCTCGGCAATTATATCGGCTCGCGCGGCGATGCCCCGCCACCGACCCCGGCCCCGGTGGCCGCCGTGCCCACGCCAGCGCCCGCACCTGTTGCCCCGGCCATCCCCGATGGTGCGGGGGTGGTAGGGGAAACGGTGGACGGCAAGCCCAAGGTTTCGGTCTATTTCGACACCGGTAAAGCCGACATCGCCCCCGATTTCGCAGTGGCGGCCGCGCCCATCAAGGCCTGGATCGACGCCAACCCCGGTGACCGGCTGGCTGTATCGGGCTTCAATGACGCAACCGGCAACGCCGCCCAGAACGCCGAACTGTCCAAGAACCGGGCGGAAGCCGTCGCCGCTGCGCTGGAATCCGCCGGCGTGCCCGCCGACCGCATCGACCTCGTGAAACCCGCCGACACCACCGCCACCGATGCCGATATGGCTGAGGCTCGGCGGGTGGAGATTGTGGTGACGGAGGGGGGGGGGGTGAGGGCGTTCGTTCGAACATTCTTCGTCATCCCGGACTTGATCCGGGATAACACGCCCTCGTCGCTCGTTATCCCGGATCAAGTCCGGGATGACGACTGCTTGTAATTTTCCGCTCCTATGCAGCACGTTAAGGGAAAATTGGCTGTCGCCGATTAGTGGCGGGATTATGGGTATTCATCAGCCAATTGAACATCCAGCGGGTCGAGATGCACTACGCCGCGAGGGGCAGATTCTGCGAGGCCGATTCTTGGACGCCTTTGCACGACTAGAGTCGAGCGTTCAGGAATATGGGCGAATGATTGGCGTCAAGCAGTCACCCAATGCCCCATTCAGTCGACACTTGAAGGCGCTGCAGGGCGCCAAAGACAGTCCAGCTAAGCTGACCAAATGGTTTGACCAAGTAGCGGAAATCAATCTCATTCGAGCGGATATTGTCCACTCAGTGCTTGAAACGGTGCAGATATGCGATGGCAAGTCTGAGAAGGGCTCCTGGCAATTCCGAAACGTGGGCAATGCATCGGCGGGGCCGCGTGTGTTAACGAGTGAAGACTTCAATGCTTTGGTCAATCGGGTCGCCGCCTTGACCAACACTCTTAATCAACGGCTAAAGGTACCAACCCCAACCGTGCCCGCATCACCCACCGGATAAGCATTAACACCGCCACGATGCCTAGCCCCGTTGCGAGCCCCGTCCAGATGCCGACGCCGCCCCAGCCCGCCTCGAAGGCCAGCCAGGCGCCGACGCCGATACCGATGATCCAATAACCGAACAGCGCGAACAGCATGGGCACAAAGGTGTCGTGCAGGCCGCGCAGCATCCCCTGGCCCACCACCTGGGCGCCGTCGAAAATCTGAAAGAAGGCGGCGACCATCAGGAAGCTGATCGCGAGCGATACGACTTCGGTATTGGCCGCGACATTGCGGTCGATGAACAGCCCGGCCAGCGTGCCCGGGAACAGCCACAGGACCAGCGCCGTTGCGGTCATGAATCCGGTGCCAAGCACAAAGCTGACCCAGCCGGCGCGCCGGATATGGTCGGCGTCTTGGCGCCCATGACCGATGCCAACGCGCACGGTGGCCGCTTGCGCGAGGCCCATTGGCACCATGAAGGTCAAGCTGGCGATCTGCAGGGCGACCGCGTGCGCCGCGACGGCCTGCACCGAAATCCAGCCCATCAGCATGACAGCGGCAATGAACACCCCGCCCTCCAGCGCCAGACTGACGCCGATCGGCAGCCCCAATGCAGTGAGCGTGCGGAACCGCGCCCAGTCCGCGCGCCACCAGCGCCCGAACAAGTGATAGCGACGGAACTGGCGGTCGCGCGACACCACCCAGACCATCAGCCCCAGCATGAGCGCGTTGGTCAGCACGCTGCCCAGCCCCGCGCCGACAATGCCGAAAGCGGGCAGGCCCAGCTTGCCAAAAATCAGCACATAGTTGAACACGACATTGCCCAGCACGCCAATGACCCCGATCACCAGTGACCACATCGGTCGTTCGAGCGCCGAGAGGAAGTTACGCAGCGACATGGTCACCAGAAAAATCGGGATCGACCACAAATAGGCGCGGATATAATCCTGCGCGAGCTGCGCCAGCCGCGCGTCCTGGCCCAGCAGCAGCAGCACCGCGCCGGTGTTCCACAAGAGCAGCACCAGCGGCACCGTGACCATCGCCACCAGCCACAATGTCTGGCGAAAGGTGCGGCGGATATCGCGCACCGAATTGCGGCGTCGGCCAATCTCGCTCGCCATCATCGGCGATCCGGCGTTGACCAGCCCCATGCCGAAAATGGTCAGAAGCATGGCAAGGTTGAACCCCAGCGAGCTCGCCGCCAGTTCTGCCGGACCGAGCCAGCCCACCATCAACACGTCGGTGGCGCCGATGCTGGCCATGCTGACGTTGGTGAGGATAATCGGCCAGCCGAGCGCCAGCGTGGAACGCGCCTCGGCGCGCCACGGGCGGGCGGTCTGGTCGTCAGCCAAGGCAGAGGTGCGCAGCATAGCCGTCCCGGTTAGGCGATGTGGGGACGCTCCCGCAATGCCGGTGCGGCGCTTTGCGCTGACAATGTTACCTTATGGCAACAGCCAGTCGGCGGTCAGCTGGGCTGCGAACACCACAAAGGTGATGGTCAGTCCCGCCGCGAACAGCAGATAGGCGCGGGCGAGATAGCGATATTTGCGCCGCGCCAGGACCAGCCCGTTTTGATAGGTATCGCGCAGCATCGTTTCGTAAATATCTTCCTCGCTGCGCAGCCGTGCCTTGACCGCGTCGATGAATTCATCCTCATCCATCTGTTCAAAGCGGCCGAAGAACAGGATATTGCTGTGATCCTTGCCGTCGCGGAACACCACCGGCGGGGCCTTTCCCACGCGCGGCAGCACCGCCGATACGGCGAGCAGCGCCGACAGGAACGAAAAAGTGGCGAGGATCGCCAGCGGCAGCGCCAATGTGCCGCTGCGCGCCTGTCCCACCGCAAGCGTGAACACGACAAAGGTTGCGCCCATCAGGATCGAGGCCTTCTGGTCGGCCATTTGCGACAATTGCATCGTCAGCTGCTGCGTCGTGCGCACCAGATGCACTGCATTGGGCGGAAAGCTGGCCGCCGGTTTGTCGCCCTTTGGTGCTGTCATGCATGGTCCCCCTGCCGCAGAGATGCCATGCAGGGCGGGTGTGAGCAAGATGCGGCCCCAATCCCGCCGCAAATGCTTGCCATTGGCGCGGCGAAGCGGCAAGCGCGCCGCATAGTATCAACCACCGGGACGCCATCATGAGCGACGCATTGCAAAACCAGATCTACGCCCTGATCACCCCGTTCAACAAAAAGGGCGTCGCGCTGACCGATGCCACCACTTTCGCCGGCGACCTTGAATGGGACAGCCTGACCGTGATGGATTTCGTTGCCGAGGTCGAAGACACGTTCGACATTATCATCAGCATGAACATGCAGGCCGAAATTGAAACCGTCGGCCAGCTGGTGACGGCGGTGGACAAGCTCAAGGGCTGATTTTCAACCGTAGGGCTGAGCTTGTCGAAGCCCGTGGCGCATTCCGGCGCTACGCCCTTCGACAGGCTCAGGGCTACGGTTCAGGGACAAAATATGACCGACCTCTTCTCCAAATTCGACCCCCTCATCGAACAGCGCGCAGCGCTGCTGTCGACCGGGATCACCGACCCGTTCAGCCTAGTGATGGACGAAGTGAAATCGCCCACGCGCGCCATCTGCAACGGGCGCGATACGATTTTGCTGGGCACCTATAACTATATGGGGATGACGTTCGACGATGATGTCATCGCCGCGGGGCAGCAAGCGATGGCCGAATATGGCGCCGGCACGACCGGCAGCCGCGTTCTCAACGGCACCTTCCGCGACCACAAGGGCGTCGAAGAAGCGCTCAAAGAATTTTATGCCATGGACCATGCCATGGTGTTTTCCACCGGCTATCAGGCGAACCTGGGCATCATCTCCACGCTGGCGGGCAAGGGCGACTATGTCATCCTGGATATCGACAGCCACGCCAGCATCTATGACGGGTGCAAGATGGGCGACGCCGAGATTGTCGCGTTCCGCCACAATGACGTCGAGGCGCTGGAAAAGCGACTGAAACGCCTGCCGCCAGAGGCAGGCAAGCTGGTGGTGCTGGAGGGCGTTTATTCGATGCTCGGCGATGTCGCGCCGCTGAAGGAAATGATCCGCGTGTCCAAGGAGGCCGGCGCGATGGTGCTGGTCGACGAGGCCCATTCGATGGGCTTCATCGGCGAACATGGTCGCGGCGTCGCCGAGGAGCAGGGCGTCATCGACGATGTCGATTTCATCATCGGCACTTTTTCGAAATCGGTCGGCACCGTTGGCGGATTTTGCGTGTCGAACCACCCCAAGTTCGAGGTGCTTCGCTTGGTGTGCCGCCCTTACGTCTTTACCGCCGCACTGCCGCCCAGCGTGATGGCGTCAAGCATCGCGTCGATCAAAAAGCTGATGCATGGGTCGAACAAGCGCGCTCACCTGTGGGAAAACAGCCGCACATTGCACAAGAGCCTCAAGGATTTGGGGTTCAAGTTGGGCACCGATGCGCCGCAAAGCGCAATCATCGCCGTGATCATGCCCGATCTGGAACGCGGCGCAATGATGTGGGAAGCGCTGCTGCACGAAGGGCTGTACGTCAATCTGGCGCGCCCGCCCGCGACACCGGCAGGGATGACCTTGTTGCGTTGTTCGCTCTGTGCCGAGCATAGCGCCGACGAAGTGCGCGAAATATTGGCGCGCTTCGAACGGGCCGGGCGGAAAATCGGCATTATCGGCTGATGCTTGGCCGCGCACGCGCGATGCGGTAAACGGTCGCCGTGGACGCATATCAGACCAATGCCGATGCCGGAACGTCCGAGGCGCGCTGGCGCTTCTGGGCCACGGTGATCCTGTCGATGGCAATGGCAGGCGCGGTGATTGCGCTGATCCTGTTGCTGGTGCGCGCCAATGCCGATTACACCCGTTCGCTGGAACAGCAGAACCGCAGTATCGACGTGATGACGCTGGCCAAATCGGTCGAAGCGTCGGTGGCGCGCGGCGAAGCGGCACTGGCCCGCTTCGCCGTCGGGCTCGACCGACAGGATGGCCAGATTTTCCAGCAGCAGTTCGGTTTGGCCGAGCGCTACCTTGACAGCCTGCGCCAGCAGGTGCGCGACGACCCCGAACAGCGCGCGCTGGTTGTGCAGCTGACCACCACGGTGCAAGAGCGCAATGAGATTTTGGGCAAGGTCGCGCTCAGCGCCAATTACCGGCAGGAATTGGCGTCGATATCCAAATATTATGCCGCCGCACCCGAGATCCGCCGTGCGCTGCCCGAAAAACTGCTAACCGCCATCATCGCCAATGAACGCGAACGACTGGCCGAACGAACCGCGCTGGCCAATCGCGACCGCGTCCAGCTCAACCAAGTCATCATGTTTTTCACATTATTGGGTGCGGCGGCGGCCATCGGCGGCACGGTGGCGGCCAGCATGGTGCTGCGCGCGCGCAGCGACCGCCGTCTGGCCGAACGCGAAAGCGCGGCCGACAATGAACGCGCCGTGCTGCTGGAACGTGCGGTCGATGAGCGCACCCGCGAGCTGGCCGCCGCCAACCAGGCGCTGCGCCATGAAATCGAAGAACGCACCGCGACCGAAGCCAAGCTGCGTCAGGCGCAAAAAATGGAGGCTGTGGGTCAGCTGACCGGGGGCATCGCGCATGATTTCAACAATATGCTGGCCGTGGTCGTCGGCGGCATCGAACTGGCGCAGCGCTGGTTGACCGACGCGCCTGACAAAGCGGCGCGGCACATGGCGAGCGCGCTCGATGGTGCGGCGCGCGCCTCGGACCTCACCCGGCGCCTGTTGACCTTTGCCCGCGCCGAGCCGACCCGCCCCGAAATTTTGGCGATCGACGATGTGATTGGCGGCTTTTCCGATCTGATTGCCCGCACCATCGGCGACCGGATTGCACTGACGCTGAACCTCGGTTGCGGCCAGTCCGGCGCGCGGATCGACCGGTTGCAGTTCGAAAATGCCCTGCTCAATCTGGCCGTGAACGCGCGCGACGCGATGGAAGGCCATGGACGGCTGGAGATCGCCACGGCGCGTTTTGCCTGTCCTGGAACGGGCGACATCCAGCTGCGCCTGACCGTCATCGACAGTGGGTGCGGGATGACGCCTGAAGTGCTCGACCGGGTCTTCGATCCCTTTTTCACCACCAAGAGCGCGGGGCGCGGTACGGGGCTGGGGATGAGCCAGGTTTTTGCCTTTGTGCGCAATTCGGGCGGCGAGATCGAAGTGGATTCGACCCCCGGCACCGGAACCAGCGTGACCGTGTCGTTGCCGATGGCGGTGCACGATGTCACCACACTGAGCGCTGATCAGGGCGAGGTGCAGCTGGCTTTGCCCTCAATCGGCGACAGCATGACCATTTTGGTGGTCGAGGATGATCCCCGTGTGCTGGTTGCCACAGTTGAAGCGGTGACCGAGCTGGGCCACCGCCCAATTGCCTGTTCCGACCCGCGCGAGGCAGCAGTTATCTTGGAACGAAGCGGGCCATTCGACCTCATCCTTTCCGATGTGCTGATGCCCGAAATGACGGGCCCCGAAATGGTCGCGGCGCTGGCGGCGCGCTGGCCCGACATTGCAGTGCTGTTCGTCACCGGCTTTGTTGGCGATGCGGGCGAAGTGCCGAGCTTTGGCGACCACCCGGTGCTGCGTAAACCCTATACGCTGGCGGCACTGGAAAGCGCGATCCAGGACGCCGCACGGCGGCCAGTACCGGCGGACTAGAGCCTGTCCTGAAGAGATTGAGGCACCGTGATTGCCGCTGGAGGCTTCTCGGCAAGGAAGGCTGCGCGCGGGCGGACCGGTCGTCCGTCCAAGCAGCCTGACGCAGACCGAGAGGCCTCCGGCGGCAACCGCAAAGCGGCGGGCCCTTTTTGGCCGATCACGGCGTCCCTCGTCGGTCCCTATGCTTCGGCATGGCTCCCTCCTCGCTCCTTGTGCTCGGCCAAAATCGGCTCCGTCACGGCGCCTCAATCTCTTCAGGACAGGCTCTAGCGAATGGCGCCGCGCCACAGGAGGCGCGGGACTAGCACCAGCGCGGCGGCAAGTGGCCAGCGCCGCATCCACGGGCTGATCACAATTTCGGCGCCAGCGTGGCGATTGATCTTCCACGCCAAATAATCAATTCCGCCAGCATAGGTGAAGGCGGCCTTAGCAAGTCGAACCACGCTCAACGCTTTGCCTTCGATCCGCCGCCGCCGCCATTGCCAACGTGCACGCGCCCCTATTGCCGGTTTCCAGCTCCACGCCACGGCCTCGGCCGGCGGGCCGAAACGCGCATAGCGTGCCGGGTCGGCGTCCACGACCGAGGTTGCTCGGCCACTGCGTTCGGATCTAATTTCGGCGGTATAGGTCATTGCATAGCCGCGCCGCCAATGACGCAGCGGGTCGCCATCGCGGTTTTTTCCGGGGTTCGATACCTCTGGATCTAGACCTGCAACGGACCACAGCACCGTCGCCGCGGCCCGTGAAATCGCATCGACGGCCTGGTAGCGCGCGGCATCGTCTGCCGCCCAGACCAGACGACTCGGCTGCGAAAAGCGTGCCCAGACCGACACATTGCGCGTCTCCGGCCCATTGAGCCTGTGAAAATCAGTCTCGCTGAGCACCGCATATTTGGCGATCAACCCGTCATGTTCGAACGGAAATACATTGGGCGGGATCAACTGGTTAGCCAGCGCGAGCCAGCGGTGCGGATAGGCGGTGCGATAATCGGCAACGATCAGATAAAAATCGAGCATCAACCCATCGAGCTGTGCCTCGCGCAGGCAGCTGCCGTAAAAGAGCACCGCGCGCGCTCCGGAATGCTGTGCGGCGATAGCGGCGGCCATGGCGCTAACGCGCGCATCGACCGGCTCGGCCAGCTCGGCCGCGACCAGCCGCGCCAGATCGCTGTCCGTTGCCATGCCGCTGGTTCAGGCAGCGAGGCGCAGGAAACGCACCGGCGGCGTTGAGGTCAGGATGATCGGCAGCCCGTGCCGTGCCTCGAAAATCTCGCCGTCAAGGATGACGTTCGACCGCTCGCCCTCGATGCGGATTTCATCGCCATGTTCAAGATGGACGCCGTTAACCGGCTGTTTGCCGAGCGTGCCGCGCCATGTCGAGGTCATCAGCCGGATCATCGCGCCAAAGCTGCGGTCGACCGCGAGCAAGCGCATGCTGCCAACCGGCAGCTTGCCATCACCGGTGCGCACGCTGAGCAGCAGCTTTTCCAATGTGGTGACGATCAGCACAGAGAAGCGGCCCTGCAGCTGACCATGTCGGACCAGCGACACGCTGAGCGGCGACGGCTTGGGCGGCAAACGCCCGCCGCCCAGCCCGAACAGCATGGCGAACAACCCGAGTAACGCTGCGAGCACATGCGACAGACCATTGGGCAGCCCCAGCGGATAAATTTTGTGGCGGCAATAAAGCATCACGTCGGCAAGATAGGCCCCGCCCAGAAACATCCCCAGCACGGGACGTCCCGATCCCGATGATAGCGCAATCAGCTGGCGCTGAATGACGTGGCTTTCCAGGTCACAAGAAGCAAGATCGACCACCCGCTGCAACGCCCGCAGCGGATCGCCCTCTGCCCCCAGATCGAGCGCGATCAAGTTGGTCTTGCCGTTGGGCAGCACCGCGACCGGCGGAGGCGAGCCGCCGAAATAGCCGCCCGAGTGCAGCTCGGTCAGCGCCGCCTGCACCGTGCCGTCGCCGCCATTGATGGCAATGACGCGCGGCCCGACCAGCGCGATGGTGCGCATTGCTTCGGCAATCTGGGCCACATCCTCCACCTCATAATGAAAGATTTCGGGATGATCCGCGCAAAATTGGCGCACCTGCGGCAACAGCGACCGGTTGCCGGTCGATCGCGGGTTGGACAGGAGCGCGACGCGGGCCATCGACGCCTAGCTCACCGGATCAAACGAAAGGCCGTTGACATAGTTCAACGTCACCGGAACGCGGCGCGTGGTAGTCCCCACGGCGAAACTGGTTTTGGCCAGTGCCGGTTTGCGTTTGAACACAAAATCCGCAATCGACACGTCGGGGTTGCCGGACAGGCCGCCGCCATCGCTGCGGTCCGACTTGCCATTCCCGTTCAGGTCATGGCGCACCGAGACTACATAGCTGCCGGGTTTACTCACTGGCAGGCACACCCGCATCGTACCCGATTTGCTGACTGGCAGTTCGACGCGTTCCAGCCACTGACGCTTTTCCAGATAGGTTTTGGGGTTGGCGGCATAAATCTGCACGCGCAACGTGCCCGACCGCGCTTTAAATCCAGCGACTTCGACCAGCACGGCGGTGGCATTGGCATCGCAGCGCGCTGCTGCCGGGCCAAGGGTGGCGGCCTGCGCGGCGAGCGGCACCGCGAGCGCGCCCGCGCTCAGCAGCCCCAGCAATGCGGCAGGTGTAAAATTCGACATGACCAACTCACTCCAAGAGGATATAGCCCGCTCCAACAAAGTGCCGGATTGGGCCGACTATGCCCCGAATTGGCAGATCGTCTTTGTTTGCGGCCAAATCATGGTGATGGGGCGTCGGAAAGTTGAACGTCATTCCTGCAATTGACCGCTACATCGCCAGGCTGATCTTTCTGCCCATGGTCGGCACGCTGGTGCTTTCCGCGATGCTGCTGGTTCTCGACAAGATGCTGCGATTGTTCGATTTTGTGGCGTCAGAAGGCGGCCCGGTCAGCGTCGTGTGGCGGATGCTCGCCAATCTGATCCCCGAATATCTCTCGCTCGGCATCCCGATCGGGTTGATGCTCGGCATTTTGCTCGCGTTTCGCAGGCTGGCGACGTCGAGCGAGCTCGACGTGCTGCGCGGCGTGGGAATGAGCTTTGGGCGGCTGCTGCGCGTTCCCTTTGCCTTTGCCATTGCCCTGGCCTTTGTGAATCTTGCGATTGTCGGCTTTGTCCAGCCCTATGCCCGCTATGCCTATGAAGGGCTGCGCTTCGAGCTGCGTTCGGGCGCGTTGGGCGCGTCGATCAAGGTCGGCGAATTCACCAATCTGGGCGACCGGCTGACCCTGCGGGTTGAGGAAAGCAGCGACGAGGGCCGCAATTTGTCGGGCATCTTCGTGCGCGGGACCAATCCCGACGGCCAGATGGTATCAGCAACGGCGGCGCGCGGGCAGTTTCTGGCCACCGACGATCCCGACACCATCATCCTGCGGTTGACGCGCGGCACTTTGGTGCATGAATCGCCCAAATTCGACAGTCCCCGTGTGCTGACCTTTGACAACCACGACCTGCCCATCCCGCTGCCCAAAATCGAGGCGTTCCGCATGCGCGGCGATGCCGACCGCGAACGCACTATCCCCGAGCTGCTCAAGGTCGGCAATGACGGCGCCGAATCGCTGGCGACGCGGCTCGAAAGCCGCGCCAATTTCCATTTCCGCATCGTCGAGGTGGTGTCGATGCTGCTGATCCCGCTGATGGCGGTGGCGCTCGCCATCCCGCCGAAGCGCTCGACATCGTCGCTCGGCGTGTTCCTGTCGATTGTCATCCTGGTCACCCAGCACAAGATCAATGAATATGCCGAGGCGATGGGCGCGCGCGGGGCGGTGGATCCGCTGATCGCGCTGTGGGTGCCCTTCCTGCTGTTCGCGGCGCTCGCGATCTGGATGTATTACACTGTCGCGCACGTTCCCGGCGGCCAGCCCATTGGCGCGCTTGAGCGCGTTGCCGGCAAGGCCAGCGCGCAGGTCCGCAAGCTCGTCGCACTGTTCAATCGCCAAGTCGCGGCGCCATGATCCAGCAGCTGCGTTTTTTCCCGTCGCGCCGCATGGCAATCTATGTCGGCAAGATGTTTCTGGTGCGCAGCTTTGCGATCCTGATCGCGCTGGTGCTGGTCCTGATGACGCTGGACCTCTTGGGCGAAAGCGGCAAGATCCTGGCTGTCGCGGGCAATGGCGAGGCTGAGGTGTGGCGCTATATCGGGCTACGCCTGCCGCAGATTGTCGCGCGTTTCCTGCCCTTTTCGGTGCTGCTGGGCACGATCCTCACCCTCATCACCTTGAACCAGAATAGCGAGGTGGTGGCGATGAAGGCGGCGGGTATGTCGGCGCATCAGGTGCTGGCACCACTGTTTCTGGCTGCGCTGCTGGTGGCGGGGATCAGCTTTACCTTCAACGAGCGGATTGTGGCGCGCGCCAATGCCGCGCTCAGTGCTTGGCAAAAGATTGAATATGCCGAAATTCCCACCGACAGCGGCGTGCGTACCAATGTCTGGGCGCGGCAGGGTGATGATCTGATCAACGCGCGCACCGTTGCGGGACGCGGGGCCAACACGGTGCTGACCGGCGTTGCCATTTATGAACGCAGCCGCGGTGCGCTGACCTCGGTCCTGCGCGCGCCGCGCGCCACCGTGACGCAGGATGGTTGGCAGCTGACCGACGCGAGCCGTTTTCATGTCCGGTCGGGCAATGTCCTGCCCATCGGCACCATCACCGCCGCGCGCGGGGTACGGCCCGACCAGTTTACGCTGGCCAATGTCGATGGCGACGCGCTGCCCTTTTGGCAATTGCGCAGCGCCATCGCCGACCTGAAAGCCGCCGGCCGCCCCACCGGTGCGCTTGAGGCGATTTTGTGGCACAAGATTTCGGGGCCGCTGTCATCAATCCTAATGCCGCTGCTGGGCGCGGTCGCCGCGTTCGGCCTCGCCCGTTCGGGCAAATTGTTCGTACGCGCGATTATCGGCATGGCGCTGGGCTTTGCCTATTTCGTCGCCGACAATTTCGCGCTCGCGATGGGCGATTTGGGTGCCTACACGCCGTTTCTGGCCGCGTGGGGGCCGTTCCTGTTGTTCCTGCTGATCGGCGAGATGATCCTCATTCGCACCGAGGAATGACCGTCAGGGGCGCGCCGACCCCGCCACGAGCCGCGTCACCAGCCCGGGCAAGCCGCGATAATTGGCCTTGTGATACTGCGAATCTGTCGGCAACGCGCCGCTCAGCCGCCGGTGCGCTTCAGCCAGATTATGATAGGGCACGCCGGGCAGCAAATGGTGGATGGCATGATAGCGCAGTCCCACCGGCGCCCATAGCTCGGGCAACAGTCCCGGCGGCGGAACATTCACGCTGTCGAGGAACTGCGCGGTTACGGTCAGCACCGAACCGTCATTTTCCCACAGGTGCGCGACCAAGGTGCGGATCTGGTTGAGCACCAGCGCCGCCGACACGATGCCGAGGAAGATCAGCACCGCGCGGAGCGGCAGCAAGCCGGTGGCCGTACCGATAATCAGCGTCAGCGCCCACAGGCTCGCCCCTGCTTCCTGCCACGCCCAGTTGCGGCGCAGTTCGCCTTCGGGAGGTTTGCGCCGGAACATGGGATTGATGACTAAACCCGAATAGCGCGCGACAACCATCCGGCGCAGCGGCGGAATGAGCAGCGACAACGGCGTCAACACGCCATAACGCAGGAGCAGCGCGAGCGGTGCGAACGCAGCCGCCATCACGAACAGCGGCACGGTCCACGGCTTCATTAGCGCCAGCGGCAGATATTCGGGGTCTTCGACTGTGCCATATTTGGTGCGGTTGTGGTGCAGGCTGTGAATGCCTTCGTACATGAAGCTGGGCGCCAGCATCGGCACGCCGACGAGGATGTTCCACACGAGCCGGAACCCAGGCACCGCACCGGGACGAATGTGAGTGATTTCGTGGATGAAGCTGCCCGCACGGTACAGCGCAAGCACGGCGACCAGCGCGCCCGCCAGCGCCAGCCAGAGCGGCTGCGCCATGATTGCCACAGCAACACCGGCATAGCCGAGCAGCGCCGAGGCCAGAAAATCGGCATAATAGAGGCGCGGATTGGCGCTGGTTAGGTCGCGCGTGAGTTCGGACGCGGCGCGGATCATCGCCATGTCGTCCTTGATCGCTGCCTTGGCAATCGGCGCAGCGCTGGGCTCGGGCGTGGCTTCGCGGGCAAGATTGGTCATCAACATGCTGCGCCCTTCACCAGAATATTGGGGCAGGAACATGGCACAAAGCGGCTCGCATCCGCGCACTACTTGGAATATTGGCGATGACAGTCATTGAATTTGCCGCTCTGGGAAAGCCTGCATGCACGAACCCGTCACCATCGTTCCGGTTAAAAGCGCAAGCGACCGGCGCGAATTTGTCGATCTGGCGTTCCGGCTCAACCGCGGCGATCCAGCCTGGGTACCGCCCCTCAAGAGCGAAGTTCACGCCCTGCTGAACCCGCGCAAGAATCCCTGGTTCGGCCATGCCGAGGCGCAATTGTTTCTTGCCCGGCGCGGCGAGCGCACCGTGGGGCGGATTTCGGCGCATATCGACCGGCTGGCGCTCCAGCAGCCGCCTGAACAGGGCATGGGCCCTGGCACCGGCTTCTGGGGCTTTCTGGAGGTCGAAGATGGCGAGGTTGCCGCCGCGCTGCTGGCAGCTGCGGAAAGCTGGCTGCTCGCCAAGGGCATGACGCGCGCGGTGGGACCAATCAGCTTTGCCATGTGGGACGAGCCCGGCTTGCTCATCAGCGGACATGACATGCCGCCCACCGTGATGATGGGGCACCACAGCCCGCTGTATGAAGCGTGGGTCGAAGCGGCGGGCTATGCCGGGGTTCAGGATCTGCACAATTACGCACTGCGCATTGATGCGGGCCTGCCTGAACTGACCAACCGCATCGTTGCGATGGGGGAAAAGAACCCCAAAATCCATATTCGCCGCGTCGACAAAAGTCGGTTTGACCAAGAGGCCGCGCTGATCCTGGGCATCCTCAACGATGCATGGAGCGACAATTGGGGCTTTGTGCCCTTTACCGACGCCGAGGTCGCCTATGCCGGCAAGAAGCTGAAACCCATCGTGTTCGAGGATCTGATCATGATCGCCGAACTCGAAGGACGGCCAGTTGCTTTCATGATGACGCTGCCCGACTTGAATGCAAAACTGAAGGAATTCGACGGGTCGCTGTTCCCCTTCAACTGGGCACGGCTATTGTGGTGGCTGCGGCGGCCCAAAGTCAAAACGATGCGCGTGCCGTTAATGGGCGTGATCAAGGAACTGCAGTCAAGCCGCATCGCCGGGCAACTTGCCTTCATGATGATCGAGTTTATCCGCCGCGAGTCGGTTGCCCAATATGGCGCGACCCACGGCGATTTTGGCTGGGTGCTGGCATCCAATAGCGCGATGGGTTCGGTCGGCGAAGCCGTAGGCGGCCATGTCGCCAAAGTTTACCGCATCTACGAGAAGAAACTCTAGCCCCCGCCATGTGCCGCGCGCTCATCTACCTTGGCGAGCCGGTGCTGATTGACGATTTGCTGTTCAAACCCGACAGCAGCCTGGTCAACCAGGCCTATATGCCCAAGATGCTGCACATGCTGAACCTTGCCGGGTTCGGGATGATGGCGTGGGATGCGCGCAGCCACGCGCCGGACGAGCCTTGGCGCTATCGCTCGCCGTCGCTCCCGATTTTCGACGCGAATCTGAAATCGCTGGCGGCCAAGGCGCGCGCCGAATGTGTCCTCGCGCACGTGCGCGGCGTTGCCTATTCGACGGCGGTTCAGGTCAGCGAGCAGAATACCCATCCGTTCCGATTTCCCGGTGCGGCGGTGGCGATGGCGCATAATGGCGATATTTATCGCATCGGCGAGATGAAGCGCGCGCTGGTGGAACACATCAAGCCGGAGCTGGTGGCCCAGATCGCCGGATCGACCGACAGCGAGTGGGTTTATGCGCTGCTCTTGTCGCAGCTGCCCGACTGGCAGGTGGAGCCCGATGGCGGCACGCTGGTTGCCGCGGTGCAGACGACGGTCGACATTTTGGCTGAGCTGCGTCGCTGCCACGGCATTTCCATCTCCTCCTCGTGCAACCTGTTCGTCACCACCGGGCGGCAGATATTGGGACTGCGCCATTGCTTCGATTTCGGCCGCTATCGCACCGGACACCCCGACCAGTTGCACGAAGCAAACCTCAATTTCCTGTCGATGTGGTTTACCACCGGACGCGACTATGGGCTGCACGACGGCGAGTGGCAGATGATTGGGGGTGAGCAAGCGCCGCGCGCAATCATGATTGCTTCGGAACCGTTGTCGTCAAACAGCGCGGCGTGGTTGCCGGTACCCGAATATGGGATGGTGCATGCCTGGCTGGAAGGTGAAACGCCGCGGTTTCGCGTGTTACCGCTACACCTCTGACGCGGCCGCGCGCTGCATCGCGGCGATACGCGCCTCTACCCCGTCAAGCGCGTCGAGGCTGGTGACCAGATCGGCATTGATGAGGGCGCCAAGCGCCATGGCGAGTGCATCATCGCGTGCCAGCAACCCGCGCAGGGTAGCGTCCTCCCAGCCGACGAGCAGGCTGGCTTCGGTCGCGGTCAGCGCGCCGCCGGTTGCGCTGCCCGCTAAGAGCATGGCAACGCCGGCCAGCCGACCCGGCCCCAGCACTTCAATTTGGAAATCGCCGCCCGGCAGCGGCAGATCGCTGCGCAGTGCGCCGCGTGCGATCAGCCAGACCCTGCTGCGCTCCAGCCGGGCGCCACTCGCGACCTGCTGTATCCGCCCCGACGCCAGCAACGCCGCCCGTTGTTGGGCATCAAGCGCAGCACCAAACGGCATTTTGGCAATGAAACCGCTGGGATCAAACCCCGCTTCGGCGGCGGCACATCGCTGGCGCGGCGCGCGGCGCGGGGTGAAGCTATTCGGCAGCGCCGCCAGCGTGGCGGCAATATCACCCGTCTTCGCCAACACCCGCGACGCCAGTTCGGTTCCCAAT
Organism: Sphingopyxis sp. sgz302558; assembly: GCF_057220455.1. Taxonomy (NCBI): domain Bacteria; kingdom Pseudomonadati; phylum Pseudomonadota; class Alphaproteobacteria; order Sphingomonadales; family Sphingopyxidaceae; genus Sphingopyxis; species Sphingopyxis sp. sgz302558. Next base: position 886,434 of record NZ_JBXPUZ010000001.1, on the reverse strand, counting down.
GCGCGCTGCATCGCCAGCGAATCGGGCCGCAGCTGCGCCAATGCCGCACGAAACACTTGAGCAGGCAAAAACAAGGTTGCGACCGGCCCATCGGCAAGCACTGTGGCATGCCGTTCCCCCCCGCGCCCCACCAGCGCCATTTCACCCACTAAGCTGCCAGCCGCCAACCGCGCTGTGTCGGCAAAGCCGCCGCCAGGCAGCCGTCGCCCGACCCGCACAATGCCGCTGCTGACGATATGCAGCCCATCGCCCCGGTCATTCTGAACCATCAACGCATCACCATCGGCGTAGCAGCGCAGCTCCATCGCCGCGGCCAGCGCCGCACGGTCATCGTCAGTCAAACCAGCGAACAGCGGCACCCCGGCCAGCGCATCCGCGCCGATGCTCACCGCAGCGTGATCCATGTCGGCGCGTGATCGCTCGCCTTTTCGCGGGCACGGTGGTCCCTGTCGACACCAGCATCGATCAGCCGATCGGCCAGCGCTGGCGACAGCAGGAGGTGGTCGATACGGAACCCATGGTCACGCTGCCATGCGCCGGCCTGATAATCCCAATAGGTCCAGACATGCCCGGCAGGATTACGGCTGCGCAGCGCATCGGTCCACCCGTCGCCGAGCAGCCGGAAATAGGCGTCGCGCGATTCGGGCTGCATCAGCGCATCCATCGCCATAGCGCGCCTGTCCCAGACATCGTCGTTGTGCGGAATGACGTTGTAATCCCCCGCGAGCACGGCTGGCACCTCGTCGCCCCAGATCGCCGCAGCACGCGCGCGCAGCCGCTGCATCCAGGCCAGCTTGTAATCAAATTTGGGCCCCGGCTGCGGGTTGCCATTGGGCAGATAGATGCTGGCGACGCGGACACCGTGGACATTGGCTTCGAGATAACGGCTTTGCTCGTCATCGGGATCGCCGGGCAGGCCCTGCATCACCAGTTCTGGCTGGGCATCCTTCGCCAAAATGGCAACGCCGTTAAAGCCCTTTTGCCCGTGATAGAGTGCGCCATAGCCGAGTGCCTCGATCTCGCCGCGCGGAATGGTGTCGTCGCTGGACTTTAGTTCTTGCAAACAGGCGATGTCGGGACGCGTTTCATCCAGCCATTCGATGAGGCGCGGCAGGCGCGCCTTGATGCCGTTGATGTTAAAGGTGGCGATGCGCACGCGGGCGGATCAGACCGAGAAACTGGCGCCGCAGCCGCAGCCCGAGGCGGCGTTGGGGTTACTGACCTGAAACGCGGCGCCGCCGAGCGACGAAACGAAATCAACCGTACAGCCGCGCACCAGATCAAGGCTGATGTCATCGACCACTAACTGCACGCCATCGGTTTCGGTGACCAAATCGTCACCCGCGACAGCATCCGCCAGTTCGAAACGATAGGTAAAGCCCGAACAGCCGCCACCGTCGACGGCAAGGCGCAGCATCGCGGGCACGCCACCTTTACGCTCGGCAATCCAGCGCACGCGCGCAGCGGCGGCAGGGGTCAGCGTAAGATCAGCCACGGGCGGGATGAGTGTTTCAGCCATGGGGTCAAGATAAGCCTGCGCGGCGCAAATGAAAAGGGCAGCCGAAGCTGCCCCGTTCGTCATCGCCAGCAAGCGGGGCTTATTCGGGCCCGCCCATAGCCACCTGTGCATCGGCATCGGCCAGTGCGGCAAGTGCAGCCTCACCCGATTCCACGAACGGAATGGGATTGACCGGCGTGCCGGCAATCCGGACTTCATAGTGGAGGTGGTTGCCAGTCGACCGGCCAGTCGAGCCAACATAGCCCAAAATGTCACCCTTCTTCACGCGCTGGCCGGCGGCGACAATGAACGAGGACATGTGGCCATATCGGGTCTGAATATTGTTGCCATGCTCAACCTCGACGTAAAGGCCATAGCCGCCGAGACGCTGGGCGCGACCGACCACGCCGTCGGCGGTCGCGTAAATGGGGGTGCCGTGCGGAGCCGGAATATCGATGCCGTTGTGGCGCGCAAGCCGGCCAGTGACCGGATGCACGCGCATCCCATAGCCCGAGGACAGCTTCATCGCGTCGATGGGCTTGCGCGATGGAACGGCGATATTGCTGGTGCCGGTCATGCCGGTGTCAAGCTGACGCCAGGCGCGAAAGATTGAGCGGGCCTCATAATCAGCGCGGATTGCGGCGGCGTCGGCCGCGGCTTGGTTCGCAAATTCTTCTTCGGGGGCATCGACGCTGATGTCGCCAGCATCGGCAGCGTAAGCGACCGGGAGGTTGGTACCGATAAACAATGCGGCGATGGCCAAAAGCGCGCCGCGCACCGGTTTTACAAACGCTGAAATTTTCACTCTATGCGACCCCGTCACTTTGCGACTGCCCCGGGTTCTCTGTCACCCGATCGCGGCCTTTAGTGGCTGAAGCTGGATTTTTCCCAACACCTGAAAGCATCTGTGCGGGGAGGAAGGTTAACAAGCAACACGAGTGTAAATAAGTTGCGCCCAACCGGCATTGGGGCACGGTGAGTCGTTGAACCGCAGATGAACGGAGCGTCAAACAGCCGGATTTTCGCCGCTTACAACGCTTCGCCGCCGATGAATCCCCGTTTGCCGCAGTACGCAGCGTTAGAGCGATTTGAGCGCCGCTAGCACCGCTTCAGCGTGCCCCTTGACCTTCACGCCGCGCCATTCGGCGGCCAGCCGTCCATCCGCGCCGAACAGGAAAGTCGAGCGTTCGACGCCCATATAGCTGCGCCCATACATCGATTTTTCGACCCATGTGCCGAACGCTGTGCAGGTCGTTTCGTCGGCATCGGCGGCAAGACGCACGGTCAGGCCATATTTGTCGCGGAACTTGCACAGCTTTGCGGGCGTGTCGCGCGACACCGCGATCACCTGCGCCCCATGCGCCGCAAAATCATCGGCGAGCCGCGTGAAGTCTTGGGCCTCGGTCGTGCAGCCGGGCGTATCGGCCTTCGGGTAGAAATAGACAACAAACGGCTTGCCGACGAGCCCAGCCAGCGGCAGCGGCGCCCCATCGGCGTCGAGCGGGGTCACGGCGGGCACGGGATCCCCAACTTTGATCGTCATTTTTCTGCATCCTTTCTCGCGAATCGTCCCCACCAGTCCGCCACCTGTTGCCGCGCCCTATCGTGCGCTGCAAGCAGCGCGGCCCAACTCTCCAGCCCGCACCCCCGCGCCACCATCAATCGCCCCGCATCGGTGGCCGGTTCGCCCTCGGGCGCGGCAAGGCGCAGCAGGATGAGCATGCGGGTGAGCAGCGATTCGGCCGCAACAATCTGCGGTGTAACTTGCCCCTTGGCCGCCAGCACAGCAAGCGCGGGACCGATGGCGGGGTCCAGCCCCTGCCCCGATTGCAACTGTGTCACCTGCAGCGCAAATTCCAGATCAATCAGACCGCCCGGTCCGGCCTTTACATCAAACGGCCCTTTGGCAGGTTTGTGGGCCGCCATCTTGGCCCGCATGGCCGACGCTTCGTGCAGCAGTGTCACTCGGTCATGCGGACGCCGATGCAATTCCGCCAAAATTTGGTTCAGCCCAGCCCGCGCTTCGGCGCTGCCATAAACTGGCCTGGCGCGCAGCATCGCCATATGCTCCCACACCCAGGCGTCCTGTTGCTGGTAACGGGCAAAGCTATCGATTGATACCACCAGCGGTCCCTGATCCCCCGACGGGCGCAGCCGTGTGTCGACATCATAAAGCTTGCCGGCCGCCGTCGGCACGGACAGTGCGGCGGTCAGCCGCTGTGCCAGCCGATTGTAGTATTGCGTCGCGCCAAGCGGGCGCGGCCCATCTGACTCCGCCAGATGGTCACCGGTGAAGAGGTAAATCAGGTCGAGGTCAGATGCGTGGGTCAGCATACGGCCGCCGAACCGGCCGAGCGCCAATATCACCAGCTCGCTGTCCTGAACCTGACCGTGCGCGCGCTGGAATTCGGCAATGGTCGCGTCGGCCAAAATTGTCAGCGCGGCCTCGGCCAGCGCGGCATAACCAGCCCCTACCAGCAAAGGATCATGCGTCCCTTCGACCAGCTGCACACCATAGGCAAAGCGCAGCTCGCCCACCCGGTCGCGCACCGCATCGAGCAGCGCTTCATATTCCAGCGCTGCCAGCTGTCCGCGCCATTCGGCGATCAGTTCGTCCGCGCCGGCGGGCGGATCGAAGGCGCGCGTATCGATCAGCCCCTCAATCAGGCTAGCGCGCGTGCCAAGCGCGTCGGCAAGTGTTGGGGCCAGCACCAGCGTGCGCGTCAACACACGGGCGAGCTGCGGTTCAGCGGCCAGCAAGTGGAAGAAATTGATCGCGCTGGGCAAGCCCGCAATCATCCGGTCAAACCGTGTCAGCGCGGCTTCAGGATCTGGTGCGGCGGCAAAGGCCGCGATCAGATCGGGCAGCATTTTTTCCAATGCCGCAAGCGCAGCCGCGCTGCGCAGCACCCGCAGCGACCCGCTGCGCCATTCGGCAATGCGCGCGACGGCAGCAGCAACCGGAACAAAGCCCGTCGCCGCGACCGCATCTGCCAGCGCACCGGGATCGCGCGGCCAGCCGGTCACGGCCCCGCGCTGCGCGACCAACTGGTCGTACACCCCCGCCACGTCAGTCACCGCCGGTGCAAGCAGCGCCAAGAGGGAGGCACCGTCGGTCAATCCATCCAGCCGCGCCACTGCGTCAAGTGCGCCGCCGCTGGTCGGCAGGCTGTGTGTTTGTTGATCCTCGACCATCTGCAAACGGTGCTCCATCCGGCGCAGCAGCCGGTAATGATCGGTCAGCCGCACCGCGACGTCTGCTTCGATCCGTCCGGCCGCTGCGAGCGCCGCCAGCGCATCCATGGTGGCCGGAGTGCGCAGGGCAGTATCGCGCCCACCGTAGATGAGCTGATGCGCCTGCGCGAAAAATTCGATCTCGCGAATGCCGCCGCGTCCGCGTTTCAAATCAAAGCCAGGTCCAAAATCTTGCCCCCCGGAATAATGGTCACGGATCCGGTCGGTCATCGAACCAATTTCGCCCAGCTGCCGATAATCAAGCGACTTGCGCCAGATGAACGGCTGGATTGCGCGCAAAAAAAGCTCGCCCAGCGCGCGGTCGCCAGCCGCAACGCGGCTACGAATGAAGGCCGCCTGCTCCCATGGCAGCGCCTGGCTTTCATAGTATGATATCGCTGCCTCGACCGGCAGCACGATGGGCGTCACCTCAGGGTGCGGACGCAGCCGCAGGTCCACGCGCAGGACATGCCCGTCGGCGGTGCGTGCCGAAAGCAGTTCGACCATCCGCCGCGCCACCCGCACCGCCGCTTCGTTCGCATCGTCGCGCGCGCGGTGGGGGAAGGTATCGGGGTCGAAAATCAAGATAGGATCGATGTCAGAGGAATAGTTGAGTTCGCGGCTACCCAGCTTGCCGAGCGCGATCACCGCCAGCCCGCGCGGCGCTTCGTCGGGCGTCCGTTCGATGATAGCTTGGTTCAGCGCCAGATCGCACGCCGCATCGGCAAAGCCCGACAATTGGCGGCAGGTGGCAGCGACATCGTGCTCGCCCGCCAGATCGCCGAGTGCGGTCAACAGGGCATGCCGCCCACGCCATTGGCGCAAAGCGGCGGTCAAGTCGCTACCTGCCTGAGGTGGATCGAGTGCCGTCAGCGCCCCATCGGCACCATCCGCAACAAAACGCGCGACATCGTCGGGCCAGTCGGCAATCAGGCGCGCCAGAAAGGGCGCGTACGCCTGTGCCCGGGCAAGCGCGCCAAGGCGGTCTGGGGCGCGCGCAGCGGCGTGGTCGGGTTGCACCATCGTGGCACTATCGGCAGCATCGGCGACGCTGGCAAGTGGAGGCGGTTACGGCTAGCGTAACCATCATGTCCGAACGCCCGCTTCTTGCCCGCCGCGCGCTGCGCCTTGCGCGCACGCGGGTGTTGCTGGCGCTTGCGGCCGTTGGCCTGATTCCACTGGCGACGCTGGCGCTGCTCGAAAAGACGATCACCGACCGGATGGCGATGTCGCTGGGCGCCGCGATGGCGGTTGCATTGGTCGTTATGGCCGGCCTGACCTGGTTTGTTGACCGGCACCTGTTGCGACCGATCGGGCGTCTGGTGCGCCATTTGGCCGAGGACCGTCCTCAGGATTTCGCCGAGCCGCCGCCGCGCTGGATGCTCGAAGTCGACAAGCGGATGGGTGAGGCTGCCGAGCGGCTGACCGCCGACCGTATTGCGCTGGGCGATGCACGCGCGCTCCAGGCCAAATTGACGCGCGAGGTCCACCACCGCGTCAAAAACAATCTCCAGGTCATTGCCAGCTTGCTCAACCTGCATCGGCGCGGTGCCGAAACCCCAGATGCGCGGGCCGCCTTTCGGACCATCCAGCACCGTGTCGACGCGCTGACCAGCGTCCACCGCCATCTGGTCAGCAGCGGCGACGGGGCTGACCGGATCGGGGCACGCCAGCTGATTGAAGACATAAGCGGCATTTTTGGCGATCCCGATGGCGTCCTCGAACGCCCGCCGGTCGTTGCCGACGTCCCCGCCGACGTCATGTTGGCGCAGGATGTGGCCCTGCCGGTGGCCTTTCTGCTCACTGAGCTGGTCGAACTGGCGCTCCGCCACGACCCGCGCGCTGTGGTGCAGGTTGCCTTTGCGCGGGCAGACGAATCGTTCCATTTGTTGGTGACGTCTCAGGTTTTTGCCGACCCGGCGTGCGACGCCGCGCTGACCGAAGGCTATCTGGTGCGTGTGCTTGCGGGCCTATCGCGCCAACTGCGGACCGAACTGGCGCGCAGCGACGACCGGACGGGGTTTCGTTTGTTGCTCACGGCGGCCTAATCTTTGGCGTAACGCGCCGCAAAATCGGATTGAAACGCCGCAAAGCGCCCCTCGCGAATTGCCGCACGCATCCCCGCCATCAGCGCCTGATAAAAATGCAGATTATGCTGCGTCATCAGCATCGCGCCCAGCATCTCGCCCGAGCGGACAAGGTGATGCAGATAGGCGCGGCTCCAGGTCGTGCACACAGGGCAATCGCAGCTTTCGTCCAATGGCCGCTGATCCTCGGCATGTTTGGCGTTGCGGATGTTGACGGGTCCATGCCAGGTAAAGGCCTGCCCATTGCGGCCCGAGCGGGTCGGCAGAACACAGTCGAACATATCGACCCCGCGCGCGACCGCGCCGACCAGATCGTCGGGCTTGCCCACACCCATCAGATAGCGCGGCTTGTCGGCAGGTAGCTGACCGGGGGCATAGTCGAGCACGCCGAACATGGCTGCCTGCCCTTCGCCCACCGCCAGGCCGCCGATGGCATAGCCGTCAAAGCCAATGTCGATCAGCGTAGCGGCCGAGTGGGCGCGCAGCCGTTTATCCAATGACCCCTGCTGGATACCGAACAACGCCGCGCGCGCGGCATGCGCTTCGCCGCTGTCAAAGCCGTCGCGCGAGCGCCGCGCCCAGCGCATCGAGCGCAGCATGCTCGCCTCGGCGCGGTCGCGGTCCACACCATTGGGCGGGCATTCGTCGAAGGCCATGACGATATCGCTGCCGAGCAGGCGCTGGATTTCCATCGAGCGTTCGGGGGTCAGCATGTGGCGCGACCCGTCGAGGTGGCTTTTGAACGCCACCCCCTCTTCGCTCTGTTTTGTCAGCGCGGCGAGGCTCATCACCTGGTAACCGCCGCTGTCGGTCAGGATGGGGCGGTCCCAGCCCATGAAGCGGTGCAGGCCCCCTAGCCGGTCCATCCGTTCCGCCGAAGGGCGCAGCATCAGATGATAGGTGTTGCCGAGGATAATGTCCGCGCCGGTCGCGCGCACCTCGGCTGGGCGCATCGCCTTCACCGTCGCGGCCGTGCCGACGGGCATGAAGGCAGGCGTGCGAATTTCGCCGCGCTGCATGGCGATGACGCCCGTGCGCGCGGCGCCCTCGGTGGCCGCAATGCTGAACTGAAAACGGGGGGCAGTCATAGGGTCGCGAGTAACTCACCGTAGCCCTGAGCTTGTCGAAGGGCGTGTCGAAGGCTGGGCGGGCTTCGACAAGCTCAGCCCTGCGGTTTTTGGGTCTCCGCGCGCTATGGCAGCAGCAGGGACGAATCGCCATAGCTGTAGAAGCGATAGTCGTGGGCGATGGCATGCGCATAGGCCGCCTGCATCACCTCCAGCCCCATTAGCGCGCTGACCAGCATGAACAAAGTCGATTTGGGCAGATGGAAATTGGTCATCAGACCATCGATAGCGCGAAAACGATAGCCCGGGGTGATGAAGATGCTGGTGTCGCCTTCCCATGACTGGATGCGTCCCTCGGCATCAGCGGCGCTTTCCAGCAGGCGCAGCACCGTGGTGCCGACCGCAATAATCCGCCCGCCGCTCGCGCGCACCGCGTTAAGTCGCTCGGCGGTCGCGGCATCGATCCGGCCCCATTCGGCGTGCATCACATGGTCGTCCGTATCGTCGGCCTTCACCGGCAGAAAAGTGCCCGCACCAACGTGGAGCGTCAGCGTTTCGCGTCCGATGCCTGCTGCGTCGATTGCGCCGACAAGGTCAGGGGTAAAGTGCAGCGAGGCAGTGGGGGCAGCGACGGCCCCATCCTTGTCAGCAAACATCGTTTGATAATCGCTGCGGTCGGCATCATCGGTCGGGCGTTTGCCCGCGATATAGGGTGGCAGCGGCATTTGCCCGGCGCGATCGAGCAAGATTTCGACCGGCTCGTCGCCGTCGAAACGCAGATGGAAACTGCCGTCGGGCAGCCGCTGTTGCGCCAGTGCAGACACACCGTTCGCAAATTCGATGCGGTCACCTGCAACCAGCCGTTTGGCGTTGCGGATAAAGGCCTGCCAGCGCCGCAGGTCGAGCCGCTTGTGCAGCGTCACGCCAATCTTCGCTTCGCCGCCCTTGAAGGTGCGGCGCACGCCTTCGAGCTGCGCAGGGATGACGCGCGTGTCATTGAACACCAGGCAATCGCCCGCGCGCAGCAGCGACGGCAGGTCGCGCACGCCATGGTCGGCGAGCTTGCCCTCCGCGACCAGCAACATCCGCGCCGCATCGCGCGGGCGTGCAGGGCGCAGCGCGATGCGTTCGGGCGGCAGCGTGAAATCGAAGGCGTCAACGCGCATTTACGCCTCCCTATCCTCCCTAAACCGTTCGTCCTGAGCCTGTCGAAGGACCGCTCTTTTCTTCAGCAATGGTCAAAGAAAAGGACAGCCCTTCGACAAGCTCAGGGCAAACGGCAATCGGTGCAAGTGCAGTCTCAGCCAGCAGGCGCGTTCAGTTCCGCGATTGATGGCACGGTTTCAGCGGGCGCAGCGTCCTCCACCAGCGCGCTGGCAGGCGGCATGGGCTTATTGTCTGCCGCCACTGACACCTGCACCATGCGGCTCATCACTGCAGGCGGCTCGCCGCGCTGGATGGCATCGACATATTGCATGCCCGATACGACGCGCCCGAACGCGGTGTAATTCTTGTCGAGGCTGAAGCGCGGCTGGAACATGATGAAGAACTGGCTGTTGGCGCTGTTGGGGTCCTGCGCGCGTGCCATCGACAATGTTCCGCGCAGATGCGGGATAGGGTTGAATTCAGCCACCAGGTCAGGCAGCTGCGACGCGCCCGTCCCGGTCGCGGTGGGATCGCCCGTTTGCGCCATAAAGCCGTCGATCACGCGGTGGAATTTTAGCCCGTCATAGAAACCAGCGCGCGCCAGTTCCTTCACGCGCGCGACATGGTTTGGCGCAAGGTGCGGATAAAGCTGCACCGTCACGCGCCCACCAGTCGACAGGTCAATGTGCAGCATATATTCGGGCACGCCCAGATACTGCTCGGGCGTCAGCGTTGGTGCAGCGGCAGGTGCGGGGCTCGCCGGCGCGGCGTCCTGCGCGGCGACAGGGGCAGCAAAGCTGAGCGCCAGAGCGGACAAATACACCATCCGCGAAACAATAGACTTCATCAAAACATCCTGATCCTTAAGCGCACCCTGCTGTGTGCGCGGTCCCTAGCGGGAAAAAGCTGAACCCTCAATGATTGAGCGTGTGCGTCATTCGCCTTGGCGCAATCCGCGTTCGGCGATCCTTGCAGTTACGGCATCGCGCACCGCCGGGGTTACAAATTTTCCGATGTCGCCGCCAAAAATGGCAATTTCCTTGACCAGCCGCGAGGCGATCGGCTGCAGCGCCACGTCGGCCATCAGAAACACCGTCTCGACGCGGTCATTGAGCTGACGGTTCATGCCGGTCAGCTGATACTCATATTCAAAATCGGTGACACCGCGGATACCGCGGATCACCACCGACGCGCCCTGTGCATCAGCAAAATCCATCAGCAGCGAATTGAAACCGACGACCTGGATATTGCCGCCCGCAATCGCCGCGACTTCGCGCTCGACCATGCCCAAGCGTTCGTCATCGTCAAACATGGGCGCTTTGGCGATGTTGGTGGTCACGCCAACCACCAGCTTATCAACCAGCTTCGCGCCGCGCCGGATGATGTCGATATGCCCCAAGGTGATCGGGTCGAATGTGCCGGGATAGACGCCGATGCGCATCAATGGTCCCTTTCGACTACGTATCGAGCAATCGCGCGCAGCAAGTCGGCTTCTTCGCCAAAGCTGCCCAGGTGCGCTACCGCTTGGTGCATCAAAAGGTCGGCCTGCGCTTTGGCGCGGTCGAGGCCCATCAGCGTGACGAACGTTTCTTTGCCCGCCGCATCATCCTTGTGCAGCGCCTTGCCCGCTAGCGCCTCGTCGCCTTCGACATCCATGATGTCGTCGGCAATCTGGAAGGCGAGGCCAATATCGCGGGCATAGGCCATGAGCGCACGGCGGCCTTCGTGCGGGACACGGCCCAAAATCGCCCCCGCCTCGACCGAAAAGGCGATAAGCGCACCGGTTTTCAGCTGTTGCAGCCGGCTGACGGTAGCGAGGTCGAAATTGGCGCTTTCGGCCGCCAAGTCCATCATCTGCCCGCCCGCCATACCTGCCGGGCCAGCAGCACGCGACAGTTCGAGCAACAGTTCGGCGCGCACGAAGGGGTCGGGATGCGCGTCAGGATGTGCGAGCCATTCGAAGGCCAGGGCGTGGAGCGAGTCGCCCGCCAGCACCGCCGTCGCCTCGTCAAATGCCTTGTGCACCGTCGGCTTGCCACGCCTGAGGTCATCATCATCCATGCACGGCAAATCGTCATGGATCAGCGAATAGACATGCATCGCCTCCACCGCCGCCCCGACGGTCAGCGACAGGTTGCGGTCGACCCGGAATATATCCGCCGCCGCGCGCACCAGCAGCGGGCGCAGCCGCTTGCCGCCTCCGATCGCCGCGTGGCGCATTGCCAGATACAGCTTGTCGCGAGGGTCGCCGGGGACCGTCAGGCGCTGGTCAAAAAAGCGGTCAACCGCCTCGGCGACGTCAGCGAGCGCATCGCCCAAAAGGTCACTGTCGGCCACCGTGCCGAGGTTCATGGCGCATCCCCGAACGGAACGGTGCCCGTGGCCGCCCCATCGGCACCGACGCTGACCTGTTCGACACGCAGTTCGGCGGCCTTCAGCCGCGCCTCGCAATGCTGGCGCAGCGCCTGCCCGCGTTCATACAGCGCCACCGATTCCTCGAGGCTGACATCGCCGCCCTCCAGTCGCCGGACGATGGTTTCAAGCTCGGCCATCGCGGCTTCAAAGCTCAGGCTTTCGGGCGCGGGCGGGGGGCTGGTGGGGTCACTCATCGCGCACCGCTTTGACCGCAGTGACGCGTCCGGGTCAAGCTTGACGTTATGGCGGCGCGCGATAGGCTGCGGCCATGTTCATCGGTCACTGGGCCCCCGCGCTGGCCGCCGCCGCGCACCCAAAAGCGCCCGGGCTGGGGACGCTGTTCATCGGCGGCCAGTTGGTCGATTGGGCTTTCTTTGCGCTCGTATTGGCGGACATCGAACATCTGCGGCTGGCGCCGGGGATCAGCGTGATGAACCCGATGGACCTGTACCATATGCCCTATACGCACAGCCTTCTCGGGACACTGGGCTTTGCGGCGGTGTTTGCCGCGCTGATCTGGCGCACCACCAAAAGCCGCACCGGCGCGCTGATTGGCGGCGCGGTGGTGATGTCGCACTGGTTCACCGACTGGCTGGTGCATGTTCCCGACCTCACGCTGTGGGGCAGCCCGCCCAAGCTGGGGCTGGGGCTGTGGGACTATCCGGCCATTGCGATGCCGCTTGAACTGGGGCTGACCGTGCTCGCCTTCGCTATCCTTATCCGCGCGCGGCGACCCTCGCGGGCGGGATATGCGGCGCTGGCCGTGCTTGCATCGGTGATGCTGCTGGTGCAGGCGGTCAACTGGTTCGGCCCGCAACCGACCGAGCCCGGTGTAGCCGAAGCCATTACCGTGTTCGCCATCTACGGCATAATTACTGCCATCGCAGCATGGGCCGACCGCCGCCTTCCGCGCCAAGCAGAAAGTCCCGCATGACCACCCAGTTCATTGCCGCCTATGTCCTCACTGCCATCATTTTCGGCATCCTTGATGCCGTCTGGCTGGGGAAGATGGTGCCTACCGTCTATCGCCCAGAGATTGGCGAAATGCTGATGAAGGGTTGGCGACCCGCCCCCGCGCTGGTCTTCTACGCGCTCTACATGGTCGGGATCCAGATTTTTGCGGTCGCCCCTGCGCTCAAATCGGGCGAGTGGACAACCGCGCTCCTCTATGGCGCACTATTCGGTTTCTTCTGCTATATGACCTATGACCTCACCAATTATGCGACACTCAAGGTGTGGAGCCTGAAGGTCACCATCCTCGACATCATTTGGGGCACAGTCGCAACCGGCGCAGCGGCCGGAACGGCAGCGTGGACAGTGCTGACATTCTTCCCCAAGGCGGGGTAGCGCGCCGCGCACGGCCAAGCTAAAGGCCGCGCATGAGCCAGATCACCCCCGCCATCGTTGCCGAGCACGGCCTGTCCGAGGAAGAATATGCGCGCGTCCTTACCGCGCTGGGCCGCGCGCCCAATCTTGTTGAACTTGGCATCTTCTCGGTCATGTGGTCCGAGCACTGCAGCTATAAAAGCTCGCGCATTCATCTCAAGAAATTGCCGACAGAGGCACCGTGGGTGATCTGCGGCCCGGGCGAAAATGCGGGCGTCATCGACATTGGCGACGGGCAGGCGGCGATCTTCAAGATGGAGAGCCACAACCACCCCAGCTATATCGAGCCCTATCAGGGCGCGGCGACCGGCGTCGGCGGCATTCTGCGCGACGTTTTCACCATGGGCGCGCGGCCCGTGGCGAACCTTAACGCGCTGCGTTTTGGCCGCCCCGACCATCCCAAGATGCGCCATCTGATCAGCGGTGTGGTGCGTGGCATCGGCGGTTATGGCAATTGCGTCGGCGTGCCCACCGTGGGCGGCGAGGTGAATTTCCACCCAGCCTATGACGGCAATATCCTGGTCAACGCGATGACCGTCGGCGTCGCCGACACCGACAAGATCTTTTATTCCGCGGCCAGCGGCGTCGGCAATCCGATCGTCTATGTCGGCAGCAAGACGGGCCGCGACGGCATCCACGGCGCGACCATGGCGTCGGCCGACTTTGGCGAGGACAGCGAGGAAAAGCGGCCGACGGTCCAGGTTGGCGATCCCTTCACCGAAAAGCTATTGATCGAGGCGTGTCTGGAACTGATGGCGTCCGACGCCATCGTCGCGATTCAGGATATGGGTGCGGCGGGCTTGACGTCGTCGAGCGTCGAAATGGCATCCAAGGGTGGGGTTGGTATCCACCTCAAAATGGATGACGTGCCGCAGCGTGAAACGGGCATGACCGCCTATGAAATGATGCTGTCGGAAAGCCAAGAGCGCATGTTGATGGTGTTGAAACCCGGCAAAGAGGCCTTTGCCGAGGCGATCTTCCGCAAATGGGAACTGGATTTCGCCGTCATTGGCCATGTCACTGACACCGGGCGGATGGTGCTGGAACATAAAGGCGAAATCGTGTGCGACATTCCGCTCGCACCGCTCGCCGACGATGCCCCGCTCTATGACCGCCCACATGTGCCGACGCCGCCGCGCGCCGCGCTGTCCGATGCGCCCGAAAGCGTCGATCCAGCGACGGACCTGCTCACGCTCATGGGTAGCCCCGATATCGCCAGTCGCCGCTGGATCTGGGAGCAATATGACGCCCAAGTCGGCGGCGATACGGTCGCGCTGTCGGGCGGTGATGCTGCCGTGGTGCGCGTCCACGGGCATGACAAGGCGCTGGCGATGACAACGGATTGCACCCCGCGCTATTGCTTTGCGGACCCGGTGGAGGGCGGCAAACAAGCGGTGGCCGAGGCGTGGCGCAATCTGACCGCCGTCGGCGCGACGCCGCTCGCTATCACCAATTGCCTGAACTTTGCTAACCCGCAGCGGCCGGAGATTATGGGGCAGATTGTCGGGTGCTTGGACGGAATGGGGCAGGCGTGCCGGGCGCTCGACTTCCCAATCGTGTCGGGCAATGTCAGTCTCTACAATGAATCGAAAGCGACCGGCGGCGGCAGCGCCATCCTGCCCACGCCCGCGATTGCCGGTGTCGGCTTGATGCCCGACTGGCGGCAAGCCGTCACCATCGCCTTCAAGCGCACCGGCGACATTGTGCTCGCGGTTGGCGAACGCGGCGGCTATCTGGGCCAATCCATCTGGCTGCGCGAATGTCATGGCCGCGAGGATGGCCCGCCGCCGCCCGTTGATCTGGCCGCCGAGCGCCGCACCGGCGACTTCATCCGCGCCAGCATCCGCAAGGGCTGGATTACCGCCTGCCATGATGTGTCCGACGGCGGGGTTGCGGTCGCGCTCGCCGAAATGGCGCTGGCCGGCGATATCGGTGTGATGGTCAATGAAGAGCAACCCTTCGGTGTCGCGGGCAGTTTTTTTGGCGAGGATCAGGGCCTCTATCTCGTCACCGTGTGCGACACATGCCTCGCCGACTTTCTGGCAGAAGCACATAAGGCTGACGTGCCGGTCGACCCGCTTGGCCGCACGATCAAGAACCGCATTGTTTTCGAACTGCCCGAAGGCGATTTCGCGGTCAGCCTCGCCGACCTGCGCACCGCGCATGAAGGATTCTTCCCGGCATTGATGGAAGGCTGACCCGGTGGAGACGGCGGGTTATTCGGGAACGCCGCTCGCCAAGAAGCTAGGGCTGAAACCCGGACTGAGCCTGTGGACGCACGCGCAGCCCGTAAGCGTGGCCGCGGAAGTTGCCGACGCCGGATACACGCTTCTCGCTGAACCCGCCGCAGGAATGGATGCTGCTCATATTTTCGTGACCGAAGCAGCGCAGCTGGCGGTGCTGCTGGACGACCTGCGCCACACCATAGCAACCAGCGGCTTTGTCTGGGTGAGCTGGCCCAAAAAGGCTTCGAAGCAACCGACCGACATTACCGAAGATATCATCAGGGACGTCGCGCTGCCAATGGGCTGGGTCGACGTAAAGGTATGCGCTGTCGATGCGGTGTGGTCAGGGCTGAAACTGGTGATCCGCAAAGAACTGCGCTGACGGCTAAAGGCCATAGCGCCAGCTGAGCAGCGCCGACAAAGTGACGGTCATAATCGCCACCAGCGGCACGCCGGTGCGGACATAGTCGGCAAAACGATAGTCGCCCTCCTTCATGATGAGCATATTGGTCTTATAGGCGACGGGCGTGGCCGCCAAAAATCGGTGAGTTCATAGCGCACCCTAGCCGCAATGATGCGGAGGGGCAAAAAGGACTCAGGCAGTCTGCGGCGCGAGCGCGGTTTCGGCGGGGTTCAGCCCCGCCGCGCGCATCACTTCATGCGCGCGGTGATAGTGCACTGGCTTGCCAATACCGAGGCGCGCGCGCGCCGCATCAAGCGGTTCGCGTAGCAACGCGGCAATGTCCTGATGCGCGATATTGCCGGCCGCCTTGCCCAGCCGCCGCGCCTCGCGGATGCAGCCGAAAATGCCCGCCTCACGCGGGACATGTTTGCGGATTTGTGCTGCTCCCGCCCAGGCGATGAACAAGGAGCCCCAGCTAGGCGTGTGGCATTCGGAAAAGGCCAGCACGCACGCCTCGCCCAGCGCATCGCGGCCATAGCCGGTCAGCACATGGTGCAGGTCATGCGTATCGCGCAGCCGGTTGGCGTAAAGTTCGATCAGGTCGGTATAGTGCGGCTGTCCGCGGCGAAAGCGGGCGTATTCATCGACCAGCCCTTGAGCAGTCAGCCCTTCACGCTCCATGAACGCCAGGTAGGCGCGCCCCACCGTGCCGGGTTCGAGCCGGCGCAGCGCGCTATGATCGTCGAGCAGCGCGACCAGATCGACCGGCTGGTCGAGCGTTTGACGTCCGAAATCGCTGGCGTAGAAACGTTCGGCCGCGCGGGCAAAACGCTTGTCGCGCAGCGAATTGATGATGTGGAACACCTGTTCGGTGTCTTCCTTGTCCGCGACCAGCTTCTTGAAATGGCCCCACGCCTTGAGGGGGCGAAAGCCGCCATTGATACGGTCGGGGTGGGCAAGGGGAATGGCAGTCATCAACTTTGTCCTGAAACAGCGATTCGCTCGCTTATCAACATCGATGTTAATAAGCCGTTTCGATGGCGCTTTCAAGGGAGCGATTATTGCGATAGCCAGCCCCGACATGACCGACCACCGCGCCATACCCTTTCCGCCCCTGCCCGCGATGACCGATGGTGAACGCGTTGCTGCGGCCCAAGCCTTTGCCGATCATATTGCCCGGCGACACACGGTGCGCGCCTTTGCGGCGACGCCGGTGCCGCGCGCGGTGATCGAAGCGGCAATCCGAGCAGCTGGAACCGCACCCAATGGCGCGAACCACCAGCCATGGCATTTTGCGGTGATCGGCTCGCCCGACAAGAAGCGCGCGATCCGTGAGGCCGCCGAGGTGGAGGAACGCGAATTTTACGCCGGACGCGCGAGCGATGAATGGCTGGATGCGCTTGCGCCGCTCGGCACCGATGCCGACAAAGCGTTTCTGGAGATCGCGCCTTGGCTGATCGTCGTGTTTGCGCAGCGACGCGGCGGGATTGAGCCGGGCGAAAAGCGGCAAAATTATTATGTGACCGAGAGCGTCGGCATCGCCTGCGGCCTCCTCTTGACGGCGCTACACAGCGCGGGGCTGGCAACATTGACCCACACGCCATCGCCGATGGGATTTCTGCGCGACTTGTGCGGGCGCGACAGCGACGAAAAGGCGCTGATGATCATCGTGGTCGGGCACGCTGCCGCCGATGCCACCATCCCGGTGCAGGCAACGCGCAAGAAGCCGCTGGAGGCAATTTCGAGCTGGTTCTAGCCAGTCAGTCGCGGGGTCATTTTTCCCTTTTCATCATGGTTTTATCCTGCTCTTGTCCGCGCTGGCAAGGGGGCCGCCATGACCGAACAGGACCGTTTCATCAGCCTTGATGCCATTCGCGGCATGGCCGTGATGGGCATTTTGGCGATGAATATTTATGCCTTTGCGCTGCCGCTGGCGGGCTATTTCAATCCGCTCGCGGGGGGCGAACCAGCAAGCGGCGACATTGCCACTTGGGCGTTCAACTTCATCTTTATCGACAGCAAGATGCGGGGCATGTTTTCCATGCTGTTCGGGGCAAGCACGCTGCTTGTCATGGAACGCGCCACAGCGAACGGGCGCAGCGCAGCAAAGAGCCATTATGCCCGCATGTTTTGGTTGTTCGGGTTCGGCCTTGTCCATTATTATCTGATCTGGTTCGGCGACATTTTAACGCTCTATGCCGCTTGCGGAGTATTGCTCTGTTTCTTCCGCAACCTGTCGATCCGAGCCTTGCTCTGGTGGGCGGGCGGCTTTGCGCTGCTGTCGATGCTGATCTTCGTGCCCTTTTGGGCGCTGCTCGCCGCTTTTGAGGCGGGGATGTTGGCTCCCGAAATGCAGGCAGGACTGGCCGAAGCGATGGTCGACATCAACCGCGATTTTGGCGTCGACAGCAAAGCCTTCGCCAAGGAGGTCGCACTGATGCGCAGCGACTATGGCGCCATCCTCGCCGACCGTCTGGGGCCGCAGGCTGATGGGCCATTGGCGCAGATCATCTCCTTCATCTGGGAGACAATGGCGCTGATGTTGGTCGGCATGGCGCTGTTCAAGGCGCGGATGTTGACCGGCGAGTGGGACGCCGCACGCTATGCCAAATGGGCGACGCGCTGTTTCCTAATCGCGGTGCCGCCGCTGGCCGCGCTCGCATGGTATCAAGTCAGCAGCGATTTTTCGGTGGCCAGCGTGTTCGGCAGCAGCATCGCATTGTCGATGCCGTTCGATTTCATCCTGACCGTCGGTTGGGCGGCGCTTATCATGCTGGCGATCAAGAGCTGGTTGAACGCCGCGGCCGTTACGCGGCTGGCGGCGGCGGGGCAGATGGCCTTTACCAATTATCTGGTCACGTCGATCGTCATGACCACCATCTTTTACGGCTATGGCCTGGGGCTGTTCGCCAGCGTATCGCGCCCGGTGCTCTATCTGTTTTGTTTTGGCATGTGGGCGGCGATGTTGCTGTGGTCCAAGCCATGGCTGGCGCAATTCCATTATGGCCCGCTCGAATGGCTGTGGCGCAGCTTGTCGCGAGGACAATTGCAAAAAATGCGGCGCTGACCATTTACCTATTGCGAGGCATTCGCACTTAGAGTAGCGAATGATTCGCAATAGTGAGGTGCGCCAGTGATCGTCTGCGTTTGCAATGCCATTCGGGAACGCGAAATTCGCGAAGCGGTGCAGAAGGGTGCGCGCAGCCCGGCGCGCGCCTACCGCGACCTCGGCTGTCAGGTGAAATGCGGTCAGTGTGTGCCGTTCGCGCGAGACATTATCGGTCGCGAGCGCGCGACTGCTTGTTAGTCGCAATAGCCAAAAAACCTTGATTTTCAGCCATTTTTTGACTGTTCGCATGGCGCGGACGGCGCTATGACCCTGCGCATTACATATCAGCAGGACAGGTCAGATGAAGGGCGACGCCAAGGTAATCGAGCTGCTCAACGAGACGCTCAAGAATGAACTCACAGCAGTCAACCAGTACTGGTTGCATTACCGGATGCTCGACAATTGGGGCGTGGCCAAGCTGGCCGCGTTTGAGCGGCACGAATCCATCGACGAGATGAAGCACGCCGACAAGCTGGCCGAGCGTATCTTGTTTCTGGGGGGGCTGCCCAATTTCCAGTTGCTGGGTCGGCTGCGCATCGGTGAGACGGTCGAGGAAATATTGAAGGCCGACCTCGAGCTGGAATATGAAGCGCTGGATCAACTCAAGGGCGCGATTGTCCACTGCGAAAATGTGCAGGATTTTGTGAGCCGTGAGCTGTTTGCGCACATCCTTGCCAGCGAGGAAGAGCATGTCGACATGCTGGAAAAGCAGTTCGATCTGATCGAGCGCATGGGTATTGCCAATTACATCCAGCTCAATTCAGAGCATGCCGGGTCGGAATAATCCCCGTATTGTCGTCCCGGACTTGATCCGGGACGACGATAGAAGGGCTGGAACTTGCGTGGAGGTTAAGCCGCAAAACCCTTCGCGCGTCCGAAGCCGGTTACCGGGCGGCGCTGAACCAGCGGGTTGGTTTCGGCCTCTAGCGCGTCGAGCGTCGCGTTGAACAGCGAGCGCAGGCCGACAACCTTGGGCAGATATTCCTCGGGCGACACCCGCATTTCGACGCAGCGGCGCGCGAAGGTTTCGATATCTTCCGCCAGCAGCGCCAGCGTTTCGGCTCCGAATTGGCGCGACTCGCCCTTCAATGTGTGCGCCGGCATTACTAGTCCGCGCGCATCGCCTTCACGCATCGCATTTTCGATGGCGAGCACTGATTTGGTTCCATCCTCGCGGAAATAGCCGAGAATGCGAACAAAGGCCGCCCCCAGCTGCGCGCGTGAGGCGCGATATTCGTCCCAATCAATCAGCGTCTGGTCCTGATCCGTCATCACAATAGCCCTTGGACCGCTACGGTCCTGCCACCCGTCATGGCAGCGATGCGTAAAAAAGCGGTTACGGGCAGGTTAGCGTGGGAGGGAGCTGCGCCGCACGGATGTGCCAGATCGGGCCATCGCGGCGGACCGACAGCTGCCAGCCGTGCAGCGCGGCCAGCGCCGCCGCTTCGCCTTCTGCCTTGGGATCGTCAGCCAGCAGCAACGCTTCGCTATGCTCGCGCATTGTTTTCGCAAGCCGCAAGGCGGGCCAAGGGCAACGCATGCCGCGCGCATCCACGGTCACCACCTTTGCTCAATCCTCGTCAAACGGATTGCGGCTGTTGCGGAAGTTAAGGCGGATAGGCACGCCTTCAAAGCCCAGCTCGCGGCGCATGCCGTTGGTCAGATAGCGCTGGTAACTTTGCGGCAACAGGTCGGTGCGCGATCCGAAGATGATAAAGGTCGGCGGCCGCGTTCGCGCCTGCGTCATATAGCGCAGCTTGATTCGTTTCCCGCCAGGCGCAGGCGGCGGATTGGCGTCGCGCGCACGTTCGAACCAACGGTTCATCTTGGCCGTCGAAACCCGCTGTGACCAGATGGCACGCTGTTCGAAGGCGACGCGCAGCAGCACATCAATACCCTTGCCCGTCGCGCCCGACACGGTGAGCAGCGGCACACCGCGGATCTGGGCCAACCCTTCCTCGAGCGCCGCCCGCACGCCGTTGAACAGGCTGCTCGCATTTTCAGCGACGTCCCACTTGTTGAGCGCGACGATCAGCGCGCGCCCCTCATCAAGTACGCGGTCGGCGATGCGCAGATCCTGTGCTTCCAGCCCCTTGGTTGCATCGAGCAGCAGCACAACCACCTCGGCAAAATCGATGGCGTGCAGCGCGTCGGCGACCGACAGCTTTTCCAGCTTTTCCTGAACTTTGGCGCGTTTGCGCATGCCGGCGGTGTCGAACAGCTGAATCTCGCGCACCTGGCCTTCGCCGTCGGTCCATTGCCATTCGACGCGGATGGAATCGCGCGTGATCCCCGCCTCGGGTCCTGTAATCAGCCTGTCCTCGCCGATGATACGGTTGATCAGCGTCGATTTGCCAGCGTTGGGCCGCCCGACAATGGCCAGCTTCAGCGGAGCACTATCATCCTCTTCGTCGGACTGCGGCGCATCATCCTCGTCCTCCGGCGGCTCGACATGAGGCCGCAGCGCGTCGAACAGATCGACCACGCCTTCGCCATGTTCGGCGCTCAAGGGGATAGGATCGCCAAGGCCCAGCGCATAGGCCTCAAGCACCCCCTGCTCGCCCGCCTTGCCTTCGGCCTTGTTGGCGACCAGCACCACCGGCGTCGCCTGGCTGCGCAACCAACGCCCGATTTCTTCGTCGAGCGGGGTCAGCCCGGCGCGGGCATCGATCATGAACAGCGCGACGTCGGCGTCCTGTACGGCCTTTTCGGTCTGCGCACGCATCCGGCCGGGCAGGCTGGCCGGATCTTCCTCTTCAAATCCGGCGGTGTCGACGATCAGGAATTTAAGGCCGAGGAGGTCAGCATCGCCCTCACGCCGGTCACGCGTCACGCCCGGCTGGTCATCGACCAGCGCCAGCCGCTTGCCAACCAGCCGGTTGAACAATGTGGATTTGCCGACATTGGGGCGGCCAATGATGGCCACACGGGCCTGCCGCGCCATGGTTTATTCCCTCTTCAGGCGATTCAGCGCCACGCCGTAATCCGCCCGCTGTCGTCGAGCAGATACAGGACGCCGCCCGCCACGATCGGCGGCTGCGACAGGGGCGACTTCAATTCCTGGGTTGCGGCGATGCTCCCATCTTCGGGCAGCACTTCGGCCAGCTGGCCTTCGGTGTTGACCAGGATCAGCCGCCCGCCCGCGAGCACCGGTCCGGTCCAGCGGATTGGACCTTCCTTGTCTTCCTCGTCGCGAAAGCGAGCGAGTTGCCCAATCCAGCGGACTTTGCCGGTGGCGCGGGCGATGCACAGCAGTTTGCTGTCATCGGTCACCGCGTAAATCCACTCGCCCGCCACCCACGGTGTGGAAATGCCGGCAATCGAAATTTCCCAACTGCGCTGCCCGGTCAGCAGTTCATAGGACGCCATGCGCCCACCCTGCCCCAGCGCAAAGACGCGGCCACGGTCGATCACCGGGTCGGCGTCCACATCGGTCAGCGTTGCCACCGACAGGGCCATGCTGGTCCGCGCCAGCGCATCATCCCACAGATCGCGCCCGTTTTCATAGCGATAGGCCTGAACCTCGCCCGAAGAATAGCCCGCCACGATGGTACCCTGTCCGGCGGCGGGGGAGCCTGCACCAAACACGCTGCCTGCCTGGAGCGAGGCCGATGCCTGCCACTGCACCGCGCCATCGGCGGCGGACAGCGCAATAATCTGGTTGTCCTGCGTCATCGCATAAACGCTGCCGAAAGCCACCGTCGGGGCACCCCGCAGCGGGCCGGCCGGTTTGACCTTCCACAGCACCGCTCCGGTTTCGGCATTTATCGCCGCGACGTCACCCACCCCACTGGTAGCGTAGACAAAGCCGCCATCCGCCGCGACGCCGCCGCCAAACAGCGAATCGGCAAAGTCGCGCCCGTCCGACCCGATGCTGACGCGCCACAACGCTGCGCCGGTGTCAGCGGCAAAGCCATGCACCTGTGCGTCAGTGCCAATGACGAACAACCGTCCGCCCGCCACCACTGGCGGCGAGGCGAGCCGCACCTTGTTGCTGTTACCCGCGATGCTGGCCGACCAGATTTGCGTCCGGCTGTTGCCCAGCGCGACATGCCCCATCGACTTCGACGCATTGCCACCCGATTGCGGCCAGTCGGCATTGGCCTGCGCATCGGGGACCAGCACGGCCTGCCCCGCGATGGTCGGATCGAGTTTCACGCTGGCATCGTTCGACAGGATCGACACGCGGTTGCCGATGGTCGGCGTCTTGGGGCCGCCGTCGCCGCCGCCGAGCACGCCGCATCCCGCCAGCGGAACCGCCGCTAGCATCACCGCACTCAGTCGCCACATCATCCCGCGATGCTTATTTTGCATTCTGTCCGTCCTTCTGTGCCGCCGTCGAGGCACGGTCCTCGACCGCGTCGACGCCCAGCATGCCCGCCATTTGAATGGTGCGCGATTGCAGCGCCGGCGGGATGTCTTTGATCTTGGCTATTTTTGCATAGAGGTCGCCGGCCTGATCAAACCGGCCCGCCTGATAATGGGCAATGGCCGTCAGCTCAGCCGCGCTAGGGTACCAGGCAGAAACGGGGTCGGTGCTTCCGACAATCGGCGCCAGCCGCGCAATGACGACTTCCGGCTTCAGCATGTCAAATTCCAGTGCGGTCTGGCGGATCAGCGCCATGTCGCGGATCGACTGGTCTACGGCCGTGTCGGCGGCAACCGCAGCCAGCAACGCGGCGGCGGCTTTTCGATCGCCCTCGGCGGCGCGCAAATTGGCGAGCTGGATGGTGGCGGCGGCACGATAGGCAGGGGTGGCGTCGGCCTTGATGGCGTCGAGCGCGGCGCGTGCACCCTTGGTGTCGCCGCCCTTCAGCTTGTCGAACGCAGCGACCAGCGCTTCGCCCTTTTCTCCGGCGGCTGCAAGCTGCTGGTTCTGCCAGAACAGAAAGCCGCCGAAGCCCAGCAGCCCGGCAACGACTAGCGCGATGATCCAGCGGCCATAACGGCGCGCAAAATTGTCGAGCGCATCTTTGCGGACGGCGTCATCGACTTCCTGCAACAGGGCGGCGTTGGCGGGGGGCCGGGTGGCCAAGGCTGGTCTCCAATATCTCTTCGGTCGCTGCCGCGGCAGCGCGTGGCCCGTGTCCATAGCGAGCGCCCCCGCAAAGGCCAAGCCTTTCGCGGGGGCAGTCGGCCCTTGCAGAGGTCAATCGCGGTACAGTTGTTGCTCGGTCGGAAATGAACGCGCCCTGACTTCGCCGGCATAGTCGGCGACCGCGCCGGTCACCACCGCCGCCATATCCTGATAGCGCTTCACAAATTTGGGCACGCGGTCGAACATGCCCAGCATATCGTCGGTCACCAGGACTTGCCCGTCGCACTGCGCCGACGCGCCGATACCGATGGTGGGGCAAGGGACGCGCTGCGTGATTTCAATGGCAATCGATTCCATGACGCCTTCGATAACCAACGCAAAGGCCCCCGCTTTGGCGACCGCTACTGCATCTTCGACAATCGCACGCGCTTCTTCCTCGCTCTTGCCGCGCACGCCATAGCCGCCCAGGATGTTCACCGCCTGCGGGGTCAGCCCGACATGGCCCATCACCGGAATGCCGCGCTGCGTCAGGAATTCGATTGTCGGGGCAATCACTTTGCCGCCCTCCAGCTTGACCCCTGCCGCACCGGTTTCCTTGAGCAATCGCGCTGCATTGGCAAAGGCTAGTTCGGGCGAGGCTTCATAGGAGCCGAAAGGCATGTCGACGATGACCGCGGCATGATAGCTGCCGCGCACCACCGCCGCGCCGTGCAGCGCCATCATCTCCATCGTCACTGCGACGGTGTGCGGCAGGCCGTAAATCACCTGCGCCAGCGAATCGCCCACCAGCAGCATGTCACAATGCGGGTCGCACAGCTGCGCCATGCGCGCAGTATAGGCGGTCAGCATGACCAGTGGATCGCCGCCCTTGCGCTGGCGGATGCGCGGCACGGTCAGCCGCTTCATCGGCTGCGGCATCGGGTTGGCACGGCTCGTCGAGGTGTCGAGCGTCAGCGTTTTGGGAAGCGTGGACATGGGCGCTGGCTTTAGCGGGGAAAGGTACGCGGCAAAAGGGCGGATGCAGCCTTGTGTGAGTTCTGCTTGACTCTATGTTAGATATTATTAACATTGAGTCGCATTCAACGAACATTGGAGCAAGGTAATGACATTCCGTGAAAAGACGCACTGGGTGGCGCTGGTGGTGATGGTTGCCGCCTTTGGCTGGTTCTTCATCCATTCGCACACGGTGCTGCCGCGCGGGCCCGAGCATTTGGCAGCGAGCGGCGGGCTGCTGACTATCAGCACCATCGGTATCATCATTGCCATGTCGATCATCATCGGCTTCATCGCCGCACGCAATCCCAGCGAGGCGCACGCCGCCGCAGACGAACGCGAGCGCACGATCCACTGGCGCGGCACCCATTATGCCTATTATCCGGCGGTGCTGGGGATGTGGCTGTGCATCTGGCTGATCTTCAGCGGCTTTGACCGCGTAACGCTGCTTTACAGCCTGCTCGGCGTTGTCGTGTTCGCCGAGATCATTCGCATCTGCGCGCAGCTTTGGCTCTATCGGAAGGGAGCATGATCATGACCTTACGTGAAAAAGCAGCCTGGGCCGGGCTGATCGGCACACAGGGCCTGTATGCGCTGTGGTTCCTTGAGTGGCTGCCCATAGGCGCACCCTTGCTGCTGCTGGTGCATTTCCTGTTGTTGGCGCTGGTGCAAGTGCTGCTAGCCGCACGCCACGGGGCCGAGGGCGCTGACGAACGCGACCGCCAAATTGCGGCGCAAGCGGCAGCCATTGGTTTCTTCGTGGCGATTGGCGGGCTGGCCTTTGCCGTGCTGATGCTCGGCTTTGGCACATCACCCGCCACGCTGACGCTGGTGCTTGTCGCGGGCTTCGCGCTCGCCGACCTGAGCCGCTATGGCACCCAGTGCCTGCTCTATCGGGCGGACTGAGCCATGGCGCTGCCCTTTACCAACGACATCCGCACGCTGCGCTTTCTGTCTGGCGAAATGACGCAGGCAGAGCTCGGCGAGCGCGTCGGTGTCACCCGCCAAACCATCGCGGCCATCGAGCAGGGCAAATATTCGCCCAGCCTGGAGGTCGCGTTCCGCATCGCCGCGGTGTTCGGCAAGCCGCTCGACAAAGTGTTTATTTGGGGCGCGCCGCCAACCCGCTGACCGCCGCCGCCGCTTCGGTCACATTATCACTGAACAGGCCATCGATACCGGTGGCGAGGAAGGCCCGGATTTCCGCCACCAAATCACCGGCGTTGCGGGGGTCCGGGCCGCTGCGATGATCGGCGGGCAGGAAATAATTTTCGCGGCGAAACGTCCAGACATGGACGGCGAGCCCTGCCTTGTGCGCGTCGGCAACCAGCGCGGTTGGGGTAGCCAGGCGGCCGTCGGCGCCGCGCGGAATTACCATGGCTTTGGCGACGCCAACACCATTGGCATAGACCGCAATCTGCTTCAGCCCGTCGGGTTTCGCCATATCGCCATAGGCAATGGCCGGGCGGTCGGCTGGCCCGCCAGCGTCCGCCATCAACTGAATCAAGCGCAATTTGGTGCGCCCGCGCAGCTCGATGAGGTTGCCGATTTCAAAGCTTTGGATGAACACTGGTGCCGTCGCATCACGGTGCCCGAAGCGCTCGAGCGCCGCAAGCAATGGTTCCTGATGGGCAAGGCCAATGCTGGCGAAATAGCTGGGATGCTTGGTTTCGGGATAGACGCCAATCACGCGCCCGCGCTTTTTCCCTTCATCGCGCGCCAGCGCCAGCACCTCGTCAAAGGTTGGGATTTCATATTGCCCGTCATAAGCAGTATTCGCCCCGCGCAATTGCGGCAGCCGCTCTTTGGCGCGCAGCATTTTGAGTTCGGCGAGCGTAAAGTCCTCGGTAAACCAGCCGGTAAAGCTCTCACCGTCAATCACCTTGGTTGCCTTGCGCGCTGCAAATTCCGGGCGATCAGCGACGTCGGTGGTCTCCGAAATCTCATTCTCGTGCCGCGCCACCAGCACGCCGTCTTTGGTCAGCACCAGATCGGGTTCGATGAAATCCGCGCCCTGCTCGATGGCAAGGCTGTAGGCCGCCAGCGTATGTTCGGGGCGCTCGCCCGACGCGCCGCGATGCGCGATAACGATGGGTTTGGCAGCGGCGGTCATGGGCAGCAGCAGGGCGAGCAAGATGAGCAGGAAGCGCATCCTGCGCGCCTTGCATCTGCACATGACAGATGCAAGACGGCGCTCACACCAGGCGCGCCGCCCATTCGCCTTCCTTAAAGCCGACCAGCAGCCCGCCAGGATATTCTACCACCGGCCGCTTGATCATCGCCGGTTCGGCCAGCATGAGCGCGCTGGCTTTGGCGGCGTCCAAATCGGCCTTGGCATCATCCGTCAATTTGCGGAACGTCGTGCCACTCTTGTTGAGCAGCACGTCCCAGCCGAGCGTCGCAACCCAGCCGTTCAGCCGCGCGCCATCCAGCCCGTCTTTACGGAAATCGTGGAAGCGGTGGGGAATGGCCGCCGCGTCGAGCCACCGCCGCGCCTTCTTTACCGTGTCGCAATTCGGTATCCCGTAAACCGTGATCATGCCGCTCCGCCCGCCACCAGCCCCGATTGGGCTGCGCGGGCATTGGCATCGCCCAGCTTGCTGCGCAAGGCCTGGGCAAAGCCATCTTGCAAGACTGCCCGCGCCGCCGGATTGGCCGCGAGAAAGGCGCGCAGCCGCTCGGCCGGCACAAACCACAGCCGCGCATTGGTGATGAGGCGCACGGTGGCGGTCGCACTGCCGCCGTCAACGACCGTGGCTTCGCCGATCAAGTCGCCCGCGGTGCATTGCCCTACGTTCACTTCGTCGCGGACCACCTCTGCGGCACCTGCCGCGATGAAGAACAGGCATGGCGCGGCCTGTGCCTGATGGATGAGCACATCACCGCGCGACGCTTCGATCCAATGCCCTTCATCGATCAACCGGCGTGCGGTGACCGGCTCGAGCCCGCCAAAATGCGCCTCGCGCAGCGCCGCGTCATCCGAAGTGAACCGCACATCGGCGCGCTTGAGCGCTCCCAGCGCATATTTGAGCAACATGGCCACAACGAGCAGGCTGAACAGCAGGGCATAGGATGGCCGGTCGATTACGAAAATACTGGTGGCAACGCCAAACAGCGCGCCCAGGCCGAACAGCATCGAACGCACTGGCTCGCGTGTGGCCAATACCGCCGCGATAAGCAGCAATATGCCAACGTGGCCCAACCACGCTCCATCCGCCAGCCAATTCATCTCATCCTGCCCGTTCTGTTTTTTCTCAGGCGCGACCCGGTGTTCAGCTTAACCCAAAGCCAGTCGATTTCCCATAGCAAGAAATCTTGTTTCACGGTGACGCAGATTTGGCGTAACGATCGCGCTGGATGACGGCATTATAGGAAACGGCGCGGCCTTTGACTTGCCTTATCGCTGCCACCGCGCCATGGGGCTGCCCCCATTGCCGTGACAATTTGGACTGAAACAAGATGACGCAACCTTGGCAACCGCACAGCTGGCGTAACCACGAAGCCCGGCATTTGCCGGCCTATCGCGACGCAGCCGCACTCGCCGCAGCCGAACGCGAGCTGGGCAATTATCCACCATTGGTGTTTGCGGGCGAGGCGCGTGACCTGACGCGCGAATTGGCACGCGTGGTCGAGGGCAAGGCGTTCCTGCTCCAGGGCGGCGATTGTGCCGAAAGCTTTGCCGAATTTCACCCCAATAATATCCGCGACACCTTTCGCGTGCTGCTGCAAATGGCGGTGGTGCTGACCTTTGCGTCTAAGCTGCCGGTGGTGAAGGTGGGGCGCATGGCGGGCCAATTCGCCAAGCCGCGGTCGAGCGATGTTGAAGTGCAGGGCGATGTGTCGCTGCCCAGCTATTATGGCGACATCATCAACGATATCGCCTTCGATGCTGCCGCGCGCGAGCCCGAGCCGCAGCGCATGGTCAAGGCGTACAGCCAGTCGGCGGCGACGCTCAATCTGCTGCGTGCTTTTGCGAACGGCGGCTATGCCAATTTGCATCAGGTCAACAGCTGGACGCATGATTTCATGGGCCGCAGCCCATGGGCGAAGAAATATCAGGAAACCGCCGGGCGCATTTCCGAAGCGCTCGCCTTCATGGAAGCGTGCGGGGTGACGCCGGAAACCGTGCCGCAAATCAAGGGCACCAGCTTCTTCACCAGCCATGAGGCGCTGCTGCTGCCCTATGAACAGGCGTTGACGCGGCAGGATTCGCTGACCGGCGGCTGGTACGACACTTCGGCCCATTTCCTGTGGGTGGGCGACCGCACGCGGTTCGAGGGCAGCGCGCATGTCGAATATCTGCGCGGCATCGGCAACCCCATCGGCATGAAGTGCGGGCCTAGCCTCGAACCCGACACGCTCTTGCGCCTGCTCGATACATTGAACCCCGGCCATGTACCGGGGCGCATGACGCTGATCACCCGCTATGGCCATGATAAGATCGAGGCCGGGCTGCCCAAGCTGGTGCGCGCGGTCAAGGCGTCGGGCCATCCGGTGGTCTGGTCATGCGATCCGATGCACGGCAATGTCATCAAGGCAGCGAGCGGGTACAAGACGCGTCCCTTCGATCGCATCCTCGCCGAAGTGCGCGGCTTTTTCGCCGTGCACCGCGCCGAAGGCACGCACGCGGGCGGCATCCACGCCGAAATGACCGGACAGAATGTCACCGAATGCACCGGCGGCGCAGTGGCGATTACCGACGAAGGGCTGTCGGACCGTTATCACACGCACTGCGACCCGCGCCTGAACGCTGCGCAATCGCTCGAGCTTGCGTTCCTGCTCGCCGAAATGCTCAATCAGGAAATGAGCGAGCGGGCGAAGGTCGCGGCGTAAAAATCCTCCCCGGAACAGGGAGGATTTATTTGCCCGCCCAGCGCTTGATGCTGCCGAATGCCCGCGCCAGTGCAACGTGCAGGTCGGCATCTTCGGCGGCACCGCCGAGCGGGTAGGGCTGACCAGGCTGGTCGGCGGGGCCGTGGTAATTGCTGCCAAGGAAGGCTTGCAGCAGCGCCATGTCCGAAAAGCTGCCGCCCGCCATCAGCGACACAACACCCTTCGCCCCGAACGCCCAGCCGTCCTGCCGCTGGACAAAGGCATCGGCCTCGCCGTCGGTATCGAGCTTGCGCCCCAGCTTGGTCGCGACTTCGGCAACCAGCGCATCATGCGGAACCGAACCGCGTCCGATGGTCGCGACCGGCGTCCCGCGCGGGCTGATGGCAATGGTATCGATGTTGAGCGCGACGGTAATGTCGGTCAGCGGCACCACTGGATTGTCGGCAAAATGATAGGCGCCCAGCAGTCCGCTTTCCTCCGCCGTGGTGGCGAGGAAATAGATGTCGCGGTCGGGCCGCGCGCCCTGTCCCAGCCTTTTCGCCACCTCGATCATCACCGCAATGCCGCTGGCGTTATCGACCGCACCGTTGCAGATGCGGTCCGGCGCACCTTCGGGGCGGCATATACCCAGATGGTCCCAATGCCCCATAATGACGATCGCTTTGCCATCGGGTTTGGCACCCGGCAGCTTGCCAATGATATTGTGGCTGTCGAAGGCTCGGATCGCGGTTGATGCGGTCAGGTCGGCGCGGATGCCCAGATCGCGCATCATGAAATCGGGACTTTTGGCCGCAGCGCGCAAATCATCCGATTTTTCGCCTGCACGCGTCACCAGCGTGTCGAAGGCGGTGGGGGCGAGGAAACCGCTGACCCCCGGGCCGCTCGCCGCATTGGTGCCCAGCGTCACATTGGCGTTCATCAACGCACCCTTAAGCTGCGCCCAGGGCAGGCTTTCGCCAGCGACCACCAGCACCGCCGCCGCGCCCGCTTCACCCAGCAACCGCCGCCGGTCGCGATAGCGCGGCAGGTTGGTGCCAAAAGGCACATTGTCGAACAGCATGACGGCGATCTTGCCGCGCACGTCGGCGGCGACCTTGCCGGTCGCATCGACGCCATAGCCGACAAAAACGACCGGCAAATCTTTGAGCTCGGCGCTGGCGGTGCGACTGGTCAACAAAATACCATCGTCTTCCAGCGCAATGGCGCGGCCATCGCGGCGAAAGCTGGCGGTTCCGCCCAGATTTTTGGATTCGACCAGCGGTACCGGTTGCAGCCACGGCGTCGCGCTGCCCGGCACCGGGACCAGACCCGCCTTGGCCCATTCGCCCGTAATATAGGCGATGGTTCGATATTCGCCGGTTGTCCCCGGCGCGCGCCCCTCGAAAATATCGCTGGCAAGGATGTCGATATGCGCGGCGAGTTCGGCCTCGGTAACCGGCTTGTCGGACTGCGCAGCGGCAATGGGGACAAGGGCGAAGGCCGCAGCGGCGGCAAGCAAAGCGCGTGTGATCATGGCGCGCAGCGTTGCCACGCGCTCGGCGTCAGCGCAAGATGCGCGCCAGCAGCGCGGGTCAGCTCGTTTGGCGCGCCAACAGCGCGCGGGCCTGCGCCACGTGCATATCCTCGATCATCCGCCCGCGAAAACGCTGCGCACCGCCGGTCGCGGCGGCGATAATGGCTTCGGCTTCCTCGATCTCGGCGGGCGTGGGCGCAAAGGCGGCATTGCAGGGATCGACCTGCGACGGATGCACCAGCGTCTTGCCATCGAAGCCCAGTCGTCGACCTTCGGCGGCCTCGGCGGCGAAGCCCGCAGCATCGTCGATGGCGTTATACACCCCGTCAAACACCAGCTTGCCGCCCGCGCGCGCCGCCAGCACGATCGTCTGGATGGCCAGGGTCATCGCGCCGCGGTCGGTGACGTCAGGGAGCTTCAATTCGATGGCGAGGTCATTGAGCCCCGCCACCAGCGCCGCGACGCTGGCATGCGCGGCAATATCGCGCGCGGCAAAAACCCCCGCCGGGCTCTCGATCATGGCGAACAGCGGTTTGCCGAGCGCGGCGGGCGCGGCAAGTTCGCCAGGCGCATCCACCTTGGGCACCACAATGGCGTCGCATACGACCCCAACCATTGCCGCAAGGTCCGCCGCCTGTTCGGGATGCCCGTGCGCATTAATCCGCGCCGCGACGCGCTTGCCGGGATACCCCATGGTCAAGGCTGCGCGCATCGCATCGCGCGCCTCGGCCTTGCGGTCGGCCGGGACCGAATCTTCAAGGTCGATAATCAGCATGTCGGCGGCCAGCCCGCGCGCCTTTTCCAGCGCGCGCGCATTGGCAGCGGGGACGTAGAGCAGCGAGCGCGGCGGTGGGGCAAAATTAACCGTCATGTCCGAATATGCTTGGCGCGCGTCACCGCACTTGGCAATGATACACGGTAATCAACAGGGGATAATCCATGGAATATTTCGTTCTGGTGCTGCTGGGTCTGGCCATCATCTTCCTGATGATGGGCGTCACCGTGGTCCGGCAGGGTTTTGTCTATACCATCGAACGCTTTGGCCGCTTCACCCACGCAGCGCAGCCCGGTTTCAACTTCATCATTCCGTTCGTCGATCGCGTCGGGCGCAAGGTGAATGTGATGGAACAGGTGCTCGACATTCCGGGGCAGGAAATCATCACCAAGGACAACGCCATGGTCGCGGTCGATGGCGTGGTCTTCTTCCAAGTCCTCGACGCGCCGAAGGCAGCCTATGAGGTTAGCGACCTCTATCTGTCGATCATGAACCTGACGACCACCAACTTGCGCACGGTGATGGGGTCGATGGACCTCGACGAAACGCTGTCCAAGCGCGACGAGATCAACGCGCGCCTGCTGCACGTGGTTGACGATGCGACGACGCCGTGGGGCGTGAAAATCACCCGCGTCGAGGTGAAGGACATCCGCCCGCCCGCCGATATCAGCAATGCGATGGCGCGGCAGATGAAGGCCGAGCGCGAAAAACGCGCGACGATCCTCGAATCCGAAGCCGCGCGGCAGAATGAAATCAACCGCGCCGAGGGTTTGAAGCAGGCACAGATTTTGGAGGCCGAAGGGCGCCGCCAGTCGGCCTTCCTCGACGCCGAAGCGCGCGAACGCGCCGCACAGGCTGAAGCCACCGCGACGCGGCTGGTGTCCGACGCCATCGCCGGCGGCGATGCGAAAGCGATCAATTACTTCATTGCACAAAAATATGTCGAAGCCGTGGGCCAATTTGCCACGTCGCCCAATGCCAAGACGATCTTGTTCCCGGTCGAGGCCACCCAGTTGATCGGCACGCTGGGCGGCATCGGCGAGATTGCCAAGGATGCTATCGGCAAAATGGGTGAGGGGCGTTGAACATGAACGGTTGGCTCGAAGGGATGGATCCACACTGGTTCTGGCTGTCAATCGGGCTCGCGCTCGGCGTGCTCGAAATGCTGCTGCCGGGCTTTTTCCTGATCTGGCTGGCGGGCGCAGCGATCATTACCGGGCTGATCGCGTGGGTGCTGCCCATCCCCTTCGCGGGGCAAATCGCACTATTCGCTGTGCTGTCGATTGTGGCGGTGTTCTGGGCACGCAAATATATGAAGGACAACCCCATCGAAACCACTGACCCGCTGCTCAACCAGCGCGGGGGCCGCTATGTCGGCGAAGTGGTGACATTGGTCAGCGCGATTCAGGACGGGCGCGGTCGGGCCAAGATCGGCGACGGCGAATGGCCGGTGCGCGGGCCTGATGCGGCCGCCGGTGCCAAGGTACGCGTGGTCAGCGCCGAAGGCGGGATATTGGTGGTAGAGCTGGCTTAAGGCCGCACCCGCGCCCACACATTGACCGGGTCGGGCTCCATGACATGGTGCCCGATCACCGCGAACCCCAGCTTCGTCGCTACCGCTTCGGATGCGCGGTGGCCGGGGTTGATGATGCAGCGGATTTCGGGCGCGGCGAGGTTCGCATCGGCCCAGGCGATCACCGCCATCATCGCCTCGGTTGCCAGCCCCTGCCCCCAATGGTCGGCATCCAACGCCCAGCCCGCCTCGGGCACGCCTTCAAGCAGCGGCACACCGCGCGCAAAGTAAGACAGGCCACCCATACCGATGAGCCGGTCGCTCGCCCTGTCGGCGAACACCCAATAGCCGAAGCCCATCACCGGCCACAGCCCGGCGGCGGCGAGGAATTTGCTCCAGCTCAATGTTTCGTCGCGCGGCTCGCCGCCGATGAAGCGCGTGACCCGCGTATCGGCCCACATCGCGACATGGTCAGCTTTATCGGATAGACGCTGCGCACGCAGCCGCAGGCGCGGGGTTTCAAGGGTTGGCGGGATCATCCACCGCGCCTAATCGCTCAGGCCGCTTTTGCCAACTCCACGCTCGACGGCATTTTGGCGTCGGCATAGTCGCTGTCATACTTGCCGATCAGCGCGCGGTCGTCGTGGTTCCACGGGTGGAAACCGGGCAGGAAATAGGCTGCCCACGGCACGAAAATCCGGCGCAGCAGCCCCGGATTGCCCAGCATGTACCAAGCAATCCGGGCGTTGACGCGCCAGCCGGTCAGGCCATCCTGCTTCAGCAATGCCTTCATGCCTTTGATGCGCTTGGCCCAGAACATGACCGTGATGATCAGCATCAGCCGCGTCTTGACGCTCCAGCGTTTCCAGCGCGACCAATGCTTGGTGGCGTGCAGCCAGGTATCATAGGCGACGCCCTTATGCTCAATCTCCTCGATCGCGTGCCAGCGCCACATATCCGCCCAGTCGGGGTCGGCCCCGTCGAAGATCGACGGGTCTTTGAGAAACAATTGCGCCAGCACCGCGGTATAATGTTCAAGCGCAATGGTCGCGGCCAGATTAATGATCGCCGGCCGTTCCTTGATCAGCGCCATAATATGATCGACATCGGCCTGCAGCGGCGAAAGATCATAGCCGGTTTCGGCGATCTTGCGGTTGAACACCACATGTTCGCGGCTGTGGATCACCTCTTGCTGCACAAAGGCGCGGATTTCGCCTGCCAGCTTCGGCGGCACGCCATCGCGGTGCGCCTTCACCGCTTCGATGAACATGGCTTCGCCTTGCGGAAAGGTCACCGACAATGCGGTGAACAGCGAAGAGCCGATGGGATCGCCGCCCAGCCACCAGCGCTTTTGCTTTGCCTCGCGGCCAAAGCGGATGTCGCGCGGCGTAATGGCGAGGTCGGCGGGGGTGGGCGAGATTTTCGAAAGGCTGGACATTATGACATTCCAAGCGAAAAGGGAGTCGGGAGCAATCAGTTTTGCGGCCAAAGGATTAACGGGTAACTTACATAGATGTCAATAGTTGAACTCGCCCCACGCAAACGTCTGTCGCCCGAGGAAAGCCGCGGGCAGGCGCTAGTCGCGGCGCGCGACATTTTGCTCGAGGCCGGGCCGCAGGCGGTAACATTGAAGGCCGTCGCGGCGCGCATCGGCCGCACGCACGCCAATCTACTGCACCATTTCGGCAGCGCCGCCGGGCTGCAAAAGGACCTTGCCGGATTCCTGACCGAAGGCGTGTGCGCGACGATCGCCGAAACGATGCGCGCCAGCGAGCTGGGGCACCGCGACGTCCGCGCGATCGTCGATATGGCATTCGACGCCTTTGACCAGGGCGGCGCGGGTGCGTTGGCAAGCTGGATGCTGCTTACCGGCAACGACGACGCGCTGGATCCCGTTGTCGCGGCAATCCATCGGCTGATCGACGATCTGACCCCCGATGCCGACGAAAAACGGCTGATGCGCGAAGACACGCTGGTGCTGGTGCTGATGGCGCTGGGTGATGCACAGATGGGCGCGCCAATGGCCGCGGCGCTGGGCCTGCCGCGCGACACCTCGCGCACGCTGGCCTGCGAGTTAATCGAAGGACGCATTGCGAAGTTTCACGCGGCCAAGACCGACTAGGCCAGCTGCCAGACTCGCGTTTTCTGTGAACCTCGCCTAAGGAAGCCGCCAATCCCTCTCCGTTCCTGTCGAGCGTAGTCGAGACACCCCGAAGGCGCGCATGACTTCACGGCCTCTCGACTTCGCTCGAGGTGAACGGGAATATGGCAACAGATAGGCCTCCATGCATTTCCTCGATCAAGCCAAGATTTTCGTGAAGTCCGGTGACGGCGGCCCCGGTGCCGTCGCCTTCCGGCGCGAAAAGTTCATCGAATATGGCGGTCCCGACGGCGGCAACGGCGGCAAGGGCGGCGACATTATTTTTGAAGCGGTCGAGGGTCTCAATACCCTCATCGACTTCCGCTATACCCAGCATTTCAAGGCGCCGCGCGGCACCCCCGGCGCCGGGCGCAACCAGACCGGCGCGGGCGGCGATGACATTGTTATCAAAGTGCCGGTTGGCACGCAGGTGCTGGCCGATGACGAAGAACGCACGCTGCTGCTCGACCTGACCAAACCCGGCGAGCGCGTGCGCTTCCTGCGCGGCGGCGACGGCGGGCGTGGCAACGCCAGCTATAAGTCGAGCACCAACCGGGCGCCGCGCCAGCACGGCCCGGGCTGGCCGGGCGAGGAATGCTATGTCTGGCTGCGGTTGAAGCTGCTCGCCGATGCGGGCCTCGTCGGCCTGCCCAATGCGGGCAAATCAACCTTCATCAACGCGGTCAGCAATGCCGGGGCCAAAGTCGGCGCCTATGCCTTCACCACCACGCGTCCCCAATTGGGCGTGGTCAGCCACCGGGGGCAGGAATTTGTCGTCGCCGACATTCCGGGCCTGATCGAAGGCGCGGCCGATGGCGCGGGCATCGGCGACCGCTTTCTCGGCCATATCGAACGCTGCCGCGTGCTGCTGCATCTGGTCGATGCCAATGATGAGGATGTTGCCTCAAGCTACCACATCGTCCGCGACGAGCTCGACGCCTATGGCGCGGGGCTGACCGACAAGCCGGTGGTGGTTGCGCTCAACAAGGTCGACACATTGGACGCCGAACTCATCGCCGCGCTGTCGGCGGAACTGGCAGAGGCGAGCGGCGCACCGGTGTTCGCGCTGTCGGGCGCGAGCGGTGCGGGCATCCCGGCTGTGCTGGACGCGTTGCAGGACGCGATTTTCGGCGACAAGGATGACGGCACCGGCGAAAGCATCGGCGAATGGTCGCCGGTTTGATCGATACGGTAGACGGCCTCTGCCGATTTCGCTTTCCTACATCGACACAGCTTTCTAGCAATGCAGTCCCATGACACCCGCTTTGCGCCCGCTTGACGCTCAATTTTGCGCCCCGACACCATCAAACTGGAGCGCGATAGAGGGGGGGTATAGCTTCTACTTTCTGAGAATTCGGCCATTCTTGACCGGTCCGCCAAGGTGCCGGATCGCCGATGACCGCAGGCAACCACCCGCGCCACAATGACCCTGTTCCCACCCCGCACCATGCCGCGCCTGATTGTGAAAATCGGGTCGGCGCTGCTTGTCGACGATGCGGGCACAGTCAGACGCGCCTGGTTGGAGGGGGTGGTGGATGACATCGCCGCCCGGATCCGCGAAGGCCAGCAGGTGGCGGTGGTATCCTCCGGGGCAATTGCGCTGGGCGCGCGGCGGTTGAACCTGCCCAAGGGCGGGCGCGCGAGCCTGGAAGATGCGCAGGCGGCGGCGGCCACCGGGCAGATTGCGCTGGCGGGCGTGTGGGCCGAGTTGCTCGCCGCCGAAGGGATGACGGCGGCACAGATGCTGGTCACGCTGGATGATCTGGAGGACCGGCGGCGTTATCTGAATGCCAGCGCGACGCTGGACCGGCTGCTGTCGCTTGGCGTCGTGCCGGTTATCAACGAGAATGACAGCGTCGCGACCGAGGAAATCCGCTTTGGCGACAATGACCGGCTCGCCGCGCGCGTGGCGCAGGCGGCCGGGGCAAGCGGCGTCATTCTGCTGTCCGACATCGACGGTCTTTATGACCGCAACCCCGCCGATCCTGCCGCGCAGCATATCGCGCGCGTCGAGCGAATCGACAGTGCCATTGAAGGCATGGCCGACAATCGTTCGGCCAGCGGCATGGGGTCGGGCGGGATGGTGTCCAAAATCGCCGCCGCGCGCATCGCCGCGAGCGCCGGATGCGATCTGGCGATTGTTTCGGGGCGGATCGAGCGGCCGCTTTCCACACCCGCGCGCCACACCTTGTTTGTCGCCGAGCGCGGCGCCACCGCGCGCAAGGCCTGGCTTGCTGGCGGGCTCACCGCCAAGGGGCGGCTGACCATTGACGCGGGTGCAGCCAAGGCGCTGCGGGGCGGCGCGAGCTTGCTTGCCGCCGGAGTAACCGCCATCACCGGCCAGTTCGAGCGCGGCGATGTCTTGGAAATCGACGGGCCCGATGGCCATCCGATTGCGCGCGGCCTGTCCGAATATCCGGTGCGCGATGCCATCCGCATCAGGGGGCTGGGCCGCGACGCGCAGGAAGCCGCGCTCGGCTATGCCCCGCGCAGCGCGCTGGTGCACCGCGACCATCTGGTGCTGCTGTGACCATCGCCATTACCGGCGCGACGGGATTTGTCGGCAGCCATGTGCTTGACGCGGCGTCAGTCACGGGCGTCCCCGTCCGCGCGCTGGCGCGTCGGCAGCAGCCCGAGCGCGCGGGGGTAACGTGGATCGCAGGCGCACTCGACGATGCGGCGTCGCTCGACCAGCTTTGCGCCGGCGCAAACGCGGTCGTGCATATTGCCGGCGCAGTGAACGTGCCCGACCGCGCTGCCTTCGCCGCTGCCAACATCGCTGGTACGCAGGCGATAGTCGATGCCGCAAGGCGCGCGAAAGTCGCCCGCTTTGTCCACGTCAGCAGCCTGGCTGCCCGCGAACCCGCGCTTTCCAACTATGGCTGGTCCAAAGCCGGGGCCGAAGAGGGCGTTCGCGCCGCGCCGCTGCCGTGGGCCATCGTCCGCCCGCCTGGCGTCTATGGTCCGCGCGATCGCGACATGCTGGAACTGTTCAAAATGGCGCAAAGGGGCTTCATCCTGCTGCCGCCAGCGGGGCGTGGATCGTGGATCCATGCCACCGATTTGGCCAAACTGCTGGTCGCGCTCGCCGTAACGTCGGACTTTCCGACTGGGGCACTCTATGAGGTTGATGATGGCACCCCAGGCGGCATTTCGCACCGCGCGATGGGCGCGGCCATTGCCGCCGCCGTGGGACGCAACGGCGCGCTCAAGTTCAGCGCGCCGCGCCCGCTGCTCAAGCTGGCGGCGCATGCCGACCGGTTGTTACGCGGCGACCGCGCGAAGCTGACCCCCGACCGCGCTGCCTATATGGCGCATCCCGACTGGGTCAGCGATCCCGCCAAGCGGCCTGATCCGGCGCTATGGGCACCCGAAATCGCCTTCGCTGCGGGCCTCGCCGCCACCGCCGCCTGGTATCGCGATGCCGGATGGCTGCGCTGACGCCGGTCGGTGTGGGAGAGGTGCCGGTCGAAGCCGCCATTGCCAAGCGGCCGGGCCAACCCTAGCTATAGCACCATGAACGATATCGCTGCGCCCGCCCCTGCCTCCGTGCCGCCTTCGGCCCCCGTCCGGCGCGCGCCGCCGCCGCCGACCGACGGCGTCAGCTTTCCGCGCAAAGTGTGGCGACTGCTGGTAGCCATCAAAGACGCGCTGGCGCTCTTGTTCTTGCTGCTCTTCTTTGTGGTGCTGTTCGGCCTGCTGACGGCGCGGCCCAATGCGGCGCTGCCGGTGAGCGAGGGCGCGCTGCTGCTCAAGCTCGAAGGCGTGCTCAGCGAGCAGCCCGCCGATATCGACCCCTTTGCCACGCTGACCGGCGCGGGCGGGATGCCGGTGCGCGAATATCGCGTCCGCGATGTCGTCCACGCGCTCGAAACGGCTGCGACCGACAAGCGTGTCAAAACGGTCGTCCTCGACCTCGACAGCTTCATGGGCGGCGGCCAAGTCGCGCTCGCCGAAGTCGGCGAAGCGATCGGCAAGGTGCGCGCCGCCAAGAAGCCGGTGCTGGCCTTTGCCTCAGCCTATGGCGATGATGCCTATCAGCTTGCCGCACATGCCAGCGAAATCTGGGTCGATCCCATCGGCGGCGCGCTGATTACCGGGCCAGGCGGGACCAATCTTTATTATAAGGAATTGCTCGACAAGCTGGGCGTCACCGCCAATGTTTATCGGGTTGGCACCTTCAAAAGTGCGGTCGAGCCCTTCATCCGCAGCGACCAGTCGCCCGAGGCCGAAGCCGCTGCGCGTGCCTATGTCGACGTCATCTGGACCAAGTGGCAGGCCGATGTTGCCAAGGCACGGCCCAAGGCGAAGCTGGCTGAGTTCATCGCCAATCCGGTAGCGCCGACGCTGGCCGCGCAAGGCGATCTGGCGACCGCCGCGCTACGCGCCGGATTGGTCGACAAGATTGGCGGGCGGCTGGCGTTCGAAGCCCGCGTGGGCGAAATTGCCGGGCGGCCTGACGACAACCAGCCCTGGGCCTTCAATGCCATCGACTATGACGCGTGGCTGGCCAACAACCCCTTCCCCACCAGTGGCGCGCCCATTGCCGTCATCCCGGTGGTGGGCGAAATTGTCGATGGCGAGCAGCCCAATGGCACGGCAGGTGGTGACACCATCGCCGGACATATTCTGACGGCTATTGCGGATAGCAATGTAAAGGCCATTGTCCTGCGCGTCGATTCACCCGGCGGCTCCGTTATGGCCTCGGAACAAATCCGTCAGGCACTGCTGCGCGCCAAGGCCAAGAAGCTGCCCATCGTCGTGTCGATGGCCAATGTCGCGGCATCGGGCGGTTACTGGGTGGCCACGCCCGCCGACCGCATCTTTGCCGAACCCGACACCATCACCGGATCGATCGGGGTTTTTGGCATTTTGCCGAGCTTCGAAAAAGCCCTAGACAACATCGGCGTCGGCGCCGACGGCATCAAGACGGGGCCGCTGTCGGGTGAGCCCAACATCTTGGGCGGTGTCAGTCCCGAATTTAACCAGATGGCACAGGCCAGTGTCGAAAATATGTATGCTCGCTTCACCGGGCTGGTCGCAAATTCGCGCAAGATGGACATCGCCAAGGTCCGTGAAATTGCCGAGGGGCGCGTCTGGGCTGGGGGAACCGCGCGCCAGCTGGGGCTGGTCGACCAGTTCGGCGGGATCGGCGATGCGGTGGCTTATGCCGCCAAACTCGCCAAGGTCGAGGGCGAATTTTACCCGCTGTATTTTGAAAATGCACCCGATCCCTTTGCGCAATTTCTGGCTGCTTTTACCCAGCAAGCTGCGCCGACAACAGCCAGCGCGCCGCGCGGCTGGTTTGCGCTGGCCGGGGTCAACCGCCAGCTGATCCAGGCACGGTTGGTGCAGGATATGAGCCTGCTCGCTGCCAATCCGTCGGTGCAGGCGGCCTGCCTCGAATGTCGCGGCTGGGTGCCGGCGGTGCCGCGCACGGCGAACAAGGAAGTCAGCTGGCTGACGCGTCTGCTAGATTAAGTTGCAGCCAGGACCCCGCGCGCATGGTCGGTGATGGCGTCGGCCAGCGTATCGACCAGCGCCAACGGCAAATCATGTCCCATGCCGGGGATAGTCAGCAGCCGCGCACCGGGAATATTGTCCGCCGTGTCCTTGCCGCCCGCGAGCGGCACCAGCGGATCGTCCTCACCATGGATGACCAGCGTCGGCACCGTGATCGTCCGCAGCAGCGGCCGCCGGTCACCGTCGGCGATGATCGCGGCCATCTGGCGGGCAAAGCCCGGCGGATACCAGGCGCGATCGAAATCACGGCGCACACGCCAGTCGAGCCGTTCTTCGGTCGGCGGATAGGCCGGACTGCCGATGATGCCGGCGGCGCGCTTCATATAGGCAATCATGTCTTCGGGGTCGCCGCTGGTCGGCCGCCCGGCGAGCGCTTTCATCGCCTCCGGCTTGGCGCGCGGCAGACGGCGGTTGCCGGTGGTCGACATGACCGACGTAAGCGACAGCAACCGCTCCGGCACACGCGCAGCCACGTGTTGGGCGATCATCCCGCCCATCGACGCGCCAACAACATGCGCGCGGTTGATATCCAGCGCATCCATTAGCGCGGTGGCGTCGCTCGCCATATCGGCAATCGTGTAGGGTGATGTGGGGCGCAAGCCGAAGATCGATTTGACCACCATCCATTTGACATTGGGCACCCCCGCCGCATCGAAGCGCGTCGAATGTCCAACGTCACGATTGTCATAGCGAATGGTGCGGAACCCGCGACCGTTCAGGGCATCGATAAATTCGTCAGGCCACAGGGTAAGCTGGCCGCCCAACCCCATGATCAGAAACATGACGGGCGCATCGCGTGGCCCCTTGTCCTCATAGGTGATGGTAATGCCATTGGCGGTAACTTGCTGGGGTTGCATATTGGCCTTTCAGGCAGTGGCAGGGCGATATTCCGCCGCGTTGCTGGTGAATTGCGCATGGCCATAGCTGTGCAGCTGGCGTTTGATGCGCGCGACGAGGCGGCGGTCCGCCAGTTCGCCGATGACGGGCAGACGGCTGGCCAAGCGATAAGCCGCCATCCGGCCCATCAGCGCGAGCATGGTCGCGGCGTGAATCGCACGGTCGGCGGGCGTGACTACCACGCCAACGCTCGCCGCGCGCTCGACATCGCCATTCAGGAATGCCTGCACGAAGAATACCCGGCTGACCGACCGTTCGAGGCGGCGCATGATCCGTCCCTTCAGACTACGGTCGCCCGATAGCTCGGCCTCCATCGTCGCGCGTAGCAGGCCGCCACAGATTTTATCGTCATAGTCATAGCGCAGCGTGGCACTGCGCGTGCGCCAGATCTTAACGATCTCCTCGGGCGTGTCGGCGAGCAGATCTTCGGGCAATCCCAGCAGGAAACAGCGATACCGTGCAATCTCCACGCGCCCCCGCTCTTCTCGCGTAAAATGTTGGCGTCCCTTGCCCAGCACCTCCTGCGACAGGAAGTAAATGGGGATGAGCCCGGCAGGCATCTGGTCGAGCTGCGGGATCGGTACGCCATAGGTGGCGGCATCCCACATCCCCTCGCGCGACAACACATTGACGCGCACCATCGAATGCATCAGCCGCACCATCGCCGCCGCCTTGAACCCTGGCCCAAAGCGTTCGAGCGCACCGGGAAGTGTGGTGGTGGCAAAGAAGGTCGCGGTTTCCTTTACCCGGCGCGCGGCAGTGGCGTGGCTCAATGTCCCGGTGAGCGCCATCGGCAGCGCACTATATTTGTTGAGGAAAGTAGCGATGAACGCGCCGCGGATCAGGAAGGGCGAAAGGTTGGCCGTAGCGTTGCGCTCATAGGCCGCGCCTTCGGCTACCAGTTGCATGTCCACCCAGTCGGGCCGTGCCTCCATCTCGGCAATTAATGCGGCAAGTTCGGGCGGGGCATCGGGGACAGCCTCGACCCCCTTGTCGCAGGCGGCCACCAGCATATCGACGGTCTGGCGGAACCCCAGCGCACGCGTGAGCGCGGCATAGGCGTCACCCGCCCGATCGCCCAACATCGTATATTCGCGGATGCGCGCGGTGAGATCGGGGTCGGCCAGGTAGGGTTCGCGTGCCACACCCCTTGTGCGACCGAGTTCGGTCGTGTCCGTCGGCGCCGCCGCCCAGCGTTCGGGCGCCCGGTCGAAATCGAAACGGCCATACAGCGCGGGCAGCGCCGTCGCTTGCGCGCGCACTCGGGCGGCAATGGCGGGAAGTCTGGCGCTGGTCATCGGTCAC
The DNA here is from genome assembly GCF_057220455.1 of Sphingopyxis sp. sgz302558. Lineage (NCBI taxonomy): Bacteria > Pseudomonadati > Pseudomonadota > Alphaproteobacteria > Sphingomonadales > Sphingopyxidaceae > Sphingopyxis > Sphingopyxis sp. sgz302558. Next base: position 843,334 of record NZ_JBXPUZ010000001.1, on the reverse strand, counting down.
AAGCTGCCAGATTTGGAGCGAAAGGCAAGCCGGGATGATTCGCGGAAAGCCCCAGAAAACTGCGCAACTTCACTCGGTATCGCACATATTCTGACAATGGATTGGCGGCCAGTTCGAACATGCCACGATGGAAGCACAGTGGTGCGATATAGGAAAGCGCGTTGTTTTCAATGATCATTCCCGCGATAGGCCGGGAGCGCCAGTGACCAGCGGATCGCGGCACCGCGCAAGATGAAGCCAGCCATCGCTCCCGCCACTGCGGCGACGGGCAAAGTGGTGCCGATCCAAAGCAGTAACAAGAACAGCCCCGACGCAAGCGCCGCCGCTGTCACATAAATTTCGGGCCGCACGATGATCGACGGCACGCCCGCGAGCAAATCGCGGATGATCCCGCCAACGCAGCCGGTGATCACCCCCATCAGCAGCGCTGGCACCGGCGGCACACCCCATGCTAGCGCCTTCGCCGTGCCGAACACACTGTAGGCCGCCAGCCCCACCGCATCGGCCCATTCCAGCAGCCGCCCGTCCCACCAGCGCTGCGGCGTCAGCCAAACGATCAGCGCAATCGCAATACACACCGCGGCTATCGCACCGTCCTGTACCCAGAAGACCGGTGCCCCGATCAGCAGGTCGCGCACGCTTCCCCCACCGACACCGGTGACGAGCGCGAAAAAGCTGGCGGTGACGAGGGTTTGCCGTAGGCGAACCGCCATCAAAGCGCCCGACAGCGCGAACACGCCGATGCCCGCAAGGTCGAGCAGACGGATGAGGATGATGTTGTCGAGGCCGGGCATGGCGCCCTTTCGCGCTAGATATGGATCGGCTTGCCTGTCACCGCCATCGCCGCTTCCTTCAGCGCCTCGGCATGGGTCGGATGGGCGTGGCAAGTGAGCGCGATATCTTCACTGGTCGCGCCGAATTCCATCGCAACAGCAGCTTCTGCGATCATAGAGCCCGCGACACTCGCGATAATCCACACGCCCAGCACCTTGTCACTGTCGGCGTCGGCGATGACCTTGACCAGCCCGTCAGTCTGGCGGTTGGTCTTGGCGCGGCTGTTGGCCATCATTGGGAATTTGCCAATCTTGACGGGCCCGCGCGCCTTCGCCTGCTCCTCGGTCAGACCGACGCCCGCGATCTCGGGAAAGGTATAGACGACCGACGGGATGACGGCGTGGTTCACGATACCGGTGTGGCCCGCGATATTGTCGGCGCAGGCAACGCCTTCATCCTCGGCCTTGTGCGCCAGCATCGGGCCGGGAATGACATCGCCGATCGCCCAGATGCCGGGGACAGTGGTGCGGAAATCATGGTCCGTTTCGATCTGCCCGCGCGCGTTGACGGCGAGCCCCGCCTTGTCGAGCGCCAGCCCGTCGGTGTTGGGACGGCGACCGATGGCGACCAGCACGACGTCGGCGTCGAGCGTTTCGGCTGCACCGCCTTTTGCGGGCTCCATCGTCAGCGTCGCTTTCTTGCCCTTCACACTGCAGCCGGTGACTTTGGTGCCGGTGCGGATGGTGAAGCCTTGTTTCTTGAAAATCTTGTTCGCTTCCTTGCGGATATCATCGTCCATGCCGGGCAGGATTTGATCGAGAAATTCGACGACGATCACCTCGGCGCCCAGCCGCCGCCACACGCTGCCCAGTTCCAGCCCGATCACGCCGCCGCCGATCACGACCATCTTTTTCGGGACGGCTTTGAGCGTCAGCGCGCCGGTCGAGTCGACCACCACGCCCTTGTCATTGTCGATGGTGACGCCGGGCAGCGGGGTGACGCTGGAGCCGGTGGCAACGAGGATATTCTTGGCGGTGTAGCTGGTGCCGCCGACATCAATCGTGTTGACGCCGGTAAAGGCGGCGTGCCCCTTCAGCCAGTCGACCTTGTTCTTCTTGAACAGAAATTCGATCCCGCCGGTCAGCTCGCCGACCGCCTTGTCCTTTTCCGCCAGCATCGCCGCGACGTCGAGTTTGGCGGTGCCAAAGCTCATGCCATATTTGGCCAGATGCCCGCCCGCGACCTCGTCATAGAGTTCGGAGGCATGGAGCAGAGCCTTTGAAGGGATGCACCCGACGTTGAGGCAGGTGCCGCCCAATGTCGCGCGGCTTTCCACGCACGCGACCTTAAGCCCATGCTGTGCCGCGCGGATCGCGGCGACATAGCCGCCGGGGCCAGCGCCGATGACAATGAGGTCGTAGTTGGTGTCAGTCATTGTTCACGCCCTTACAAATCCACCAACAAACGGCCCGGATCCTCAATCGCTTCCTTGATCGTCTTCAGGAAGGTCACCGCCTCACGCCCGTCGATCAGGCGGTGGTCGTAGCTGAGTGCCAGATACATCATCGGACGGATGACAATTTGCCCGTCGCGCACGACGGGGCGGTCTTCGATGCGGTGGAGGCCGAGCACCGCCGACTGCGGCGGGTTGATGATCGGAGTGGACATGAGCCCGCCGAAAACGCCACCGTTGGAAATGGTGAAGGTGCCGCCGGTCATGTCCTCCATGGTCAGCGTGCCATCCTTGGCGCGGCGGCCAAGATCAGCGATCGCCTTTTCAATGTCGGCAAAGGACATGGCGTCGGCGTTGCGGACCACCGGCACGACCAGCCCATTGGGTGCGCTGACCGCCACCGAAACGTCGAGATAGTCGAAATAGACGATTTCATCACCGTCGATGCGCGCGTTGACCGCAGGGATGGTCTTGGCTGCGAGCGCCGCCGCCTTGGTGAAAAAGCTCATGAAACCCAGACGCACGCCATGCTTTTTCTCGAACATGTCGCGGTAGCGGTCGCGCAGCGCCATCACTTCCGACATATCGCAGTCGTTGAAGGTGGTCAGCATCGCCGCAGTTTCCTGTGCGGATTTCAGGCGCTTGGCGATGGTTTGCCGCATCCGCGTCATCTTCACGCGCTCTTCGCGGCGGGCTCCTGTGGGGGCGGCGGCGGGCGCGGGCGCGGGGATCGGCGCCGCAACCGGCGCGGGCGCGGCTTCCGGCGCGGCGTTGGCGGCAGCGAGCACATCTTCCTTGGTCAGGCGGCCGTCTTTGCCGCTGCCCTTGATCTTGCTGGGGTCAAGGCCGTGCTCAAGCACCAGACGGCGCACGGCGGGCGACAGGGTCGTGACATTGTCGACCGCTTCGGCGGCAGGCGGTGCAGTTACAACCGCCGCCGGAGCCGCCTTGGCAGCGACCGCTTCCCCGGTCTCGATGCTGCCAATTACCGCACCGACACCGACGGTGTCGCCCGCTGCATAACCATGCGCGCCCATCACGCCTGCAACGGGGGCAAGCACCTCGACCGCCACCTTGTCGGTTTCGAGGCTAGCGATGGGCTCGTCAGCGGCTACCGCTTCGCCCGGCTGTTTCAACCACTCGCCGATCGTGGCTTCGGTCACACTTTCGCCCAATGTGGGGACTTTGACTTCGGTGCTCATTTTCGTTTCTCTTTGTTGTTCCCCTGCCAAAGCAGCGGTCCAGCTTCTGTCTTATCCGCTCTGGACCCCGGCAATCGCCGGGGCACAGTTATTTCCGCGTCCGCCGGATTTCCGCACGGCGGCTCAGCCCCAGTGCATCGGCGACCAGCGCGGCCTGTTCGGTCTGGTGGCGCGACATCAGGCCGGTGGCTGGCGATGCCGCCGCGAGCCGGCCGGCGTAGCGCGGGCGCATGCCCTTTTTGCCCGCCACCGTCAGCGCCTCTTCGATATAGGGTTCCACGAAAGACCAGCTGCCATTGTTCTTCGGCTCTTCCTGCGCCCAGACGACGTCTTCGAGGCTTGGCATGCGCGACAGGCGCAGCGCCAGCGGATCCCCGGGGAAGGGGTAAAGCTGTTCGATGCGGATCACCGTCGTGTCCGCCTGGCCCGCCGCATCGCGCGCCTCCATCAGATCATAACCAACTTTGCCCGAACACAATACGACGCGCTTCACATCGGCATCGGCGGGCGGGGTGCGGTCGGACATGATGCGGCGGAAATGCGCCTCGCCAATAAAATCGCGGCGCAGCGAAACGGCGAGTTTGTGCCGCAACAGCGATTTGGGCGTCATGATGACCAGCGGCTTGCGGAACGGGCGCAGCATTTGGCGGCGCAACACATGGAAGTAATTGGATGGTGTTGAGATATTGCACACCTGAATATTGTCGCTGGCGCACAGCTGGAGAAAGCGTTCGAGCCGCGCTGAACTATGTTCGGGCCCTTGCCCTTCATAGCCATGCGGGAGAAGCATCACGAGCCCATTGGCGCGCAACCATTTCGCCTCGCCCGCCGCAATAAACTGGTCGATCATGATCTGCGCGCCATTGGCGAAGTCGCCGAACTGCGCCTCCCACAGCACCAGCGCTTTGGGGTCGGCCATGGCATAGCCATATTCAAAGCCGAGCACGCCATATTCGGACAGCGGCGAGTCCAGCACCTCGAACCGGCCATGCGGCACAGTGGTGAGCGGGATATATTTTTCTTCCGTGTTCTGATCGACCCAGACGGCGTGGCGCTGGCTGAAGGTGCCGCGCCCCGAATCCTGCCCCGACAGGCGGACCTGATAGCCTTCGCTGAGCAGCGTGCCGAAGGCGAGGCTCTCGGCAGTGGCCCAGTCGAACACTTCGCCATCTTTGGCTGCGAACATCGCGCCGCGCGCCTCGATCACCCGGCGCAGCGTTTTATGCACCTCCAGCCCTTCGGGGATGGTGGTCAGCGTTCGGCCGATGCTGTCGAACAATTTGTCCGACACGCCGGTCGAAACATTGCGCCGCGCGCCTTCGGGATCGGCGGGCATATGCAGTCCAGACCAGCGCCCCGCGAACCAGTCGGCCTTGTTCGCCTTGTAGCTTTTTGCCGCGTCAAAATCGCTTTCAAGCCGCGCAACGAAGGCGGCGCGCATCGCGTCGGCTTCGTCCGCCGCGATCACGCCTTCGCGCTCCAGCCGCCCGGCATAGATGCTCGAAACCGGCGGATGCTGACGGATTTTGGCGTACATCAGCGGCTGCGTAAAGCTCGGCTCGTCGCCTTCATTGTGGCCGAAGCGGCGATAGCACCACATGTCGATGACGATGTCGCGCTTGAACTGCTGGCGAAAATCAATGGCGAGTTTGCAGGCAAAGGTTACCGCTTCGGGGTCGTCGCCGTTGACGTGCAGGATGGGCGCCTGCACCCCCTTTGCCACATCGCTGGGATAGGGCGACGATCGCGCGAATTGCGGGCTGGTTGTAAAACCGATCTGGTTGTTGACGATGAAGTGGATGCAACCGCCGGTGTTGTACCCACGTATCCCTGAGAACCCCAGGCACTCCCACACAATTCCCTGTCCGGCAAAGGCCGCGTCGCCGTGGATTAACACCGGCAGCACCTGTTCATGGCGGTCGAGGTCGCCGCGTGCCGCCTGCTGCGCGCGCACCTTACCCAGCACGACCGGATTGACCGCTTCCAGGTGCGAGGGGTTGGGGACCAGCGACATATGTACCGACACGCCGTCAAATTCACGGTCGGTGCTGGTGCCGAGATGATATTTGACGTCGCCCGACCCGCCAACATCGTCGGGGTTGGCGCTGCCGCCCGAAAATTCGTGGAAAATCACCTGATAGGGTTTGGCCATCACATTGGCGAGCATGTTCAGCCGCCCACGATGCGCCATGCCATAGACGATTTCTTTGACGCCGTACTGGCCGCCATATTTGATGATCGCTTCCATCGCCGGGATCATCGACTCGCCACCGTCAAGGCCGAAGCGCTTGGTGCCCACATATTTGCGCGCGAGATATTTCTCCCACTCCTCGGCCTCGATCACCTTGTTCAGGATCGCCTTTTTGCCGGCGGGGGAAAATTCGATATGCTTGTCGGCACCCTCCATCCGCTCCTGCAGGAAGCGGCGCTCCTCGACATCGGCGATGTGCATATATTCAAGGCCAACGGGGCCGCAGTAATTGGCCTGCAGGATCGCGACAATCTGACGGATGCTGGCTCTGTCCAACCCCAGCGCGCCGCCAAGATAGATGGGCGTATCGAGTTCAGCGCCAACAAAGCCGTGATATTCGGGCGTCAGGTCGGCCGGAATCTCCTGCTTCTGGATGCCGAGCGGATCGAGCTTCGCCGCCAGATGCCCGCGCACGCGATAGGTGCGGATCAGCATCATCGCGCGGATCGACGCATCGGCGGCGCGCGCTACATCACCATCAGCGATGGGCGCCCCGGCTTTGGCCGCCGCCGACTTGACCGCGACCTGCATCTGCATGGGGTCGAGCGCCGCGGTGAAATCACCATCGTCAACCAGCGGCCAGCCCGCGCGCGCCCAGCTGGGACCGGGTTGCACCTCGTCGGTGTCAAAGCTGATGCGTTCGATGTTCATTTTATCTCTCCGCGGACGCAGCTACACCCGCTCTTTCAGCACCCCAGCCAGCGTCTCACCTAGCAACGACGGCGACGGCGAAACTTTAATACCGGCCGCTTCCATCGCTGCGATCTTGCTTTCGGCGTCACCCTTGCCGCCCGACACGATCGCGCCGGCGTGGCCCATGCGGCGACCGGGAGGCGCGGTGCGGCCGGCGATAAAGCCAACCATCGGCTTTTTGCGGCCCTTCTTTGCCTCGTCGATCAGGAACTGCGCGGCCTGTTCTTCGGCATCGCCGCCGATTTCGCCGATCATGATGATGCTCTTGGTCGCTTCGTCGGCGAGGAACAGCTCGAGCACATCGATGAAGTTGGTGCCATTGACGGGGTCACCGCCGATGCCGACCGCAGTGGTCTGGCCGAGCCCCACATTGGTGGTCTGGAACACCGCCTCATAGGTGAGCGTGCCCGAGCGGCTGACGACGCCGACGCTGCCCTTGGAAAAGATGCTGCCCGGCATGATGCCGATCTTGCATTCGCCGGGCGTCAGGACGCCGGGGCAGTTGGGGCCGATCAGCCGCGATTTGGAACCCGAAAGCGCGCGCTTGACGCGCACCATGTCGAGCACCGGGATCCCTTCCGTAATGCACACGATCAGCGGAATTTCGGCGGCAATTGCCTCGAGGATCGAATCGGCAGCGAACGGCGGCGGGACATAGATGACGCTGGCGTCGGCGCCGGTTGCATCGCGCGCGGCGGCGACGGTGTCCCAGATGGGCAGGCCGGTTTCGGCATGCATCGTCCCGCCCTTCCCCGGCGTCACCCCGCCGACCATCTGCGTGCCATAGGCGAGCGCCTGCTGGGTATGAAAAGTCCCGGTCGCGCCGGTCATACCCTGCGTGATGACTTTGGTGTTCTTGTTGATGAGGATGGACATGACTTCTTTATCCTAGCGAAATGCCGCAGCAGCAAAGAAAGCTGCGGCAGTGAGAATCAAAACGGACAAATTTCGATCCAGCGTCGCTCGCGAGAAGAGTAGGCTGAAAAGAAAATTACCACATGCAACAACGAACCAGATCATCCCAAGTGTCGGGAAAAACCAAGTTGCAATAAACACGATCCCAAAGCCGACCAACCCTGCGACACCGTTAACAACCACGGCTTCACGCATCTTTGAGCGACCTAACTTCGTGCAAGTCGCCCCAAGCAATCATGCCAATGACGAATCCAGCGCCTTGCACGCCACCAGCAATTCCTCGACAGCATCGGTCGACACTTTGAGGTTGGCCTTTTCGGATTCCGACAGCGCGATTTCGACGATATCCTCGACACCGCCCGCGCCGATCACCACCGGAACGCCGACATAGAGCCCGTCCAGCCCATATTTGCCATCGACATAAGCGGCGCAGGCTAGGATGCGCTTCTGGTCACCCAAATAGGCCTCGGCCATCGCGATCCCCGACGCGGCAGGCGCGTAGTAGGCAGAGCCGGTACCAAGCAATGCAACAATCTCGCCGCCGCCGCTGCGCGTCCGCTTGACGATCTCGTCGAGCCGTCCCGCATCAACACCCTTGATCTTGGCGAGATCGGGGACGGGAATGCCGCTGACGGTCGAATAAGAAAGTACGGGTACCATCGTGTCGCCATGGCCGCCCAGCACGAAAGCATTCACATCGCGCACCGACACGCCAAATTCCCACGCAAGGAAGGTCGCGAACCGGGCCGAATCGAGCACGCCCGCCATGCCGACGACCATGTGATGCGGCAGGCCTGAAAATTCGCGCAGCGCCCACACCATCGCGTCCAAGGGATTGGTGATGCAGATGACAAAGGCACCGGGGCAATTGTCGCGGATGCCCTCGCCCACCGCCTTCATGACTTTGAGGTTGATGCCGAGCAGGTCGTCGCGGCTCATCCCCGGCTTGCGCGCTACCCCGGCAGTGACGATGACGACATCGGCGCCCGCGATATCCTTATAATCATTGGAACCGGTGACCTTGGCATCGAAGCCTTCGACCGGGCCGCACTGCGACAGGTCCAGCGCCTTGCCCTGCGGCACGCCTTCGACCACGTCGAACAGGACGATATCGCCCAGTTCCTTTTGCGCGGCGAGATGGGCGAGCGTGCCGCCGATGTTGCCGGCGCCCACCAGCGCGATTTTCTTGCGAGCCATGAGTCGTCCTTCCTGAAGTCCTGCAAACGGAATTGCCGCCGAATTAGGCCGATTAATGACAGCCGACAAGTCGCAATCTTGCTGCTATCAAGACTATCTTTGCAATCAGTTCGCAATAGCGATAACTTGCCTACCCAGCGACGCGGCGGAGCATTTCCATCCAGATGGGCACAGAATCGTGAAAGCCATCGGCGGCCACCCGCTCGTCGAGCCCGTGGATGCCATAGCTTTCGCCGACGCGGCTCCACAGTCCGCCAAAGCCATAAACGGGAATGCCCGCCGCGCGAAGGAAAGCGCCATCAGTCGCGCCCGCAGACTGGAAAGGGATGATCGGTGCATCCTTGAAGCGCACCCCCACGGCCGCGCGATAAGCATCGACAATGTCCTGCCGCACCGGCGACGGCACGGTTTCGGGCGTCGTCGATTTGGGCTCGACCGCCACCGTCACATCGGGCCCGGCGAGGACCTGCAGTTCCTGCCGCACGGCCTCGATGGTGACGCCGGGAAAGATGCGGCAATTGACGTTGGCTTCGGCGCGCTGCGGCAGCGCGTTCGGGGCGTGGCCGCCGCTGAGCTGGGTCGCGACGCAGCGCGTCCGCGTGCCGCCGGGATCAAAAGCCTCAAGCAGGTCAGCATTGACCCGGTCGGCGGGGTTGGCGAGGAAAGCCTGCACCAGCGCACCAAGCTGCCCCGTCTCTCCCTTGGCCAGCAGCTGATAACCCGCGCGGGTCGCGTCGTTGATCATCGGGGCAAAGCGGTGGCGCTCGATTGCCGTCAGGGCATGCGCCAGCGCGTAAATGGCATTATCGGGGCGCGGCACGCTGCTGTGTCCGCCAGGATTGGTCGCGGTTAGCTTGAAGTCGGCATAAGTTTTCTCGGCAATTTGCATGTAATAGCCGTCGACCCGCCCATCGCCATAAACCGCGCCGCCGCCTGCGTCGCTGTTCAGCGCATATTCGGCGTCGATCAGGTCGCGCCACTCGCTGGCTGCACGCCGCGCGGCGTTGCCGGTCGTTTCCTCGTCCCCGGTAAACAGTATGATGATGTCACGCGTCGGGGCGAAGTTTTCGGCGCGCAGATATTTGAGCGCCAGCAAAATGCCCGTCAGTCCCGCCTTATTGTCGTTGGTCCCGCGCCCGAGATAATAGCCGCCTTCGGCGCGAAACTCGAACGGCGGATGCTTCCAGTCGGCGGGGTTGGCGTCCACCACATCCATATGGGCCATCAGCAAAATCGGTTTTTTTCCCGACGGCTTAGAGGCCGGCCAGCGCGCGATCAGCGAACTGGTGCCGTCATGGTCTTTGATGACAACATTGGTGATGCCTGCGCGGCGAAATTCGGCGGCGAGCAGGTCAGTCAGCTGCTTGAAGGCCTGCGGCTGCCCCGCCACCGTGGGAATTTCAACGATGCGCTCAAACAGCGCCCTTTCGGCAAGGCGCCGCTCGTTATTGCCTTGCGCAAATGCTGGAGCTGCCGCCAGCAACGCCGCCAATGTGATGAGCCGCTTCATGGCAATCCCTCTCCCTCGTGTCAGCGCGGGCCGTGCCCTTCCGCCAGATAATCGTCCGACTGCATTTCAGCGAGGCGGCTTGCGGTGCGTTCAAATTCGAACGCGCCATCGCCCGCGACATAGAGCTGATCGGGCAACGCGGCCGCACTCGCCAGCAACTTGACGCGATATTCATAGAGCGCATCGATCAGCGTCACAAAGCGCGCCGCCTCGTTCCGGTTCTCCGGCCCCATGCGCGGAATGCCGACAATGAAGACTGTATGATAGCGCCGCGCGATAGCCAGATAGTCGCTCGCCCCGCGCGCCTCGCCGCACAGCCGTTTGAAGGAGAATACGGCGACGCCCTTCAAATCCTTGGGCACATGCAACGTGCGACCGCCGCCCACATCCAGCTCGTACGTCGGCACATGCGCGCGATCTTCGGGCGGGTAATCCGTCAGGCGGAAAAACGCTGCGGCCATTGCATCGCTGGCCACCTGATCGGCTGGCACAAACCAGCGCGCGCCGTCGCCGAGCCGCTGGCGGCGATAATCAGTCGGGCCGTTGAGACCGATAACCTCCATCCGCTCCTTGATCAGCGCGATGAAGGGCAGGAAATGTTCCCGGTTCAGCCCATCCTTGTACAAGTCATCGGGCGGACGGTTGCTGGTTGCGACCAAAGTCAGCCCCTGTCCGATCAGCGCGGTAAACAATCGCGACATGATCATAGCATCAGCACTGTTGTTCACGACCATTTCGTCGAAGCATAGGCAGTCAAGGTCGGCGGCCAGCGCGTTAGCAACCGGCGCGATGGGATCGCCGCTCTCCTTCGCACGCTCGGTGCGTAGGCGCGCGTGCACCTCGGCCATGAAAGCGTGGAAATGGACGCGGCGTTTACGGGTTATGGCGAGATGGTCGTAAAAAAGATCCATCAGCATCGATTTACCACGCCCGACCCCACCCCAAAGGTAGATGCCGCGCGGCGCCTCTGGCTTGCGTCCCGCAAGCCGCCAGAGCAGGCTACCGCGCTGCGGTTTGTCGGTCAGTGCACGGCGGAGCGCCGCGAGCCGCGCCGCCGCTGCGCGCTGATCCGGATCGGCGCGCAGCTCGCCTGACGCCACCAGTTGGTCATAGACAGACATGGGCGATTGGGGATCAGGCAAACTGGAAAATCTCCGGCGCGGTGCTGCACGCCCATGCCAAGCGCTTCGCCATGCCGCAACAAGCAAAACCCCGGCGGTGCATCGGCACCACCGGGGTCTGCAAATTCACAGCACCGGCCGCTACGCAGCCAGCACAGGTCAGGCGAAGCTGATCTTGCCCTGCGTCCGGCGCGAACGATAGGCGCCGCCGATCAGGCCGAAGCCCATGATCATCATCGCCCAGGTCGCCGGCTCGGGGACCGCAGCCAGCGACAGGCTGATACCGCCGAAGTTGTCGGTGGTCGGCGTATCGCGCAGGAAGGCACTGAAGTTCTGCCCACCAGCACCAACAATAATTTCTTTTGTATACACGCTGGCATTGAGCGGGTTGCTAGCATTGGCAAAAGAAAGCGCCGCCGTGCGGAAGCGGTTCGCCTGGGCCGAAGAACCAATGGTCTTGTAAGTGGTGGCATCCGAACCGAGATAATAATCAGCGCGGTTAAACCAGCCGCGTACGCAATTGGAGCCAGACGAATTGCAGCCGGAACCGTTGTTGTTGTTCCAGACGTTGACCGCCGTGAACGCACCGACCGGGGGGGCGACGAACGTCAGCAGATAGCGACCCTGTTCCAGAAACACGGTTACCGGCTGGGTCAGCGGCGTGCCCGGAGGGGTCACCACACCGGAATTGGTCTTGCCATTGACGTCGATAATGATGGAGGCTTGGGCCGGAAGGGCAAAGCCGAGCGCGGCCACACCTGCCAGCGCCAGAAACTTCGTTTTCATGAGAGAACCTTTCGATAGTGAATCGATTTGTTATGGGGAGTGCGACCTCTGACCGCTCCAATATCGACGGCGACAAAAGTTACAACCGGTTTAACCGTGTTTATGTATTGATTTGATACAGAATTAGCCCGTGACGGGTTGCGACTGCTCAGTTTCCCTCAGCGGTGAGCGACTGTCGGCCCCTGCCTTGCGGATCGTGCCTGAAAAAGCCGCGACAATGTGACGGTCGCCTGGGCCCTGCACGACCGTGCCGCGCAGGAATACCAGCCGCCCGGTTTCGCGGACCAGCTCGACTACTGCGTCCATGGGTTCGTTGATACGCCCACCGCCCACGAACTGCGTGCTCAAATCCAGCGTCACCGAAAAGCCCGCGTTGAGCGACCCGAACTGGTGCGCGGCAGCGAATAGCGCAACATCAATCAGCGCCAGCGTCACCGCGCCGTGCACGGCATTGCCCAGATTGCTGTGCTTGTGCGAAGGGTGCATCCGCACCCGCGCCACCGGGCGGCCATCGGGCATCGGGGGCTCGCGCCGGACGCTTAACGGTTCGATAAAGCCGTTGAAACGGGTCGCATCTTTCAGGTTCCAGCTGAGCCAGCCGTCCTGCCCCGCCACCGCATCAAAATGCGCGGGAGGCGGGGGTTCCTCTATCCCATCGTTCAAGCAGCGCGCTCCGCCGTCATTTTCTTGACCTCGGCGATTGCCCGTGCGGGGTTGAGGCCCTTGGGACAGGCGTTGGCGCAATTCATGATGGTGTGGCAGCGATAGAGGCGGAACGGGTCCTCGAGCTCGTCGAGCCGTTCGCCGGTGAGTTCATCGCGGCTGTCGGCGAGCCAGCGATAGGCCTGGAGCAGGATGGCGGGGCCGAGGAATTTGTCGCTGTTCCACCAATAGCTGGGGCAGCTGGTTGAGCAGCAAGCACACAGGATGCATTCGTAAAGCCCGTCGAGCTTTTCGCGATCCTCCGGGCTTTGCAGCCGTTCCTTGCCCGACGGCGTGGTCGTCTTGGTCTTCAGCCACGGTTCGATGCTGGCATATTGCGCATAGAAGTGGGTGAAATCGGGGACGAGGTCCTTGATCACCTCCATATGCGGCAGTGGGGTAATTTGCACGTCGCCCTTGCAATCCTCGATCGCCGTCGTGCAGGCGAGTCCGTTCTTGCCATTGATGTTCATCGAACAGCTGCCGCAAATCCCCTCGCGGCACGAGCGGCGGAAGGTGAGCGTCGAATCCTGCTCGGATTTCATCTTGATGAGCGCGTCGAGCACCATTGGACCGCAATTGTCGAGGTCGATCTCGAACGTGTCATAGTGCGGATTCTTGCCGCTGTCGGGGTCGTAACGATAGACTTTGAAGCGTTTGACGTTGCTCGCGCCCGCGGCACTGTGGACCGTGCCGTCCTTCGTGGGACGGCTGTTGGCGGGCAAACGAAACTCGGCCATCGTGATAAAGACTCCGATCAACAGCCGGACGCCAATACGTCCGACGTGGCGGAGTTAGTCCTGCCCAACAGGCGTTTCAAGCGCCAATTGGCGCTTACGACAAGCCGCTGGCAGTAAAGCAAGCGCGCGGCTATGCCCGCCCCCAGCATGACCCACGCCAGACCGCCTGTTGCCAGCGCCAGCCATCGCGTCGCGCGCGGCATCGGCACGACAGTGCTGGCGCGGCTGGGGGCACTGGTCGAAATCATTGCCCAGCCGCTCTATGTGCTGATGTTCGGGCTGACCGGTTACGGTCTGCACGCGGTGCTGTGGGCTGCCATCAACCTTGCTGAGAATATCTTTGATCTGGGCATGACCAGCGCACTGCAGCGGACCGTGCCGCGCAGCGCCGACGATGCGGAAGCGGCGACAGCGCTGCGCACCGCGCTGCTGCTGGGGGTTGCCCCATGTCTGGTCGTGGCCATCGTCGTTGCGGCGGCGGCTCCGCAGCTCGCACCGTTGGTCAATGTCGCGGAAGCCGATGCAGACAAAGTGACCCCCGCCATCCAGCTGTTCGTCTGGGCGTTGCCGCTTTGGGCATTTGTCGAGATCGCGACCTCGGCGCTGCGCGCGCGGATGTTGTTTGGGGCGGAAATCCGGCTGCGGATCTTCTGGGAGCAGCTGATCCGCTTGGCGCTGGCAGCTGTGCTCTTTGCCGCTGGGTGGGGGCTGATGAGCCTGTTCGCGGCGCATCTGGCATCGCTCGCCATCACCGCGCTGCTGTCGGTGCGCTTGCTGGCGCGCCATTATGACCTGCGGCTGATGCTGCACAGCGGCTGGCCGCCCGTCGCGCATGACACGGCGCTGGCGGGGCTGTCGGTGTTGCCCTCCAATCTGGTCGCGCGGCTTTATGGCGATGCACCAACTTTGCTGCTCAACCAAATGCTGCCCGGCGCGGCGGGAGCGGCGGCAGGCGGGCTGTTCACCGTCGCGCGCAAGCTTTCCAGCGTCGTGCAGCTGGTGCGCACTGCCTTTGTTCACGTCCTCGCACCGCTCGCGGCGAGCAGCGAACGCCACGACCGCGCGGAGGTTCAGGAGATCTATGCTTATGCGGTGCGGCTGATCACCGCGCTGGCGCTGCCGCTGGCTGCGGTGCTGGCGGCGGGGGCGGGCAAGTTGCTGACCTTGTTTGGTCCCGGCGCGGGCGTGGCCGAGGCGGCGGTCATCACCCTGTTCGCTGCGCGCGCGGTCGAGGCCATAGTGGGAATATCCGTGCCGGTCCTTCAGGTGGTTGCAGCTTTCCGCCACCAATTGGCCGCAAGCTTTGCCGGACTGGCGGCGGCGCTATTGACCGGTTTGCTTTTGTCCAATCTGGTCGCGCCGCTCACGGCGGTAACGCTGGCGGTAGCGGCAGGGCTGGTCACAAGTGCCGCCATTCCGCTAGCGCAGTTATGGCGGGCCGAAACGTTGCACCCCTTTACCGCCGCCTTTCCACGCGTGCTGGCGCTGGCGCTGGCGGTGGCAGCAGGCGGGGCCGCGCTGATGCTGCTCGCCGCGCGCCTGCCCGATGCAATCGCACTCGTGCTACTGGTCGCAATTGCGCTGGCAAGCATTTGGGTCTCGCTGCGCTTTGCTCTGCCACATGCCGACCGGCTATCGCTGGGTCAGGTAGGGCGCACATTACGACTGGGGTGATGGCTCCTTGGGCAGCTGCCGCGCGGTCACTCCGCGCAGAAATTCGATCATCTCGGGCAGCACGGCCGGCCCCCTGAACTGCAACGGACCGGTTAGCGCCATCACCAGATCATTATGGCTGAGATCGTCATAGACCCGCAGCTGCGCCGACCCGCCTGCCTTGGCCATGGCGGCGGCCAAATTCTTGCTATTGCGCACCCGCACCACCGTGTCGGCGCTGCCATGCCCCAGCCACAGCGGCGGCGCATCGGCGCGCACGAAGCTGATGGGCTGGGTGCGCTCTAATGGCCGGATGTCGCCCATCGCCACGTCGGCACGGCCGCCCTTTTCAAACGGAATGAAGTCATAGGGGCCCGCCAGCGCCGCCACCCCGCGGATGACGCCAGCGTCGCTGCCTGCCGCCTTCATCCATTGCGGATCGAGCCCCAGCATGACCGCATTATAGGCGCCCGCCGAATGGCCCGACAGTGCGATGCGCGCGGGATCTCCGCCATAATTGCTAATGTTCCGCTCGGTCCACACCACCGCTGCTGCGCTGTCTTCCAGAAAATCGGGCCAATGGCCGTCGGGGACAATGCGGTAATCCGGGATAACAACAATGAAGCCAGCCCGCGCAAAGGCGCGCCCGGCAAAGCCATAGTCGTCGCGCGCGCCGCTGTACCAGCCGCCACCATAGAGCCAGACCAGTACCGGCAATCGATCGGACTTTCGCGTGCCAGCGGGAACCCAGATATTCAGCTTGTTGCGTGGTCCCGGACCATAGGGTTGCCCCTGCACCTGTAGGGTCGCACCATCGCCGCCGCCCAACAGCCGGTCTCCGCTGTTAAGCGATTTGGCCCCACCCGACACGACTAGCTTCGCCGCTCCGCCAAACAGGACCATGAGCAGCAGCACCAGAAACAACAGCTTGAGCAAGCGTCCTCCTTTGCGCGTAATCGGTGTCATAGCTTGCCTTCGTCCGCGCCGTGCCTATCGTGACGCAATGCGCTATCAGCCATGATAGCCCGACAGGCAAGCTGGGAGAGCAGATGATGAGTTCCGTTACGACTGAAAGCCCGCGCGGTTGGGGCCTAAGGGTCAGCAATCTGGCCCGTTTGATGGCGATCATAGCCGCGCTTATCGCCCTCGGTGCAATGGCAGCGGCCTGGCTTGGGATCGCCGAGCCACTGCAGGGCTTTCTGTGGTTCCGTACCGGCGTGTTTGTGGCGGCCGGAGCGCTGTTCGTCAGCCTGCTTGCACTGTGCATCCACGCCATCAAGAAGAGCGCGTCGATGGGCCGAATTGGCCTTGCCTGGCTGCTCGCTGCGCCAATTGTTGCCTACGCCGCCTTTTTCATCAGCCAGGCGCAGAAAGTCCCTGCGCTGCACGACATCACTACCGATCTGGCCAATCCGCCGCAGTTCACCGCGATCAAGCTGCGCGGCGACCTCAACCAGATTGTGCCTGATGGTGGTCGGGCTGACCTAAAGGCACTGACCCCGGCGCAGCGCCGCGCGCGGCTGCATGCCGAGGCATATCCCGACCTTCAGCCCATCATGGTTCCGATGACAATCCCGCAGACGGTCGAGCGCATCACTGCACAAGCGCGTGCGCGCGGGTGGGAGGTCGTGCTGGTCGACCCTTCGCGTGGGCGGGTTGAGGCGACCGAGACCGTTTCGGTGTTCCGGTTCAAGGACGATATTGTGTTCCGCGTGGTGCCGGACCCAGCCGACGACCGGCGTAGCATGGTCGATGCGCGCTCGGTCAGCCGGGTCGGCATCAGCGATGTCGGCGTGAACGCGCGGCGAATCAGGACGGCGTTTGACGAACTGGCGGCGAACTGACCCGCTGATGCTCACCAAAGGCGATGATTTCCCGCTGCATCAGACCAGCGAACCTATTGCCTTCGCCGGGACCGACCGGAATTTTTACGACCGCTATTTCTTCAACGGTTATAGTCCCGACGGGTCGATCTTCTTCGCCGTTGCAATGGGGTTTTACCCGCAGCTCGGCATTGTCGATGCCAGTTTTTGTGTGTTGGTGGATGGGGTCCAATACAACCTGCGCGCCAGTCGCCGGTCGGGGGGCGAGCGGCTGGACCTGTGCGTTGGCCCGGTCAGCATCAGCATCGATGTGCCGCTGGAGCGGTTGACGCTGGCCCTCGCGGAGAACGACGGCCCCACCCGCGCCGAACTGACCTTCACAGGGCGGCATTTCCCGATCGAAGAGCCGCGCTTCATCCGCCGCACCGGCACACGGCTGTTCATGGATTACACGCGGCTGACGCAGAACGGCCATTGGTCGGGCTGGGTCGACGTGGCCGGACAGCGGCACGCGGTAACGGGCTGGGCCGGCACCCGCGACCGCAGCTGGGGTATCCGCCCGGTGGGTAATGCCGACAGCCAGCCCCCGCCCGAAGGCGCGTTCAGCCAGTTTTTCTGGATCTGGACGCCAATGAACTTCGCCGACCGGTCGCTGTTTTTCCACAGCAACGATGATGGCGATGGCAATCCGTGGAACCGGCGTGCAGTGGAAGTTGGCGAAGGTGGCGCGGAGCGTCATTTCGCGGCGGCGCACTTTGCCATCGATTGGCAACCCGGAACGCGGCGGATTGCGCGGGCTAAAGTGGTGTTGGAACCGGGCCGCACGCTGACCCTGATCCCCACCGGCCCGGTCTTCGCCATGAGCGGGCTGGGTTATACCCATCCGGTCTGGGGGCATGGCCGTGATCACGGGCCGGAGCCCGTTTTCGCGCACGATAGCCTGAGCGAGGCCGAGCGCGGTTGGGGCAATCCGCTGGCGCTGCACATCCAGGCGTTGGTGTCCGCCGAGCTGGCGGAAGGTTCGCAGGTGCATCGTGGCATGGGCGTGCTCGAACAATTGTTCGTCGGCCCGCACGCACCCACTGGCCTGACCGGATTGATGGACCCGGCGTGACGGGATTTCCCACGCGGCCCGATCACATGACGGCCGACTGGCTGGCGAACAAGCTGGGCGCGCCGCCGGGAGCGCTTCGGGGCTGGAGCAGTCGCGCCGTTGGCACCGGGCAGATGTGCGACAGTTTCCGGCTGACGCTGGACTGGGCCGCTCCGTGCGCCGACCGCCCCGCCAGCGTGATTGCCAAATGCCCCAGTCACGATGCCGCCAGCCGCCACGTCGCGGCCCTGACCGGGACCTATGTCAAAGAAGTCGGTTGGTACCGCGAGCTGCGCGGGCAGGCCAACGTTGCCGCGCCGCACTGCTATTTTGCCGATATTGCGCCCGACGATGTCGATTTCATCCTCATTCTGTCCGATCTCGCCCCGGCGCGACAGGGCGACCAGCTCGGCGGACGGGACCTGGCCGGGCTGGCCCCGTGCATTGATGAAGCCGCGCGGTTGCACGCGATGCTGTGGGACAGCCCGCGCCTCGACACGATTCCCTGGCTGAAACGCGACAATGCTGACATCGTCCGCGCGCTGTTTCCGCAGCTCTATGCCGGTTTCCGCGAACGTTACGCGACGCGGCTGAGCGCCGAAGTGCTCGATCTGGGCGCAGGCATAGTTGCCAAGCTGGACCAGTGGCTGACGCGCAAACCGGCCGGCCGCACGCTGGTGCACGGCGATCTGCGCGTCGACAACATTCTGTTTGCCCCCGATGGCACGAAATGTTGGCTCGTCGACTGGCAGACGCTGGGCATCGGCAGCGGTGCGACCGACCTTGCTTATCTGGTCGGCACGAGCATCGCCGACCCGGCGCAGCGCGATGACCGGGCTGCCTTTGGCCAATGGATTGCGGCATTGGCGCGGGCGGGCGTGGACGCCGACGACGCCGCACTGTGGACCGACTATCGGATTGGCGCGCTGAGCGGCTATTTCATGGCGGTGTTCGCTTCGATGAATGTCGAACGCACGCCGCGCGGCGATGAAATGTTCGCGGTGATGGCCGAGCGACCCGCGCGGCAAGCGCTGGAATTGGGCAGTCTGGATTTGCTTTAGAAAGACAGGGGGCGTTGGTGCAGGGACAATGGGGGGCAGAATTGGAACTGGTGGTGGCCGTGATGCAGGCCGCGCTCGCCCCGGCCTTTCTGCTCACCGCGGTCGCCGGATTGCTGAATGTCATGACGGCGCGGCTGGCGCGGGCCGTGGACCGGGCGCGCGAGTTGCAGCGCTGCTATCGCGATGCCGACGACCGCGAGCGCCGCTGGCTGGGCGCAGAATTTGACCTGATTATCCGCCGCAAAAAGCTGATTCGCCTGGCCATGCTGCTGTGCGTGGGCGGGGCCGTGCTGATCTGTTTGCTGATCGCGCTGCTGTTTATCATGGGGCTGTCGCGGCTGTCGCTGGCATGGCTGATCAAATCGCTGTTTGCGGGCGCCATGGGGCTGATTGCCGCCGCGCTGATGATGTTGCTGCGCGAAACGCGGTTGGCCGCATCGTTCGGCGAGCTGACCATCGCCCCACCCGACTGACGAGACGAAAAAGGGCGGCCCGTCGCCGGACCGCCCCCTTCCTGTTTCCACCCGTCGGCAGAAAAAGCTGTTTAGCGCTTCGAGAACTGGAAGCTGCGACGGGCCTTGGCCTTGCCGTACTTCTTGCGTTCGACCGCACGGCTGTCGCGGGTCAGGAAACCGGCCGACTTCACCACGCCGCGCAGCGCGGGTTCATAGCGGGTCAGCGCCTGCGCGATGCCGTGCTTGACGGCACCGGCCTGCCCCGACAGCCCGCCGCCCTTGACGGTGGCAACGACGTCATAGGCACCGACGCGGTCGGCAACCCCGAAGGTCTGGTTGATGACCAGACGCAGCGTCGGACGCGCGAAGTAAACTTCCTGATCGCGGCCGTTGACCGTGATCTTGCCGGTACCGGGCTTCAGCCATACGCGCGCGACCGCATCCTTGCGGCGACCGGTGGCGTAGGCACGGCCCTGCTTGTCAATCTTTTGCTCGCGCAGCGGCACGGGCGCATTGTTATTGACCGCGGGCGTGCCGCCTTCGGTCATGGTGCCGAGGTCGGCGAGGGTCTGGACATCGGACATTATGCACCCACCTTGTTCTTGCGGTTCATCGCCGCGACGTCGAGGATTTCGGGGTTCTGCGCTTCATGCGCATGTTCCGCCCCGGCAAAGACGCGCAGGTTGCGCATCTGCTGGCGACCGAGCGGGCCGCGCGGGATCATGCGCTCAACCGCTTTTTCCAGCACGCGCTCGGGGAAGCGGCCTTCGAGCACCTTTTGCGCCGTTACGCCCTTGATGCCGCCGGCATAGCCGGTGTGCTTGTAGTAAACTTTGTCGCCCAGCTTGTTGCCGGTGAAGCGCACCTTGTCGGCGTTGATGACAATGACATTGTCGCCGCAATCGACGTGCGGGGTGAACGACGGCTTGTGCTTGCCGCGCAGGATGTTGGCGATGATCGATGCCACACGGCCGACCACCAGGCCATCCGCGTCGATCAACACCCATTTCTTTTCAACCGTGGCGGCTTTGGCCGAAACGGTCGATTTGGTCAGCGCCTTCATGGCGACCTCCTCGTGATGGATGGGCGAATCGCGCGCCCCGCCAATCGGGACCGCCGCGTCGCTTCGGAGCGCGCCAATGGCGATATGCCCCGCGAAAGTCAAGCGTATCGCCGCTTTGCTGACGGGTATTATGATACCGCGTGATTATTCGGGTGCGAGGCGACGGGTGGTAGTGCCATCCAAAACGGTCCAGGCATCCGCGAACGAGCGGCGCCATTGTTCCTCACTTTGCTCGCTCACCAGACCGGTCGACGCATCAACCAACCATCGGGTGTGAAATGAAATGGTCATCGCATCATCAGTCGAGAAGCTTTGCTTTTCGAGCTGCAGCAGGTTGCAGTTGGTGGCGCGATCCCTGGAAGGGTTGAAATCCGCTTCAGGCTGCTGCCCGGCAAATCGGAGCATGTGACGCAAGTCAGCGGCGAGCAACGCCTCGCGCTCTTGGACGGGCAAAGCCAGCAGCGAGCGCGCCAACTGGCGGGCTTCGTCCGGTTGCGCAGACTGCGCCCGCGGGATCATCCCACTGGCCAGCATCTGCCATAACGCGTCAGATTCCCGCACGGTCAGCACGCCGCGCTCGACGTCGACGAGGAAAGAAACCGGCAGGCCCACCAAGGGAGACAGAATTGCCTCCATCGCTTGCCCCGCCGGCATTGCCACCGGTGCGTTGACCGATACCAATGTCGCGGTCATCCCATATCCTCGACCAATCGAATGGAATTGGACACGATAGGCGAGCTTGAACGTGGCCGCACCGCCATCCCGCAACATGCGTTCGGTTTCGACGGTGAAGCGCAGCGGATGCGCAGGCGGTTCAAAGGGCAAAACGGCCGGGACCGACGCACAATCGGGCGACACGGGTTGTGCCGCGACCGGCTGCGCCGCGCCAAGCAGCAGGAGCAGCGCCAGCCGCTTCAAACGCGCGACCCTGTGCGGTGCAGCGCCAGCACCGTCGCCAGCACTAACAGCGCGCCGATGGCCTGATGCGCGACCGCAATCCATATTGCCACGCCCGACAACACCGTCACGATGCCAAGGAGCACTTGCCCCAACACCAGCCACAACAGCAGCGCCGCTTCACGCTTGCCGCCGGCATGGCCCGCGCGGATGGCAAGGCCGACCAGCGCCGCCGCCGCGATCCACGCCCACCAGCGGTGGAGGAAGTGAATGAGAAAGGGATCGTGGGTGAAGGCGAACACCATCCCCTGCGACCAGTCGATCCCCGCGGGCATGAGAAAATCGTTCATCAGCGGCCAGGTGCTGGCGACCTGCCCGGCATTGAGCCCTGCCGTCCACGCACCGAGCAGCAGCTGGAGGGTCAGCGCCGCCGCCGCCAAAATTCCATAGCCGGTCAGCCGCGCCGGACGGTTGACGCCGGTGCGTGCGAGCTTTTGCAAATCGAGCGCAGTCCAAACCAGCCCGCTCAGGATCAGCAGCGCGGTCAGCAGATGTGCCGCCAGCCGGAAATGGCTGACGTCGGTGCGCACTTCCAGCCCCGAGGCGACCATCCACCAGCCGATCGCCCCCTGAAAGCCGATCAGCGCCAATATGGCGATCAGGCGCGGCATGTAGGTGGCAGGGACCCAGCGGCGCAGCGCGAACCACAGCAAAGGAACCGCCATCGCCGCGCCGATCAGCCGCCCCCACAGCCGGTGCAGCCATTCCCAGAAATAGATATACTGGAAATCGGCGAGCGACATGCCCTTGTTAATTTGTTGATATTCCGGGATTTGTTTGTATTTTTCAAACTCGGCCTGCCAAGCGGCGTCGGACAGCGGTGGCAGCGTGCCCAGCACCGGTTTCCACTCGGTGATCGACAGGCCTGATTCGGTCAGCCGCGTGATCCCGCCAATGATAACAATGGCGACCACCATCGCAGCGACCGCCCATAGCCAACGGGCAAGCAGCAATGGACGGGAGGCCGTGTCTGATGCGGTAAAGGGGAGCGTGGCCATAGCCGGTCTGTGATCCTGTCTCAGGGTCTTGACCCTAGTGTCCCCCGCTCGCCCCTTACCGGCGCGAACGGGTCCAGACAATATGCATGGCGCGCGGCGTGCGGGTGCGATAGGTCGCGCGCCATGCGTGCGCTGATGTCCATATTTGCCGGGCTGATGATGGTGGTGGCGAGCCCCGTGGCTGGCGCAGCCGCCGCAGCGGCGCCGGCATCGAACAACGACCGGCGCATCGCCGCCGCGCTTACGGAGATTATTGCCATGGAGGCGCGCGTGGCCCCGCTGGCGGCGCGACTGGCGCGCGGCGCGGCGGGTTGGTGTCCGCACACCATGCCCACCCCGGGCTGGTTGCTGGGCGACCGGCGGCTCTATTCCGACCGCGTCTGGCCGCAGGCGCGTGCGGCCTACGCTGTTGCCGACACCGACGCGCTGTTCATCGCCGCTCTCGACCCCGAGGGCGCGGCCGCCCACGCGGGCCTGCGCGTTGGCGATAGCATCACCGGGATTGACGGGATGGCGGCGACCGCAATCGACGACAGCCCGCACGGGCGGATGGCGTGGGCGCAGGCCATGCTGGCGGATTTGCCGGCCGCCACGCCGCTGGAGGTGCATATCGCGCGCCTGCCCCGCCCAGTGCGGCTGGCGCCCGCACCCGGCTGTAGCAGCGAGTTTCGCGTCGAGGCCGATGATGCGGTCAAGGCGCAGGCCGATGGCACCGTCGTTTATATTCCCGGCGGCATGGTGCGCTTTGCCGCCAATGATGAAGAGCTGGCGACGGTGATCGCGCACGAGCTGGCCCACAATATCCTGCGGCACCGCGCGCGGCTCGACGCCGCCGGGATTGATCGCGGGCTGGGCCAGCAATTCGGGCGCAGCGCGCGGCTGACGCGGCTGACCGAGATCGAGGCCGACCGGCTGTCGGTGTGGCTGCTTGCCGATGCGGGGTTCGCGCCGGGGACCGCCGCGCGCTTCTGGCAAAGCTATGGCAAGCGGCGCGGCGGCGGGATTTTTGCTGCCCCGACGCATCCCAAATGGCGCGAGCGCGTGCGCATTGTGGCCGAGGAAGAAGCGGCGATGCAGCGGCTGCGCGCCGCCAATCCTGTAACCGCACCGCCGCTGGTCGCGAACCCCACACCATTGGAATGATGCACCGCGACCCTATATCGCAGCGGT
This sequence comes from Sphingopyxis sp. sgz302558, assembly GCF_057220455.1. NCBI lineage: Bacteria > Pseudomonadati > Pseudomonadota > Alphaproteobacteria > Sphingomonadales > Sphingopyxidaceae > Sphingopyxis > Sphingopyxis sp. sgz302558. The sequence continues at coordinate 819,717 of NZ_JBXPUZ010000001.1, read as the reverse complement.
TGCAGCGCAAAACATAGGAGCCAAGCATGACCGACGCCGTCGCTACCTTCGCCGGGGGCTGTTTCTGGTGCACCGAAGCGGTGTTCCAAAGCCTTGCCGGGGTGAAATCGGTCGAAAGCGGCTATATCGGCGGCAGCGTGGCCAATCCGACCTATGAACAGGTGTGCAGCGGCACGACGGGCCATGCCGAAGCCATCCGCATCACCTTTGACCCCGCCGTCATCGGCTATGCCGACTTGCTCGACGTGTTCTTTGCAACGCACGACCCGACCCAGCTCAACCGCCAGGGCAATGACATTGGGACCCAGTATCGCAGCGCGATTTTTCCGCACGACGACGACCAACGTGCTGCCGCGCATGCCGCGATTGCCCGCGCCGCCGGGGACTGGCCTGCGCCCATCGTGACGACCATCGAGGCACTGGCCACCTGGTATCCGGCCGAGGATTATCATCAGCAATATTGGAACGGCGCAGGCCAGCGCAACGGCTATTGCCTGGCGGTGATCCCTCCCAAGCTGGCCAAGCTGCGCAAGGGCTTTGCCGAGCGGCTACGACCTTAAGGCATGTGACAAAGTCGAAGTTGAATTTCCGGCGCGCTTGACCCAGTGGGGGATTGACCATCCCCTTCCGGAGTAAGCTGCCTTGAAGCCCATTCGCAAAGCCGTTTTTCCTGTCGCCGGGCTCGGTACCCGTTTCCTGCCCGCAACCAAGGCCATTCCTAAAGAAATGCTGCCGATCGTGGACCGGCCGCTGATCCAATATGCCGTCGACGAGGCGCGCGAGGCGGGCATCGAGCAGATGGTCTTCGTCACCGGGCGCGGCAAAACCGCGCTGGTCGAGCATTTCGACATCGCCTTTGAGCTCGAGGCCACCATGGCCGAGCGCGCCAAGGATATGTCGGCGCTTGATGCCACGCGCTTTCTGCCTGGCAACCTGATTACCGTGCGGCAGCAGGTGCCCTTGGGGCTGGGCCATGCCATCTGGTGTGCCCGCGCGATCGTGGGCGATGAACCCTTTGCGATTTTCCTGCCCGACGAATTCATGTTCGGCACACCCGGCTGCATGAAGCAGATGGTCGATGCGTATAACGAAGTCGGCGGCAACATTATCTCGGTGCTCGAAGTGCCGCGCGAGCAGGTTTCGAGCTATGGCGTGATCGCGCCGGGGGCCAGCCGCGGCGCGCTGACCGAGGTGCACGGCCTGGTGGAAAAGCCCAAGCAAGAGGACGCGCCCTCCAATCTGATTATTTCGGGCCGCTATATCCTGCAGCCCGAAGTGATGCGCGTGCTGGAAGGTCAGGAAAAGGGCGCAGGCGGCGAAATCCAATTGACCGACGCGATGGCGCAGATGATCGGCAGCCAGCCGTTCCACGCCGTCACATTTGCCGGCCGGCGCTTCGATTGCGGGTCCAAGACCGGCTATATCGAGGCCAATCTGGCCGTCGCGCTCAGCCGACCCGACATGGCCGACGACATACGGCGGATTGCACGCGGATTGCTCGACTAGGCAAAATTACAGAAGAATGACAGAAAACCGGGCTTTATCCCTAACTCGGCGTTAACCAGGGCAGCGTAGGGACGGTGGGGTTGTTCCCCCGCCAGAGGTGAAAATGTCGCGCCTGCCCACCATGCCCAGCATCGCGCTGCCAGCGACTCTTCGTAAACTGCGGCTCGGCGGGCGCTTCCTGCTCGGCGTGGCGCTCGTGATCTTGTTGTCGCTCGCCTTCAGTTTCGCCAACTGGATGACCTATCGCGAGACGATCGCGCAGACCGCCGTGCTGGAAAATGTCGCGCTCGCCATTGCCGAACATCAGCGCGCCGACCGCCTGCATCTGGCGATTCAGGTCGATGTTTTGGCGTCGCGGCTTGCAACCGACCCTGCGGTGCTGGCGAAAGCGGGCGACAATCTGCGCCGGGACTATCGCCAGCTGCGGCAGACGCAGGATGCGATCCGCAAGATTCCGCTCGACGATGACGTGCGCGCCCGCTTCGAAGTGCTGACGGGCGAGTGGACCGATTATATGACAGCCGCCGAACAGGCGTATGCCGCGCGCGCCGCCGACAGCCCGCGCGCCGACGCGCTGGCCGAACGCTTTGACAGCGCAGCATCATCGGTGCTGGCGGTAATGAACCAGGCGAATGACGATTTCGCCATTGTCTATAGCGACCAGTTGCAGCGTGTTCGCAGCACCGCGCAGCGCGCCGAGTTGCTGTTCGCGCTGCAGCCGCTGGCGTTGCTGCTGATCCTGGCGCTGGGCGCGTGGGTGATGCGGCAAGCGGTGATCAAACCGGTGTCGGTCATGGGCGACACCCTGATCGCCCTGTCGCGCGGCGAGGACAGCGTGACCTTGCCCGCCACCGACCGTACCGACGAAGTTGGCGATCTGGCGCGCGGCATTGCCGCCTTTCGCGCCCGCGCTGACGAAGTGTCGGCGGCGCTGGCCGCGCAGCGGGCGGCCGAAACCAAAGCGGTGCAGGCGGGCGAGCGGGCGATGCGCGAAAATGACCGGCGCGAGGCGCTGGTACGGCTGGCCGTATCGCTGGAGACCCGTGTGCAAACCGCGGCGCAGGCGGTTGCCGGAACAGCGGGGCGGGTGCGCGAGGCCGCGGTCGCGGTCGAGGCGGCAACCAAAGCCAGCCGCAACGACATCTCCCGCGCCAGCGCCACGGGCCAACAGGTGATCGGCAGCGTCGATGAAGTCGCCGTCGCCACCCAGCAACTGGCGACCAGCGCGCAAAGCATCGCCGGGCTGATGACCGCGTCGGTGACCCAGATTGAGACCGCCGCCAAACTGGGCGAACGCGCCACCGCGCAGACCAGCGAGCTTAACCGGATCGCCGCGGGAATCGACACGATTTCGAGCTTTATCAGCGATATCGCGCGGCAGACCAATTTGCTGGCGCTCAACGCCGCAATCGAGGCAGCGCGCGCGGGCGCCGCAGGACGCGGCTTTGCGGTGGTCGCCGACGAAGTGAAGGCGCTGGCAACACAGGCAGGCAGCGCCGCCGGTTCGATTGCAACCCAGATTTCGACGGTGCGCCAATTGGCGGGCGATGTCGCGGCGGCCTTTGCCCAAGTGAACGCTGCGGTCGGCGGCTTGCAGCAAGCATCGCTGGCGGTGGCAAGCTCGGTCGAGGAACAGGAACTGGCAACGTTGGCCATCGACAGCAGTGTCCAGCGTGTTGCCCATGGCACGCGCGGGCTGGGCAGCACGATGACCAGTTTGAACAGCATCGCCGGTAAGGTCGATGACGAGGCGCGCGGGCTGGTCGCCACCGCGCAGGATCTCGACCGGCTGTCCCAGAGCCTGGCCGAAGACGTCAGCCGCGCCATTGCCGATGTGCGTGCCGCCTAGGGTCGGGACCTAGGGTCCGGGCCTAGGGTCAGGACCCTAGAGCCTGCCCGCAATCAGTCATGGCACATTCACGCCAAACGGCTAGATAGGCTGTATGCGCACCGCAATCATCATCGCCCCGCTGTTCGTCCTGACGCTGTCGGGCTGCGTCAGCACCGTGGCTTCGGTCGTTACAGCACCGGTCAAGGCCGTGGCGCAGGCGGCCGACTGGGCAACCACCAGCCAGGATGAAGCCGACCGCGATCGTGGCCGCGCGCTGCGCGAGCGCGAAGAACGTGTCGGCAAGCTGGCCCGCCAACGCGACAAGGCCGCCGAACAATGCGCCGACGGGGATCAGCAAAAATGCGCCCGCGTGGAAGTGCTGGAGCATGAAATCGAAGCCGAGATGGCGCGGCCGATCTGACCCTGGTGTTGCTTCACCGTAGCCCTGAGCTTGTCGAAGGGCGTGGCGCGGACTGGCCCTGCCGGTTTGCCGCTGCGCCACCGGCTTCGACAAGCTGAGCACTAAGGTTTGATTTCGGCCCCTTCCCTAGCGTCGTCCACACCGCTAGGGCCAGCCGATGCTGACTGTATCCGAAGCGCTCGACCGCGCCGACCATATCATCACCGCTGCGCGCAAGGCCGGGGCCGACGCCGCCGACGCGCTCTATTATTGCGACGCCGCGACATCGGTATCGATGCGGCTGGGCAAACTTGAAGATGTCGAAAGCTCGGTCAGCCAGGACATTGCCCTGCGCGTCTTCATCGGCCAGCGCAGCGCCAGCGTGTCAAGCGCCGACATGGACGCCGCCGCGCTGACCGCGCTGGTCGAACGCTGCGTCGCCATGGCACGTGAGGCCCCCGAAGATGAATTTGCCGGACTGGCCCCCGCCGACCGGCTGATGACCGAGCCTGGCGCGGATCTGGACCTTGACGATGGCAGCGAGCCCGACCCGCAGGCGCTGCGAAGCGCCGCACTCGCCGCCGAGGATGCTGCCCGCAGCGTCGCGGGCGTGACCAACAGCGAGGGCGGCAGCGCCGGGCACAGCCGCGTGCGCTTTGCGCTCGCCACCAGCCACGGCTTTGCCGGCGGATATGGAATGAGCGCACACAGCCTGTCGGCCAGCGTCATCGCGGGCGAGGGCAGCGGCATGCAGCGCGATTATGGCTGGCACAGCGCCCGTCACCGTGGCGAGTTGGAGGCACCCGAAGTCATCGGGCGACGCGCCGGGGATCGCGCGGTCGCGCGGTTGAATCCTGGCAAGGCGCCGACCGGCAAGCTGCCCGTCCTTTTCGACCCGCGCGTCGGCGGATCGCTTGTTGGCCATTTGATCGGGGCCATCGGCGGGCCGGCCATTGCCAGGCGGACCAGCTTTCTGCTCGAAAAACTGGACGACGTCCTGTTCGACAGCGCCGTTGTGATTCGCGACGAACCGCACCGCCCGCGCGGACTGCGCAGCCGCACCTTTGATGGCGAAGGGTTGCCCACCGCAGCGCGCGATATTGTTGCGGGCGGGCGCGTTACCGGCTGGCTGATCGACAGCGCATCGGGGCGTCAGCTCGGCCTGCCCCCCACCGGCCACGCCAGCCGCGGTGGCGGCGCGTCGGGTGTCGCCGTGTCGAACGTGCACCTCGCCGCTGGCAGCATCACCCCCACCGCGCTGATGGCCGATGTGGCGACCGGCATTTATGTCACCGAACTGATCGGGCAGGGCGTCAACCCGGTCACCGGCGATTACAGCCGGGGCGCATCGGGCTTTGCCATTCGCGGCGGCGTGCTGGCCGAGCCGATTGCCGAATTCACCATCGCGGGCAATTTGATCGACATGTTTGGCGCGTTGATTGCCGCCGATGACCTTGAGTATCGCTATGCCACCAATGTCCCCACGCTGCGCATTGATGGCATGACCGTTGCCAGCAGCTGACGTTGAGCCAGGTCAATCTGGAGGCGGTAGTCGCGGCAACGCGCGAGGTGGGCGACATGGCGCTGGCGCGCTGGCGCGGCGAGGGCAAGGGCGTCACTGTGTGGCACAAGAGCCCCGACAATCCGGTAAGCGACGTTGATCTGGCCGTCGATGCGCGGTTGAAAGCGGTGCTGGGCGCGATCGCCCCCGACGCGGGCTGGTTGTCGGAGGAAACGGCCGACGACCCCGCGCGCCTCGCCTGCCGCGCCATGTGGTGCGTTGACCCCATCGACGGCACGCGCGACTTTGTCCGCGGGCGGACGGGCTGGGCGGTATCGGTGGCGCTGGTCGTCGATGGTGCGCCCCAGCTGGGGGTGCTGTACGCACCGGCGCGCGACGAATTGTGGATCGCCCGGGCGGGGCGCGGCGCGACGCGCAACGGGCTGGACCTGGCCGCCAGCCAGCGCCCGGTCTTTCCTGGCGCGCGCGTTCCCGCCGACGCGCTGCCGCGCATCGACAGCGATCTGGTGATCGTTGCCAAACCGAACAGCATTGCCCTGCGCATGGCGATGGTCGCCGCCGACGAAGCCGATCTGGTGGCCACATTGCGCTGGGGCTATGAATGGGATGTTGCCGCCGCGGCGCTGATCGCAGCCGAGGCCGGGGCGCGGGTCAGCGATGCTTTTGGCGCACCGCTTGTTTTCAACACCCCGCGCGCGCAGGCCTTTGGCGTGGTGGTGTCCAGCGCCGCGATCCATGGCGCGGTGATCGACAGGCTGGCCGCGCGCGCCGCCGAAATCGCCCCGCGCACGCGAAGCTGAGGTCCCTGGCTCGCGTTCCACCAGCGTGGAATCGGCACCGGCCCGCACCGGATGGGTCAGCGCGGCCGAAGCGGGCGCCTATTTCCGCGCGATCGCGACCAGATCGCCCAGCCCCAGCGCGGTAAGCAGCACGCTGCCTTCGGTTTCCACCAACATCATGGCCGCGATGGCCGCGCGTTCGTCAACGGGCACGTCCAGATGCCGCGCCAGCCAATCCGCCAGCGTGCGCCCGATCCGCGCGCCAACCTCGCGGATCGCGGCGTCGCCTTGCGCCGCGCGCGATGCCATTTCCAGCCACAGCCGCATGAACGGCCACACGGCAGGGTCACCCAGCATCGGATCAAGCTGCGCCCGCAGCGCCTCCGGCGCCAGCGGCGTTGGCGGCGCGGCGGCATCGAGCAACGCCACCATCCGCACCGCCACCCGGTCCAGCGCCGCAGCAATGACGGCATCCTTGTCGGTGAAATAATAGATCAACATGCGGTCGCTGGTGCCCGCCGCCTTGGCCAGCGGGCGCAGGCTGGAGGCGGCGAGGCCATGTTCCAGCACATGGTCCGCCAGCCGGTCGATCAGCAGATCATGGCGGTGCGGCGTGTTCATGCACCCCTGTTGCACAAAAAAGACGCGGGCGAAATCCCCAGCGCCGCGCTTGACTTTGCGCCCGACTCACCGTAGTTAGCGCTCCATTCCGATAGTCAGAGCGGACAGCGGAGCGCACCGATGCGCCTCGTGGTCCGTTTTTTGCGTTGGAAACAGACGCTTTGAGATGGGGCCGTGTGCCAACGCGCCCTGTGGAGCAGGAGAAATTTGACCATGGCACGTATTGCGGGTGTAAACCTGCCCACCAACAAGCGCGTGATTATCGCGCTCACCTATATCCACGGCATTGGTCGCAAGACCGCGGTGGACATCGCCGACAAGCTGGGCATTGCCCATGACCGCCGCGTGCAGGACCTGTCGGACGCCGAAGTCCTGCAGATCCGCGAGACGATCGACGCCGACCAGACGGTCGAGGGCGATCTGCGTCGCCAGACGGCGATGAACATCAAGCGGCTGATGGACCTCGCTTGCTATCGCGGGCTGCGCCATCGCAAGGGCCTGCCGGTCCGCGGCCAGCGCACGCACACCAATGCGCGCACCCGCAAGGGCAAGGCCAAGCCGATCGCTGGCAAGAAGAAGTAATCGCTTTTTGTCCCCCCGTGCGGTCGGCCAGCCCGATCGCCAGCGCTTTTCGGATATAGGAACAAGAAAATGGCTCGCGAACCCCAGCGCCTGCGTCGGCGCGAACGCAAAAACATCTCTTCGGGCGTGGCGCATGTCAACGCCACCTTCAACAACACCATGGTGACCATCACCGATGCGCAGGGCAATGCGATTGCCTGGTCAAGCGCGGGCATGATGGGCTTCAAGGGCAGCCGCAAATCGACCCCCTATGCCGCACAGGTGTGCGCCGAAGATGCGGGCAAAAAGGCCGCCGAACATGGTGTCCGCACGCTCGAGGTCGAAGTCAAAGGCCCCGGTGCGGGCCGCGAATCGGCGCTGCGTGCGCTGCAGGCGGTCGGTTTCCACATCACGTCGATCCGCGACGTGACGGCGATCCCGCACAATGGCGTCCGCCCGGCCAAGCGCCGCCGCGTCTGACCGTGCCTCCCGGCCCGGCGCAACCGCGCCGGACCGCTTTTACATTCCGCCGGACAGGCTGGCCAAGCGCGCCGACCCGTCCCGCCAAAGCAAAGGGAAATCCATGACTGTCAATATCCGGAACTGGCAGGAATTGAAGAAGCCCAGCAACCTGGAAATCAAGGCTGGTGCCGACAGCAAGCGCAAGGCGACTTTTGTTGCCGAGCCGCTCGAGCGCGGCTTTGGCCTGACGCTGGGCAACGCGCTGCGCCGCGTTTTGCTCTCCTCGCTCCAGGGCGCGGCGATCACCTCGATCAAGATCGAAAATGTGCTGCACGAATTCTCGAGCCTCGCGGGTGTGCGCGAAGATGTCACCGACATCGTGCTCAACGTGAAGCAGATCGCGCTCAAGATGGAAGGCGAAGGCCCCAAGCGGCTGCAGCTGTCGGCCACTGGCCCGGCTACGGTCAAGGCGGGTGACATCATGGTCGCGGGTGACATCAAGGTGATGAACCCTGACCTGGTCATTTGCCACCTGGACCAGGGCGCGACGCTCAACATGGAACTGGTTGCCGACACCGGCAAGGGCTATGTCCCCGCGACCGCCAACCGGCCGGCCGACGCGCCGATCGGCCTGATCCCGGTCGACTCGCTCTATTCGCCGGTGCGTCAGGTCGCCTACAAGGTCGATAATGCCCGCATTGGGCAGGAGCTTGACTATGACAAGCTTAACCTGACGGTCGAAACCGACGGCACGATCAGCCCTGAAGATGCCGTCGCTTACGCTGCGCGCATCCTGCAGGACCAGCTGCAGGTGTTCGTCCACTTCGAAGACGCGATCAGCGATTCGGGTATGATCGGCATCGCCGTTCCCAGCGCCGCGACCGAGGAATCGGACGTCAACCAGCTCAACCGCTTCCTCCTCAAAAAGGTCGACGAGCTGGAATTGTCGGTGCGCTCGGCCAACTGCCTCAAGAACGACAATATCATCTACATTGGCGATCTGGTGCAAAAGACCGAAGCCGAAATGCTCCGCACGCCGAACTTTGGCCGCAAATCGTTGAACGAAATCAAGGAAGTGCTGTCGTCGATGGGCCTGCGCCTGGGCATGGACATCCCCGGCTGGCCGCCCGAGAATATCGAAGAAATGGCCAAGAAGCTGGAGCAGGAATTGCTTGGTTAAGTCTGGACTGTTCCCCGGCGCAAGCCGGGGCCCAGCTCCGACGTTGCTTGGACCCCGGCTTTCGCCGGGGAGCATAGGGTAGGTGGCCCCACCTCAAGCGGGCCTGGCTTGGGGTACCTGAAACGGCCCCTCTGACAAACGAAGGAAGTTATCATGCGTCACAAATCTGGCGGCCGGAAACTGCAGCGCACCGGCGCACATCGCATCGCGATGTTCCGCAACATGTCGGCCTCGCTCATCAAGCATGAGCAGATCACCACCACCTTGGCCAAGGCCAAGGAACTGCGTCCTTACGTCGAAAAGCTGGTCACGCTGGCCAAGCGCGGCGGGCTCGCTAATCGCCGCCTGGCGATGAGCCGGTTGATGGACGAAACCCAGCTGACCAAGCTGTTCGATGTCCTCGCCCCGCGCTACGCCGACCGCGCCGGTGGCTACACGCGCATCGTCAAAGCCGGCATCCGCGCGTCGGACGCCGCGCCGATGGCGATCATCGAATTCGTCGACCGCGACGTCGATGCCAAGGGCCAGGATTCGGGCCCGGTGATGACCGAGGAATTTGAAGAGGCGTAAGCTGTTCGCCTCGGGAAGTTGAAGAAGGGGGTCGGAAGCATTGCTTCCGGCCCCTTTTGCTTACCACCCCGTCAGCAGCCGCACCGCCACAAACCCGACCAGCAGCGCCGTCAGCCGCCGCAGCAGCGCGGGGTTGGCGAGGCGGATGGCGATGTGCGTGCCGATCGCGCCGCCGACCAGCACCGCGACCAGCAGCGGCCAGTGCGCCGCGACGGTCGCGGCCAGCGCGCTGCCCTGACCCTTGATGAGCTGCCCGGCGAGGCCGAACAGGCTGTTGACGAGGATGAACAGGCTGGCGGTCGCCGCCACTTGTTTCGCCTCGGCCCAGCGGATGAGGTGGAGGATGGGGGCGAGGAAAATGCCGCCGCCGATCCCGACCACGCCCGCCAGCAGCCCCAAGGCACCCGCCACCGGGTAGAGCACCGCGCGCGGCAGGCTTCGCGGCTGCACGCTTCGCGGCTGGGCGAACAACAGGAGCGCCGATACCAGCAGCGAGCCCCCGAGCAGATATACCAGCACGCCTTCCTTCACCGGCGTGAGCCCGCCAAGGAATGCCAATGGCGCAGCAATGCCGACCAAGGGCAGCGCTTTGCCCCACGGCAACTCCCCCGCACGCGCAAAGCGCAGCGTCCCGCCGCTGACCACGATGATATTGCACGCCAGGCTGATCGCCGGAACCAGCGCCAGCGGCGTCCCGAACAGGATCAAAAGCGCGGTATAGGTCGACCCGCCGCCAAAGCCGACGCTGGCGTAGAGCGCGGCGGTGAGGGCGAAAAGCGGGGCGAGGATGGTCATAGTCTCTCCGGCTCCCACCCGTTCGTCATCCCGGGCTTGATCCGGGATAACATGCCACCGCCCACTTGCTATCCCGGATCGAGTCCGGGATGACGATGGGGATGGTTACAAAGCCTCCCCGCATCGGCGGATCAAATCGCCCCGTGGCAGTGTTTATACTTGCGCCCCGACCCGCACGGGCACGGCGCGTTGCGGCTGATGTCCATATTGGCAAAGGCGTTGTCGCCTTCGGGTAGCGGCGGACGGATGCTTTGCAGCGGCGGCAGCGTCGCGGCGATGGCGCCGAACGAGCCGCCATCAATGTCGGCGCTATTATCTTCGCCCGTGAACGGGTCGATGTGCGTCGTCAGAAAATCGGGCAAGTCGGGCAGCGGCATCGCCTCGGGCGTCTCGATGCGCAGTTGCAGCGTCGCCACCGTGCGCGTCACATCCTCGCGGATGCGCGTCAGCATGCGTTCGAACAGCGCGAACGCCTCTTGCTTATATTCGTTGATCGGCTGTTTCTGGGCATAGGCACGCAGGAAGATCGCCTGGCGCAGCGCGTCGAGCGTCGCCAGATGTTCTTTCCAATGATGGTCGAGCGTGCGCAGCAGCACCGATTTTTCGATGTTGCGCCAGGTTGCGGCATCGACCGCGGTCTTCTTGTCCTCGACCGCCTGATCGGCCAGCGCCTGAATCCGCTCGGCAAAAATCTCTGGCTCGACCGCATCCTCGGTCACCCATTCCTCGACGGGCACCAGCTGGTCGAGCACGTCGGCGACGCGGTCCTTCAGCCCCTGCACATCCCATTGTTCGGGATAGCTGCCCGGCGGGCAGGCATCGCCCACCAGCGCGTTGACCGTTTCGGCGCGCATGTCGGCGAGCACATCGTCGACCGCCTCGCTGTCCATGATTTCTTCGCGTTGCTCGTAAATCACCTTGCGCTGGTCGTTCATGACGTTGTCATATTCGACCACCTGCTTGCGGATGTCATAGTTGCGCGCTTCGACCTTTTTCTGAGCGGTTTCGATGGCTTTGGAGAGCCATTTCGACCCGATCGCCTCGCCGTCCTCGAGGTTTTTGTTCATGATCTTGGCAAAGGCGGTGTCGGGGCCGAAAATACGCATCAGATCGTCGTCGAGGCAGAGGTAGAATTTGCTGCGCCCGGGGTCACCCTGGCGCCCCGAACGGCCGCGCAGCTGGTTGTCGATGCGACGGCTTTCGTGGCGCTCGGTCGCCAGCACGAACAGCCCGCCGGCGCTCTTCACGCGCTCGCGCTCTTCGGCCACCTCGGCGCGGATCTTCGCCACGGCGGCGTCGCGCTCGGGCCCTTCGGCCATGCCAGCGAGCTCATCGTCGATGCGGAATTCTTCATTGCCGCCAAGTTTAATGTCGGTGCCGCGCCCGGCCATGTTGGTGGCGATGGTTACCGCGCCCGACCGGCCAGCCTGCGCGACGATGCGCGCTTCCCTTTCATGGAAGCGCGCGTTCAGCACTTCGTGCTTCACCCCTTCCTTTTCGAGGTAGGAGGAGAGCAGCTCGGACTTTTCGATCGACACGGTGCCGACCAGCACCGGCTGTCCCGCTTCGCTCGCCTCGCGGATGGTGCGCGCAATGGCGGCAAATTTGTCGGTGATATTCTTGTAAAACTCATCCTCTTCATCGCGCCGCGTAATCGGCCGGTTGGTGGGGATGGACACGACATTCATCTTGTAAATGTCGAAAAATTCGGGCGCCTCGGTCGCCGCCGTCCCGGTCATGCCCGAAAGCTTGGGATACATGCGGAAATAATTCTGGAATGTAATGCTGGCGAGCGTCTGGTTCTCGGGCTCGATGGCCACGCCTTCCTTGGCCTCGACCGCCTGGTGCAGCCCGTCCGACCAGCGCCGCCCGTCCATCATGCGCCCGGTGAATTCGTCGATGATGATCACCTTGTCATCCTTGACGATATAATCGGTGTCGCGGCGGAACATCATGTTCGCTTTCAGCGACTGGTTGACATGGTGCACGACCTGCGTGTTTTCGATGTCATAGAGGTTGCTGCCCTCGAGCAATCCGGCAGCTTCGAGCAGCCGTTCGACATGCTCGGTGCCTTCCTCGGTCAGCGAGACACTCTTGGACTTTTCGTCCTTTTCATAATCGCCCTCGACCAGTTGCAGCACAACCTCGTTGACGCGGACATAGAGTTCGGATTTGTCGTCAGTGGGGCCGGAAATGATGAGCGGGGTGCGCGCTTCGTCGATCAGGATCGAATCCACCTCGTCGACGATGCCGTAATTGAACGGGCGGTGGACCATGTCGGTGCGCGTATATTTCATATTGTCGCGCAGATAATCGAAGCCCAGTTCATTGTTGGTGGCATAGGTGATGTCGCAGCCATAAGCCTCGCGCCGCTGCACTTCGTTGAGGTTGGGGACGATGACCCCCGTGGTCAGACCCAGAAAGCCATAAACCTGCCCCATCCATTCGGCGTCGCGGCGGGCGAGATAGTCGTTGACCGTGACGACATGGACGCCCTTGCCCTCCAGCGCGTTCAGATAGGCGGGCAAAGTCGCCACCAGCGTCTTGCCCTCGCCCGTCGCCATTTCGGCAATCTCGCCGCGATGCAGCACAATGCCGCCGATCATCTGCACATCGAAATGGCGCAGGCCGAGCGTGCGCACGGCCGTCTCGCGCACGGTGGCAAAGGCTTCGGGCAATATGTCGTCAAGGCTGGCGCCGCCGGCGAGCCGTTCGCGGAAAATCGCCGTCTGGCCGCGCAATTCGTCGTCGGACATGGCGGAAATGGTGGGTTCGAAGGCGTTAATCTTGTCGACGACCTTACGGATTGTGGCGACATAGCGGTCGTTCGACGAGCCGAAGATGGATTTGACGATGGCGTTGAGCATGGGGATTCACCTGAAAATCGAAATGGGGAATTTGGCCGCGACTGGCCGCCAACAACGGGGACGCGCGGCACGAAAAGGGAGGCAGGCACGCCGCTGGGGCGTGCGCAGGCGCTATTCCAGCGCGCGCAACCCGCGCGGGGTGAAATCGGACGGCGCGGGCAGGGTCACCGGCGGCGCATCGCTGCAAGCGCTGTCGAATAAGCTCGGAAGGCCCTGAACCGGGCGATGGCCCGCAATCCGTGCACCGGCCTCGACGCTTGCTTCGGCCAGCACCGCAGCCGCGCCCAGCGCGGAAGGAGCAGCCGCCGCCACGCGCACCGCTTCGCCGCCGGTCAAACCGGTCAGAATGGCAAGCAGGGCAAGCAATAGTTTCAAGGGCGGAACGGTCCTGAGCGCCGGGTGCGCACGTTCGTGCCCATAGGGATTTCCATGGCACGCGTCCAGCGTTAGCGGCAAATGCTTACCAACCGACTTTCACCCGCACCCGGTCGGCGGCCGCATTATTTTCCTTGTCAAAGCCCGGGACGAACAGCTTTTGCCCGGCAAACAGCCCGCAAGCGAGCGCGGTGCGCGCCGCATCGGCATCGCCGCCATCGAGCGTGCAGCGCGTAACGCTGCCTGTGCGGTCGAGGTCGAGCCACACATAGCTTTTGCCGCGAACCGGGCCGCGCACCCCGGCACGCCATGCTGCCACGCGCGGATCGATGCTGAGCAACTCATCGCGCGGTGCCGGGGGTGTTTTGGCGCTACCGGCCTGGCGCGGATCGACCATCACATAGCCTTCATTGGGCAGCACCCAGCGAACGCGGCTGCGCCACTCGCTCTCGATGGGCTTGCCGTTCAGCCGCGCCGGGGTGAAGCGCGCGCGCTGGCGCGCCAGGGCACAGGCGCTGATATCGAGCTGCGGATGGCCGCTGCTGGCGGTGACGCTGCACGCCGTCGCGCGGCCATTGGTGCCCACGGTCAGCATGATCGCGGTGATCCCTTCGGCATCATCAAACATCGCCTGTTCAGGATAATCATCCTCGCCAATCATCGGCACTTCGGTGCCGAGCCGCACCAGGCCGGTGACATTGGGCGACGGCAGAGGCGGCGGCGGCGGCGGCGCGTCAACGCGCGGAGCGGCGGTGGTGGTCTGGGCGGATTGGGCGGCAAGCATTGCTCCGACAAGAAATGCGACTGACATAGCTTTACTCTTTTGCTTTGGTGCTGACAGATGGCAGCTCGGCACTTCCTGCCAAAGTTTCCACCTTTGCGGTGGTTGTGATTGTGACTCGGCGCGCGACCGCGTTGCCGGAGGCGTCGCGAAAGGGTTCCATTGGATCACCTCGGCAAATTGTTGCCGCCACAGCCGGGTTTGCGGAACCGTCGACATCGGTTGCCTCGCAATCGGTAAAGTTCCCTTCCCTTGAGAGGGTAAACTTCAGAATTTGGGTGCCGTTCACAATCTGGTTGGGCATCACACCGCCGGGATTCTGCCAGCGCACGCGGTTCGTGTAGCTACCGACCACCGGCTTGCCCTGGCGGTCGGTCGCAGGCGTGAAACGTGCCCGCTCCATCACCAAACTACAAGCGGCAGCATCAAGGTCAGCATGCCCGCTGCTGCTTAGCAGCTTGCAGTCGCTCGGCAGGCCGTCAATCCCAACAGTCAATCGGAACACTGATGTGCCCTCACGCTTTTCGTATCTCGCTTTCGAGGGATAATCGTCGTTGGTCACCCAGCTCCCCGGTCCGTTTATGGCCCGCGCAGGCGCCGATTTGTCCTCGGAGTCGGCTGGCGGAGGGGGCGCGGGCACGGCCACCTGCAAAACCATTGCCAGTGCCAGACTTGTGCCAATCATCATTTCAGTCCCGGATTAAGTTTTTGCACTTCTTCCAGAAAACTCCGCGGTTTCCTGAAAAATTTGCTTTTGCGATTGACCTTCAGCCCCGCAACCTCGGCCAGTTCCATCACGAAATGCACGCAGTTGCGTTTGTCGAGGCTGTAGCTGGGCTGCGGCAACGCCTTCCATTCATTCACTTTGCGCATCAGCCGCGCATAACCCGCATCGTCGAGCGTGACGGTGAATTTGCGGTCGGCCTTGGCCATATACGCAGGCTTTAGCGCTGACACCTCACCCTTCACCGACCCCAGCAGAATGCCGGGGGTGACGTTGACCGCGGTGAAGCCATAATTGCCCGACACTTTGGTGCCGCCCGCATCCAGCGTGCCTTCGACCAGCACGAAGGCGTGCGGAAACTGGTTGCCGAATTCGCGGCTGTAGAAATGGACCTGGACCGCCGCCGCCGCGGTGGCGGGCAGCAAGGCAGTCGTGAGGGCGAGCAACAGCGCCAGCACGGCGCGGGAGAGGATAGGCATGCGTTCTGATTACCAGCCGCAAGCTGCGCGCCAAGCACAAAGTTGCGCTTGACCCGCACCCCGCATATCCGCCACTTACTGACATCAATGTTGATAAGGGATGAGCTATGACGGCGGCACGCAAGGCAATTTTCATCACCGGCGGCGGATCGGGCATTGGCCGGGCGGTGGCGCAGCATTTTGCGGGCCAGGGCTGGCTGGTCGGGCTCGCCGATATCAGTCAGCGCGGGCTCGACGAAACCGCCGCGCTGCTGCCCACGGGACAGGCGACCCGCCATGTCATGGACGTGCGCGACCGCGATCAGTGGGCGGCGGCGCTGGCCGAATTTGCGCAAGCCAGCGGCGGTCGCCTCGACGTGCTGTTCAACAATGCCGGTATCGGTTTGGGCGGGCATTTCCCCGATGTCGACCCGGCCGATGCCGACCGGCTGATCGCGATCAATTTCGGCGGCGTGGTCAACGGCGTCTATGCCGCGCTGCCGCTGCTCAAGGCCACACCGGGTTCGGCCATCCTCAACACCGGCTCGGCATCGGGCTATTATGGCTCGGCGGGCCTGGCGGTCTATTCGGCAACCAAACATGCGGTGCGCGCGCTGACCGAGGCGCTCGACATCGAATTCACACGCTATGGCATCAAGGTGCGCGACCTGATGCCCAGCTTTATCGACACGCCGATCCTGGATGTCACCCCGGCCGACAGCAATGCGCCCGTGCGCGACCGGCTGACCGCAGGCGGGATTGAAATCAGCCCGGTTTCGATCGTTGCGGCCGCTGCATGGGAGGCCGTGCACGGCGATCGGTTGCACACGCCGGTGGGGCCGACGGCCAAACAAATGGCCTTTTTCTCACGCTGGCTGCCCGGCCTGATTGTCAAGCGCAGCCGCAAGATGGATGAAATCGCGCAGCGTCAGGGCTGACCGCAGGTCACGCTGCCGCTGCCCAGATTGCGCACGGTGCAAGCGGGTTTGCCCGCCACGCTGACCGTTCCGACGCCGCGCGCCGTGACCATTGCCGTGCGCACCGCGCGGTAACGCTGATCGCCCGCGCCTTCGGCATTGGCGTTAAGGTCGGTGACAGCAAGCCCGGTGGCGTCGACCAGCCCCGCCCCTGCGACGCGCGTTTCGGCGGCCTTGGCGCGCCCCGACAGCACCACTTTGCCGCTGCCAACCATGGCCAGCGTCAGCCGGTCAGCGGTGATATCTTTGACCGCCAAACTGCCCGGACCGCGCAAATTCAAGGCCACGTTCGCGCCCGCCAGCTTGTCGATTGTCAGCGAACCCGCGCCCACCACCGTGGCGCCGGTCAGCCGCGCGGCGTTGATCCGGATCGTCACCGCCCCGGCGCTCGCCCCGCGCGCGCGGTTGCTGCTGAAACGCCGGTCGCTGATCGTCAGCGTCCCGTTGGCGCTGACCAGTTCCAGCCGGTCCAGCGCGTCGAGCGATCCGTTGGCCACCGCGCTGACCGGGCCGCGCGTCGTCACTTCGACGATGAAATCGCCGTTGAGGACGATGCGCTCAAAGCTGGTCAGGCCATAGCGTTTCTCGCCCGCCACGGCCGGGGGCGAACCCAGCAGCAGCGAAGCCAGGGCCAAGGCCAATGCCATGGTGCATAGTCGTGCCGTCATGCCGCGCTCCCGCCGGGGAGCGGTGATCAGCTGCAGCTGACCGTACCCGATCCCAGCTCGCTGCTATCACATTTTGCGCCGCCGCCAAGCCGGACGTCGCCCGACCCGAGGACGGACACATCGGCGGTGGCCGTTGCGGTCGCATCGACGTCACCCGATCCGGCGATCGAAATGTCGGCGGTCGTCAGCGTCACGCCCTTCACATCAATGTCGCCCGATCCGGCGAGCGCCACTTCGCCCTTATCCGCCTTGCCGCCCTTGATACTAAGATCTCCCGAGCCTGCTAGCGCGACATTAAGCTCTTTCGCCGTTACGCTGGCAATGCCCAGATTGCCCGAACCGGCGAGCGCCACAGCCACTTTATCCCCCGACGCGCTATCGATGCTGAGATCGCCCGAACCAGTGAGTTCGGCCTTGTCGAGACGCGGCAGCACGACCTTCACCGTCGCGCCCTTATGATTGCCCCAACTCATTTTTTCAGATTGGCGGCCGACAACCAGAACACCATTCTCGACCTCGATCCGCAACTTGTCCAGCTCCTCTTGCGGGCCTGTGGCAACAACCGAGAAGCTGTCGCCGCGCGTGACCACCACATTGTCCGGCCCCTCGAGTTCGACGCCCGTAAAGCCGGTCGCGGCAAAGCTGCGGCTGCCGTCGGGGCCAGACTTTGCAGCAATGCCGCTGCCGTCGCTGCTACGCCCATCCTTCATGCCGCAGGCGGCAAGCGCCGCCACAGCGGCGACGACAGAAACGATTCGGACAGCATGCATGTGCCTTCTCCTCCAATGTGTGTTGTATGGATAATACACATTGGAGGATTGGCTGTCCATCCCTTACCAGCGCAGCAACGGCGGCAGCGCGATACGCCCGACGACGGCGGCGATGGCGATCGCCAGCCCATGCCAGATGCCGACATGCATCAGCGCGTAGACCGGGCAGTGCAGCGCGACGATTGTCACGCCGGTCGCGCCGGCGGCAATGCCGGTGACCAACCCGGCCCGCTCGGGCGACGAGGGTGCACCTTGACGTAGCCACAGCGTCAGCGCCGCGGCCACAACCGATCCGGCAAGCAGCCCCTGCCACACGCAATCCATCGCCGCGTGCGGCTGGGTCAGCGGCCAGCGTTCGGCCGGTGCGGCCAGCAGCGACACGATGGCTGCAAGCGGGACGATGGTGGCCACCGCCGCGGCCCAGCGCCACCCGCCATGGTCGCGGCCAACCCCCGGCATCGCCATGCGTACGGCAAACCAGCTCGCCACCAGCCCCAGCGAACCCGACCAGAAAATCTGCAACAGCGCGCCCGGCACCAGCATGTCCCTGCCCAAATCTTCGCGCACGCCGAGCATGACCAGCAGCGCGGTTGCGGCCACCACCCATGCGGCAAGCGCATAGCTGATCCCGCGCCGCTGCTGCTGCGGTGTGACCGGCGCCAGATCGGCGGCAAGGCCTTCGATCAGCGGCGTGAAATCCCGGGGAGTGGAGTGCATCATTCGCTTTCAACCAGCTTGGCGAGCTTTTTCAGCCCGCGGTGGATATTGACCTTGACCAAGGATTCGGTCTGGCCGGAGATGGCAGCCGCCTCAGCGATCGAGGCGCCTTCGATTTTGACCAATGTGATCGCCTGCGCCTGTCCGGCGGGGAGCTGAACCAGCAGCCGGTCGAGGCTGAGGCGGGCATGCACCGCCTCGTCTTCAGGGCCGACCGAGCCCAAATCATCATCCAGTTCGTCGCCTTCGCGCTGGCGGCGCAGCATGTCGATCCAGCGATAGCGCGCAATCGCCGCCAGCCACGGCAAAAAAGCGCGCGACGCGTCCCAGCTGGCGCGTTTGCGGTGCAGTGACACCAAAGTTTCCTGAATCAGATCGTCCACCAGGTGGGGGGCGATGCGGCGGCGGAAATAGCCCGCCAGCCAGCGCTGGCATTCGGCCAGCAATGCGCGATAGGCATTGCGGTCCCCCGCCTGCGACGCGCGCATCAATTGCGCGAGCGAAGCGTCGTCGGCCCTCATGGCCGGGCACCTGCATGGGCAGAGGAAAAAAACATCGGCACGGCGCAAGCTCCCGTTCAGCCGCAACGCTGACCAAAAACGGGTGCGCACCAGTGAGCTGGAAAGTTACAGCCCGCACCCCACTTGCGAAAAAAATGCAAGATGGCCGCGCACCCGCCGCGGCGCAGGCACGCACCAACCTGAATAGTCCGCGCCACGGTCACGAAATAGCGGGCAGGGCGCATGGTTTCGATAGCTGCACAACCAGCGGCGATTTGGCGCGCCCGGCAGGATTCGAACCTGCGACCACCCGCTTAGAAGGCGGGTGCTCTATCCAGCTGAGCTACGGGCGCCCGCCGAGCGCCATAGCCCCGTTTGCGCTGCGGCAAAAGGCAAGTTAAACGCTTGGCCCAATGAGCCTCCCCCCCTCCCCGCCGCGCGCCAATGCTGCCACTGTTCAGCATTTCCGCTATTACGACCTTGTCATGGCGGCGTTCGTCGCCATCCTGCTGCTGTCCAATATCATCGGCGCGGCCAAGCGGTCGGTCGTCGATTTGCCGCTGATCGGGGAATGGCCGTTCGGCGCGGGCGTGCTGTTCTTTCCGATCAGTTACATCATCGGCGATATGCTGACCGAGGTTTACGGCTATGCCCGCGCGCGGCGGGTGATCTGGACCGGCTTTGCCGCGCTTGCCTTCATGGCGTTCATGGCATGGGTCGTCGTCGCGCTGCCGCCCGCACCGGGCTGGACCGGGCAAGCGGCTTATGTCGAGGTATTCGGCAACAGCTGGCGCATCGTCATCGCCTCGATGCTGGCCTTTTGGGTGGGCGAATTTGCCAACAGCCTGGTACTCGCCAAGCTGAAGGTTAAAGACAATGGCCGCCGCATGGGGCTGCGCTTTGTCGCCAGCACGCTCGTGGGTCAGGGGTTGGACAGCCTGATCTTCTATCCGGTCGCTTTTTACGGGCTCGACGGCTGGCCGACCGAGGCGCTGTTCCAGACCGTGCTGTCGCAATGGGCGATCAAGACGGGGTGGGAAATATTGCTGCTGCCCGTGACCATCGCCATCGTCACCTGGCTGAAACGGCGCGAGGGCGTCGATGTCTATGACGACACCACCGACTTTTCGCCCTTTCACGTCAAAGCGTGATCCCCATGGATATGCTGCAACTGTCCGCCGATTATCAGGCGGTTAAATGGGCACTGTTGGAGGGCAGCGGCCTCGCCAAAGACGCGCTGCACATCTATTTTGGGTTGGCGCTGTTTCTAGCAGTGCGGCTGCTGTGGCGTCGGCGCGGCGGCTGGGCGCTGGCGTGGCTCGCTGTGCTGGCGGTCGCGTTGGGCGGCGAATGGCTCGACCTGCGCGGCGAGGCGCTGGCGGGCGCGCTGCAACCCGACAGCGCGCATTGGCACGATGTTTGGAATACGATGTTCTGGCCGACAGTGCTGGCGCTGGTCGGTCGCTGGTTGCAGCCTGCGCCGCGGCCGACCGACGCCCTATCCGACGAGCGCGCCGAGGGCGGCGGCGAATAGCCGTGCGCCGTCCTGGTTGCCATGCGCGGGGTCGCAGGCGCGTTCGGGGTGCGGCATCATCCCCAGCACATTGCCCGTGTCATTGAGCACCCCGGCAATATCGCGCGCCGACCCGTTGACGGCTTCGCTGTAACGAAACGCCACCCGCCCATCGCCTTCCAGCCGGTCGAGCGTGGCATCGTCGGCGAAATAATTGCCGTCGTGGTGCGCCACCGGAATCCGGATCTCTTCGCCCGCGGCATAGCCGCTGGTGAACAGCGACTGGTTGTTGGCGACGGTCAGTCCAACGCTGCGGCACACGAAATTCAGCCCCGCGTTGCGCATCAGTGCGCCCGGCAGCAGCCCCGCCTCGGTCAGCACCTGAAAGCCATTGCAGACGCCCAACACCGGCACGCCGCGCGCCGCGGCCCCGCGCACCGCATCCATCACTGGCGAGCGCGCGGCCATCGCGCCCGAGCGCAGATAATCACCATAAGAAAAGCCGCCGGGCAGCGCGATGAAGTCCGTCCCCGGTGGCAGCTCGCTGTTGCGGTGCCACACCATCGCCGGGGCGTTGCCCGTCGCGGCCTTGAGCGCCACCGCCATGTCGCGGTCGCAATTCGATCCGGGAAAGACGATGACCGCGGTTTTCATGGGCGCACGATCCGGTAATTTTCGATCACCGTATTGGCGAGCAATTTGGCGCACATAGCATCAAGCGCGACATCGGTGGTGCCGTCGGCGACGTCGAGTTCGATAAAGCGGCCGGCGCGCACATCATTGACCCCGGCAAAGCCAAGTCCTTCCAGCGCATGGTGGATGGCGCGCCCCTGCGGGTCGAGCACCCCGGGCTTGAGCGTGACATAGACGTGGATCTTCATGGGCGGTGGGTCCTGAATGCGCGGCGGCGATGGCGCGGCCTATGCCCGCATCTGGTGTGCGGGGCAAGGCTCAGCGGCGGCAGGTCGGCGCGCCCAGCGCCGCTTCCACCTCGCGCCCCCGGTCGGTCGCCACCACCACCGCCCCGTCGCGTTCCAGCGCGGCAAATTCGCTGGCATCGCCGTCCGCCAACCAGCGGTCGTCCAGCCGTTCACCGGGGCGGCCCAAGGTGCCGAACAACGGTTCGATCCCGGCGCTGCGCAATTGCGCGAACAACGCCGTATCGGCGGCGCGCGTCCCCGTCCACGCCAGCAAGCGTTCGCGGGGCATGCCGGCGGCGATCAACGCATCGGCCGCCTGCAGCGAATTGACGCCCGCTGACACCATCAACTCCGGCGCCAGACGTGCAACCGTCAGCGCATCTTGATCGCGGTAGGTGATGATGATGGCATTGCGCTCTGCCCCGGCCTTCCGCACGGCGGCCACCACAGCGGCAAAATCGACGCCGCGCTTGACATCCAGCTGCACCACCCCGCCTTGCGCGATGGCAAGCGCCAGCGCATCGGCCAGTGCAGGAATGCGCGCGTCCACCCGGGTCCCGGCATTGTCGCGCAGATTCAGCCGCGCCAGCTGCTCCCACCTTAGTTCGCTGGCTCGCCCGCTGCCACTGGTCGTGCGGTCGAGCATATCGTCGTGCAGCAGGAATAGCACCCCGTCGGCGCTGACCTGTACATCGATTTCGAGCAAAGCATCGGGATTGCGCGCCAGCGTTGCAGCCATCGTTTCCAGCGCATTTTCGGGCAGGCCCGGCGCTGGCCCCGCACGGTGCGCGCCGATCACCGCCTCGCCGCGATGGCGCAGGCAGTCGAACCATTCGGCCAGATCGCGGTTGGCCGGTGAAGGCGCGGATTGCTGGACGCTCTGCGGGCTCGCCGCGCAACCACCGATCAGCAGCGCGGCAACAAGCGCCCCAATCCTCATTTGGGCGCTTTGTCGCTGATCGCCCGAATGACGAGCAGGCGGTCGTCGGTCAGATATCTGGCGGCAACGGCTTGCAGCTCTTGCGGCGTAATCGCTTCAACAGAGGCAATGCCGGTGCGAATGCGGTCGAGCCGATGGGCACGGCTGGTGGCATAGCCCAGCCAATTGGCCCAATAGCCGTTTTCGCGGCGCGATTTGATCATCGCTTCCAGCATCGGCTTGCGCGCGCGTTCGACCAGGTCGGCACTGGGCGGGGCAGCGACAAGATCGGCCGCCACCTTGCGGATCGCAGCTTCGGTCGCCGCCAGGTCGGCGAAATCGACATTGGCGGCGGCAAAGAAATGGCCATAGCCAGGGTTCAAATCCTCCCAATCAGCACCCGCGCCCGGGCCATAGGTTTTGCCCAGCCGCTCGCGCAGCTCGTCGGTCAGCGCGATCTGCATCAGCCGAGCCAACAGCAGCGCGCGGACATATTCCTGAAAATCATTGTCGTCGCGCGCCGCCCAATAGAGCCGCACCTCGGCTTGCTCGGCGGGGCCCTTGTGAATCAGCGTGCGGGTGCTGCGATCCTTGGCGAAATTGCGCCGCCGCGCTTCGGCCCAATCATTGAAGGCTGCATTGCGTTCGGGCAGCGCACCAAAGGTTTTGGCGATGACATCGATTGCAACCTGCTCGTCGATATCACCGACCACAGCGATCTCGATCGCGCCGCGCGCACGCATTTCGGCGCTGGCCGCCTTCACCCCTTCCCAATCAAGCGCCAGCATGGTCTCCAGTGGTGGATTGACCAGCAGCGGATCATTGTCGGCAAGAATTGCACCGACATCGCGCGCCATCACCGCGCCGGGGGTGGCATCGTTGGCGGCATATTGCTGCGGCAAAATCCGCCGCACCAGCGCCAGCCCGTCGGCGCGCCAGCCCGGCTGGGTCAGATAGGCCGCCATCACCTGCGCTTGCAGCAGCAAATCCTTTGGCGTGGTGGTCGCGACACCGCCAAAGCCATTATCGGTGCTGCCCCAGCCGGTCGAGACCGAGCGCCCGGCCAAAATTGTCTGCAAGTCCGAATAGCTGTGCGCCACCAGCCCGCCGATGCTGAGCGCCCCCGCCAGGGCCATGCGCGTCGGGTCGTCGCGCGTCGCCAGCGCGCTGCCGCCATCGACCCGCACGCCGAGCCGCACCCGGTCGGCTTCAAAATCGGTGCGCTTGATATTGAGCATGACGTTGTTGGCGAAGCGGACGCGGCGGATGCCCAAATCTTCGATGCGTTCGTCGCTCACCACCCGCCCTGGCGTGCCGAAGTCGGTATAGGCAAAGGCCTGCACCGCCTGCGCGTCGGGCGGCGCGACGGCCACCGCGGTCGCTTGCCGCCATGCCGCCAGCACCGCATCGGTGCCGCCGTCGATGGGCTTTTTCGCGGTCACCCGCACCAGCGGTTCGCCATAGCCTGCATGGCGGTCGCGAAAGGCCGCGCTCACGCTGGCGGCGGTCAGGGTCGGTGCCACTTCCTCGAACAGGTCACGCGCCACTTCGGGTCGCGAAAAGACAAAGCTGCCGTCGCCGTCGGCCATGCCCAGAATCGCCGCCGCCAGCGCCTCGCTGCGCCGGGTGGTCACGCCGCCAACGGCATTGTCGAGGGCCGTGCGGCGGTTGGCGATGGCCTCGGCCAGTTCGGCATCGGTAAAGCCATGCTCCAGCGCGCGCCGCCATTCGGCGTCAATCAACGCCAGCCCCGCTTGCCACGCGCCTTCCTTGACGCCCGCGCTGACCCCGGCCTGATCCACCGCATCCCAGTTGCGGCTGAGGCTAAAGCTGGCGCCCTGAATCGGCGAATCTTCCGCGAGCGCCAGTTTCTGGAAGCGGCGATTGAGGATCGCGCTGCCCAACGATTCGGCCAGCGTGCGGGTGCGCCGTGCGCGCGTGTCGGCCTCGAACTGCCATGGGCGGAACCGCGTCAGTGCGACGCCGTCACCAATTGCCGGGTCGACATAGACATCGGCGGCGGCGGGGCGCGCGGGGTCGGGCTTGCCAATCACCGGATCGGCGCCATTCGCGCCCTTGCCTTGCCAGTCGGCAAAGCGCGCGCGGATTTTGGCCTCCATCGCCGCCACGTCAAAGTCGCCAACCAGCACCAGGGTCGCACGTTCCGGACGGTAATAGGCCTCGTAAAAATCGCGAATACGCTGTGGCGGTGCGGTCTTCAGCACTTCTTCGGTGCCGATGGGGAAGCGGTCCTTGACCAGCATGTCGGGAAAGTAAAAGCCGATCGACGCCAGCACATTGCGCAGCTGAAACGTATCGCGCGCGCGCCGTTCGGACAGGATCACGCCGCGCTCGCGTTCGACCGCCGCAGCGCTGATGATGAGCTCGCTCGCGGTTTCGCGCATCAGCATGAGGCCCGTATCGACCAGATCGTCCGACGCATTGGGCAGGTCGAGCTTATATTCGGTCGCATCGAAATTGGTTGACGCATTGGTGTCCGCGCCAAATGCCAGCCCCTTGCGCTCCAGCAATTTCACCATCTCGCCTTCGGGCACATTGGTCGACCCGTTGAACGCCATATGCTCGAGGAAATGGGCGAGGCCGCGCTGGTCGTCGGCCTCGGCAAAGCTGCCCACATCGAAGCGGAAACGGATCAGCACCGTGTCCTTGGGCGTGGCATTGGCCATCAGCGCATATTTCATCCCGTTGGGCAGCACACCCAGCCTGACCGCCGGGTCGAGCGGGATGTCGCTCGCCGCGACCCCCCATGCTTTGGCGGCGGCATCGTGCGGGCTCACCGGCGCGATCGCGGCGGCGGGAACCGCCGGGGCCTGGCTGGCCGTCGCTGCAGCGCAGCCGGTGAAGATCAGGGCGAGGGCGGCGAGCGCCGCAAAACGCGGATGGTGCATGGCCTGATGGTGACGCCCGGGCCCGGACCGGTCAAGCCATTGTCATTGCCATTAGTCGAACAAAATTAAACTTTTGGCGGCATACGGACGCAGCAATTCGCCCAAATGGAGTCGTGACAATGCGTTTGCTGTTTTTCGCCCCCTTGCTGCTCGCGCTGTCGGCTTGCGGCGGACTTAAAGAGCTTGCCAAGACCGAGATGACGGTCAATGCCCCGCGCGCCGAGGTGTTTGACACCGCCTTTCCCGTGGACGAGCTCAAGCGGTCTATTCCGCTTGTCAGCAATGGCGGCACCGACCAGCTGTTCGAGCTGGTGGTCGATGAACAGTCGCCCGGCTGGGAGCGGATGAAGCCCGACGCGGTGCCTTTCGCCAAAAAGGTCAAGCTGACCATGGAATTGGAAGACCGGCGCGAAGCCACGCTGCGCTTTTCGGTCAACGATGGCGAGGTCAAGACCGGCGTCAAATGGCATTTTGAAGATGTCGATGGCGGCGGCACCAAAGTGTCGTTCGACCTGATGCCGCTGGAAGGTGAGCGCACCGAAGGCCTGACCATCAACCAGCTGGAACTGCGCGCGCTTGCCCGCCAGTCGCTCGACAGGATCGAACGCATGGCCCGCGATCGCGGCGACGTGACGATCAACGGGTAAAGGCCCTCCCTCCCCACAAGGGGGAGGGACCATCGTGAACTTGCCCGATTAGTTGCAATAACGAACCCAAGGCGCTTGCATCCCGCCGCCGCTTCCACCACCTTGGTGCCCGAGTGGATTCGGCCCCACGCGGGCAAAGAGGAGCAAGCGCGATGAGCGATACGGAAACGCACCTGAAGCAAAATTATATCGGCGGCAAATGGGTCGACAGCATCGGCGGCACGCCGCACGGTGTCATTAACCCCGCCACCGAAGAAGTGTGCACCACCATCACGCTTGGCACCACCGCCGATGTTGACGCCGCCGTCGCCGCCGCGAAGGAAGCGTTCAAGACCTTCAGCCAGACCACGCGCGAGGAACGGCTGGCGCTGCTGGAGCGCATTGTCGAGGAATATAAGAAGCGCGGGCCGGATCTCGCCAAATCGATGGCGATGGAAATGGGCGCGCCGGTCAGCTTTGCGCAAATGGCGCAGGTTGGCGCCGGAATCGGCGGCTTTATGGGCACCATCGCCGCGCTGAAAGAGTTCAGCTTCACCGAAAAATATCCCAACGGCATTGTCGCCTACGAACCCATTGGCGTCGTCGGCATGATTACGCCGTGGAACTGGCCGCTGAACCAGATCGCGCTCAAAGTCGCGCCCGCGATTGCGGCGGGCAACACCATGATCCTGAAACCATCCGAAGAATGCCCCGGCAACGCCACAATCTTCGCCGAAATCCTCGACGCGGCGGGCGTACCGTCGGGCGTGTTCAACCTGGTGCAGGGCGACGGGCCGACGGTGGGCGCGGCGATCAGCGCGCACCCCGGCATCGACATGGTCAGCTTCACGGGCTCAACCCGCGCTGGCATTGCGGTGGCGGTGGCAGCGGCGCCAACCGTCAAGCGCGTGCATCAGGAACTGGGCGGCAAATCGCCCAACATCGTCCTGCCCGACGCCGATTTCATGACCGTCCTGCCCCCCACGGTGCAGGGCGTGCTCGTTAACACCGGGCAAAGCTGCATCGCGCCCACCCGCATCCTGGTGCACAAGGACCGCAAGGACGAGGCCGTCGCGGTCATCAAGGGCATGTTCGACCAGACAACCGTTGGCGACCCGATGCAGGAAGGCATGCACATCGGCCCTGTCGTCAACAAGACGCAGCACGACAAGATCCAGGGACTGATCCAGTCGGCGATCGACGAAGGCGCGACGCTCGAGACCGGCGGCACCGGCCTGCCCGCGAACGTCAACCGCGGTTACTACATCAAGCCCACGGTGTTCAGCGGCGTCACCCCCGACATGCGCATCGCGAAGGAAGAAGTCTTCGGCCCGGTTGCGACGATCATGGAGTATTCAAGCATCGACGAAGCCATCGAAATTGCCAACGACACCGAATATGGCCTGTCGAGCGTGATCAGCGGCGACCCCGCCAAGGCCGCCGAAATCGCGCCAAAATTGCGCGCCGGAATGGTCGCCGTCAACGCCTGGGGCCCCGGCCCGGGCGCGCCGTTCGGCGGGTACAAGGCGTCGGGCAACGGCCGCGAAGGCGGCGTCTTTGGCCTTAAAGACTTCATGGAAATGAAGGCGATCAGCGGGATTCCGGCGTAACCCTGTCCTCCTCCCCATGCAGGTCATGGGGAGGAAGAACTGCCTCGCCGCTTTGCCTTCGCTGTTGCTCGCGCTAAGCCCGCGCCATGACGCTCACCATCGCCGCGCTCCTGTTCCTTATCGGCTATGCCAGCCAGCGCAGCGGGGTGTGCATGGTGCGCGCGGTGCGCGAAGTCGTCGAGCGGCGGCGCATTCACCGCATTTCCGGCTTTGCACTGGCGGCGGCGAGCGCGACCTTGGTTATGGCGGCGGCGGAGCTGGCGGGCGCGCGGCCCTTTGCCACCATCCTGGGCGCGATGCCCGACGCGCTGGCGCTGGCGGGCGGGGTGGTGTTCGGGCTGGGCGCGCTGATCAGCGGGCAGTGCGCCATCGGCACGCTCGCAGCGCTTACGGCGGGCGAGCTATGGCGGCTGGGGGCAATTGCCGCGATGTTCGTGGCCGCATTGCTGCTCGGCCCCAATATGTCGGGCGCGGCCCTGATGCTGCCCGAGCGCAGCGCCACCATCTCGCCGTTTGCCGACCAGCCCGCGCTGGCGATCGGCGTCGGGGTGGCGCTGGCGGCGCTCGCTGCGACCTATATCTACCGCCGCCTCGGCTGGAAGCAGCCGCGCGGTGGCTGGTCGCCGCTGGTCGCCATGCCGCTGATCGGCGCGGCGTCGGGCGCGCTGTTCGCGCTTGATCTGCACTGGGTTTACACCAGCCAGCTCGCTGCGCTGGCGCAGGGCGCGCTGCCGCTGACCCTCGCTACTTTCCTCACCCCCATGCCGCTCATCGTCGGCATGCTGATTGCCGCGCGCATCGGGGGCATGCAGCGCTGGCGGCTGGGCCGGCCCCGCGACTGGGCGCTGGCGGTCGCGGGCGGGCTGTTGATGGGGCTGGGCGCAACGCTGGTGCCGGGGGGTAATGACACGATGCTCTTCACCGGCGTGCCGCTCTTGCTCCCCAATTTGCTCGCCGCCTATGCCGCTTTCTTTGTCACGCTGGTGCTGGGCCTGTATCTGCGCCCCGGTCGCAAGCATGTGATGCCCATTTACGAGTAAGCCGCCGATGACCCGTTCCCCGCTCGCTCCCGCCGCCTTCCCCGACCTGCCGGCCATCGGCGGTGTCACGCTGCGCGTTGCGCGCGCGCAGTATAAGGCATGGGACCGCTGCGACCTGACATTCGTAGAGCTCGCCCCTGGCACCGCGGTGGCGGGCGTGTTCACGCAAAGCCTGTGCCCCAGCAGCGAAGTCGAACTTGGCCGCGAGCAGGTGAAATCCGGTGCCGCGCGCGCGCTGATCGTCAATGCAGGCAACAGCAACGCCTTCACCGGTTATCGCGGGCGCGATGCGGTGGAGGCGATTCAGGCGCAGGTTGCCGCGCACCTTGGCTGCGCGGTCGGCGACGTGTTTGTCAGCTCGACCGGGGTCATTGGCGTGCCGCTGCCGCAGGACAAGGCACGCGCCGGGGTGGCAGCCGCGCTGATTGCCGAACCTTGTTCGTGGGAGGAAGCGGCAGCGACGATCACGACAACGGACACTTTCCCCAAGGGCGCGAGCGCCGCCGCGATGGTTGGCAGCACGCGCGTGGCAGTCGCGGGCATCGTCAAGGGCAGCGGCATGATCGCGCCCGACATGGCAACGATGCTGGGCTATATCTTCACCGACGCCGCCGTCGCGCCCGCGTTGCTACAGGCGATGCTGACGCAGGCGACCGCCAGCACTTTCAACAGCATCACGGTCGATAGCGACACATCGACCAGCGACACGGTACTGCTGTTCGCCACCGGTGCATCCGGCAACGCACCGCTCACGTCATGGGATAGCCCGGGGGCCGATGCGCTCTATGCGGCGATCCATGCCGTCGCGCTCGAGCTGGCGCAGCTGGTCGTGCGCGATGGCGAGGGAGCGAGCAAGTTTATCACCATCAGTGTGACCGGCGCGGTCAGTGACGCCAGCGCCAAACGCGTCGCGCTGAGCATTGCCAACTCCCCCCTCGTCAAAACCGCCATTGCGGGCGAGGACGCCAATTGGGGCCGCGTCGTCATGGCGGTGGGCAAGGCCGGCGAACCCGCCGACCGCGACAAGCTGAGCATCCGCTTCGGCGACACCCAGGTCGCGCGCGACGGCCTGCCGGTCGATGGCTATGACGAAGCACCGGTCGCCGCGCATCTTAAGGGCAGCGACATCCGCATCGGCGTCGACCTTGGCCTCGGCGGTGGTCGCGCGACGGTGTGGACCTGCGACCTGACCCACGGCTATATCAGCATCAACGCGGATTACCGGAGTTAACCGCAGCACGGCCAAGTCGATCCAGTTGTTCGTCATCCCGGATCAAGTCCGGGATGACCAATGGATAGGATTACAGCGCGCCCTCAAGCCACCCCTTGAGCGCACTCTTGGGCGCGGCGCCGACCTTGGTGTCGGCAATCTCGCCATTTTTGAACAGGATCATCGTCGGGATACCGCGCACGCCATATTTGGCCGGGGCATCGGGATGATCGTCGATGTTGAGCTTGGCGACGACGACCTGACCCGCCAGCTCGTCCGAAATTTCCTCGAGCGCCGGGCCGATCATCTTGCACGGGCCGCACCATTCGGCCCAGAAATCGACCAGCACGGGGGTGTCGCTGTCGAGCACATCGGCCTGAAAGCTGGCGTCGGAAATGGCCTTGGTCGGCATGGAAATTCTCCTGAAGTGCAGTTTCGCCTAAGCTAGGGTGTCGCAGCGTCCGGCTCAAGGCCCGGTCCGTGCAAATTCGCCTTCGCGCCCTCCAAGTCCGGCTTGTGCTGCGCCAGCAGCGCGGCAGGGAGCGCAATCAGCGTGGGCGCGGCGGTGTACAGCAGCGCCGCTGCCACCCTTCGCCCAGGGAATATCACGGCCAGCGCCGCAACATAGGCCGCCATCTGGCGCAAATAGGCGGGCGCGACATCCTCGGCGCGCGCGGGCACATGCGCGCCGGTCTTATAATCGACCACCAGCACTTGTTCGCCCGTCACCAGCAGCCGGTCGACCGTGCCCGCAACGACAATCCCGCCGTCGATCACCGCCGAAAAGGGGGCTTCGGCGAGCGACCCTGCGCCGAAGATTGCGGCCCAGTCCGGATTGTCCAGCACCCGGCAGGCTTCCCCCGCCATTTCGGCGCGAGCGGCGGCGGCCAATCCGGGCGCGTTGATTGCCAGCCAGCGCTGCGCCGCGTCCATCCTGCCTTCCATGGCAACGTGCGGCAGCCGTTCGATCAGGCTGTGCAGCAAAATTCCGCGCTGAATCGCTGCGGCGCGTTGGCCGCCGGCGGGGCGCTGCGGCGCATCGTCCGCGCCGAGTTGCGATGGCGCGAGCGGCCTCGGCGGCCGCGCCTCTGCGGCAGCGCGCCGCGTCGCCCAGCCGGGCAGCGCCGCGTCCGCCTGCCTTGTGCCCGTCTTCTTGTCATTCAGCGGCTGCCGCGACCAGTTCCCTGCCGCCGAGGACGTGCGCCAGCCCGGCCCGCCTTCCCAGTCATGATCGAAAGGCGCAGCGTCCATGGCAGCCAGCGCGCGCTGTGCGGCCAGATACCAGCTATGCTCGGGCGGTTCGGCATCGGCCTTGCGCAGCGTGCCGGTGATGACCAGCAGCCGTTCGGCCCGCGTCGCGGCCACATAAAACAGCCGCCAATGCTCCTCCAGTTGCGCCGCGCGCGCCGCATTCCATGCCGCCTCCAGCGGCGGTGGCCGAGCCTCCTTGCTCGTGCGAAACACCGGCAAGCCGCGCCACCCGGCGATGGCGAACGTGACATTCGGGTCCTGGCGCGTTGGATCGCCCGTTGCATCGGCCAGAATGACAATCGGCGCCTGCAACCCTTTGGAACCATGCACGGTCATCACCCGCACCAACCCGCCACGCGCATCGGTCTGGCGCTTTACGTCCAGCGGCGCACGGTCGATATGATCGAGGAAGCCGATGATCGAGGGTATTTCGCGACTTTCGAAAGCCAACGCCTCGGCCAACAGGGCATCAATGGCGTCATTGGCTTCCTCACCCAGCCGCGACGCCATCGCCTTGCGCGCTTGCAGCGGCCCCGACAGGATCGTGTCGAGCAGGCGATAGGGCGTGGTGAATTCCGCCGATCCGCGCAGCAACTCCAGTTGGGCACTGGCGTGATGGCACGCCGGGGTGTTCTGCCCCGCGATCCATTGCCGCAGCGGAGTGCGCCCGCGCTGCGCGGTTTCGTCATACAGCTGCTGCTGCGTCCAGCCGATCAGCGGCGATACCAGCAACACCGCCAGACTATATTCGTCATCGGGCTGAACAATGAAGCGCAGCGCCGCGAGCAAATCCTGCACCGCCAGCGGACTGGCGAGGTCAAAGCGGTCGACCCCTGCCACCGGAATGCCAAGCGTCTGCAACTGGGCAACGATCCGCGCCGCGAGCGACCGCCGCTTGCGCACCAGCACCAAAATATCATCGGGTCGCACCGCCACGCCGTCGATGCCAGCGCGCGTCCAGCCCGCAATCCGTTCGGCCAGCGCGCGGGCGAGTTTCAAGCTGGCGGGGTCGGTCGCGGCGCGCAGGCTGTCGTCGCTGCTCGCCAATTCTTCGTCTTCGTCGCCGTCATCGGCCTTTGGGGCGACCACCAGCGGCGGCCATAGTTCCACCCGTCCGGGCCGGTTGTTGCCGTGAAAGGCGTGGTGGGCGGGCACCGGCGGCGCAACGCCCATCGCCGTCACCCCGCTATCGGCCAGCCAGCGATCGACAAAGGCCAGCACCGCCGGTGCCGAGCGGAAATTGCTGGTCAGGTCGGCGGGAACAAAGGGACGTGCCCCGGCTTCGGCGCGCGCGGCAAAATCCTGCCGCGCCGCTTCGAATGCCGCCGGGTCGGTGCCCTGGAAGCTGAAAATCGCCTGTTTGCGATCGCCCACGGTGAACATGCTGGGGACGCGCCCCGCTTCGCGCGCGCCTTCCCCGGCAAAAAATTCGCCAGTCAGCCCATCGGCAATGGTCCATTGCGCTGCGTTGGTATCCTGCGCTTCGTCGATCAGCAGATGGTCGATACGCTGGTCCAGTTTGAAACGGACCCATTCGGCCAGATCGCCATTGGCCAGCAACTGCGCCGTGCGCGCGATCAGGTCATCAAATTCGGCGAGTCCCTCGGCAGCCTTGCGATGCTGCCACTCACCCGCAAACTGCGCCGCAAGCTGCCAGCCAGCGGCGAGATCATCGGCGAGTGCCATTTGCTGGGGGATCTGCAGCAGATTGCGGCACGCTGTGCCCACCCGCGCTGCGGCGTCGGCAACATCGACCAGCTTGCCGCGCTTTGCGCCTTCGACATACTCGGCCCGCAATTCGCCTGTCTGCTTGAAAACTGTTGGATAAAGCGCCGCGATCAACGCCTTGCGCCCTTCGGTGTCTGCCGCCCGCCATTCGGCTAATGTCGTTAGCCACTTGTCGGCTGTCGCCGTTCCCCAGGCGCGCCAACCCACCGCCAGAGCATCCAGATCGGCATCACCAATACAGCCGCCGTCGAGTTCATCCGTCACCCACGCGGCAGCGTCTTGCAGCGGTAGGCCGAGCCCCGCGCGGACATCCTGCCGGGCGGGCGCAAGTCCGGGATCCGGTCGCCGCGCGAAACTGGATGCCGCCGTTTCGATGAAAGTAACGGCGCCCTGCTCACCCAGCCGCCGACTCAATTGACCCAGCCATCCGCGCCGCCGCGCGCCTTCGCCAACATCGCTCAACAGGTCGGCCAGCGCGGCCAGTCGCTCGGTTTTCGCCTCGCTGCCCTCGATCAGGCGAAAGCCTGGAAGAACCGCCGCTTCGAACGGAAAGCTGGCGAGCAGCGACTGGCAGAAGCTGTGGATCGTTTGCACCCGAATGGCACCAGCCGGGCTGTCGATGACGCGCGCAAAAAGGGTGCGGGCCTGCCCACGCACGTCGTCGCCATAATCGAGCCCGATCGCTTCGAGATCGGTGTTAAGCTCGCCATCGCTGCACCCCACCCACAGCGCCAGCCGTTCGTGGATGCGGTGCGCCATTTCCGCCGCCCCGGCCTTGGTAAAGGTGATGCACAATATCGCGTCGGGTGACACGCCCTGCAGCAACAGCCGCAGCACGCGCGCCGACAGCACCTGCGTCTTGCCGGTCCCTGCCGACGCGTTGAGCCAGACGTGCGCGGCGGGATCGACGGCGATGCGCTGCGCCGGGTTGAGCTGGGCAAGGCGGCCCCCTTCACTCATGGCTCGCGCTCCAGCGGCGCGCGCCCGATCCATTCCTCGTGCCGCGACAGTTGGTCATAATCGCCATTGCTGTCGCGGGGAGAAAAGGGGGTGGTGCCAAGCAGATAATCGTCGCGCAGGGCTGCAAAGCCTTCGCACGCGTATTCAACCAGCGATGCGAAATCGGGCACCAGCTTGCCGCCATAGGGCACGACGGCCTCGCCATCGACGGCCTTTTTCCTGTTCGCCTTCAGCAACCAATACTCCGCCGCAACGGGTGCGATATCGGGCAAGCCCTTAAATGCCCCTGCCTCAATCATCGCGGCAAGCAGGCCGAGCTGCATTGCCTTTCGTTCGGCGATATCCTTGGGCTTGGCCGCACTGCCGCTCTTGTAATCGATAACGACCAAACCCTCTGCGGCCCGGTCGATGCGATCGGCCTTGGCAGTGATGGTAATGCCGCCCACGGTCCATTCGCCCTTGATTTCATTCGCCACCGGCACGCGTCCGGCCATTTTGCCAGCGGCCAGCTCTGCCGCAACCCACCGCAGCGCCGGGCCGATCCGCGGCAGCCAGCTGGCCGCTTCGACCGGCCCCAGCGCCGGATCAGCCGCCAGCGCGGCGATTGCGGCCTCTAGCGCAGCGGGATCCTGCCCGCCTTTCACCCATTGTTCGATTAACGCGTGCACCCGCGTGCCGCGCCACCGCGCATCGGCCTCCTTGCCCAAACGGTCGAGCGGGCGCAGGCGTAGGATGAAGTCGGCGTAAAAAGCAAAGGGATCCCTGGCCAGCACGTCGAGCGCGGTCAGGCGGACGATAGACGGGCGCTGGCCTACCGCAACCATCGGCCTGGATGCGGGCCGCGGCGGACCGGGAACATGGTCAAGCGCCGCCGCCAGTTGCGGCACCGACTGGCCATCGATTGCCGCCTCTTCGAGCGGTCCTGCGAGCGCTTGCAGCCGCAGCCACAGCCGCGATGCCACCGCAGGGTCGCCGCCCTGCCGCTTGGCGCGCGTTACCACCACGTCGGGCGCGCCAAGCGCGGTGACAAAATCATGCGCCGCGAGCCCCTGCGCGCGTTCGATCGAGGGCAGGCCAAGTTGCCGTCGGATCCCCGGAGCGAGCCAGGGATCGGGGCTGGTCTCGGCGGGCCAGCTGCCTTCGTTCAGGCCGCCGAGGATCATCACGTCGGCGCGCTGCAGCCGCGCTTCGAGCAGGCCCCAGATGAACAGGCGGGGATGGCGGCCGAACGGCGGGCGCACGCTTTCGCCGGCCAGCAGATCGTCGAGCTGGCGGGCAATCGCGGGCGCGGGCAAGAGCGCCGGGCCTTCGGGTGCCGCGAGTTGCCAGCGGTCGAACAGCGCAGCCAGTTGGCGGCCCGCCGGTCCAGCCCAGACAGACCCATCGCTGAGCCGGTCGATGACATCAACCAGCGCCGCGAACAGCTGCGCGGGCGGGACATCGATGCCATCCTGCGTCAGGGCCCAAAGGGGTGATAGCTCCGCTACCACCAAATCCCACCAATCGGCGAGCGCGATGTCGCCGGCGGTGAGCGGCTGGTCGTCCCGCGGCGCTGTGCGCAGATAGGCGGCAATGCCAAAGAGCGAGGCCGGCTTGCCCGGCCCGCGCAATCGCAGATCGAGCGCCCGGACCTGCGCCAGCCAGCCGGCGCGATCGCCAGCCGGTCCCAACAGGGGGTGCGCCAGCAAGGCCATGAGCCCGACAAGATCGCGCTTGGTCGCGGCAGCGAGCGCGAGCCGCGCCAGCGCGCCAGCCGGGGTCTTGCCGAGCGGCAAGCCCGCGCTGTCATCGGCCGCAATACCCCATCGCGCGAGCGCGCTGGCAACGCGTTCGGCAAGCTGGCGGTCGGGGGTGACCAAAGCGGCCGTACGCCCAGGCGTTTCGAGCGCATGTCGCAGCAGCAAAGCGATGCCCGTTGCTTCGCCCATGTCGTCGGCGAACTCGGCGATGCGGATGCCCGACACGCACCCGGGCACGACGCGGCTGCGCCAATCGGCGGTAAAGCGCGACGGAATGAACAAAGCGCTGGCCAGGCTGGCCCGATCGGCGGCGGTGGGGCCGTCGCTGGAATTGGGCCAGCTTTGCACCTCGCCGCGCGCGATGCCCATATGGTCCAATAGCTGCTTGAACTGATATTGCGGATGCGCGTCGAGCGGACGCGGGGCCAAGGGGTCGGGCCGGGCCGGGCCGATCGCTTCCCATTCGGCGTCGGGCATCGCGATATCGAGCCCGGGTAAAACCACCATGCCGCGCGGCAAATCGGCCACCAGACGCAGCAACCGGGCAACGGCCGGTGCGGTAACGGTAATACCCGCGGCGACGACGAAGCCCGCCGGCGGGACCGCCCGCCATTGTTGCACGATCCGGTCGAACATCCGATTCCGCCGGTCGGCAAGATCGATCACGCCCAGGCGCGCTAACGTTGCAGGCCATTGGTCGAGCAGCAGTTGCAGGTGGCGCATCGAGATTTGCCAATGCTGCGACAGATTTTCCTGATCGATGCAGTCCAGCGCCTTGGCGTCCAGCCCTTCGAAATGCAGTTGGTCAATCACCCGCGCCAGCGCATCGGCCATGCGGAGTGACGCCGGCGCCGCGATCGGGATGTTCAGCGCCGCGCAATTGTTGATAATCAAGCGCGAAAGGATGAGGCGGCGGCGTAGCGGTTCGATAGCCGGAGGCAGCGGGTCGACCAGATCATCCTCGTCAAGCGCCAGTCCCAGACCGTCTTGCAGTTCGGCATCACCCAGCGCAACCAGCCGCGGCAGCAGCAATCCCGCCCCAGCCGCGCGCACAAAGGCGGCCTGCACCGCATCGCGGGCGCGCTGGTTGGGCAACAGCACCATGGCGCCCGCGAGCGCCAGCGGATCGCCGCCATGACGGTCAAGCAGGCCGCCGGCCAGCGCATCGGCAAACGCCCGCGTAACGGGAATGGTGTAGACGGACGCGCGGCGATCAGTGGCCACGCAGCGCCGCCTCGACCA
Source organism: Sphingopyxis sp. sgz302558 (assembly GCF_057220455.1). NCBI lineage: Bacteria > Pseudomonadati > Pseudomonadota > Alphaproteobacteria > Sphingomonadales > Sphingopyxidaceae > Sphingopyxis > Sphingopyxis sp. sgz302558. Next base: position 782,986 of record NZ_JBXPUZ010000001.1, on the reverse strand, counting down.
GCGGAATGGCATCGGGCGTGCCGACCTCGAACCATTGGCCTTGATGCGCCAGCCCATAGAGCCGACCTTCGGCGATGGCGCGGTCCCACAAGATGTTGGTCGAAAACGGCCCCTTGGGGGCATCGCGCAGGAACCGGCGGCTGACCAGCTGGATGCCGGTATAGACAAAGGGTGCGACCCGCCCCGGCTTGCGGCGACTGATCAGGCCGCGCGCGTCCATGTGGAAATCGCCGCGCCCGCCGTGGCCAACCGCACTGGCATGGCGCACCAGCAGCAACAGAGCGTCCATCCGCGCCGCATCCCACTGACGCGCGAGCAGGCGGATGGTGTCGGTAGGACCGTCGGTCCAGATATTGTCGCTGTTCACCGTCAGGAAGGGATCGCCCGCCAGCAGCGGTGCCGCCTTCACCATGCCTCCCCCGGTTTCAAGCAATTGTTCACGCTCATCGGAAATGGTGATGGCAAAGGGCCATTTTCTGGTTGCCAAATGGGCCTCTAATGCGTCGGCAAGATAATGGGCATTGACGACCACGGCGCCGATCCCGGCGGCGGCAATACGTTCCAGGCTGTGATCAATCAGCGCCTTGCCGTCGACGCGCACCAGCGGCTTGGGGCGCGTCGCCGTTAATGGACGCATGCGTTTGCCCAGCCCCGCCGCCAGCACCAGCGCCGATTCCAGCTTGGTACCGCTCACAGGCCATTTTCCCACGCCGCGGCGCGCGCTGCGAACGGCACATTGGCCGCAAACCAGTCGCGCAATTGTTCCAGCCCCGGCTGCGCCAGATCGCGCTCCAGCAGGCCCCACATGCGCGGCTGGAACGCTTTGTACCCCGGCTTGCCGTCGCGCCGCCACAGCCGGGTGAAGACCCCCAAAATGCGCGTATTGCGCTGCGCTGCCAGCGCCCAATAGGCCCGGGTGAAGGCATCGTCGGTGCCGGTGGCGGCAATATAGTGCGCCAGCATGGCCGCCTCGACGTCTGGTGAAACATCGCGCCGTGCATCTTCCAGCACCGACACCAGATCATAAGCGGGGTGCCCGATCAGCGCATCCTGGAAATCCAGCAAGCCAAGCCCGGCCACCCCCGCGCGTCCCGGCAGCAGCATGATATTTTCGGCATGATAGTCGCGCAGCACCGTGACGCGCGTCAGTCCATCTGCATCGACCGGGGCGAGCAGGTCACGCCAGGCCGCTGTCCACCCCGCAATGTCAACGTCCAGCTCCAGCGCCGGGCAATACCAGTCGGTAAACAGCGCCACTTCGCCCAACCATTGGTCCAGCCCGTGCGGTGGCAGTCCGGCAAGCGGTTCGCGGCCATGCAGATGGACCAGCAGGTCCGTTACCTTGCCATAAAGCTCAAGCTCGCGCTCGGGCGCGGCATCGGCGGTTTCGCGCAGCCGGGCGTCCCCGAAATCTTCGATCAGCAGCAATCCCTGGTCAAGGTCGCGCGCCAGAATGCCCGGCGCGGACAGCCCCTGTGCAATCAGCCATTCGGCAACGGTGATGAACGGGCGCGGATCCTCGTGCGGCGGCGGCGCGTCCATCAGCACGGCGCGCCGCGCGCCGTCTGTCACGCGAAAATAGCGGCGGAACGAGGCGTCGCCCGCCAACGGCGCGACGGTCGCACCCGCCCAGCCATTTTGCGAGAGAAACAGGTCGGTGCCAGCAGGCGGGATCATCGGGGCGGCCATCGCCCTTCCCAAGCCGCAGGCACTTTGGCTGTCAAGCGGCGGGTGGTGCCAGTGCCTTCAAGCCGCAGCAGCAGAAGTTCGGGCCATGTCCCGGCAGGGAGCCGTTCGGGCCATTCGATCAGCAGCGCGCCGCCATCGGCATAATCCTCCAGCCCCAGTTCATGGACGTCGTCAGGATCGTCGAGCCGGTAAAGATCGACATGCGCCACGGGTAAGCGGACGTCGGGCACATCATAGGGCTGAACGATGGCAAAGGTCGGCGAAGGCGCTTCGCCCGCCAGCCCCAGCGCGGCCAATATGGCGCGCGCGAGCGTGGTCTTGCCAGCGCCAAGGTCGCCCGACAGGCCAATGACGTCGCCCGCGCGCAGCTGCGCCGCCAGCCGCGTGCCCAATTCCGCCATCGCTGCCTGGTCGAATTCGCCGGTCATGGCTGCTTGTCTGCATGCCGGGGCAGCCGCACGCGCACCAGCGTGCCCTGTCCCTTTTCCGTAATCACCTCCAGCGTCCCGCCATGCGCCTCGACCAGCTGCCGCGACAGCGCCAGACCGATGCCGCCGCTGGCGGTCCCGGTCGCCTTGGCGCGCAGCGCGCGCGCGACGGCATCGGGCACGCCCGGCCCATTGTCGGAGATGATGACCTCGACGGCAGCATCATCGCCTTCGGCATGCAGCAGCACGCGCGCCCCGCTGCGCCGCGCCAGGGCCGTGAAGCGCACCGCATTGTCGAGCAGCTGAGCAAAGAGCCGTTTCAGCCGTGCGGCGTCGCCGTCGATCACGCCCAGCGCACCCACCACATCGCGCGCAATTTCAACCCGCTCGCTGACCGCCAAGGGGGCTGCGGTGGCAAGTACTTCGTCGAGCAGCGGCGCAAGCTCCACCGGGCCGCGTTCGATTGCCAAAGTGCCCGCTTCGGCCTGCGCGAGGTCGAGCACATTGTCGATATGGCGGCCCAGCACCGCGACCGATTCAAGAATGGCCGCAACATAGGAGCGCGCGGCCGGTGCAAGTTCGCCAGCATAACCGCCACCGAGCATTTCGGCAAAGCCGCCAATCGAGGTCAAAGGCGTGCGCAGTTCATAGCTCATGCGCGACAAGAAGGCGGTTTTGACCTGATCGGCCGCCTCCAGCGCCTCATTGCGTTCGCGCAGCGCGCCTTCCATCCGGCGGCTGTCGGTCACGTCAAGCATGATGAGGAGCGCGTTGCCATCGGGCAGCGGGATCGCGGCAAAGTCAAAATGGCGGCCATCGGCGAAGCGGATCTGGCCGCTGCGCTGGGTACGCTCGAGGGTCGCGGCGCGAATAATCTCCTGCACCACGGTGACCTGGGCGGGTTTGGCGAGCCGGTCAGCCAGCCCCGCCATCAGCGCATCAACGCGCGGGTGAGCGGCGAGCAGATTTTCTTCCACCGCCCACAATTTGCGGAAGCGCTGGTTCCACAGGTGCAGGCGACCGTCGGGCGCGAAGACGGCAATCGCCTCGAACAAATTGTCGAACGTCGCGGTTCGCACGCGCAGCAGCGTGTCGCGGGTCGAGGCGAGCTGGACCTGCTCGGTGCGGTCCTCGACAATCAGCAGCAGGCCGCCGTCGGGCGTCGGCTGGGCCACCAACCGCAAATTTGTGCCGTCCCGCAGCAGCCAGTCTTCTTCGGCCGCCTCCGCGCGCGCAAACCAGTCGACATGGGCCTGCCGCCATTCGGGATAGTCGCGGACTTCGGGCGTTTTGCCGGCCTCACGCCAGCCATCGAGCAGCCGGGAAAAATCCGGGCTGTCGGCAACCTCTTGCGCGTCGAGCGCAAACAGGCGGCGAAACGGCTGATTGGCAAAGGCAAGGCTGCGGTCGGCGTCAAATTGGGCCACCGCCGCCGACATCCGATCGAGCATGTCACGCTGGGTTTCGGCAAAGCGGCGATGCGCGGCGCGCTCGCTGTCGAGTTCCTGAACGTCGATGGCATAGCCCGCGACGCCGATAGGTTTGCCATCGGTACCCGCAAGCGGAACGTCGACGACCTGCATCATCCGCCGTTCGCCCGCGATGGTGACGGGCACCAGCCGCTGCAGGGCCGCGCCTGCGGCGGCGGCGCGATAGGCTGCCTCAATGGCCCCAACCCCGGCCACGTTTTCAACCAGTTCGATCCCGCCATCGATGACGCTGGCGGCGCTGTCGGCCTCGATCGCTTTGACATAGGCATCGTTGACGAGCGCGAGGCGCGCGTCGCTGTCGCGGAACCACATGGGAAAGGGTGCGGCCTCGATCAGCCCCGACAGCGCTGCAAATGCGGCGAGCGCATCGTCGCGCTCGCGCCGCATGGTGTTGAGCGACGCCTGCGTTTCGGTGGTATCGCTAATCCACAACAGCACCGATCCGGGGCCACCGACGGCGGGCGGGGCAGCCATGCCCTGCACCAGCAACTCGCGCGCGCCGCCCAGCGGGCGCAGCACCAGCGTAAAGGGTTTGCTGCCACGCTGGGCCCCGATCACCGCTTGCCGCAGGGCTTCGTGCGTCCGCGCATCAAGGCCCTCGTCGGCGCCCTTGAGCTCATCAAAGCTGGCGGGCGGCTCTGCCAGACCGAGCCAGGTGCCCAGCCGCCCGCTCGCTTCCAGCCGCCAATCGCCGCGCAGAATGACCGGGATTTGCGGGCTCGCTTCGACCAGACTGGCCAGCCTGATGGTTGCACCGCTGGCGACCGAGGCGCGCCGCTGCATCGCCACGCCGCGCAGGATGGCCCACAAAGCCAGCGCGAGCCACAGCATCAGAAACAAGCCGATGCCGAACAGCGCGGGCGCAGTAAACACGCCGGTCATGGGCGGGTGGTGGTGGCGGGACAGGCGCAGGGCATCGCGCTTGCCCTAAAGCGAGCGCGGGCCGAGTTCAATGTTGGTGCAAAGCCTATGCCATCGTCATCCCGGGCTTGACCCGGGATAACAAGCCAACCTTCGCTCGTTGTCCCGGATCAAGTCCGGGACGACGACGGTGTGGGTTCAATGCTCAATAGCGGTAATGGTCGGGTTTGAACGGTCCGGCCTGCGGCACCCCGATATAGTCGGCCTGCTTCTGGCTCAGCTGGGTCAGCTTTACCCCCAGCTTTTCCAGGTGCAGCGCCGCGACCTTTTCGTCGAGATGCTTGGGCAGGACATAGACTTCGTTCTTATACTGGTCGCCGCGCGTCCACAGCTCGATCTGCGCCAGCGTCTGGTTGGTAAAGCTGGCCGACATCACAAAGCTGGGGTGACCGGTGGCGTTGCCCAGGTTCACCAGACGGCCCTTTGACAGGATGATGATCTGCTTGCCATCGGGGAATTCGACGAGATCGACCTGCGGTTTGACTTCGGTCCATTTATAGTTGCCGAGCGCCGCAATCTGAATCTCGCTGTCGAAATGGCCGATGTTGCAGACAATGGCCATATTCTTCATGCCCAGCATATGCTCGGCGGTGATGACGTCGGCGTTGCCGGTGGCGGTGACGAAAATGTCGGCCCGCTTGACCGCCTCTTCCATCGTCACGACCTCAAAGCCTTCCATCGCTGCCTGCAGCGCGCAAATCGGATCGATCTCGGTCACCAGCACGCGCGCGCCGCCGTTGCGCAGGCTTTGCGCGCTGCCCTTGCCGACATCGCCAAAGCCCGCGACGACCGCGACCTTGCCCGCCAGCATCACGTCGGTGCCGCGGCGGATGGCGTCGACCAGCGACTCCTTGCAGCCATAAAGATTGTCGAACTTGGACTTGGTCACGCTGTCGTTGACGTTGATTGCGGGAAAGGGCAGCTCGCCCTTTTTGGCGATGGCATAAAGGCGGTGGACGCCGGTGGTCGTTTCCTCCGACACGCCCTTGATGTTGCGCACCGTCTTGGTGAGGTAGCCTGGCCGCGCGGCGACGAACGCCTTCAGCGCGCGCTGCATCTCCACCTCTTCCTCGTTTTCCGGCGGCGGCATGGTCTCGCCCGCCTCCAGCTTCGCGCCCCACAGCGCGAACATGGTGGCATCGCCGCCGTCATCAAGGATCAGGTTACAGGTTGTGCCGTCGCCATCCTTTTCCCAGTCGAAAATGCGGCCGACATAGTCCCAATAATCGGCCAGGCTTTCGCCCTTCACCGCAAACACCGGCACGCCCGAAGCAGCGATGGCCGCAGCAGCATGATCCTGCGTCGAGAAAATATTACAGGTTGCCCAGCGCACCTCGGCGCCCAGCGCGGTCAGCGTTTCAATCAGCACGGCGGTCTGGATGGTCATGTGCAGCGAGCCGGTGATCCGCGCGCCCTTGAGCGGCTGAGCTGCGCCAAATTCGGCGCGCAGCGCCATCAGGCCCGGCATTTCGGTTTCGGCAATGTCGATTTCCTTGCGGCCAAAATCGGCAAGACCGATGTCGGCAATCACATAATCACGGGTGTCGGCGGCGAGAGAGGCCACGGGCGATGCTCCTGAACTGGCGGGCTGGCGCGGCCCGCAGGACGCACGCCAAAGATGACGCGCCCCTAGCCGAAACCATTGCCCCGTTCAAATATAAACTTTTCTTTATATGGCCCCTCCGCACCCAAAAATGCGACGAACCGAGTGAAAAAATTTTCAGCGCGCACAGAATATGACAGCGCGATTGGCCCCGAAGGCATAGCCACGAGGTAAGCAACCATTTGATTTCAAAAGCTTATAAACGCCCTAGCGAAAGCATAATCTGTCAATGTGACACGACTGTTACATAAAGGCGATTTTATTGCTTATCTGCCAATTTCTGGCATCTTCTTGAGCAAGGAAGAGGGAGATTTGCGATGAAAAATTTGATGTTGGCAGGCGTTGCCATGGTCATGGCCACCCCGCTGGCAACGGCGCCGGCGACGGCGCGCGAACTGGTCGCCGACGGGGTAACGGTGCTGCCGGTCGCTTTTGACGACATGCGCAGCGGCCGGACCGAGGCGGCGATTGCCAAATTGCAGGCCGAAGGTGATCTGTCGGCGCGCGATCCGTCGCGCCTCATCAACCTGGGGAGCGCTTATGCGCGTCAGGGGCGCGACGCCGAAGCGGCCGCCATGTTCCGCGCCGCCATCACCAGCCCCATCCGCTATGACGTCGAATTGGCCAGCGGCGAATTTATGGATTCGCGCTGGGCCGCGCGCATCGCGCTGGCCCGGCTCGAAAGCCGTCCGCGCGGCACCGTTACCATCGCGCAAAGCCAATAGGCCGGGCGCACACAACCCCAGCATCCACGGGGGAGGGGGAGGGCGGTGACGGCTGCGGCCGTCGCCGCCCTCATTTTTTAGGCCCTTCCGCCCTCCGCACTCAACATTCGTGCATCGACCCCCACGCTGGCGAACGCCGCACTCCAGCGCTCGTCCGGCGGGGTATCGAACATCAATTCAGCGCTGGCCGGGGCGGCGTGCCAGGCGTGGCGCGCGAATTCGCTTTCCAGTTGCCCGGCATCCCACCCCGCATAGCCCAGCGCAAAATGCCACTGCGACGGCCCGCGCCCGGCGGCAATGGCGCGCAGCACGTCGGGCGAACTGGTGACCATCCAGCGCCCGGCGACGTCAACCGAATCGACCCCCGCCCAGTCGCGGCTGTGAATCACAAAGCCCCGCTGGCGCTCGACCGGGCCGCCATCGAGCAGCGCGACATCGCCAACCCCGCCGGCGTCGATGCCAAGCTGGCCCAGCACATCGGCCATGGTCAGCGCGGCATGCGGTTGGCCAATGGCGATGCCCAGCGCACCTTCGCCATCATGGCGCACCATGGCAAGCACCGCGCGGTCAAAGCGCGGGTCGCCAACACCGGGCAGCGCGAGCAGCAATTGGCCAGTCAGCCAGGGCACATTTTCGTCCATCGCCACTACCTTGGCGCAGCACAGCCGCACGGTCCACCCCGCCCCTTGACAGTGAGCGCGCCGAAGCCGATTTCCGCCGCGCAAACGCTGCACCCCTATCTCGCGGAGAATCACCGATGACCATCGCACCCGGCGACAAATTGCCCACCACCACCTTTGTCAAAGTCGGCACCGACGGGTCCGAGCCGGTTACCAGCGATGAATTTTTCGCCGGCCGCCGCGTCGCGCTGTTTTCGGTTCCGGGCGCTTTCACGCCCACCTGCTCGGCCAAGCATCTGCCGGGTTTCGTTGATCGCGCGGCCGAGCTGAAGGCAAAGGGCATCGACGAGATTGCCTGTACCGCTGTCAACGACCCCTTCGTCATGGGGGCCTGGGCGAAAGCATCGGGGGCCACCGACGCCGTCACCATGCTGGCCGACGGCAATGGCGATTTCCCCACCGCCGTGGGCCTGGAAATGGACGGCAGCAAATTCGGCATGGGCAAACGCGGCCAGCGCTTTGCGATGGTCGTCAACGACGGCGTGGTCGAACAATTGTTCGTCGAGGCGCCGGGCGAATTCCGCGTGTCGAGCGCGGACCATATGCTCGAAAACATTTGAGGCTATCGGGCGGGGCGGGGCTTTCCCTCGCCCCCGCTTTGCGGCACAAGCCGCGTCATGAACGACCAATCGACAATCTCCCCCGGCGATGCCGAGATCGCCGCCACCATCACCCGCATTCAGAGCGAGCTTCGCGCGCATTTTCGCGCCTCGGTCGATGCGCTGAAATCGGCCATCGCCGACTATGTTGCCGAAGGCACCCTGCCCCCCGCCGACGCACCATTCGATTATCCCGCGCTGCGTATCATCGCCGAGGGCAAGCTGCGCGAGGGCGTCAAGGACCATAATCTGTCCTTCGGGCGCATCGACCGCGCGGGCGATTTTGTTACCACCATCACCCGACCTGACCTGTTCGCCGATTATCTTGCCGAACAGCTGACCCTGATCCTGCGCCATTATGATGTGCGCATCGAGGTGACGGGGTCGGGCCAACAAATCCCCTTCCCTTATGTGCTCGACCCGTCGGGATCGACCGACATGGGCGGCGTCGCCCCGCTCGAGCTGGCGCGCCATTTCCCTACGACCGAGCTGGCCGACATCGGCGACGAGCTGGCCGACGGCCTATTCGGCTTCGATGCGGCCGCCGATCAGCCACTGGCGCTGTTCGACGCGCTGCGTACCGATTTCTCGCTCGCGCGCCTGCGCCACTATACTGGCACCGCGCCCGAGCATTTCCAGCGCTACATCCTCTTCACCAACTACCACCGCTATGTCGACGAATTCGTCCGCTGGGCGGGCGATCAGGTGGGGAAAGGCCGCTATACCGCGCTCGCCGGGGCGGCAGGACTGTACGTCAACCAGCCCGGCGTCGATGCCAGCCAGCAGGTCGCCGACAGCGCCTGGCGGCGGCACCAGATGCCGGCCTATCACCTGATCGCGCCGGGCGGCGATGGCATTACTTTGGTCAACATCGGCGTCGGCCCGTCGAACGCCAAGACCATCTGCGATCATCTTGCCGTGCTGCGGCCCGAAGCCTGGCTGATGATCGGCCACTGCGGCGGGCTGCGCGCCAGCCAGCGCATCGGCGATTATGTGCTGGCCCACGCATACCTGCGCGATGACCATATCCTGGACGAAGTGCTGCCCCCCGAAATCCCCATCCCGCCGATTGCCGAGGTGCAACAGGCGCTGGCCAGCGCGGCGGGGCAGGTGTCGGGCGAAACCGGGGCGGACCTTAAACGCCGCATGCGTACGGGCACGGTGGTGACCACCGACGACCGCAACTGGGAGCTGCGCTTCACCGACAGCGCGCTCAGGTTTTCACAGTCACGCGCGATCGGCATCGACATGGAAAGCGCGACCATCGCGGCGCAAGGCTATCGCTTCCGCGTGCCTTACGGGACGCTGCTGTGCGTCAGCGACAAGCCGCTCCACGGCGAGCTTAAGCTGCCGGGGCAAGCCAACCGCTTCTATGAAGAGGCGATCGCCGCCCACCTGCAAATCGGCATCCGCGCTTGCGAAATGCTGCGCGACGAAGGCGCAAAACTGCACAGCCGGAAATTGCGCGCGTTTAACGAGCCGCCGTTCCGGTGAGGCGACAGCGGCGTTCAACGACCGCGCCAACCATGCCCCCAACAACGGCGCCCCCAATGTAAATGGGCAAAGTTGCCGATGCGAACCGCACTCCGTTAAATCCAATGCCAAACCCGCGCGAGAAATCGGCGGGCAGGAGCGCCAGCACCATAAGCACCGCAAGACCGCTGATGCCGGCCCACAGGATGATCTGTTCCGGCGCAGAGTAATCACGTCGCCGCGTGGCGGCTAGCAACACTGCCAGCACGGCGACGAAAGCAATTTTGGCGACTGGGCCTACTTCATCAGCGAGCTGCCATACCGTTGCCAGAGCTGGCAGCGTTCCGGCATTCATTCCTGCCAGCATGGCACTCGTGCCAAATATCTGGACGACCCAAACGGCCAGCAATCCGCCCAGCCAGCATTTCATTGGCAAGGCACTTGCAAGTGCCTCACTGCGCTCACCACCCCTTCGCCTCGCCCTTGTTCTGCTCTTTCAGCCATTCCAGCAGCGGCGCGAAATATTCGAGCATTGGCTTACCCGACATTTCGCGCGTGCCCGTGAAGGCCTCCAGCGCATCGGGCCAAGGCTTGGACGCGCCCAGCTCGAGCATCGCGTTCAGCTTCGCGCCGACCTCTTTATTGCCATAGAAGGAACAGCGGTGGAGCGGGCCTTTCCACCCCGCCGCGTCGCACGCCGCCTTGTAAAACTGGAATTGCAGCACGCGCGCCAGGAAATAGCGGGCATAGGGGGTGTTGCCGGGGATATGATATTTGGCACCGGGATCGAAGGCATCGGCCGGCCGCTCGACCGGGGCCTTGATCCCCTGATATTGCAGGCGCAGCGCGCCCCAGGCCTGGCTGTAACCCCCGGGCTTGATGGTGCCGGAAAACACGCCCCAGCGCCATTTGTCGACGAGCAGGCCGAACGGCAGGAACGCCACCTTGTCCATCGCCTGGCGCAAGAGCAGCCCGGTGTCCTTGTCGGCGCCCGGCACCTTGCTGGCGTCGAGCAGGCCGATCTGCACCAGATAGTCGGGCGTGATCGACAGCGCGAGCATGTCGCCGATGGCCTCGTGGAAGCCATCATTGGCACCGTTCAGATAGAGGAAGCTTTTGTCATTATAGGCGCGCTGGTAATAATTATGCCCCAGCTCGTGATGGATGGTGATGAAATCATCGGTGTTCACCTTGATGCACATTTTGATGCGCAGATCATCCTTGTTGTCGAGGTTCCACGCGCTGGCATGGCAGATCACCTCGCGGTCGGCGGGCTTCAGAAATTGTGAGCGCGTCCAGAAGGTGTCGGGCAGCGGCGCGAGGCCCAGCGAGGTGAAAAAGCCTTCGCCATATTTGACCATGTCCAGCGGCGTCTTGCCTTTGGCGGTCAGCAACTCGCCAATGTCATAGCCGATGTCACCCGCGCCCGGGGGCGCGACGATGTCGTAAATCCCGCCCCATTCCTGCGCCCACATATTGCCGAGCAGGTCGGCGCGGATCGCGCCCGTTCGGGGCTGCACCGCGTCGCCATATTTCTCGTTCAGCTTGCGGCGAACAAAGGTGTGGAGCTCGTCATAGAGCGGTTTCACGTCCAGCCACAGCTGGTCCATCGTGCGGCCGAATTGTTCGACCGGCATGTCGTAGTTGGAACGCCATAGCGCGCCGGTATCGGCAAAACCCAGTTCGCGCGCGCCTTCGTTGGCAATCTCGACAAGCCGGGCATAGTCGGCCTTCATCGGCTTGCCGACATTGTCGTGCCAGCTGGCCCACATTTCGGCGAGCTCGGCGGGGTTGCGATTGGTGCCCATTTCGGCCTCGATATCCGAACCGCTGATGGGCTGGCCGCGCAGCGTTCCCTTGCCCTTGCCATAGATGGAACCGAGCTTGGTCGCGATGGTGGCGAGTTCGGCCGCCGCCCCGTCGCGCGTCGGCGCGGGCAGGACGATGCCGGTGCGCAGCATCAAGAGCTTGCGCTTGGTTTCGGCGTCCAGCCCCGCCGCCTGATCAAATTTCGCCGCCGCGAGCGCCAGACCGACCGCCAGCTTGGTATCTTCCTCGCCCTGCTGCGCGGCGAGCGCGTCGGTATCGTCGGTGATATAGGTGTTGTTGATCCAATAGACTTTGGACGCGCGGTTCGACTGCGCGAGCAGCTTGGCCTCGGCATCAGCGACAAATGTCTTGGCGTCGGCCGCAGAAGGCGCGGCGTCCTGCGCGGTGGCGGGCACGGCGACGAGCGCGACGCTTAGCGCCAGCGCGGAAACAAAGCTTTTCATACATTCTTCTCCCCGGATTTCATTGCCGCCGTCATGCCGCGCGCAGGGCGCAGGTCGAGTCCGGCTGCGACCAATGGCGCAGAGGCTTCGACCAAAGACCAGCGGGGGTCAAGCCGTCAGAAAGGCTGCTATCGCTTCGCCCAGCGCCGCCTCGGTCACGCTCGACATATGCGTGCCCGGCACTTCGGCATAGCGCGCGTCGGGCAGCGCGGCGGTCAGCTCGGGCGCGCTGCCATTATCGCGGTCATCGGCGCCGCACACCACCAGCGTCGGCATGGTCAAGCGCGCCAGCAGCGCGGGATCGGTATCGGTAAAGCTGTGCAGCAAGTGCCCTGCCGCAATGCGATCGACCCCCATCGTTTTCATGAACTGGATGGCGAGCCAGGTGTCATCGCCGCGCTTGGCGGTTTCAAACTCGGCAATCGCACGGTGAAAGAAACCACCGCGCCGCTGCCAGCCGGCCAGCCCCGCCAGCCCCATACCGCCCAAGATCAACCGCTGCGGGCGTAGTCCGGCCACCACCGCGCGCGCGCTCGTCCGCGCGCCCAACGAAAAGCCGCCCAAGTCAAAGCTATCGAGCGCCAGATGGTCGATCAGATCATGGAGATCATCGACCAGCACATCGGGCGGATAATGAACCGCGCCATGCGGCGCGCCGCTGTCGCCGTGCGCACGCAGGTCGGGCGCGATGACGCGGTAACCAGCGGCGGCGATACGCGCGGCGTGACCGAATTTGAACCAGTTGACGGTCGCATTGGAAAACAGGCCGTGCAGCAGAACGACCGGCGGCCCTTCTCCCAATTCCCGCCAGACAAGCTGGATGCCGTCACGCGCGGCGAAGCGGTGCACGGTGGGGGCGGTCTCAGGGATCAAAGCGGCACAACCCAACGCGCATGCTCTGTGTCGCGCACGGCAGCAATCAGGCGTTGGTCAGCCGTGACCAATTCCAATGCCTCGGACTCGGCGGCTGCGAGATAGTAGCAATCATAAATCGGGTGCCGCAAATTGCATGCGATTGCTAACGCGCGATCGGCCAGTGTCGGCATTGCGATCCACCGTGCCACAAAATATCCGACTGCATTAAATGCAGACACTACTTCTTCGCCATTGATATCGCCACGTCGCAACTTCGTGACCAGTGCATTGCCAACCTCGGCACGCAGCAGTTCGGGCGCAACAAGTGGGACAGTGTTGGCGAGCTCAGCCGCAGCTTCGCTGCCGTCCTCGTCCACCAGCCATTTCATTGCCACGCTGGCATCAACCAGCTTCACCGCTCGTCGCGGCCTTCGTTGATCAGCTTCCACGATTCAATCGAACCGGGCTTGTTTGCCGTGCGCTTGCGAATTTTGCGCGACAGTTCGGCAAGATCAACCTTGCGGTCAGCTAGGCCACCTTCCAGAGCCGCGCGAACCTCGGCCTCTAATGAACGCTGATTTAGTTCGGCCAAAGCCTTATAGCGTTCAATGACAGCATCGTTGAGGTTGCGGATGAGAAGTTGACCCATGGGCCAATGATAGCATTTTGCTATCATCTTCTCAAGAGCGCGCCGTCAGCCCCTTTTGCTCCATCCGCCACTTGGCCATCTCAATCCGGTCCTGCCCGAAGAAGGGTTCGCCGTCGAACACTAAGGTGGGCACACCCCAATGGCCTGCCGCCTCGAGCGCAGTCTGGTTGGCATGAATTTCGGCGTCGAGTGCATCGGCATCCGCCGCCACCTCGGCTTCCAGCTCAGCGAAATCGAGGCCAGCCCGTGCCGCCGCACCCGCGAGATGATTGCCCTCGTTCCAGCCCTCTTGCCCGCCCCAGATCAGCATCCCGACCTCGTGACAAAAGGCCAGGCTCTTGCCCCGCCGGGCTGCTGCCTGCCCCAGCCTCGTCAGGCGAAAGATATGCGGTTGTTCCGCCGAAATTTCGCGCGTCATCACATTCTGCACGATCGGATCGGGGCGCGGCGGGCCAAAGGGGATGCCGTGGAACTGTGCCACGCGCATCATGTCGCGAAATGTATAGCCAAGCCAGTTGGGGTGGTTTTTCTCGAAGAAATCGGGCTGGCGAATGGCGAGCGGATAGACGGGCCGGACGATGATATCGACAGCATGGCTTTCGCCGAGCGCGCGGTAGCGGCCGATGGCGAGATAGCTGTAGGGCGAGCGGAAGGACCAATAAAGGTCAGCGGCAAAAGTCATGGCTTACTCCTACCAGCGCAGCGACATGCACGACAGTCCGGCATCGATGCGGCCAATTTGCTCGACCGGCAAGGCGATTGTCTTGATGCCCAGACCTTCGATGATGGCGCGGCTTTCGGGAAAGTTCGCCCCGATCAACGCGACATCATTGACGCGCAGCTTGTTCGCGGCCTTGGTTTCGCCGTCGGGCACCGGCACCACCGTCAGGCCGGCAAAGGCCGGCAAATCCACCATCTGCGGCAGCGCAAAAATCGTGCGCTCGTCGATCAGGCTGCACCCTGTTTTGAAATGCAGCACCCCGGGCGGCGTTTCGGCGATTGCGCCGCGCAAACCAAGCTGCGCGAGCAGGCCGATCAGTTCCTCCGCGCCCGCCCGGTCGGTGCGGCCCGACAGGCCGATCAGCACGCGGTCAGCGAGCCGCAGCACGTCGCCGCCATCGACATGTCCGGGGCCGTTCATAGCGAGCACAATGGCGTGATGGCCGCGCAGGGCGGCGGCGATGTACGCGACCTCGCCTGCGCGCGCGGGCGCACCGGGGCGCAGCAGGATCGCGCCTTGCGGAAAGGTCAGCGCGACATCCTCGACAAACAGCGCGTCAGGATGGTCATCGAGCGGCGGCAGTTCGGTGACGGCCAGCCCGCACTGCCGGAGCGCCGCAACATAGGCGGAATGTTCCGCCAGCAGCGCCGGGAAATCGGGGTCAGGCCCATCACCGGCGCGCAAGCCGTGCACCGCCGATGGCGCGGGCGTGCGCACGATTGCTTGAGTGAAGGCAAAGGGAAGCGTCATCTCTCGCCGTTCATTCCCCGATTGCCTGCCCGAAAACCACCAAATTGCCATCCGGAGAGCGAATCATCAGCTCACGCTGACCATAGGCCTGATCGACCGGACCATGAACATCGCCGTTCGGCAACAATGCTAACCCCGGTTGCAATTCGGCAAACAGCCCATCGACATCCCGAACGTCAAAGTAATAGGCGAAGCCACGATGAGGCACACCAACCGCGCCAGCCTCTTCATGCTCCAGTATGCGAAGTCCCGCACCTTCGCGCTCGACATAAGCGTAGCCGGACAGGCGAAAGGCGGTGGTGAACCCGAGAGTATTTTCAAAAAAGGAAACCGCGCCACCGAGGTCTGCGACGTGCATGAACGGCGTGACCTGCAAGATGTTGCGTTCCGCCATCGCTGCCTCACCCTTTCTTCAGATGTCGCCGCCCCAAGAGCTCAGCAATCTGGACCGCGTTCAGCGCGGCACCCTTGCGCAAATTGTCCGACACGCACCAGAAGGCCAGACCATTATCGACCGTCGCGTCATCGCGCACGCGGCTGACGAAAGTGGCATAATCACCGACGCATTCGACCGGCGTAATATAGCCGCCGTCCTCGCGCTTATCGATCAGCATCACGCCGGGCGCCTCGCGCAGGATGCGCTGGGCATCTTCGGCGCTGAGCTCTTCCTCGAACTCGACATGCACGGCCTCGCTGTGCCCGACGAACACGGGTACGCGGACGCAAGTGGCGATGACCTTTACCTTGGGGTCGAGGATCTTCTTGGTCTCGACCACCATCTTCCATTCTTCCTTGGTCGAACCGTCGTCCAGGAATTTGTCGATGTGCGGAATGACGTTGAAGGCAATCTGCTTGGTGAACTTCTGCACATCCTTTTCGTCGCCGACGAAAATCTGGCGCGTCTGGTTCCACAGCTCGTCCATCCCGGCCTTGCCCGCGCCCGAAACCGACTGATAGGTCGATACAACGACGCGCTTGACCTTCGCCACATCGTGCAGCGGCTTCAAGGCGACGACCATCTGCGCGGTCGAGCAATTGGGGTTGGCGATGATATTCTTGCGCTTGTACCCGTCGATCGCATCAGGGTTCACTTCGGGCACGATCAGCGGCACGTCGGGATCCATGCGGTAAAGCGAGCTATTGTCGATCACAACGCAGCCCGCCGCGGCCGCGCGCGGCGCGTGAATGGCGGTCGCGTCCGAGCCGATGGCAAAAATTGCCATATCCCAGCCGGTGAAATCGAAATGCTCGATATTCTGGCACTTCACGGTCTTGCCGGTATCGCCGATCTCGACATCCTCGCCCTGGCTGCGCGACGAGGCGAGCGCGGCAAGTTCGGCAATCGGAAATTCGCGTTCGGCCAAGATGGCGAGCACTTCGCGCCCGACATTGCCCGTGGCCCCGGCGACGGCGATGCGATAACCCATGTTTGAAAACTCCAGCAAAAGCGGCGCGCCTTTTGGGCTTTTGGTCCCGCTATGCAAATGTTTTTTGCGGAACCAGTGTTGCGCCGGCGCGGCGGCGCTTACGCTTTGTTAACCCTGTTGGGTAAGAGATGCAGCAAAGCTAGCTGCAAAAGGACCGCACCATGCCCATGCTGAGCGACATCGCGCAGAAGAAGAAGATCGATTATTTCCTCTCGCCGCTGCCCAAGGATGCGGCGATACTGGAGATCGGCTGCGGCGCCAAATGGGTCGGCGATCATCTGCGCAGCGCCGGTTATACCAATTATGTCGGCAACGACCTGTTCCCGCCCGCCGATATCGTCGGCGACATTCGCGAATGGGCCAAGCTGGGGCTGAAGGCCGAGAGTTTCGACGCCATCGTCGCGTTCGAGGTGGTCGAGCATGTCGATCTGTTTCAGGAGGCCTATGACCTTTTGAAACCCGGCGGCACGCTGCTGCTGACCTCGCCAGTGCCCGAAATGGACTGGGCGATGCAGATTTTGGAAGCGGTGGGCCTCAACCAGAAACGCACCAGCCCGCACGACCACCTCATCGATTTCCGCACCATTCCGCTGTTCGAAGCGGTCGAAATCCGCCGCGTCGCGGGCCTGTCGCAATGGGGGATTTTCAGGAAGCCGGTGGCCGCCGAACAAAAGCTGGCGGCTTAGCCACCCCTCTCGTCGTCCCGGACTAAATCCGGGACCACGAAAGTTTTGTTTTTGACCCCAACGAAAAAGGGCCGGGATTGCTCCCGGCCCTTTTGCATTTCGCTTGGCGCAGCGCTTATTCGGCGTCGCTGCGGTTGTCGCGGCGCTCGGCGATACGCGCCGACTTACCGGTGCGGCCACGCAGATAGTAAAGTTTCGCACGGCGCACCGCGCCCTTGCGGACAACGGTGATGCTGTCGATGTTGGGCGAATAGAGCGGGAAGACGCGCTCGACGCCTTCGCCGAACGACATTTTGCGCACGGTGAAGTTCGATCCCATGCCCTTGTTCGAACGCGCGATGCACACGCCTTCGAAATTCTGGACGCGGGTGCGCTCGCCTTCGACCACTTTCACGCCAACCTTCAGCGTGTCGCCGGGGCGGAATTCGGGAACAGCCTTTGCCGCTTTGGCAATTTCTTCGGCTTCAATCGTCTGGATGAGGTTCATGACCTAGTCCTTATCTTCATGCCGCGCGCCAGAGGCAGGTCGGGCCCGAGCGCCGATATGGCGCTCCCAAAGGTCCGGCCTGCGTAACCGTGTATGATCTTCGGATTGGCGTTGCCGCCAGGCCGCGATCTTCGCATGATCCCCCGATCGCAGCACTTCGGGGATCGTGCGCCCTTCCCATGTCGTGGGCCGGGTATAGTGGGGATATTCGAGCAAACCGCCTTCAAACGATTCGTCGTCCCCGCTGGAAGCCGCGCCCATTACGCCGGGAAGCAGCCGAATGCAAGCATCGAGCAGCATCAGCGCCGCGACCTCGCCCCCCGACAGGATGATGTCGCCCATGCTGACCTGTTCGATCTGGGGCCGCGCTTCGAACAATCGCTCGTCAAACCCCTCGAACCGCCCGCACAGGATGATGACGCCGGGGCCTTGGGCCAGCTCGCGGATGCGCGCTTGGGTGATAGGGGTGCCGCGCGGGGTCATGGCGAGGATGGGCCGTGCACTGCTGTTCCCCGGCGAAAGCCGGGGTCCAGGGCTTTCCCAGCCAGCGGGTGGGTGTGAGGGGCTTGGACCCCGGCTTTCGCCGGGGAACGGAAAGTCCGCCACCGCATCCACCGCCCGCGCCAGCACATCAGCGCGCAGCACCATCCCCGCGCCGCCACCCGCCGGTGTATCATCGACCGTGCGATGCTTGTCGGTCGCAAAATCGCGAATGTTGGTCGCCGCGCACGACCAAATCCCCTCGGCCAGCGCGCGCCCCGCCATACTGTGCCCCAGCGGCCCGGGGAACATGTCGGGGTAAAGCGTGAGGATGTGGGCAGCGAAGGTCATGCCGCCCAATTCTCAACCTTCAGCCCCGGCACATCGGCGAAATCTTCTTCATTGTTCGTCACCACCGTCGCGCCGATGCTCAGCGCGTGCGCGGCGAGCAATCGGTCAAAACGCGCGCGCTTGAAGGGCAATTTGGCATATTCGCGCGCGGCGGCTTCGTCGAATTCGACAATCGGCACGGCCTGAACGAAGGCGTCGAGTACCTCCTGCTTCGGCGGCTTGCCATTCCACGTGCCTAGTGCGACTTCGGCGAAGCTGACCGCAGAGATCAGCACCTGGCCCGGCGCGCAGGTGCCAAGCCGCTGATTGAGCCGCGAGTCAACTTCGCCGCCCATCGAATAGATGGCAAGGTCGGAATCAATCAGGAAAAGGTTCACGAATCGCCTTGGGCCAGTCGCCGCGCCCGCGCGCTCGGGCGTTCCTCAAAATCTTCGCGCGGCGCGGGTTTGAAGCCCGGAAGCTTTCCGGCAAAGCCGCTGACATCGATGGTCTTGCGCGGCATGCGTTCGGGTTCGAAGATGAACTGGCGATGCTCCTCGCGCAGCACCATCGTCTGACCCTCTTTCAGGCCAAGCTCCTTGGGCAGCCGCAGCGCAACCGAATTGCCCGACTTGAAAACCTTGGCTCTATATTCCTTGGCCATGACACGCTCCGTATATACACGCCGTATATACATCGAGCCGCCAAAAGTCAATCACGGCTGCGCCACAAACCGCAGCCCCAGCGCTTGCACCGTCAGCGGCGTCGTTGGCGCGAGCAGCAGCTGCCCATCGACAAACCCTTTCTCGCAATTCCAGCGGAACACCGTGCCCATCGCGCCGCGCGGCGAGAGGGGGTCGGTGGTGGTGCACACCCCCGCCTGCGCCTTCACCGCCGCCAGTTCCTTCGCCCAATTGGCGGCGCTGCGGTCGAGCAGGAAATTGTTCGCGAGCCGCCCTTCGAGCGGGCCGAGGTCGCCCGCGTCATAGGCGGCACGCGCGGCGGCGACGAATTCGGTCAGGATCGGCGCGACGGGTTCGGCACGGCGCAACAGCAGCCCCGCCTGATGCAGCTTTACCGCCGTGTCCCACGCGGGGGCGCTGGGCCCGGCATAGGTGCGATTGGTGAGCGCGAACACCGCGACGCCATAGTCGGGCATCAGCATGATGTGGCTGCCATAGCCCGGATAGCCGCCACCGTGCGACAGAGTCAGGCCAAGGTCGCAGTCCTGCATTACGCGCCAGCCCATGCCATAGGCGAGCGCCAGCTTGCACGCGCTTGCACCGCTTGTGCCGGTGCGGTTGACCACGCTGACGAAATTCAGCCCCTGCGCCATTTCGCGCACCGTCGCGCGGCGGACCGGACCAATTTCGGCATCATCGCGTGCGGGCCAGGCCGACAGCAGAAACTGCACCCATTTGGCATAGTCATTGGCCGTAACCTGCAAGCCGCCCATCGCATTGAACGCGCCGTCGCGCATGGTGGGTTCTTCGGCCCAGGCGTCATTTTCCCAGCGATAGCCGATGGCGCGGGCTTCAATGGGGGCGTCGGTCACCTCGAACCCGCTAGCGGTCATGCCAAGCGGCGCGAGCAGGTTGCGCTCGACATAACGGCGATAGGGCATGCCCGATGCGCGCGCGACGATACGCCCCAGCAACGCATAGCCATAATTGCTATATTCATGGCGGCTTTGCGGCACGCGGCTGAACGGCGGGCCCTGGCGCAGCAGCGCGGTAAATTCATCCTGCGTCAGCACTTGCTGCCGGTCGCCCCATGGATCATCGGTCACCAGCCCGCCGACATGGTGGAGCAGATCGCGCACGCGGATGCGCGGGCTGTCTTTGGTGGGATAGGTCCAGCGCTTGAGCTCGGGCACATGGGCCTCGGCAAGATCATCGAGCCGCAGCTTGCCGTCGTCGCGCAGCTTCAGGATGGCGAGCGCGGTGAACGCCTTCGTCATCGAGGCAATACGGAAGCGCGTGTCGGGGGTGACCGGGCGCTTGGCGTCCAGATCCTGCACCCCGCGCGTGCCGACCAGCGTCAACCCGTCGGTGGTGACAATCGCATAGGCAAGGCCGGGAACATGCGCGGCGGACTGAAACTCGGCGAACAGCGCATCAATCTCACCGCGCAGCGGCTCGATGGTCGCGGCGGTGACATCGCTTTGCGCGTGTACCGCTTGGGGCGATGCCAAAAGCAGCGCCGCGACAAACCATCCTGCCCGCATGTCCATTCTCCCGACCGATTGGCGGGCGGGCTAACATTGCATCAGCGGCTAGGCAATGAAGTCGGCATTGATGGTGACGCTGTCACCCCATTCAGGCACCGCCTGCGCCGTCATCGGGACCATGAAGCGCTGGGGCTTTTTCCCCGGCAGCGCGGGGCGCTCGATCTCGAGGATGTCGCCCGCGCCGAAGTTTTCGACCGCGACGACATGGCCCAGCGCGTCACCGCTGGTCGAAACAGCGGCAAGCCCGATCAGGTCGTGATGATAATATTCGCCTTCGCCCAGCGGCGGCAATGCGCTGCGGGGAACGGTCAGCAAAGTGCCGCGCAGCGCCTCGGCGGCATCGCGCGATGCGATTTCGGCAAAGGCCGCGACGGCGCCCTGATTGGCGGGGCGGATGGATTTCAGCGTCAGTCGGCGGTCGCCTGCAGCAAATGCGGAATAGCGGCGCAGACTGTCCGCATCATCGCCGAACAATTTCAGCCGCACCTCGCCCCGCACGCCGTGCGCACCAGCAATGGCGGCCAGCGTAACGGGGCGGTTGGGATCAACCAAGGCTCAGCCTTCGGCCTTTTCTTCGCCAGCTGCTTCAGCCGGTGCCTCTTCGGCGGCCGCTTCCGGAGCGGCTTCTTCGGCAGCTTCGGCAGCAGGCGCTGCTTCTTCCGCTGCTTCGGCAGCAGGCGCTGCTTCGGCAACCGGCGCTGCTTCGGCGGCCGCTTCGGGGGCAGCTTCTTCGGCGGCCGCTTCGACTTCGGCGGTTTCGGTCACGGCTTCGGTCGCTTCCGGCGCAGCTTCAGCTGCCACTTCTTCGACGACCTCTTCCACCACCGGCGCGGCGGCAGCGGCAGCGGCAGCCTCAGCAGCTTCGGCCAGCTTGGCGGCCTTGTCTTCGGCGCGGTCCTTGGCCTTCTGGCCCGGAACGCCCTTGTTCGGGTTGTTGCGCGCGGCGCGTTCCTTCACCCCGGCAACGTCGAGAAAGCGCGCGACGCGGTCGGTCGGCTGCGCGCCGACGCTCAGCCAATGCTTGGCGCGGTCGGTGTCGAGCTTGATGCGCTCGGGATTATCCTTGGCGAGCAGCGGGTTATAGCTGCCAATGCGCTCGATGAACTTGCCGTCGCGCGGGCTGCGCGAATCCGCAACCACGATCTTGTAATAGGGGCGCTTCTTGGAACCGCCACGCGAAAGACGAATTGAGGTAGCCATTAGTAAGTCCTTTTCCGTGTTAATTCAGTTTGTTGGTTGAAATCATTTTTTCTTGAGCAAATTTGCAAGGTCCGGCGGCATCCCGCCGCCACCGCCAAGCCCGGGCATCCCGCCCATGCCGCCGGGCATACCGCCGCCCATTCCGGGCAAACCGCCGCCGCGCCCGAACATCGCACCCAGGCCCTTCAATCCACCCATTTTGCGGATCTTCTTCATCGCCGTTGACATTTCCTGATGCATTTTCAGAAGCTTGTTAACCTCTTGCACCGTCCGCCCTGCCCCGTTGGCGATGCGGATCTTGCGCTTGGCGTTGACGATTTCGGGCCGCGCACGTTCTTTGGGCGTCATCGACAAGATGATGGCATCGAGGTGCAGCAGCACCTTGTCGTCCATATTGCTGGCGGCCATCTGCGCCTGCGCCTTTTTAAGGCCCGGGATCATCCCGGCGAGCGCGCCTAGCCCGCCCATGCGGCGCATCTGGCCCAGCTGCGCGCGCAGGTCGTTTAGGTCGAACTGCCCCTTCGCCAGCTTGGCCGCCATCGCCTCGGCCTCGTCGGCCTGAATGGTCTCGGCGGCGCGTTCAACCAGACTGACGACGTCGCCCATGCCCAGGATGCGCCCGGCAATGCGGCCGGGATGAAAGGGCTCGATGGCATCCAACTTCTCGCCCGTGCCGGCGAACTTGATGGGTTTGCCCGTTACCGCGCGCATCGACAGCGCCGCGCCGCCGCGCGCATCGCCGTCCATGCGCGTCAGCACGACGCCGGTCAGCGGCACCTGGTCGGTGAAACGCTGCGCCACCTGCACCGCGTCCTGACCCGTCAGGCTGTCGACGACGAGCAGCGTCTCGGTCGGCGCGGCCACGTCGGACACGGCGCGCATTTCGTCCATCAGCTGCTGGTCGACGTGCAGGCGGCCCGCCGTGTCGAGCATCAGTACGTCAAAGCCCTGCAGCTTTGCCGCCTGCAACGCGCGGCGGGCGATTTCCACTGGCTGCTGGCCCGCAATGATCGGCAGCGTCGCGACGTCAACCTGGCCACCCAGCGTCGCCAGCTGTTCCTGCGCCGCCGGGCGGTTGACGTCGAGCGACGCCATCAGCACCTTTTTGCGCTCTTTTTCCTTCAGCCGTTTGGCGATTTTGGCAGTCGTTGTGGTTTTGCCCGACCCCTGCAGACCCACCATCATGATGATAGCGGGCGGGGCAACGTTCAAATCCAGCTCGGCCGCCTCTGCCCCCAGCATGTCAGTCAGCGCGTCATTGACGATCTTGACGACCTGCTGTCCCGGCGTGACCGAGCGCAGCACATTCTGGCCAACGGCCACTTCGGTGACCTGATCGACAAAGCTGCGTACCACCGGCAGCGCGACATCGGCCTCGAGCAGCGCGATGCGCACCTCGCGCATCGCGGCGCGCACGTCGGCTTCGGTCAGCGCACCGCGACCGCGCAGCTTTCCGAACACATCGCCAAGCCGCTGGCTCAGACTGTCGAACATAGGTCCAAATCCCGTTTGATTCGTCCGTTCCGGCGCCCCAACGCAAAGCGCGCCGGTGAGCGAAACCTCGCCAACCAGCGGCTATCCGTGGACAGACTTACCGTCGCGGATGATCCTGTTTATCGGCAGACACGAATCTGCCGACACGCGGCGCCCCTAAAGCAACCGGCCCGCAAAAGCAAGCTGGGGTCGGGATGGCAGAACAAAGGCGAAATTTACCAAATCCTCATATCTGACGGGCATCTCCGGTCGCAGGACCAGCGGGGGCTCATTTATCGCCATGACGGGCTATGCCGACCAACTTTACAGCGAACAGGAAGCGCCCGTTGCGATAAAAGCGCGCCGCGACGTGATTACCGGCGGCATCATCGTCGCCGCGGCCATTTTGTTTGTCGGCACGGGCAGCTCGGTGCTCACCCAGGTGGTGGAATCGGTCGCCGGGATCGGCGGCGGCCCCGACCGGGTGCTAGCCGCCGCGCTCATCCTCAACATTGCGCTGATGCTGTTCGGCTGGCGGCGTTACCGCGACCTGCTGGTCGAGGTGCAGGAACGCAGCGCCGCCGAGGAGCGCGCCCGCCATCTGGCCGACGTCGATCCGCTGACGGGTTACCTTAACCGCCGCGCCTTCATGGAAGCTGGCGCCGAAGTCGCGGCCAAAGCGCTGCCCGCGGGGCGCGAAGTCACTCTGTTTCTGGTCGATCTCGACCGGTTCAAGAATGTGAACGATGTTTACGGCCATGCCGTCGGCGATCTGGTGCTGCAGGAATCGGCGCGGCGGTTGGCTGGCACGCTTCCCGCTTCGGTCAAAATTGCGCGGCTGGGCGGCGACGAATTTGTCGCGCTGATGTGCCACGAAACCGACAATGACATGGTCGAGCGGCTGGCCGGCCAGCTGATCGCCGCGATGGAAGCGCCGATCACCTCGCAGGGACGCGCCGTGCGCGTCGGCGCATCGATCGGCATCTCCCGCGCCGATGACCATGACAGCAGCATCGAAACGCTGATCCGCCGCGCCGACATTGCGATGTACCACAGCAAGGGACTGGGCCGGAATCGCTTCAGCTGGTTCGAACCCGGCATGGAACTTGCCGTTCAGGACCGCAACCAAATCGAAAATGGCATCCGCGACGGCCTGCCGCGCGGCGAATTTGTTCCCTATTTCGAACCGCAGGTCGACATTGCGACGGGCGCGCTCAAAGGCTTTGAGATGCTGATGCGCTGGCATTCGCCGCAGCTTGGCCTGGTCATGCCCGACCGCTTCATTCCCATCGCCGAGGCCTCGGGGCTGATTGCCGAACTGTCGACCGACGTCACCCGCCGGGCGCTGGAAATTGCCAAGCATTGGGATCCCTCGCTGACGCTGGCCATCAATATCTCGCCGCAACAGCTCAAAGACCCCTGGTTTTCGCAAAAGTTGATGAAGCTGCTGGTCGAAACCGGCTTTCCGTCGAACCGGCTTGAGGTCGAAATCACCGAAACCTCGTTGTTCGAAAATATGGCATTGGTGCGATCCATCGTTACCAGCCTGAAAAATCAGGGCGTGTCGCTCAGCCTGGACGATTTCGGCACCGGATACTCCTCGCTGTCGCATCTGCGCGCACTTCCTTTCGACCGCATCAAGGTCGATCGCAGCTTTGTGACCGCGATGAAGGAAAGCGAAGACGCCGCCGCCATTGTGCAAGCCATCGTGCGGTTGGGCGAAAGCCTGGGCATGCCGATCACTGCCGAGGGCGTGGAGGATGAAGCCATCGCTCGCGAGCTCGCCAAACTCGGCTGTTCCAAGGCGCAAGGGTGGCATTATGGCAAACCTGCGTCGGCATCGGACACGCGCCGGATGCTCGCGGCGCGCGGCTTGCTGCCCGCGCGCGCCGCGCCGGTCAGCGACGACGACGACGCGGCCAAGCCCGAACGAGCGCGCCGCTCGGCCTGACGCGCGCTGGACTTGCACCCGCCCACCCCCTAAATGCCGCCGTCAATGGCGGACCATTTCCTCAAAATGCACGGGCTGGGCAATGACTTCGTCATTGTCGATGCGCGCCAGCAAGCGGTGTCCATGACCCCGGCGCGCGCGCATGCCATTGCCGACCGCCGCCATGGCATCGGCTGTGACCAGGTTATCCTGCTCGAACCTTCTGAAGCCGCCGACGTGAAGATGCGCATCTTCAACGCCGACGGCGGCGAGGTCGAGGCGTGCGGCAACGCCACGCGCTGCGTTGCTACGCTGCTCGATGGCCCGGCGACCATCGAAACGCTGGGCGGGTTGCTCCATGTCAGCGCCAACGACGGCCTGGCTGAGGTTGAACTGGCCGAACCCTTGTTCGACTGGGAACATATCCCGCTCGCCATGCCAATGGATACCGCCGACATGCCGGTCGGCTGGGGCACGCTGGAACGCCCGGTGGCGGTCAATGTCGGCAATCCGC
Organism: Sphingopyxis sp. sgz302558; assembly: GCF_057220455.1. Taxonomy (NCBI): domain Bacteria; kingdom Pseudomonadati; phylum Pseudomonadota; class Alphaproteobacteria; order Sphingomonadales; family Sphingopyxidaceae; genus Sphingopyxis; species Sphingopyxis sp. sgz302558. Next base: position 757,373 of record NZ_JBXPUZ010000001.1, on the reverse strand, counting down.
ACGTCGTCTTCTTTGTTGACGACGCCGACACCGTTGCGCTCGGCGAGCTTGGGCCCCAGATCGAAACCGACCCGCTCTTTCCCGAACGGGTCAACGTCAATGTTGCGAGCGTGACCGGCCCTGCGGCGCTGAAACTGCGCGTCTGGGAACGCGGCGTTGGTTTGACCCAGGCCTGCGGGACGGGCGCCTGCGCCACCGCCGTTGCCGCCATCCGCAGCGGGCGGGTGACCAGCCCGGTTGCGGTTGACCTGCCCGGCGGGCGGCTCACCATCGGCTGGTCGGCGGGCGGGCCGATCCGCATGGCGGGGCCGGCAACGCCGGTATTCGAGGGCGAAACCGACTGGAACCGCTTCGGATGAGCGGCCCTGACGTCATCAACTTCGGCTGCCGCCTAAATATCGCCGAGGGCGAAGGCGTGCGGCACGCCGCGACGGGCATCGGCGCCGCGACCATCATCAACAGCTGCGCCGTCACCCACGCCGCCGAACGCGAGGCGCGCCAGGCCGTGCGCCGCGCCGCCCGCGCGCACCCGGAACGCCCCGTCTATGTCACGGGCTGCGCCGCTGAAACATCGCGCGCCGCCTTTGCCGCCATGCCCGAAGTCGCAGGCGTCGTCGCCAACAGCGACAAAGCGCACCCCGCCGCCTGGGCGCGCCCGGGCGCGCTGGTCAGCACGCCGCTGATGGACCGGCGCGACGCCTTTGCCCCGGTGGTCAGCGGGGCGGGCCATGCGCGCGCCTTCGTTGCGATCCAGACCGGCTGCGACCACCGCTGCACCTTTTGCATCATTCCCTTTGGCCGGGGGAACAGCCGGTCGGCGCCAGTTGCTGACGTCATTGCCGCAATCGAGCAGGTCGTGGCGCGTGGCCAGCGCGAGGTGGTGCTGACCGGCGTGGACCTGACCAGCTATGGCCACGACCTGCCCGGCACGCCGACCCTGGGCGCGCTGGTTGCGCGCATCTTGGTGGCCGTTCCCGCGCTGCCCCGGCTGCGGCTGTCTTCACTCGATTCCATCGAGATCGATCCGCTGCTGTTCGAATTGCTGACCGGTGAGACGCGGATGATGCCGCATGTGCATCTGTCGCTCCAAGCGGGTGACGATATGATCCTCAAACGCATGAAACGTCGCCACGCCCGCGCCGATGCAGTGCGGCTGGTCGAGCGGTTGAAGGCCGCGCGCAGCGAAATTGCCATCGGTGCCGACCTCATCGCCGGCTTTCCCACAGAGGACAACGCCATGGCTGCCAACACGCTGGCGCTGGTTGGTGATTGCGCGATTGCCTTTGGCCATATCTTTCCCTTCAGCCCGCGTCAGGGCACGCCCGCCGCACGCATGCCGCAGGTCGATCCGGCGGTCGCGCGGGAGCGCGCGGCAAGGCTGCGGGCAGCATGCACCGAACAGCTTGAGACATTGAAATTGGAAATGATCGGAACGCGCCAGATGATGCTGGTCGAGAATGACGGACACAGCGGCCATGCCGAGAATTTTGTGCGGCTAACGCTTGATGCTGCGGCACGCCCAGGGGAAATCTTGCCGGTGACGATGACCGACAAATCGGGCAATGCCCGCGCGCTCGAAATGGCCGCGGCATGAGCAGCAGCTGGACCGAGCGGCTGTTCGGCGGCCTCAAGCGCACGTCGGAACGACTTGGCGAGAATCTCGCCGGGCTGACCGGCAAGGCGTCGCTGGATGACGACGATCTCGATCGCATCGAAGAGGCGCTGATCACCGCTGACCTCGGCCCGGCCATGGCCGCGCGCATCCGCGAGCGGCTCGCCGCCGGACGTTTCGACAAGCCGTTCGATGACGCCGCGCTGCGCGCGATACTGGCGGAGGAAATCACCGCCGTGCTGGCTCCCGTCGCAGAGCCGCTGGAGATTGATGCCTTCCCGCGTCCGCAGGTCATCCTCGTCATCGGCGTCAACGGGTCGGGCAAAACCACCACCATCGCCAAGCTCGCGCATCTGTTCCAGGAACAGGATTATGGCGTCATGCTGGTCGCGGGCGACACCTTCCGCGCCGCCGCCATCGGCCAGCTCAAGGTCTGGGCCGAGCGGCTGGGGGTGCCCATCGTTGCGGGTCCCGAGGGCGGCGATGCGGCGGGCATTGTCTTCGACGCGGTCAAGCGCGCGACCGCCGAGGGCATCGACGTGTTGATCGTCGACACCGCGGGCCGTCTGCAAAACAAGCGCGAACTGATGGATGAGCTCGCCAAGATCCGCCGCGTGCTGGGGCGCATCAACCCTGCTGCGCCGCACGATGTGGTGCTGGTGCTCGACGCAACGACGGGGCAAAATGCGCTGTCACAGATCGACGTGTTCCGCGAGGTCGCCGGCGTCACCGGGCTGGTCATGACCAAACTCGACGGCACCGCGCGCGGCGGGGTACTGGTCGCCGCTGCCGAGCGCCACGGCCTGCCCATCCACGCCATCGGCATCGGCGAAAAGATGGACGATCTGCGCCCGTTCAAGCCCGCCGAGCTTGCCAATGCCATTGCTGGAAATTTGAGATGACCGAAGAAACCGCTGCCGCTGCTCCCAAGAAAGGCGGCTTCCTCCCCTTTCTGATCGATTTCGGGCCGCTTCTGGTCTTTTTTGCGGTGTTCAAATTGACGCAGGACGGCGATGGCGCCTTTGCCGCCACTGCCGCCGCCATTCGCGGCACCCTGGCCTTTATGGTGGCGATCACGATCGCGCTGGTGGTTTCCAAATGGAAGCTGGGTCGCGTGTCGCCGATGCTGTGGATGTCGGCGGTGCTGGTGCTGGGCTTTGGCGCGCTGACCATTTACCTCAACGACCCCAAATTCATCCAGATCAAGCCGACGATCATTTACGCGGGCTTCGCCGCCATCCTGCTCGGCGGCTGGTGGCGCGGCAAAGCGATGCTCAAATTTCTGCTCGAGGCGGCTTATGACGGCCTTGATGAAGCCGGCTGGATGAAATTGTCGCGCAACTGGGGACTGTTCTTCGCAGGCCTGGCGCTGGCGAACGAGGTGATGCGCGCGGCGATGGATTTCGACCTGTGGCTGACGGTCAAGGTGTGGGGCGTCACCACGGTCACCTTCCTGTTCGCCATGTCGCAACTGCCGCTGATGATGCGCCATGGGCTGGCAATGCCCGAAAATGCGGACGACGCGCAAAAATCTTGAGCATCGCCGGGGACGCGCGCATAGCGCGACACATTCAATCACAAACAGGGGAGCAATATATGGCGAAGTTTTTCGGAAATCTGCACGCGGTGCTCGGGGTGGGTTTTGTCGCCGCGATTCTGCTGATGGTGGGGATCGCCCCCGCTGGCGATCTGGAACAACAAGCAATCCGCTGGCTCCATACCTTCTTCGGCATCCTCTGGATCGGCCTCCTCTATTATTTCAACTTTGTGCAAATCCCGACGATGCCGACCGTGCCCGCCGAATTGAAACCCGGCGTGTCCAAATATATTGCACCCAAGGCGCTGTTCTTTTTCCGCTGGGGCGCGGCGCTGACGGTGCTGATGGGGGTGATCATCGCGGCGCGTGCCGGATATCTGGTTCCCGCGCTGACGCTAGATCCAACTTACCGGCTGATCGGCGTCGGCATGTGGCTGGGCCTGATCATGGCGTTCAACGTGTGGTTCGTGATCTGGCCGGCGCAGCAAAAAGCGCTGGGCATGGTCGAGGCCGATGATGCCACCAAAGCCGCCGCCGCCACGCGCGCGATGATTTTCTCGCGCACCAACACGCTGCTGTCGATCCCGATGCTTTATGCGATGATCGCGTTCAACGGGGGGTAAGCCTTTCGGCCACCGCCGCGGCATGGTCAGCGGCGTTGTGCACATAATGCGCGACGCCCATGGCCATGCCGGCGGCCATCATATCGTCAATTTCGCGCACCAGCCGCGCCGGGCGTCCGGTCCACAGCTCGCGCGCGCCGATTTGCTTGTGCTGCGGCAATAGCGCGCCCGCGCCCAGCATCGCTTCGCTGCCGATCACGCAGCCGTCCATCACGATCGCGCCTAGCCCGACGAAAGCGCGGTCGTGCAGGATGCAGCCATGGATCATCGCCATATGACCGATCAGCACATCTTCGCCGATCAGCGTCGGATAGCCCTCGGGCGGACGGCCCGGTCCCGGGCCGTCGCAATGGATGACCGTGCCGTCCTGAATATTCGACCGCGCGCCGATCTTGATGACATTCACATCGGCGCGGATGACGCAGTTATACCACACGCTCGCTTGCGGTCCGATTTCGACATCGCCGATGATGCGGCACCCGGGCGCGATGAACGCGCTCGCATCGATCCGCGGCGTCTTGCCGTGCAGGGGGATGATCGAGACATCGGGACGGTGTGTCATCCTCAGTCCCCCAGTCCCGGGAACATCCCGCCCCATTCGACGATGGGCAGGATTGAGGCATAATCATCGGTCCAGCCGCGAAAGCCCGGCTTGGCCTCGGTTGCGGTCCAGACGTTGGGCAGGTCCGCCTTGTCGCGTTCCACCAGCGGCCCGGTGAGCGCCGCCAACCGCGATGGATCGCTGGAAAAGGCCACCCAGGTGGACCCGGTTGCGCCATCGGCCTCGGCCTTCTTGGTCGGGGTATCGAGCCGCACCGCCGTTGCCCAGCCGCGCCGCCGCGCTTCGTCCGCCAGCACCGGTTCCAGATTGAAGAAGCGGTTGGAGATATGCACCAGCAAAATCCCACCGGGTTTCAGCGCCCGGTTGTATATGCCGAACGCTTCACTGGTCAGCAGATGCAGCGGGATGGCGTCAGACGAAAAGGCGTCAATGGCCAGCAAATCATAGCGCCCGGCGGGCTGTTTCGCGAGTTCGATGCGCGCATCGCCCACCAGCATCCGCGCGTCGGGCGTGCATTTGGGGACAAACAGGAACTGGCCGCTGTCCTTGGCAATATCGACCATCGCCTGATCGATTTCATAGAAATCCCACGCCTGCCCCGGCTGGCGATAACAGGCGAGCGTGCCGGTGCCGAGGCCGACGATACCGATGCTGGCCCCGCTGCCGAACAGTGTTGGCGCCGCGCGCAGCGCGATGCCGACGCCCGACTGTCCGGTATAATAGGTCGTCGGGGTCAGCTCGCGCCCCTTGGCGGTCAGCATCAGTCCGTGCAACGTCGTGCCATGCGCCAGCATGCGGCGCTTCAGCTGGTCATCGTCGCGCACCGTATACACGCCAAAATAGCTGCGCGTGCGGTTGCCCTCGATACTTTTCGCGATCGTGGTCGCACCGCCAACCGTAAACATCACCAGCGCCAGGCTGGTCGCGAAAGCCCAGCGCCAGGGAATGACCAGCAACCCGATTAGCACCGCCAGCCCGATGGCGGCAAGCTGCATATTGCCGGCGTCCCAGCGATTGGCATAGGGCATGGCCACCACCGCCGCGAGCGCGACCAGCCCCGCCACCGCCAGCCGCGCCGTGGTCGGGTGCAGCTTGAAGCGTTCGGCCCAGGGCAGCAGCGCAGGCAGCGGCAGCAGCAGCGCGGCCGCCACCACCAAAATCGGATGTTCGTACACCCAGTCGAACAGCAACGGCGCAAACAGCGCCGCGAACAACCCGCCGAGCGCGCCGCCCGCCGACATCACCAGATAGAAAAGCGTCAGCCGATCGGTTTCGGGGCGCAGTTCATACAGATGGTTGTGCAGCGCCGTCGACACCACGAACAGCATGACGAGGCTGGCTCCCGCCACCAGCAGCGAGCCGTTCGAATGGCTGAGCATCGACAGCCCGCCCGCAATCAGCAGAAAGGCGGGCGCGATCATGCGGATGGTGTCTGCCGTGCGCGGCCAGTTGCCGAAGGCAAAGACAAAGCTGAGCAGATAGAGCCCCAGCGGGATCACCCACAGCAGCGGCATCGCGAAAATGTCGGTGGTCAGGTGCGTCGTGGTCGACAGCATCAGCCCCGACGGCACGGCGGCGAGCAGCAGCCAGTGGACCATACGTCCTGCGCTGGGGCGCGGGCTGGTGGGCGCTGCATGCACCGCGCCGCCCGCCGACCAGCGCGCGCGGGCGACCAGCAGCACGAGCAGCGCCAGCAAACCATAACCGACCGCCCAGCCCCAGCTTTGCGTGGCGAGCGGCATCAACGGTTCGACCAGCAACGGATAGCTCAGCAGCCCTGAAAAGCTGCCCAAATTCGACGCGGCATAGAGCGCATAGGGGTCCGCCGCATTCCCATCGGCGGCGAACCAGCGCTGCATCAACGGGGCCTGAGCCGCCACCGCAAAGAACACCGGGCCAATCGATGCGGCGAGGAACAGCGGCACCCACAGCGCCTCCTGCCCCGCCGCGGGCGGTGCTATATTGGCAAGGCCCACGGGCAGCCACAATGCGGCAACCGCCAGCAACGCAATATGCACAATTGCCTGCCGCCGCACCGCAAAACGCCCGAGCCAATGCGCATAGGCATAGCCGCCCAGCAGCAACGCCTGATACACCAGCATCGCGCTGTTCCACACCGCGGGGGCGCCGCCGAGTTGCGGCAACGCCATGCGCGCCACCATCGGTTGCACCATGAACAGCAGGAAACTGCCAACAAAGATGGTCAGGGTGAAAAGCCAGCGGCTGGCGCTGGTCGTGGCCGTTTCTGTCATCAATTATCCACTGAGCAGCCGCGCGGCATCGCGCGCATAATAGGTCAAAATGCCCGATGCTCCCGCGCGTTTGAACGCCAGCAGCGTTTCCAATATCAGCGCGTCACGGTCGCCCGCGCCTGCCGCAGCCGCGGCCTCGATCATCGCATATTCGCCCGATACCTGATAGACGAATACGGGCACTTTGAACCCTTCGGCGACGCCCCGCACAATGTCCAAATAGGGCAGTCCCGGCTTCACCATCACGCTGTCCGCGCCCTCGGCGATGTCCAGCGCCACCTCGCGCAGCGCCTCGTCCGAATTGGCTGGGTCCATCTGGTAACCGCGCTTGTCGCCCTTCAGCAGCCCGCGCGAGCCCACCGCATCGCGGAACGGCCCATAGAAGGCACTCGCATATTTGGCGGCATAGCTCATGATCTGGACGTCATGGAACTCCGCGGCCTCCAGCGCCGTGCGGATGGCGCCGATGCGCCCGTCCATCATGTCGCTCGGCGCAATAATGTCGGCCCCGGCACGCGCCTGGTTGACCGCCTGCCCCACCAGCATCGCGACCGTTGCATCATTGACCACCGCGCCCGCCGCATCGACCAGCCCGTCCTGCCCGTGGCTGGTATAGGGGTCGAGCGCGACATCGGTCAGCACGCCAATGGCATCGCCATGCGCCGCCTTGATCGCGCGAATCGCGCGGCACATGAGGTTATCGGGATTCAGCGCTTCCGAACCATCGGCGCTGCGCTTTTCGGCGGGCGTGTTGGGGAACAAGGCGACGCAGGGGATGCCCAGCGCAATCGCCTCGCCTACGCGTTCGACGATCCGGTCCACCGACCAGCGCGACACGCCGGGCAGCGTCGCAATCGGCTCTTCGACACCCTGGCCATCGGTGACGAACAAGGGCCAGATCAGGTCGGCGGTGGTCAGCGCATTTTCGGCGACCAGCGCGCGGCTCCATGGGGTTTTGCGGGTGCGGCGCAGGCGCGTCGCGGGATAGGCTCCATCGCTCATGCCCGCTTGATACGGTTTATCGGCAGGAGCGCAAGGCGCGCGCTCAAACGGGTTCAAAGGCCGCCACCCGCGCGCTTGGCCGCCGTATCGGCGAGCGAGCCGAGCAGCGGTTGCGGCAGCACCGGCGCTGCTGCCACCGGCGCCAGCGCCGCGCCCGGCTTCACCGCCGTCAGCTCGCGGATACGCGCGCGGAAGGCGGCGAGTTCCTTGCCCTCCAGCTGCGCGCGCGTGACGAACGTCACCGACGCCGGATTGACGGCGCGGCCGTTGCGATACAGTTCGTAATGCAGGTGCGGCCCGGTCGACAGGCCGGTCGAGCCGATATAGCCGATCAGCTGGCCGCGCGACACGCGCTGACCGCCGCTCACGGCAATGCGGCTCATATGGCCATAGCCCGACCCCAGCCCGCCGCCATGATTGATCCGCACATAATTGCCATAGCCGCCGTTGCGTCCGGCATAGGTCACCGTGCCGTCGGTCACGGCATAAATGGGCGCGCCATAACCGCCGCCAAAATCAATCCCGCTGTGCATACGCAGATAGCCGAGGATCGGGTGACGCCGCATGCCGAAAGTAGAGGTCACGCGCCCCGCCGTCGGCCGCGCCATGCCGCCGCGCGTCTGGCCCACGCCCGACGCCTCGAACCAGCTTGTCCGACCGCCCGTCGTCCATTCGATCATCGCGACCTTTTGCCGTCCGCCGCGCACGAGGCCCGCATAAAGCAGCTTACCCACCTCGCTTTCGCCCGTTTCGGCGCGGCGGTGGGCGACGATGATGTCATATTCGTCATCGGCAAGCACCTCGCTGCCGACCGCAATCTGCTGGTTGATAACGCGCAGATAGGATTGAACCGCGCTCGCAGGCGCCCCCGCCGCGCGCGCGGAGCGATACAGGCTGTCGCCCACCCGCCCGCGAATGCGCAGCGGTGTCGCGTCGACAGCAATCGGAATCCGTCGCAGCACCAGCCGCCCGTCGATGCGCTCCATCTCTACCCGCAAATCAAAGCGCGCGCGCATGGCCAGCGCGTCGACCGGGCGCGGCATGGTGCGCGCGGCGCGGCGGCCGAGCACCAGGTCAATGCGTGTGCCGGGGGCAAGCTGGCCAAGCGCGCCCGCTGCGTTCAACTGGCTTGTCAGCGCGCGCGCATCGGCGCTGCCCACCCCAGCACGCTCGAGCACGCGGGCAAAGCTGTCGCCGCGCCCCATGGTGGCGGTCAGTTCGATCTGCGGGCGTTCGGGCGTCTGCGCCAGCGGGCGCACCGCATCGGTCGCCGCCATGCGCCGCCCGGTGTCGCTGCCAAAGGCCAGCGGGGTGATGGTCAGTGCGCGTGCCTCGTCAAAGTCGCGCGAGCTTGCCGCCGGGGGGCTCGCACCAACAATCGGCGGCATGCCGGGATAGGTCGAAAGCGCCGCGCCGCACAGCAGCACGAGCGTGCCCAGTCCGCGCCACCAATCGCGCGAGCCGATATCGCTGCCTAGGTCTGGGACCAGATCGACGCTATCGATCCAGTCGCGCAGCTCGGCCAAACGTCCGCCGCCGCGCCCATGGCGCGCAGGCGCCTGCGCCACCGGCGCAAAGGCCATAGCGTCAGCCATGGTCAGCGCCGCCGTGCCCGACGTCATCCCCGCGAGTGGCTCATGCCGCTGAAACAAATGGCAACCCCTGCCCAATCAACCGCGCCGCCCGCGTCATCGCGGTGCAGCCAGCGGCAACGACCCTCCAAACTGCGGCTTTAGTGTAAAGTTTGACGGTTAAAGTCAATTTAACGGATTCGGGGCGGGGCAAGGGTGCGGCAGGGCGTGGCGGGGGTGCGGTTGTTCGACCGTGCCACGGGAATACGCTTTGCCGTGTTCCTGTCTCGCGTATCGCCCGAGTTTGGGAATAACGTAAATTGTGACCGTAATTTAAAGTGGCGCCGCAATTTCGGCATTTCCATATTAGACAAAGCGCCCTGCCGAAAAAGCGACGCATCGCCTTTGATGTTGAAAAAGACAATTTATAATTCTGAAATAGTGATCTCCTGTAATTTCGGACAATTCCCTGATACGAAATGGCTATGCGATTACGGAGATTACGGTGACACGTTAATTAACCCCTGAAATCATTGGAGTCCCGAAGGTATGGAGCAGTTTACGACAACGACGAAAATTTGGGAATTAATTAACGTGTCACCGTATTCCTCGAGCGAACATCATAAGATGTATATATATCCGCATGGATTAGATGCATCGCCCCATTTCAAGAGCGAATTCGATGCAGAATCATTTACTGAACAGGATTAAGCAAGGAGCCGATTGTAATCTGAGAATTCTTTTTCTTTAAACAGAACTGTTTGCTTTTAAAATTGTATCATATTTTAATGGACATTCCATACTATGAAACGCCACCTTATTTTTAGCACCATTGCCGCCTGTGTGATGTTATCGAGCTGCAGCTCGGCGGCATCTAAAGGTGCAACCTTTAGAATAATTGGCAGAATTGATAATGATTTATTGATTAGATTTATCTCGGGTATCGACAAATTCGATAGAATATCAATAACAAGTGAAGGGGGAGATATAGTAGCCGCATCGAAGATAGCTCGCCTCGTTAAAGAAAGAAATATCGACGTTGACGTAGTTAGATATTGTTTATCTGCCTGCTCTCAGATGATACTTCCGGCAGCCAGATCAATTTATATTGAGAGAGATGCCATTTTAGCAATGCACAATAGCCCTTTAACGTTGGGTTATTTATTAAAAGTCAGCGGATTTGAACGTTATTCACAAAAATATGAAAAGTTAGTTAGTATAGAAAATTCTTTTTACTCTGATTTAGGTGTAGATGCTAATTTTTTAATAAATGGTATTTGGAAGTTAGAACCGATATGTATAGTTGAAAATACGGGTGATCAGGATTTCGCAGGCGTCGCCTTTAAGTACGCATTTTATGTGCCTTCGCGATCACTTTATGAAAAGTGGATTGGAAAATCTGTCGATGGATTCTGGCCCAGCTCAAAAAAGGCATTTTTTGTTTCTGCAAGAAAAAGCATTCCTAAGCGCGTAAATTTATCGTTTGTTTTTGGTGAGGAGAATGAGTCCATTCACATCACGAAAAAAATTGAGTTGTGCGAGAAGGAAGATTTACAGTGATAGGTACGCCGTGCCTAATCTGGGCTGTAGATTGAGGCAAGGCCTCACCAAATCCCCAATTATGGCGCACAGGGTTACGGTGACACTTTACTTAACCCCTGAACTCACAGGAGTCCTGAAGATGTGGAGCAGTTTACGACAACGATGAAAATTTAGCGGTTAATTAAATTGCTATTGTAATTCTTGCGTTTTACGATGGAGTTATTTGCTAGGATTTCTATGCTGCGTAAACTATCTATAATTGCAGTTATCGCCGCCCTTTTTTTGACGGCGCGCTATATGGTTTATGGAAATATAGCATTTAATGCATTTCATATCATATTTACTTTTCCATTCCTGATGGGCTCCATTTACTTTTTGTTGCGAGACAAATCTCGCGAGCGAGATCGTTGAATGTGCTTGGCAGTAACATGTTGGCTTGCCGTGGGGGTGTCGATTGCGGCGGAATTGCGCTGACAAGGGTGATAACCCCCAAATTCCGTACGCGTCTGAGGCACGGGTGCGCGAGGGGGGCATGCCCCCTGGATAATGAACCCGCGCCCTTCGCACTTTCACCGCGGCTCCGGGCCTTCGCGTAACCCCGCTTTCCTACACCCCCCGGCCTGTGTCATGCCGGTGCCAACGGCTCTTTCGCATGGTCCGCCCTGCGCCGCCGCGATCCCCCACCGCCCCGCTTAAAGCAACAAAGGATACATATAGGGGGATGGGTGGCCGTATCCTTTGTATCTTTAAGCGCGTTTGACCCCACCCCCACCCACCGCGAACCCCCCTTGCGCGCGTGCCGCCGCCATGCCAGCTAATGGGCAAGGCCATGGCCACCCGCTCTTCCCCCGTTCGCGCCGTTCTGGGCCCGACCAACACCGGCAAGACCCATCTCGCCGTCGAGCGGCTGTGTGCGCACAGCAGCGGGATGATGGGCTTTCCGCTGCGCCTGCTCGCGCGCGAAGTTTATGACCGCGTCGTCAAGCTGAAGGGCGAAAAACAGGTCGCGCTGGTCACCGGCGAAGAGCGAATCCTGCCGCCCGATGCGCGCTATCTGCTCGGCACCATCGAGGCGCTGCCGGTGGAGCGCGATGTGGCGTTCGTTGCGGTCGACGAGGTGCAGATGGGCGCCGATCCCGAACGCGGGCATATGTTCACTGATCGGATGCTGCGCGCGCGCGGGCGTGAAGAAACATTGCTGCTCGGTTCGGCGAGCGCGACCGAGGTCGTGCGTGCGCTGGTGCCCGAGGCCGAAATCACCGCGCGGCCGCGTTTTTCGACGCTCAGCTTCGCGGGCCATTCCAAGCTGTCGCGCCTGCCCAAACGCTCGGCCATCGTCGCCTTTTCGGCCGAGGAGGTTTACGCCATCGCCGAAATGCTGCGGCGTTTTGCGGGCGGCGCGGCGGTGGTGATGGGCGCGCTCAGCCCGCGCACCCGCAACGCGCAGGTCGCGATGTTCGAAGCCGGCGAGGTCGATTATCTGGTCGCCACCGACGCCATCGGCATGGGGCTGAACCTGAATGTCACGCACGTCGCCTTTGCCAGCCTGTCCAAGTTCGACGGCCGCCGCCACCGCCGCCTGCACCTCAGTGAAATGGCGCAGATCGCCGGGCGCGCCGGGCGGCACCAGCAGGACGGCAGCTTCGGCACCATCGGCCAGCCGCAGGGTGGTTTTACGCCGGAGGAAGTGGAGGGGCTAGAGGCGCACCGCTTCGCGCCGCTGCCCAGCCTTTATTGGCGCAACCATGACCCCGATTTCACCAGCCTCAATGATCTGGTCGCGAGCCTGGAAGTTTTGCCCGACCAGCCAATGTTGCGCGCCGCACCGCAGGCGGTCGATCTTGCGGTGCTCAAGCATCTGGCGGGCGATGCCGATGTTAGCGCGTCAGCCCGCAACGCGGATGCGATGCGCCGACTGTGGGATGTCTGCGGCCTGCCCGATTTCGAACAATTGGGCGCCGAGCATCACAGCCGCACCGTCCTGAAATTGTGGCAATGGCGGATGCAGGGTGACGGCCAGATCGACCGCGACTGGTTCGCCGCTCGGCTTGCGCGGCACAGCAGCACCGATGGCGATATCGGTGCGCTCGCCGCGCGGATTGCCGCCGTGCGCACGCTGTGCTTCATCGCGCAGCGCGGCGACTGGATCGCCGATGCGCCAGGCTGGGCGGCCGCCACTGCCGAGCAGGAGGCCAAATTATCCGACGCGCTGCACGCCGCGCTGGCGCAGCGCTTTGTCGATCGGCGGCTGGCGCTGCTGCTGCGCGATGCCGGACGGCGCGGCGGCGAGCTGCCCGTCGCCATCGGCCCCGAAGGCGCCGTCGCGGTCGATGGCGAGCCCATTGGCACGCTGGAAGGGTTCCAGTTTCGCGTCGATCCGGCGGCGCGTGCGGGCGATCACAAGCTGCTGCTCGCCGCCGCCGAGCGCCATTTGCACGCCGAACTGGCGCGGCGGATGCAGGCGCTGGCGGCGTGCGAGGATGGCGCGCTGGCGCTGGTCGGCGCGCGCGGCGAAGCGCCGATGCTGGCATGGCAGGGGCAGCGCGTCGCGCGGCTGGCACGTGGCCCTTCGCTCACCCGCCCGCTGGTCCAGCTTGAGCCCGCATTGAAACGCCTGGACCCCGCGCTGGGGCAGGCGGTGCGCGAGCGGCTGGCGGCCTTTGTCGCGGCCAGCCTTGCCAAACAGGCCGCGCCGCTGATTGCCATGGCCGACGCCAGCGGCGACCTGTTCACCCCGCCCGCGGTGCGCGCGCTGCTCGCGGCATTGACCGACGGCGGCGGGCAGGCGTCGCGCCATCTGGTCGATACCGCGCTTGGCGCGCTGACCCCCGACGATCGCAAGACGCTGCGGACCTATGGGCTGCTGATTGGTTCGCTCGATCTCTATCACCCGCAATTGCTCAAGCCTGAAGCGGTGCGCTGGCGCGCGGCGCTGCTCGCGGCGTGGCGCGGGCAAATGCTGCCCGCGCTCCCCCCGGCCGGTGCGGTGCAGGTGGCCAGCGGTGATCCTCATGGACTGCGCATTGCCGGCTTTCGCGCCGTGGGCGATGGCTGGCTGCGCGCCGATATGGTCGAGCGCCTGGCACGCCAGGCGCACGCGGCCCGGCTTCAGGCCGAAGCGCCGGTGAGCGCACTCCCGGCCCCGGTTGATGCGGACACAGCAGAAGTTGGCGCCGAGCCGGAACCGCTGCCCGGCTTTGCCATCGACCCTGCGCTCGCCACTTCGCTCGGACTCAACGACACCGCGCGGCGACAATTGCTCAGCGCGCTGGGCTTTCGCACCGCAGGTGATCCAGCCGCCGATCGCTGGCGCTGGACCGGCAAGGTGCGCCGCGCCAAGGTTCGCGAAGCCCGCCCACAGCGCGTGCCAGCCACAGCAGCACCGGCGCGGCACGCCAACCAGCGCGAGGCCAAGCCAGCACAGCGGCATACGCCAACCGCCAAAGCTGCGCCCTCACCGCGTCCACCGCAGCGGGGCGTCAACAGCCCCTTCGCGGGACTTGCCGAACTAATGGCAGCCGCGCGCAAGCCGTGACCAGCCTGCGTATCGACCGGCTGCTATGGTTCTTGCGCCTCGCGCCGTCGCGCAGTGCCGCGCAGAAACTGGTCGAGACAGGGCATGTCCGCCTCGGTGGCCAGCGCGTGAGCAAGCCAGCGCAGCCGGTAAAGGCAGGCGATGTGCTGACCCTGCCGCTGCGCGGGGGCGTGCGCGTCATCGAAATCACCACGGTTCCGGCGCGGCGTGGCCCCGCCGCTGAGGCAACCGAATGCTATCGCGACCGCATTGAAAGTGATTCGCAACATGGTGAAGTCATTGACGGCGGCGCGGCTGCCGCCTTAGGACGGCCAGCGGGAAGGGCGGGCGAGCCATGGGGGCACCCGCCAAGCGGAGCTGAAGAGCCATGACTTATGTCGTCACCGACGCGTGCATCAAATGCAAATATATGGACTGCGTCGAGGTTTGCCCGGTCGATTGTTTCTATGAGGGCGAGAATATGCTCGTCATCAACCCCAATGAATGCATCGATTGCGGCGTGTGCGAACCCGAGTGCCCCGCCGAGGCGATTTTGCCCGACACCGAAAGCGGTCTGGAAAAATGGCTGGAGCTCAACAGCAAGTTCAGCGCCGAATGGCCGAACATCACCTCCAAGAAGGACAGCCCCGCCGACGCCGATGATTTCAAGGGCGTCGAGGGCAAATTCGACGCGCATTTCTCGCCCGAGCCCGGCAGCGGCGACTGACCCCTTGAAGGCGGCGGGCGGCGTCGCCATCTGCGTGAATTGTTGGGGTGCGGCGTTCGTTCTGATCTGCCGTTGACTAGTATGAAGGTTTATCCATGATCGATCCGCTGAGCGCACTGGTGCCCGTTGTCGTCGAACAGACGAGCCGTGGCGAGCGCAGCTTTGACATTTTCTCGCGCCTGCTGCGCGAACGGATCGTGTTCGTGACCGGCGAGGTGGAGGATCAGATGGCTTCGCTGATCGTCGCGCAATTGCTGTTCTTGGAATCGGAGAATCCCAAGAAAGATATCTTCATGTACATCAATTCGCCGGGCGGGGTCGTCACGGCGGGTATGGCGATCCATGACACCATGCAATATATCCGGCCGCGCGTCGGCACCTTCTGCATCGGTCAGGCCTGTTCGATGGGCAGTTTCCTGCTCGCGGCGGGTGAGCCGGGGATGCGCGTTGCGCTGCCCAATGCGCGTATCATGATCCACCAGCCATCGGGCGGCGCGCGCGGCCAGGCGTCGGACATCGAAATTCAGGCGCGTGAAATTTTGCGTATCCGCGCGCGAATGAATGATCTTTATGTGAAGTATACCGGCAAATCGCTCGAAGAAATTGAAAAGGCGATGGACCGCGACAATTTCCTCGAGGCCGAGGAAGCCAAGGAATTCGGCTTGGTCGACCATGTTTTTGGCAGCCGTCCGACCGACGGCGAAGGCGCAGAGAGCAAAGGCGAATAGCCATCGGGTCCGCCGCCAGCAGGCCTTTGGTAACCGCGTTTCTTGACGCCGATTTTGCCGCTTGTGCCCTAAAGGGGCAGGTGGCCGCGTCACCCAATTGCCATATTGTATTTGGGTCGCCAGCCTCTACGATAGCATTTTGCGGGCGAACGACCATGGGTTCGCCCCACAAGGGAAGATAATGACGAAGTTGTCCGGCTCGGATTCCAAGAGCACCTTGTATTGCTCTTTCTGCGGCAAGTCGCAGCACGAGGTCCGCAAGTTGATTGCCGGGCCAACGGTGTTCATCTGCGATGAATGCGTCGAGCTGTGCAACGATATCATCCGCGAGGAAATCAAGGGCGGGGTCGCCGCGCGTAAGGATGGCGGCGTGCCGACACCGCTGGAAATCTGCCAGCATCTCGACGCCTATGTCATCGGCCAGAATGTCGCCAAGCGCGTGCTGTCCGTGGCGGTGCACAATCATTACAAGCGGCTCGCCAATTCGGGGCGCGGCGATGATGTGGAATTGGCCAAATCCAACATCCTGCTCGTCGGCCCGACCGGCAGTGGCAAGACGCTGCTCGCGCAAACTCTCGCGCGCTTCCTCGACGTGCCGTTTACCATGGCCGACGCGACCACGCTGACCGAGGCGGGGTATGTGGGCGAAGATGTTGAAAATATCATCCTGAAACTGCTCCAAGCGTCAGACTATAATGTCGAGAAGGCGCAGCGCGGCATCGTCTATATCGACGAAATCGACAAAATTTCGCGCAAAGCCGAAAACCCCTCGATCACCCGCGATGTGTCGGGTGAGGGCGTGCAACAGGCGCTGCTCAAGCTGATGGAAGGCACCACGGCGAGCGTGCCGCCGCAGGGCGGGCGCAAACATCCGCAGCAGGAATTCCTTCAGGTCGATACCACCAATATCCTGTTCATCGCCGGCGGCGCCTTTGCCGGGCTCGACAAGATTATCGGCGACCGTTTGCAGCGCAAATCGATCGGCTTTGGGGCGCATGTTGCTGCCCCCGACGAGCGCAAGACCGGCGCGATGCTGCGATCAATCGAGCCAGAGGATTTGCTCAAATTCGGCCTGATTCCGGAATTTGTCGGCCGACTGCCGGTCATCGCGACGCTCGAGGATCTCGACATTGACGCGCTGGTCAAGATTTTGTCCGAGCCCAAGAATGCGCTGGCGAAGCAGTATAAGAAGCTGTTCGATTTGGAAGATGTCCAGCTGACGCTGACCGACGATGCGCTGGTTGCCATCGCCAAGCGTGCGATCGAACGCAAAACCGGCGCGCGCGGGCTGCGCTCGATTGTCGAGGGGATCCTGCTCGATACCATGTTCGAACTGCCCGACCTTGCCGATGTGGTCGAAGTGGTAGTCGACAAGGATGTCGTCGACGGACGCAAGGCACCGGTGCGCGTCTATGCCGACAAAAAGGCGGAGGCCGGCGACGCCGCCTGACGGTTTGCGGTCTGCTGATTCGGCGGGAGCGCGCAATTATGTTGCGTCGCAGCAACAGTGCAAAAAAACTTGCGCGGCACATTGACGCCGCAGCTATGTTAACCGGCTGATTCTAGTTCGCTAATTTTCAGCGGGCACGGTTTGTTACAACTCCCCCCTTGCACTGTCACAATCATGCCATAGAGCGCCGCTTATGGGCCTGTGACCCGTCGTGCGCGCTCTCCCAATTCCGCGCCCCGACTGTTCCACAAACATCAGGGGAAGACCGAACATGCATATCCGTCATTATCTGGCCGCGAGCGTCGCGGCGATCAGCTTTGCCGCCGCGATGGCCGCTCCGGCCTATGCGCAGGAAACCACCGCTGCTGTGCGCGGGACCGTTGACTCTGCTAGCGGTCCGGTCGTCGGCGCAAATGTCACCTTGACGCACGAACCTTCGGGCACGGTCTTCACCACCTCGACCGACTCGGCCGGTAACTTTACCGCAAACGGCCTGCGCATCGGCGGCCCCTTCACGATTTTGATCGAAGCTGAGGGTTTTGAATCGGCGCAGGTGACTGACCTTAATCTTCAGGCCGGTTCGCCTTTCCGTTTGCCGGTAACGCTGCAGGAACAGGCTGCCATTGTCGTGACCGCATCGTCGGTCTCAGGTGCGCTCGCGACCTCAACCGGTCCGATTACCGCGCTCGGCCGCGAAGAAATCGAAGGCGTCGCCTCGATCAATCGCGACGTTCGCGACCTTGCCCGCCGCGATCCGTTCGCCACCATCGACCTGACCAACAGCCGCACCATCGAAATCGCTGGCCAGAACGGCCGCCTCAACCGCTTCTCGGTTGATGGCGTCGCTTTTGGTGACGACTTCGGCCTAAACAATGGCGGCTTGCCCACCAACCGCGGCCCCGTGCCGTTGGAAGCGATCGAGCAATTCTCGGTCAAGGTTGCCCCGTTCGACATTACCGAGGGCAATTTCCAGGGCGGCGCCATTAACGTCGTGCTGCGTTCGGGCGGCAACAACTTCCGCGGCACTGGCTTCTTCACCTATACCGACGACAGCTTGACCGGCGATTCGACCCGGGGTGTTGGTGTCAACCTGACGCTGGAATCGAAGCAATATGGCGGGATTCTGTCGGGCCCGATCGTCAAGGACAAATTGTTCTTTATGGTGGCGTATGAACGCACCGAAGAATCGGTTCCCTTCGACAGCGGCCCGCAAGGCCAGGGCTTTGCCGCGCCGATCCCGGGTCTCAGCCAGGCGCAGATCGACACGGTCAGCGGCATCGCCGACACCGTTTATGGCTATGATACACTCGGTGTGATCCGCAACGCCGACGAAACCGACGAAAAGCTGGCGGTCAAGCTGGACTGGAACCTGTCGGAAA
Source organism: Sphingopyxis sp. sgz302558 (assembly GCF_057220455.1). Lineage (NCBI taxonomy): Bacteria > Pseudomonadati > Pseudomonadota > Alphaproteobacteria > Sphingomonadales > Sphingopyxidaceae > Sphingopyxis > Sphingopyxis sp. sgz302558. The sequence goes on along the minus strand of NZ_JBXPUZ010000001.1, from coordinate 738,874 downwards.
CGCAGCGTGCTTCGTTCACCTATCTCCGCAGCGTCGGCGACAACAGTTTCCAGCGCAACACTTCGACCAGCGGCACCTCGCCCAGCATCGGCCTGTTCTCGACCGGCTATCAGCTGACCGAAGAGGTCAATTCAGGCGTGTTCCAGCTGAACTCGACCTGGTCGGATGCCTTCTCCACCGAACTACGCGTGCGTTACACTGACTATAACCGTGGTCAGATCCCGTTTGGTGAAAAGACGCTGGGCCAGATTTCGGTGTGTACCGATGCGACTTCGACCGGCAGCTTGCTCGCTTGCTCGACCGGCGTGCCACGCGTCATCTTTGGTCCCGATCAGTTCCGCCACGCCAACGAACTCAACACCGAAAATCTGGGCGTTGAATTCAAGGCAACGCTCGATGCCGGTGCCCACAGCTTCAAACTGCTGGCGGGCTATACCGACCTCAGCACTTTCAACCTGTTCGTGCCGAACAGCTTGGGCGTCTATTATTTCGACTCGATCGCCGACTTCCAGAATCGCAACGCCGGGTCGCTTATCTATCAGAACGCCGTTCCCAGCCTGAACCCTGACGATGGCGCGGCTGATTTTTCGGCGCAAACTTATACTATCGGCCTGCAGGACGATTGGCAGGTCACCGATGACCTGACCGTCACCATCGGTGCCCGTTATGACCTGCTCGGCAGCGGTGACCGTCCGCCGCTCAATAGCAATTTTGTCCAGCGCCATGGCTTCTCCAACCGCGAAACCTTCGCCGGCAAGGGCGTACTCCAGCCGCGCTTTGGCTTTGCCTGGAATGCGACCGATCGACTGGTGGTCCGCGGCGGCGTTGGCGTGTTCGCGGGTGGTTCGCCTAACGTGTTCCTGTCGAACAGCTTTTCGAACACGGGCCAGCTGACCAACCAGATCAACATCGACCGCAACACATCGGCCGCTGGCTGCAACGTCCCCGCGACGGTTGCCAACGCGGCGCAGATTTGCAGCGACGCTCTCAACAATGTTGACCTTGGCAACTTCGATCCCAGCGTCAGCAACTTCCTGACCACCAACACCGCATCGCTGGCCGTCGCGCCGGTCAACGCGATTGACCCCGATCTTGATCTCGCCAGCCAGCTGCGCGCGACAATCTCGGTCGATTATGACGCCGACCTTGGCCCATTGGGCGATGGCTGGCTGTTCGGTGCCAACTTCCTCTATGGCAATGTGATCGATGCCTATACGTGGACCGACATTCGTTCGGTGCAGATCGGTACGCTGCCCGACGGTCGTCCGCGCTTCGGCAACCTGCCCGGCACCACCGGGAACAACCAGGACCTGCTGATGACCAATGACAGCCGCGGCCGGTCATACATCGGCGTGCTGCGCTTCGCCAAATCTTGGGATTTCGGCCTGGATATCGGCGGCAGCTATACCCGTTCGGATGTGAAGGACGTCAACGCCATCACGTCGGCCACCGCATCATCGCTGTACAACGCCAACGCGATGGTCGGTGCGAACGGAGCCACCTATGGCCGCTCGATCTACGAAATCAAGGACCAGTGGAAGTTCAACCTTGGCTTCAAGACCGAGCTGTTTGGTGACAATGAAACGCGCTTCAACCTGTTCGGCGAATATCGCTCGGGCCGTCCTTACAGCCTGACAATGAACGATCTGGGCGGCGGGCGTTTGCCGGTGTTCGGCACCGTCGGCACCAATGGGTCACCGTTGCTCTATGTCCCGACTGTGGGTGATGCGCGCGTCAGCTTTGACTCGGCCGCATCGGAAACGGCGTTCAACACGCTGGTCACCAACCTAGGACTGGAAAAGTTCCGCGGCAAGATTTTGCCCAAGAATAGCCAGACTTCACCCGACTTCTTCAAAGTCGACCTGAACGTCAGCCAGGAACTGCCGCTGTTTGTGGGCAACGCCAAGCTGAAGCTGTTTGCCGATGTTGAAAACGTCCTCAACTTGATCGACAGTGATTGGGGCGCGCTGCGTCAGGTCGGCTTCCCGCAGACCGCCAGCGTGGTCAGCGTCCAGTGTCTGACGACGGCAACTCCTACTGGAACGGCTCCGGGGGCAGGCGTTGTCAATACGGCGTCGACCCAGACTTGCGCCCAGTATCGCTACTCCGGCGTGCGCAATCCGAACGTCAATCTGGTCACGCGCCAGTCGCTTTACGGTATCCGCGTTGGGGTGAAGGTTTCCTTCTAACCCGCGCCGCAAGGCCAAGAAACTAGGGCGCCGGGGGAAACTCCGGCGCCCTTTCTTTGTCAGCTAGCCGCGATCCGCCGCGCGGTGTCCTGCACCAGCGCGATCATGTTGGGCACGCCCTGCGTGCGGTTCGACGACAATTGCGCCGTCAGATTAAAGGGTGCGAGCGCGGCGGCGATGTCCATCGCGGCGACCTCGGAGGCGGGCTTGTCCTGCACGGCGCTGAGCACCAGCGCGACAATACCTTTGGTGATCGCGGCATTGCTGTCGGCAAGGAAATGCAGGCGTCCGTTTTCGCTAGGCAGCGGGTAAACCCACACGCTGGCCGAACAGCCGCGCACCAGCGTGGCGTCGGTCTTGAGCGCATCGGGCATAGGCTCAAGGCTGCGCCCGAGATCGATTAGCAACCGATAGCGATCGTCGCCATCAAGGAAGTCATATTCGTCGAGAATGTCGGAGAGGCTGCGCATGGCGCATGCCCCTGCCACAGCGGCGATTAGAGGTCGACCCCCGCCGCAATCGCTTCCAGCTTACGCAGCCGTTCCTTAAGGTCCGCAAGCTCGATCCGCGAGGCCGCGCTGGGCACACCCGCGTCGCCATTGGTGGCTGAGCCATGCGAGCGCGCCAATTCGTCACGCTTCAGCGCGATCCAGTCGCGCCATGCCTTCAATGCGGCGAAGGTGACGATGGTTACGCCTATAAGCATTACCAGCGCGGTGGCGAGGGGGAGGTCGGGGGGCAGGATCGGGGACATGGCGTGTTCCTCCTGTTGGTTTTCCGCGGCTTAGCGCGGCGTCCCGTCGCGCAGCCGTTCGATTTCGGCATCGAGGCTGATGGCGCGGTTGTTGTCGGTGGCGATGCGTTCGAGCACCTGGATGCGCTCTTTCAGCGCGCGGATTTCGGCTTGTAGCGCCTTGGTTTCGGCGCTGTCGTTCACCATCACCTCATTGCCGTTGGCGTCTTTGCGGATGCCGTAGCGCGCCTTTACGACGCTGGCGATCATGACGATGGCGACAATCGCAACCACCATTTCAAACGGACCCATGATGCAAACTCCCTGTTAGTTCGGTTCAGTTCAGCGGGCGTTCGTCGCGCAGCGCGTCAATTTCGGCGGACAGATCGACGCCCTTGTCGGTGGCGATGCGTTCGAGGACGCGGACACGTTGTTCCAGCCGTTCGGTGTGCGCGGCATATTGCGCGGCCTTTTCGGCGGTTTCGTTCGTGATCGCTTCGAGCTGGCGCTCTTTGAATTTGAGGTGGCGCTTATACATGTCGCCGCCCACCCCGACGATTACCGGGATTCCGACGACGATGAAGAAAAAGCCCAGAATGAAAAACTCGTTCATGGCACGCGCTCCTTAATTCGCCGGACCGCGCAGCGCTTCAATCTCGCGCGCGACACGGCTGCTTTCGTCGGTGACGATGCGCTCGACCACCGCAAGCCGGTCCTTCACCGCGCCCAGTTCGGCGCGCAGCTGGGCATTTTCCTGGCTGAGCAATTTGACGCGTTCGATCGTTTCGTCGCTGTTCTTGGGATAGACAGCCTGACCCCATGCGCCGTCGAGCGGATAGCCATGTTTCACGCGCAACCAGGTGGTGAGCACCCAGCCGCCGATGGCAAGGATGCCAAGGATCGCGACGGACGGAACAAGCGCTTCAACTATTACAGGATTTTCCAACATCATCTTTCGTCCTTGTTTCAGCGCAAGCTGTCGATCTGCTCGCTCAATTGCGCGGCGCGGCTGTTGCTTTCGGTGGCAATCCGCTCGAGCACGGCGATGCGATCTTCGAGCCGGGTGATTTTGTCGGTCAGCTTGCCATTCTCGGCCGAGAGCAGCTCGATCTTGCGATCGGTGTCGGGGCTGGTCGGGGTGACCATGCCGCCCCATTCATTTTCCACCGGATAGCCATGCTTGGCGCGGATCCAGGTGGTGAACATCCAGCCCATGGTGCAAACCAGCACGATGGCGACAACAAAGCCGGGTCCCTGAAAACTCATCTTGCTTCCCCTGCTTCAACCCACACGCTCAGCGCAGGCTGTCGATTTCGTCGGCCAGCCGCTTGTTATGGCTGGTGTAATACATTTCGATATCAGCCAGGCGGCGGTCGAGATCGCGGAAGCGCGACTTGATGTCGCGGGTCGAGGCCGACGGGTTCGAACGCACACCCTGCCAGAAGCGCGCCTCATCGTTCGAGGCATAGAGCGCATAGGGCTTGGCATCGGCGAACCAGGCGATCAGGAAATAGGCAATCAGCGTCATTCCCGATCCCATGATCGTCAGCAGCACGGCGCCGACGCGGATCCAGACAACATCAATCCCGCTGTAATCGGCGATCCCCGCGCACACGCCGCTCCACTTGGCGTTTTGTTTGTCGAGGTAGAATTTGGTCCGGCTGGCAGACATGTCAGTTCCTCCTGTTGCGTTCGATCTGCGCCATCGTGTCATCGCTGCCCACCGAGGGGCGGAAGTCGGGATGGTCGGCCGAAACAATCCGTTCAATGGTGTGCAGGCGGCCCTCCAACCTGCGCGCCGTATCGTAAAGTTCATCGAGCAATTGCTCATCCTCACCGGTCAGCGTTTTGGCCTGTTTCCACTTGGTGACATAGTGGAGGATGAGCCAAGGGAGGCCGAGGAAGAGGATTCCGATGACAATCGGAGCGATAATAACCTCTTCCATCGGACTTACCCCTTCTTCTGCGCGGCCTTCAGCGCGGCCAGTTCTTCGGCCACCTTATCAGCCGCCTGCAGATCGGCGAACTCTTCTTCGAGGCTCTTCTTCTGACCCAGGCCCAGCGCTTCGGCGCGGCCTTCGGCTTCGTCGACGCGGCGCTCGAGGATTTCGAAGCGGGCGAAAGCATCCTGCGTCCGGTCGCCATGCGTCATTTCGCGCAGGCGGATGCGGTTTTCGGCGCTTTCGAGGCGGTTGACGACGCTCGACTGGCGGGCGCGCGCTTCGGCGAGCTTTTTCTGCAGCTTGGCGATGTCATCTTCATAGCCCTTGAGCGCGTCGTCGAGCACGGCAATCTCGCTTTTCAGGCGCTCGGCCATGTCGCCGGCCTTCTGCTTTTCGACGAGCGCGGCGGTGGCCAGATCCTCGCGGTCCTTCGACAGCGCCAGTTCGGCCTTTTCGTGCCAGTTCGCCTGGAGGCTTTCCAGCTTGGCGATGTGGCGGCGCATTTCCTTTTGATCGGCGATGGTGCGCGCGGCCGAGGCACGGACTTCAACCAGCGTCTCGTTCATTTCGAAAATGATCTGGCGGATCATCTTTTCCGGGTCTTCGGCCCGATCGAGCAGGTCGGTGACGTTGGCGGCGATGATGTCGCGGGTGCGAGAAAAAATACCCATCGTAAGTTCACTCCAAATTGACCCTCTTGTCAGGGCCGGTGAAAAATATGGCGCCGGGGCGGGGCAAGGGGGGAGAGGTGCCCCGGCGCCAGTGCCGGTCAGGCCAAAGTCCTGACCGCCGGGGTTTCGGTCACAAAGGCGGCAATCGCCACCGCGGGGGTCCCCGCGCTGTGCGCAGCGAGCTGCGCCGAATCGATCACACCGACGATGATGGCGAGTGCGAGGCAAGCCGTCGTGGCAAGTCCGGCAATGCGCGACATGGGGCTGGTCATGGTCAATCCTCTTTTGCTGTCTTCGTGATGGCCGGAGCCTGATGCGCCGGTTCGAATGATGTTATGCAGAAGCCGTGCCAATTTGCGGGGAGCGAGGATTTCCGCCATTTTTGCTGCATCGATTGGCCGGGTGGGAAAAATTACTTGCCAATCATTGGGAATTTTTCCCATCTAGCGCGATGGAACGCGAAACCCAGTTCATTGGCCAGTCGCCCAGCTTTCAGGATGCGGTCGAACGCGCGGCGCTGGCCGCCAGCCTCGACCGCCCGGTGCTGGTGATTGGCGAGCGCGGTACGGGCAAGGAATTGATCGCCGAGCGACTCCACCGCCTGTCGCAGCGCTGGGACAAGCCCTATATCGTTATGAACTGCGCCGCGCTGCCCGAAACGCTAATTGAGAGCGAGCTGTTCGGGCATGAGGCGGGTGCGTTTACCGGGGCAACCCGGTCACGCGCGGGCCGGTTTGAAGAGGCCGACGGCGGCACATTGTTCCTCGACGAGCTCGCCACGCTGTCGATGGCGGCGCAGGAGCGGCTGCTGCGCGCGGTGGAATATGGCGAGGTGACGCGCGTCGGATCGTCGCGCCCGGTGCGCGTCGACGTGCGCATTGTCGCGGCAACCAACGAGCATCTGCCCGCGCTGGCGGACCAGCATAAGTTCCGCGCCGACCTTCTCGACCGGCTGTCGTTCGAGGTGATCACCCTGCCGCCCCTGCGCGTGCGCGAGGGCGACATTGCCGAGCTGGCCACCTATTTTGGCCAGCGCATGGCCGCCGAGCTGGGGTGGGAGGAATGGCCGGGCTTCGGCCCGCGCGCGCTCGCCGCGCTCGAGGGGCATGACTGGCCGGGCAATGTCCGCGAGCTGCGCAACTGCGTCGAGCGCGCGGTGTATCGCTGGCGCGAGCCCGAACGGCCGGTGGATGTGGTCGAATTCGACCCCTTCGCCAGCCCCTGGGCCCCGCGCGGCACGCCGGCGCGCGCAGCAACCCCAGCGCCGCCCGCCGACGGGGCCGAACCGGCCGCACCGACCGCGCCGTCGCCGCCGAGTGGCACGGTGAGCGACCTGCGCGCCGCCGTGGACGGCTATGAAAAGTCGATCCTGGAAGCCACCATGGCGCGCTGCCGCTTCAACCAGAAGGTTGCGGCGGAGGCACTGGGCCTAAGCTACGACCAAATCCGCCATGCGTTGAAGAAGCATGGGTTGAATCAGACGGGGTAGATTCCTGTTCTTGTTATCGGCATCGTGCGTCGGCTTTCGGCGGACAAGATGAGCAAGTCGAATGGCGGAAGGTGGGTGGTTAGCGGAGTGGCAGGTCCTGAATGAGGCGAGCGCTAAAGCGGAAGCCAAGCGAACCGTTTGCGGAGTTCCTGTGTTGCATGCTCTCGGAACCACTCCCCGTGCGAAATGACGGCCTGAGTTGCCCCCCATTCCAATATTGCCGCCACCGCTTTGGCACCCGCTGCCCTGTCCTGCATTCCGAGACGATAAAGCAACGGCGTGCGCCCATTGGGATAAGCGACCCCTTCAATGTGCGCCATCAGACGACCAAGCGTTGTCTGACCATCAAGTCGCACATTCACGATTAGATCGGTGAGTATTGCCGTTCGCGATGCACGGTGGAAAAACACATGCTCATCGAAAGCGCGGCTGCCGTCAAAAACAACCCGGTCGATCTCGCTGGACCATGGGTCGCATCGTCGATCATCAAACAAGGCGGAAAAAGTCAGGTCTGGCCGTTTGGCAGGAAGGTCACGTGGCCCAATAAGCTCAGCGTCAGGGTAATGGTCCTGCCATTCCTTCAAGAAGAAGTGGTGATAGACATTGGGCGCCACCAGAAAGCGGATCGGCCCAAGATACTCGACCTCCGCCGCGAGGTCGGAATTGTACGAAACTGGCGAGTGGATCCACATGCCTCCATCGTTGAGACGGACGATCGTGGAGCGGGTGCCCAAGAGCAAACCCATGAATTTGATTTCGTTGCCGTTCGTCACCCATATGTTGGGGCCGATCGGCTCGAGCTGCATTGCGACCATATTCGAACCTCGTGCGAAGAGCTCATGCTATTTCAGCTTATGGCATGCGTAAACGTTCGACTTAGCGGCGTAATTGGGGCCGCTTTCAGAATGTCGGCTGCTGGCGAAAATCCACTGAAGCTGCCGGACAGGTTTCGGGAGTGGTCGCGGCCGCCGATTGTGAACGGGGATGGGTGGTTAGCCGACGGCAGGTTTGAGACCGTAATTGCCCATAGCTTCCATCCCTCTGGATACCGGCTTCAGAAAAAAGGATCGAGAAATGGGAAGCGCAAAAAGGCGCTTCCCAAAACTTCCGCCTGTCACAGATCAGCTTAAATCAATGATCCGGGCTAGCTTTCCACCCGAGATTTTGATGAACGAAGCGCCACGCATTACCAATTGTTCTCCAGCCTTCATTGGACCTAAATCGACGGCCGGGGTGCCTGTCCAATCCACCTCCAACGCGACGTGATCGCCGTCGATAACAGCGTTCCTGACCGCTTGGTGGCGAACAGTGAACATCGTTGCGGCCTGTTGCGCGAGTTCAGCAAAGGCAGTACTCCCCTCGATCTTCATGCTCTGCCCTGAATTGGAAACATTCTCGAACACAACATCGTCGGCAACACATGCCACCAGTGCAGCAACGTCCTTGCGATTGTATGCGTCGAGGTAACTTTTGATGATTGCAGGTAGGGTCATGGCTATTGCCCTTCTTCCACAAACGTGTCGCCAATCGTCGGACTGTTAGACGAGGTACACACGCAGATTAATGAAGATGCCATTTGGCATCTGTTCACTCAGACGGACCCGGCCTGACGTATCAGGCCGGGCGATTAAATCGCCTGCCGGCCGCAACTGCGATGTGAACAAAGAATGCCATCCGCTCACTGTTCTGGTTTGACCCTGATTGTCAAGGTGGCGGTGTGATAGGCAGGCCCGGTTCAGAGCGGGATCAAGTCCATTATTCAGCCAACGGCGCGGCCAATATCGTGAGGATCGCATCCTGTTCGGCAAGGCGCCGCGCCAGTTCATCGCGCAGCGCCACAATCTCCGGCAACCCGTCAATCGCGTCGCCGTCCTGCCGCGCCACATAGAGCGCGTCGATGTCGCCCAGCGCCACCGTCAGCGGGCCGCGCGCGACGGCGAGGCGCGAGAGGGCCTGCTGCGCGACGACCCATGCCTCGCTGGCCGGAGCCGCGCCGCGCGCGGCGGCGACGGCGGCTTCGGCTTCACCGCGCTGTGCGGCAAAAGCGCTGTCGGCGGCCGCCGCGTCGCTGCGCCAGCGCGCGAGCCGCCCGGCCAGATCGGCGGGCAATGGCCCCGGCGGCGGCAGCGGGGTGGTTGCAACCACGGCGAATCGGTCTTCGATGGCGCGTTTTTCCAGGCTGGGGGTTGCGCCGCTCATCCCGCTGGCGCAGGCGGCGAGCGCCAGCGCGGCAAACGGCGTCAGAAAAAACATGGGGCGGTGCAGCATCGCCCCCGCTGATATGGCGGCCACCGGCGGGCGGCAAGCGCCGAATCGGGTTGGTCGCGGGCGGGCCACCGTCCACCGGCCTTTGCCGAGCCGAAAAGCGCGGAAATTGGCGGTTGACAGCGCGGGCCTCGGTCGCTAGGGCGCGCTTCTTTCCTGCCTGTCCGGAAAAATGCCCTGCTTTGGCGGGCGCATGGATGCGCGGGTCATTTTGTTTTGTTTGGAAGATAAGACCATGTTCGCAATCGTGCGCACGGGCGGCAAGCAATATCGCGTCGCCGCCGGAGACAAGATCGCCGTTGAAAAGCTGGCTGGCGAAGCCGGCGAAACGGTGACGCTGGGCGATGTCCTGCTGGCCGGTGACGGCGGCGAGGTGAAGAGCGCCGAGGGCGTGGTCGTGTCCGCCGAAATCATCGCGCAGGCGCGCGGCGAAAAGGTGATCGTCTTCAAAAAGCGTCGCCGCCACAATTATCGCCGCAAGAATGGCCATCGCCAGTCGCTGACGCTGCTGAAGATCACCGCCATCGGTGCCGCCGAAAAGAAGGCCGCGCCGAAGAAGGCCGAGAAGGTCGAAGCCGCACCGGTTGAAGCCGCTGCAGACGCTGCTCCGGCCCCCGCCAAGAAGCCCGCTGCCAAGAAGGCAGCCCCCAAGAAGGAAGCCTGAGCGCGCACGTCGCAGCTCGGCACAGGCAACGAAGGAGTTTAGGTCATGGCACATAAGAAAGCAGGCGGTTCGTCGCGCAACGGTCGCGATTCGCAGGCCAAGCGCCTTGGCGTCAAAAAGTTCGGCGGTCAGGAAGTGATCGGCGGCAACATTATCGTGCGCCAGCGCGGCACCCGCGTCTATCCGGGCGTGAACGTCGGGCTGGGCAAGGACCACACGCTGTTCGCCACCGCCGATGGCCGCGTGCGATTCCATGATGGCAAGCTTGGCCGCAAATATGTGTCGGTCGACACTATGGCGGACGCCGCCGAATAATCGGGACCAGCCGTCCGGCGCGTCCCACCAGGGATGACCCGGACCAGCCCTTGCCGCCAAGGCAAGCCTGATCGAAACGAGGGAGACGGGTCACCCCGGGCTCCCTTTTTTCTTGGGCGCGGAACCGACGCTCGCGAAAATCGGGCCGCTCATCTCCCTCGCTAAAACACTGACCCGAAAGCGTCATTTGCGCACGCCAAAGGGACGGCAAGATTGGGAGTGATACTATGTTTGCGCGTACCGAAAGATTATTGCTGCGGCCGGGCTGGCCCGAAGACGCAGCCGCGCTGACCGCCGCCATCGCCGACGAAGGCATTGTCCGCAATCTTGCGCGCGCGCCCTGGCCCTATGGCGAGGATGATGCGCGCGCCTTTCTGGCGGGCTGGGCCGAGGCGCCGCTGCCGCGCTTTGTGATGGTCCAGCGCACCGTCGCGCAGCCGCGCCTGATCGGCTGCATCGGCATGGACCGGATGGAGGATGGCGAAACCGAGCTGGGATATTGGATCGCGCGGCCCTTCTGGGGCCTTGGCTATGCCACCGAAGCGGGGCGGCACATGATCGATTTGGCGTGCACCTTGGGCATCCGGCGGCTGACGGCGGGGCATTTCACCGATAATCCGGCGTCGGGCAGCGTGCTGCGCAAATTGGGGTTCCGCCCCACCGGGCGCATCGTCGAACGCATGAGCAAGGGACGCGGCAATGCTGCCCCGACCGCCGAATTCACGCGCGACATTGCCGCCCCCGGCAATGATGTGGGCGAGGATGACGAGGTATCGCTTACCGGCCCGGCCATGCGATGGCCCGAAACGCTGCGCGAGGAATGGCGGCTGGCAGCGGCGTAAGCTTGTGGGGCCCTTCTCTCCAGCTTTCCAGCCATCGCATTCAGTCATTGTTCGGCGCGGTCCGGCGGCAGATGCTTGCGCCGGGCCGCGACCGAAAACAGGCGATCGCGGGTGTAAAAGTTGAGCGGCCAATCGCGCGCACCTCGGGGCCCACTCAGCAAAGCATTGATGGCCTCGACCAAGGGAAGCGCCGCGGTCTCCGCGTGGTGCGCGCGCACCTCGGCGATGTAAAACTGCGTTAGCGTTTCATGGTAGCCCTGCGTATCGTCATTCACCCCGCCAACGCTTTCGTTGTACGCGCGGATGATCGCGGGCAGCTCGGCCTCTAGCGCGATATCGCCCCGCTCGCGCACCAGCCACAGGCAGGCGGCGAGATGCGCTTCGTGCGTCCATTCGGCGCGCGGCAGGGTGCGGGCGAGCAGGCCTTCGCCAACACGGCGCACAGCGGCGGCTTCGGCAAACAGGCGGATCGGGTGGTCGGTGGTCATGCTTTGGTCCTTCCGGGTGATTGGTCACCCGGTCAGAGCCAGGTGAATTAAGCGGCGATCGGTGCGGCTTGCCGCACGCCTTCGTCGACATGCGCAGCAAATTCCGCGAAATTGTCGATGAATTGCTGCACCAATTGGCGCGCGGTCGCGTCATATTGGGCGGCATCGGCCCAGGCGCTGCGCGGATCGAGCAATTTGCTGTCCACCCCGGCCACCGCGACGGGCACTTCGAAACCGAACCACGGGTCTTTACGGAATTGCGCGTCGTTCAGGCTGCCGTCGAGCGCGGCGTTAAGCAGCGCGCGCGTCGCCTTGATCGGCATGCGGCTAATCCCTGGCATGGTCGCCATCCCGCCCGACCAGCCGGTGTTGACCAGCCAGCAAGTGACGCCGCCGCGCGCAATCCGCTCTTTCAGCAAATTGCCATAGACGCTGGGGTGGCGCGGCATGAAGGGCGCGCCGAAGCAGGTTGAGAAGGTCGCCTCAGGCTCGGTCACGCCAATTTCGGTCCCCGCAACGCGCGCGGTGTAGCCCGACAAGAAATGATACATCGCCTGATCGGGGGTCAGCCGCGCAATCGGCGGCAACACGCCATAGGCATCGGCGGTCAGCATGATGATATTCTTGGGCACGGGGCCCATGTTCTTTTCCGAAGTGTTCGGGATAAATTCGATGGGGTAGGAACCGCGGCTGTTTTCGGCGAGGCTATTGTCGTCGAGGTCAATCTCGCGGCTGACCGGGTCAATCACCACATTTTCCAGCACCGTGCCAAAGCGTTTGGTGGTGGCGTAAATTTCCGGCTCAGCCTCGGGCGACAGGCGGATCATCTTGGCATAGCAGCCGCCTTCAAAGTTAAAGACCGCCGTGTCCGACCAGCCATGTTCATCATCGCCGATGAGCGTGCGCGACGCATCGGCGCTGAGCGTGGTTTTTCCCGTGCCCGACAGGCCGAAAAAGACAGCGGTGTCGCCGTTCGGGCCAATATTGGCCGAGCAATGCATCGGCATCACCCCGTCCATGGGCAACAGATAGTTGAGAATGCCGAATACCGACTTCTTCATTTCGCCGGCGTAGGCGGTGCCGCCGATCAGAATCAGCTTCTCAGCGAAGTTGACCGCGACCACCGTTTCGCTGCGCGTACCGTGACGCGCGGGATCCGCGCGGAAGCTGGGCAAGTCAATGATCGTGTATTCGCTGCTATGCGCGGCGAGTTCGGCAGCAGTCGGTCGCACCAGCAGCGTGCGGATGAACAGGCTGTGCCAGGCATATTCGGTGACGACCTGCACATCGACGCGATATTCCGGCTGCGAGCCGCCGAACAGTTGCTGGCGATAGAGGCGCGGCTGGGCGGCCAAGGCCGCGAAGAAATCAGCCTTCAGCGCGGCAAAATGTTCGGGCGTCATACCGACATTGGTCTTGCCCCACCAGATCGTCGATTCGGTCGTCGCATCGCGGACAATGAATTTGTCTTTGGCCGAGCGGCCGGTGTGCTTGCCGGTAGCGACGACCAGCGGACCGTCTTTCGCCAATAACCCCTCGCCGTGGCGCACCGCTTCCTCGATCAGCGGCGCAGTGCCCAGATTTTCGAGCAAATCTGCCGCCAACTTGATGCTGGTTTCGCCAATTTTGAGTTCAGTCATGCCCTCTAATCCTTTGTCCGTCCGGCCCGCCTGCATTCGTATGCACTCGACGGACAGGGCCGAAGGCACCGGCAGTGGTCCGCCGCGAAGCCATTCGAGAAAAACGCGTGGTCGCCCGTTAGCCACCCGCCACCACGCTTGTCAAAACGATTATCGCTTGCGGCCTGTCCCACGCTGCGCATGCTGTCATCGAAGCGGCGAAGTGCCTTGGTTGTGCGTCGCACGGTGCTGGTCTAAAAGGATGGGAACAGGAATTATCGCGCCGATGACCGCCACCATTGCTCTGGTCGATGATGACCGCAATATCTTGCAATCGCTGTCAATCGCGCTGCAGGCCGAGGGGTTTGTGACGCGCATCTATGCCGACGGCGAAGCGGCGCTAAAGCCGCTGATCGACAATCCGCCCGACCTTGCCGTGTTCGACATCAAAATGCCGCGGCTTGACGGGCTCGAGCTGCTGCGCCGCGTGCGCGAGAAGAGCCAGCTGCCGGTCATATTCTTGACCTCGAAGGACGACGAACTTGACGAGGCGTTGGGCCTGGCGATGGGCGCCGACGATTATATCGCCAAACCCTTTTCGCAGCGGCTGTTGATTGCCCGCATCCGGGCGATCCTGCGCCGCGTCGAGCTCAATCGCACCCCCGATGCACCCGGCGACGAACCCGTGGCCGACCCTATCGAGCGCGGGCGGCTGGTGATGGACCCGGCCCGGCACAAGGTGCTGTGGGACGGCCAGGCGGTGACGCTGACCGTCACCGAATTTCTGATCCTTGAGATGCTGGCATCGCGTCCTGGCATTGTACGCACGCGCAACCAGTTGATGGACGCGGCCTATCAGGACGATGTCTATATCGACGACCGCACCATCGACAGCCATATCAAACGGTTGCGACGCAAATTCCGCGAAGTCGACGGCGAATTCGATGCTATCGAAACGCTCTATGGCGCGGGCTATCGCTTCTCTGATGACGGCTGACGCGGCGCTGCCCCGCGACGAGCCGCAGCGGCTCGTCTGGTCCGCGCGCTGGTCGCTGACCACCCGGATATTGGCCGTCAACATCTTCGCCATTGCGCTGCTTGCCGTGGGATTTTTCTACCTCGACAGCTATCGCACGCGCCTCATCGACATGCGAACCTCGGCGCTCGACAGCCAGTTGTCGCTGCTCGCGCCGGCCTTAGAGGCCGCCCGCCCGGACCAACGGCCGCAGTTAATTCGCCAATTTGCCCGCACCAATGCTGCGCGGTTGCGTTTCTACCACGCCGATGGCCGCCTGCTTGCTGACAGTTTCAAGGACGCACCGCCCGCCTATATGCTCCGCGATCCGGATGGTCAGCCCTGGTTTCGCGAAGCCGCGCGTATCATGGACCGCGCGCTCGACTGGGTGGTGGGCGCGCCAATTCCGTCGCGCTTTGTCGAACCGCGCGTCGATGCGGTGAACAGCTGGCCCGAACTGCGCGCGGCAAAGGCCAGCGGCACACTGGCCCACCGCTACCGTTATGCCCCCGACCGCACGCCGATGCTGAGCGCCGCAATGCCCGTCCGCTTTGACGACCGCGCACTGATGCTGATGACGGTGAACGCACGCGACATCACGCGCACCGTCCGCGCAGAGCGCTGGCGGCTGGGCGTGGTGCTGGCAATGGTGACACTGGCATCGGTGCTGCTGTCACTGTTCCTGGCGCGCACAATTGTTGATCCGCTCAGGCGACTGGCGCGCGCAGCCGTGCGCGTCCGGTTGGGGCGTGCGCGCGAGGTTATTGTCCCGCGCTTGCCCTCGCGCCGTGATGAAATCGGCACGCTCGCGCGTGCATTGTCGGACATGACCCAGACTTTGCGTGAGCGCATCGACGCCGGCGAACATTTCGCCGCCGATGTCAGCCACGAGCTTAAAAACCCCATCGCTTCATTGCGGTCCGCTATCGAAGGCCTGGAGCGCGTGACGGACCCCGGCCAACGCCAGCAATTGCTGACCATCGCGGGCGAGGATGTGCGGCGGCTGGACCGGCTGGTGTCCGACATCAGCGAAGCGTCACGGATGGACGCCGAGCTGTCGCGCACCCGGTTTGAACGAATCGATGTCGGCGCGATGATCGAGGCGATGCTGGCAGGGCGCGCGGCGCGGCGCGGCGCGGGCGAGACGGGTCCGCGCATCGCTTTTGCCCGCCCACGCAAGGGCACCGCACAGGTAATGGGCGACGGTCACCGGCTGGAACGCGCCATCAACAATATCATCGACAATGCGCTGTCGTTTTCACCGCCAGACGGACTGGTTTGCGTATCGGCCACCGCGACGCAAAATCAGGTCCGCATTCGCATCGATGACGACGGTCCCGGCATTGCCATCGGCCAGCGCGAGGCCGTGTTCCGCCGTTTCCACAGCGAACGTCCGGCGGGTGAGGCCTTTGGCAAACACAGCGGACTTGGCCTTGCCATCGCGCGCACAATCGTGGAGGGTCATCAGGGCAGCATCGCGGCGCTCGATCGTGAGGATGGCAAGGGCGGGGCGTCAATCCTGATCAGCCTGCCCGCGGCCTGAGCCAATTGGACACAGCAGCCACGCTTGCGACGGGGCAAGCAGCCCGATACACCGCAGCATGGCTCCGCCACTTCCGTCCGTGACCACCATTCACGCCAGCTGCGTTGCCATCGGCGCGCACGGCGTGCTGTTGTTGGGGCCATCGGGAGCGGGCAAATCCGACCTGGCATTGCGCCTGATTGACCGCGGCGCCAGCCTGGTGGCCGACGACCAGTGCGAGCTGGCCGAAATTGCGGGGCAATTGCATTGCGCGCCGCCCCCAACCATTGCCGGACGAATCGAGGTCCGGGGGTTGGGGATCATTGAACGCGCGTGGACAGGGCCGGTGCCGCTGTTGCTCGCCGTGCGCCTGACCGATCGCACCGAGCGTATGCCCGATCCAGTGATTGAGGAGATTGCCGGACATGTCCTGCCCGCCTTCCGCATCAATGCCCTTGAGGCGAGCGCGCCGATCAAGGTTGAACTGGCGCTGGCACGGCAACTAGCGCCATGAAAGCGCATGAACCACCGCTGCTGATCGTCACCGGACTTGCCGGGGCAGGCAAATCGACCGCGCTCAAGGTGCTCGAGGATCTGGGCTGGGAGGTTGTTGATAATCTGCCCGTGTCGCTGCTTGAGGCGCTGTTGATGACGCCCAAGCCGCGCGGCGCGACCGAACGCCCGCTCGCAGTCGGCCTGGATGCCCGTTCGCGCGGCTTTCGCCCCGCCACGCTGGTGCGCGATCTGAAGGCCATGCGCGCCGAGCAGGACCGCGATATCGGCGTGCTATTTCTCGATTGCGCCGGCGCCGAGCTGGAGCGCCGCTTTTCCGAAAACCGCCGCCGCCACCCGCTGGCCGATGACCGCCCGGTGGCCGACGGAATCGCGCGCGAACGCGAGCTGCTCGAACCGTTGCGGCGCTGGGCCGAGCAGGTCGTCGACACCACCAATTACAGCAGCAATGATTTGCAGCATGAAATCCGCCAGCGCTTTCAGCTTGGCGAGGCCAGCACCCCCGCGCTGACCATCACCAGCTTTGGGTTTGCCCGCGGACTGCCGCGCAACGCCGATCTGGTGTTCGACATGCGCTTTCTGACCAACCCGCACTGGGTCCCTGCGCTTAAACCCAAAACCGGGCTGGACCCCGATGTTGCCGCCTATGTCGCCACCGATCCCTATTATGCTGCGGTAGTGGGACAAATCGAAACCCTGCTGCTCACTGTGCTGCCGCGGTATGCTGTCGAGGGCAAAAGCCATATCAGCATTGCCATCGGCTGCACCGGCGGGCGCCATCGTTCGGTCCATGTCGCCGAACGCATCGCGGAAACGCTGCGCGCGCATGGCCATAGTCCCATCGTGGCACACCGCAATCTTGACTCGACCCCCCAAGATGGGCTTGAGGGCGCACCCCCTCCGCCGCGCGCGACATGAGCCGAGAGTCGATCATCTATGCCTGACACCAAAGCAATGCCGCTGCTCGGCCTGGTGCTCGTGACCCACGGACGACTGGCCGAGGAATTTGTGACGGCGATGGAGCATGTTGTCGGCGCGCAGCGCGCCATCGCCACCGTATGCATCGGGCCCAATGACAATATGGAGGCGCGCCGCGCCGAAATCGCCGAAGCAATCCGCAAGGTCGACGGCGGGCGCGGCGTGATTATCCTGACCGACCTGTTCGGCGGGACACCATCGAACCTGGCGATCAGCCTGATGGACAGCGGGCGGTTCGAGGTGATTGCTGGCATCAATCTGCCCATGCTGATCCGCCTGGAAAGCGCGCGCAAGACCATGTCGGTGCAGGACGCGGTGCGCGCCGCACGCGAGGCCGGGCAGAAATATATCTCGGTTGCCTCCGAACTGTTGGGCGCGACGCCATGACCGAGCTGTCGGAAACCGTCGAAATCACCAACCAGCGCGGTCTGCATGCCCGTGCCAGCGCCAAATTCGTGACCTTTGTCAGCCGCCTGCCCGAAGGCGTAGCGGTCGAGGTGGAAAAGGGCGGATCGCGCGTCAACGGCACGTCGATCATGGGATTGATGATGCTGGGCGCCGCCAAGGGCGACAGCATCACCATCCACACCCGGGGCGAAGGAGCCGAGGTGGCGCTGACCAAGCTGGTCGGGCTGGTCAAGGACAGCTTCGGCGAGGATTGAGCGCGTCGTGATCCCGCCCGGCCGCCGCAGCCACATCGACAGTTTGAGCAATCCACTGGTCAAGCGACTGCGGCTGCTACGCGAAAAGCGCCATCGCCGTGCCGAAGGGTTGTTTCTGGCCGAAGGGTTACGCATCGCCACTGAAGCGCGCGAGGCCGACGTGCTGCCCCGCTGGCTGTTCCTGACCGCGGCAAGCGAGGCGCACCCGCTGGCGGCCGCGCTGGCGAACGCAACACTGGCGGCGGGCGGCGAGGTGGTGACCACCAGCGAACCGGTGCTCGCCAAATTGTCGGGCAAGGAAAATCCCCAGACCGTTGTCGGCATTTACAGCGAACCGCGCACCACGCTTGCCGATATCGACCGGAATGCTGCACCGATCTGGTTGGTCGCCGAGCGGCTGCGTGATCCGGGCAATCTGGGCACGATGCTGCGCACCGGCGATGCGGTGGGCGCAGGCGGCCTCATCCTGATCGACGAATGCACCGACCCCTATGGCGTCGAGGCCGTGCGCGCGAGCATGGGGGCGATTTTCACGCAAAGGCTGGTGCAGGCGCCATGGGCCGAGTTCCTGCGCTGGCTGCGCAGCGGGCCGGGCCAGCTGGTCGCGACGCATCTGGAGGCGGCACAGGATTATCAGGCCGTGCGCTATGACGCGCCGACCTTCATCCTGGTCGGCAACGAATCACAAGGGTTGCCCGCAGAATATGCCGCCGCTGCCGACGTGCGCGTCAAAATGCCAATGCTCGGCAAGGCCGACAGCCTGAATGCGGCTGTTGCGGCGGCGGTGATGGCCTATGAAGTGCTGAACCAGCGGCGCCGTTAAACCCACCCCAGCGCATCGGCGCCGAACCACAGCCCGGTGGCCAAGAATAAGCCCGCCGCCACGCGCCGAACCATTGCCAGCGGGATACGTTTCACCAGCGCCTGACCCAGCAGCACGGCGGGGACATTGGCAATCATCATGCCCAGCGTGGTTCCGGCGGTGACCCAGAACAGCGCCTGATATTGTGCCCCAAGCGCGACGGTGGCAATCTGCGTCTTATCGCCCATTTCGACCAGGAAGAAGGCGATCAGCGTGGTGATAAAGGCGCCGCGCGCGCTGACAGCCGGGGCTTCATCCTCTTCCAGCTTGTCAGGCACCAAGGTCCACGCCGCCATAGCGATGAAGCCCGCCGCGAGCGCCAACCGAAAGCCCGGTCCGCCGAGCCACCCCGCCGCGAGCGTGCCAATCCATGCGGCGAGCGCATGGTTGGCCAGCGTCGCCGCGGCAATCCCGGCGATAATCGGCAATGGCCGGTTGAACCGCGCCGCGAGCACAATGGCGAGCAGCTGGGTCTTGTCGCCAATTTCGGCGATGGCGACAAGCAGGGTTGAGGCGAGAAAGGCTTCCATGGCGCCCGCGCCTAGCCCTAATCTTCGTTGCCGACCACCCGCAGTGTGTCGCCAGACGCCAATTTGGTGAGTGGCCGCGCGACTTGTTCAACCGGGAGAAGGTCGGGAATATTCTTCCCTGCTGTATCGATATCGAGCGCCTCGAATCGCTTCGCTTGCGGCAGTACTTGTGCCTCCAGACTGGCGATGAAACTATTGTATGATCCCGTCGCCTGATCCAGATTCTTGCCAAGCCGGACAATGTGCGTCGCCATGGTAGCGAGGCGGCTGTACATCTCTTTGCCAAGCGCCGCGATTTCGCGCGCCTGACCCGCGACCTTTTCCTGTCGCCACACACCCGCGACGGTGCGCGCGATCGCGACGAGGTTGGTCGGCGTTGCGAGCAGCACCCGCCGTCCGAAGCCATAGTCCCACAGCCCCGGGTCCTGTTCGAGCGCGGCGGCGAGGAAATGTTCGCCGGGGACGAACATGATGACATAGTCGGGGGCTTCGTCGAACTGGTCCTGATAGGCCTTGGCCCCCAATGTCGTGACATGCGCCTTCATCGCGGCGGCGTGCGCGGCGAGGTGGCGCGCGCGTTCGGCCTCGTCCGATGCACTGCCCGCATCCTGAAAGGCATTGAGCGAAACCTTGGCATCGACGACCAGCTTCTGGCCGCCGGGGACATTGATGATCGCATCCGGGCGCAGCCGCCCGTCGTCGGTGTCGAGGCTGACTTCGGTGGTGAAATCGACATGCTCGGCGAGGCCGCAGCTTTCGAGCACGTTGCGGAGCTGCTGTTCGCCCCAGCGCCCACGCGCCTTGGGGGCGTTGCGCAGCGCATTGTTCAGGCTGGCGGTGACAGATTTCACCTCTTCCTGCCCCATGCGCATCGTTTCGATGAGTCCGGTCAGATTGCCATAGGCCTCGCGCCGGTCGGCCTCGACCTTTTGCACCGCCGCTTCATAGGCCCCCAGCCGTTCATTGACCGGCGCCAGCAGCTCGGACAATTTCTGGCCCGCCGTTGCCTCGCTTTCCTTGAAGCGGGCTTCGGCGCGGGTCAGGAAATCGGCCTGTGCCTTGTCGAGCATCGCCTGTCCGACCTCGCGAAATTGCGCGGTAAGGGCCGCCTGCGCGTCCTTGAGCTGCGCAATTTGTTCGCCCAGTGCCGCTTCACGCGCGCCTCGTTCGGCCTCGATGGTGGCGAGGCGCAGCTCGGCAGTTTCGCGCCGCCGTACCTCTTGCTCCAAATCGCTGATCGCTGCGCCGAAGCGCTGGGTCACGCTGTCGCGTTCGACTTTGAGCGCACCCGACTGGCGCGCCGCGACCAGCCAGCCAATGAGCGCACCGACGAGCAGCGCGGCGACAGCGACAAGGAGCGACGTTCCATCCATGGACAGAACATAGGACGAACGTCGCTGCCTTGGCTAGAGCCTATTTATGCGATCAGATTTTCCAGCAGTTGCGCACGATTTTCGTCGCGGTGCTTTTTCAGATATTTCATGAACGGCGTTCCGCCGGTGCCGACATCAGGATCGTTGCCCGCGCCCGAAGAAGCCTGTTTGTTGATATAGCTCGCCGCATATTCAAGGTGGCGGGTACGGAAATCGGCAACGTGCGTCAGGTTCGCGTTGAACGCATCGCGCAGCGCAGCATCGCCGCTGGCCTTCACAAAGGCGCGCAGCGTCGATTGCGCCTTCAAATCATCAATGAAGCGGCGATGCGGCACCGGGCGATAGCTGTGCAGTTCGTCGAGATAGGCGCGCAGCGGGTCGTTGCTGTGTAACACGCCAAATAGCGCGTCCATCGCGGGCACGATGCTGGACTGCGATCCGGTTTGGCCACGAAACGCCTGCCCCTTGCCGCCGAATTTTTCGACGCCTTCGTAAATCAGCCCATTGGGCAACGCCGGATTGTTCGTCCAGCCGTGGATATAGGGGCGCACCCGTTGGTAATAGATATAGGGGTCGCAGCGTTCGGGCATGCGATCGAAGATCGCGTTGATGCGCGCCCAAACGACGGCCATTTCGGTCAGGCGCGCGGTCGCCCCCGCGACATCCCCTGCAGCCGCGCAGTCGACCAGCTCACAGGCGAGCGCGAGCGCCCGGCCGGCTTCGGCTTCGATCGCGACATGGACCAGCACAAACCAGTTTTCATCCGCGCCGCCCAGAAAGGTTTGGACCATCGCGATATTGTCGAGCGCGATCGGACCAGCCTCATCCAGCCGCGCCCAATTGTCGAGGACATAGGATGAGTAGGGCAGCAGCGGCGCCTGCCCCAGCGCGTCGGCGATGGCGACCACCGGGACCGCGAGGTTGGCTGGCAGCACGGCGGGCGCATCGGCTTCGCCCCAGACATAGGCCTGGATCAGAAAGCCATAGCGCACCATTGCGGCGCGCAGCTCGGCATCGCTGGCCGTTTCCACCCATTGCACAACGCCAGGGTCGGGCAGCCGGTCGAGAAAAGTGCGGACCCGGCCACTGGTGAGCAGCGC
Source organism: Sphingopyxis sp. sgz302558 (assembly GCF_057220455.1). NCBI lineage: Bacteria > Pseudomonadati > Pseudomonadota > Alphaproteobacteria > Sphingomonadales > Sphingopyxidaceae > Sphingopyxis > Sphingopyxis sp. sgz302558. Next base: position 717,101 of record NZ_JBXPUZ010000001.1, on the reverse strand, counting down.
CGAAAGATCTTCGGCGGCGTGCAGCACCGGGGCCCATTCGTCGGGCAGCGCGATTTCGGGCAACTCGAACGGCGACAGAAAGCCGCGCTCTGCGGTCATCGCATAGTCGGAAAGTTTCATCGATTGTCTCATGGGTGAGGCGCGGGTTCGGCCGCCTCTGCCGTAATTGGTATCAAATGATACCAATTACGGCAAGCGCAGTGACGTGCGCTAGCTTTGCCCAAAGGCGGCGGGTAGCACAGCGCGATAGGCCTCCACCCCCGGCGCGCCCGCCACGGTGACGCCCTGCGTCAGCAGCCAATAGTGGCGCACAATTTCTGCCTGCTGTTCGAGCCCATAACGCGCCAGCGGCCAGCCGGGCTTCAGGCTGTAGCTGTAGTTTGCAAACGGGTGACGCATCAGCACCAGATACCAGCGGCCGCGCGTCTGCGCCTGCCACACATGCGTCATTTCATGCAGGAACAAGCCCTTGGCGCGGCGTACCGCGTCGCGGTCATCGCCCGGCGGGCAGGAAAAATCTTCGCAATAATTATCGCCGTCGGGGTGGAAGTGCAGATGCCCCATCGGCGCCATTACGATGCTGCGCGGCTGGAAAAAGGCCCATTTGCGCGTCCGGATGCGCACCGGTGCATAGTCGATGGCATCGCCGAAGACGCTGCGCGCCAGCGTGATTTCGCCAGGGGTGAGCGGCCGGTCGATGGGCATTAATGGCCCTTGTGCTCCTCGCCCGCCTTGGCGGCATCCTCTGGTTTCTTGATTTTCAGGTCAAAGACGATGCGGTCATTGTTCGAAAAGATGAACACCATCGGCAAACGCCCCGCGCGCACTGCCGCGCCGTTGATGCTCCAGATCATCAGATGGTTGGCCCCGGGTTTGAACTCCAGCTTGCCTTGCACCGGTACCGGCGCGCGCAGCAATTCCTTCATGCTGGTCATGCCGTCTTCCTTCACCGTCTGGTGCATCTCGACGCGCTGCGCGAGATCCGCAGTAACCGCGACCAGATCAACCGGCGCGCTGCCGCCTTCGACGGTGAAATAGCCCGCCGCCGGACGGTCGGGCGTTGCGGGCAGCACGATATGCCCGCTCACGACACGCAGGACCTGACGGCTTTCACCCTGTTCGTTGCAGGCCGCGAGGCTGGTCACGGCAAGTGCGAGGGCGGCAAGGCGAAGCATAGTCATGGCGGCGATGTCCTGTCCGGGGGTAAATCCAGTGCTTCAGATAGGGCGGCGCAGCCCTTGTGCCAAGCCAAAGCCCACCTATATCGCCCCCATCATGTGGGGAATGCGGCGTGCCGAAACCGGGCGCCGCGCAGATATTGCAAGGAAGAAAGACACGATGGCCAAAGTAATTGGTATCGACCTCGGCACCACCAACAGCTGCGTTGCCGTGATGGAAGGTGGCAAGCCCAAGGTGATTGAAAATGCCGAAGGCACCCGCACCACGCCCTCGATCGTCGCCTTTGCCAAGGATGGCGAGCGGCTGATCGGCCAGCCCGCCAAGCGGCAGGCGGTGACCAACCCCGAAAACACCATTTTTGCGGTGAAGCGCCTGATCGGCCGCCGCTTCGATGATCCCATGACCAAGAAGGACATGGAACTCGTCCCCTATAGCATTGCCAAGGGCGCCAATGGTGACGCGTGGGTCAAGGCGGGCGGTGAAGATTATTCGCCGTCGCAGATTTCGGCCTTCATTCTGCAAAAGATGAAGGAAACCGCCGAGAGCTATCTTGGTGAAACGGTGACGCAGGCCGTCATTACCGTGCCCGCTTACTTCAACGATGCGCAGCGCCAGGCAACCAAGGACGCGGGCAAGATTGCGGGTCTCGAAGTGCTGCGCATCATCAACGAGCCGACCGCGGCGGCGCTCGCCTATGGTCTCGACAAGACCGACAACAAGACCATCGCCGTTTATGACCTTGGCGGCGGCACGTTCGACATTTCGATCCTCGAGGTTGGCGACGGCGTGTTCGAGGTGAAGTCGACCAATGGCGACACCTTCCTTGGCGGTGAAGACTTTGACTCGAAGGTCGTCGAATTCCTGGCCGACGGGTTCAAGAAGGACGAAGGCATCGACCTGCGCGGCGACAAGCTTGCCCTGCAGCGGCTGAAGGAAGCCGCGGAAAAGGCCAAGATTGAGCTGTCATCGGCAGCGACGACCGAAATCAACCTGCCCTTCATCACCGCCGACGCGACGGGTCCGAAGCATCTGGTCAAGACGATCACCCGCGCTGACCTGGAAAAGCTGGTCGAAGATTTGGTCCAGCGCACGCTGGAGCCGTGCCGCAAGGCCATCAAGGACGCCGGCGTTTCGGCCAAGGATATTGACGAAGTGGTGCTGGTCGGCGGCATGACCCGCATGCCGCGCGTGCGCGACGTGGTGAAGGATTTCTTTGGCAAGGAACCGCACACCGGCGTGAACCCCGACGAAGTCGTCGCCATCGGCGCCGCCATTCAGGCGGGCGTGCTGCAGGGCGACGTCAAGGATGTGCTGCTGCTCGATGTGACCCCGCTCTCGTTGGGCATCGAAACGCTGGGCGGCGTTTTCACGCGCATGATCGACCGCAACACCACCATCCCGACGAAAAAGTCGCAGGTCTATTCGACCGCTGATGACAATCAGTCGGCAGTGACCATCCGCGTGTTTCAGGGCGAACGCGAGATGGCGGCGGACAACAAGCTGCTCGGCCAGTTTGATCTGGTCGGCATCCCGCCGGCGCCGCGCGGCGTGCCGCAGATCGAGGTGACGTTCGACATCGACGCCAACGGCATCGTTTCGGTCCACGCCAAGGACAAGGGCACGGGCAAGGAACAGCAGATCAAGATCCAGGCCTCGGGCGGATTGTCGGACGCCGACATCGAGGCGATGGTCAAGGACGCGGAAAAGTTCGCCGAAGAAGACAAGGCGCGCCGCGAGGCGGCCGAGGCGAAGAACAACGCCGAATCGCTGATCCACACCACCGAGCGGCAGCTGGCCGAACATGGCGACAAGGTTGACGCGAGCCTGAAGGCCGAAATCGAAGCTGCGCTAGGCGAAGCCAAGAGCGCGGTCGAGGCCGGCGATGCTGCAGCCATGAGCGAGAAGAGCCAGGCGCTGGCGCAGGTCGCAATGAAGCTGGGCCAAGCGATCTACGAAAAGGAACAGGCCGCCGCGGCATCGCCCACCGCCGACGATGGCAGTGCCGGGAAAGCCGGGGCCGACGAAGATGTCGTCGATGCCGAGTTTTCGGAAGTCGAGGACGACAAGAAGTAAGGCCCTTCTCCCTCTCCCCTTGATTGCGCCCAGTTGCGCTGTGCGGGGGGAGAGGGTCGGGGAGAGGGGTAGGCCATGTCACTCGACATCGATTATTACGAATTGCTCGAGGTTCAGCGCGGCGCCGACGATGCCACGCTGAAATCCTCGTACCGCAAGCTCGCCATGCAGTATCACCCCGATCGCAACCCGGGGGATAAGCAGGCCGAGGCGCGCTTCAAGGCGATCAACGAGGCCTATGACTGCCTGAAAGACCCGCAGAAACGCGCGGCCTATGACCGCTTTGGCAAGGCGGCGTTCCAGAATGGCGGCGGCCCCGGCGGCGGCGGTGGCGCCGATTTTGGCGACATTGGCGACATATTCGAATCGATCTTCGGCGGCGCTTTTGGCGGCGCGCAGCGTCAGCGCGGTCCGGCGCGCGGCGCGGACCTGCGCTATGACTTGGAAATCAGCCTCGAGGATGCCTTTGCCGGGGTGAACCGCGAAATCCAGATCGATGTCGCCGCGCGCTGCGACACATGCGATGGGTCCGGCGCGCGCAAGGGCACCGGCACGCGGCGCTGCTCCACCTGCGGCGGCGCGGGCAAAGTGCGCGCGCAGCAAGGCTTTTTCATGGTCGAGCGCACCTGCCCGACCTGCCAGGGCGCGGGCGAGATTATCGAAGACCCTTGCCCCGCGTGCGATGGCAACGGGCGGGTTGAAAAGCGCAAGACGCTGACGGTCAACATTCCTGCCGGCGTTGACGAAGGCACGCGCATCCGCCTGTCGGGCGAGGGCGAAGCGGGCGCGCGCGGCACCGCTTCCGGCGATCTCTATATCTTCCTGCATCTGGCGCGCCACCGCCTGTTCGAGCGCGAGGGCACCACATTGTTCACGCGCGCGCCGATCAGTTTCACCACCGCTGCGCTGGGCGGCGATATCGCCATTCCCGGCCTCGACGGCACGCGCCACGAAATCCGTATTCCGCCGGGTATCCAGTCGGGCAAGCAGCTGCGCCAGCGCGGGGCAGGCATGCCCGTGCTCAACGGCCGCGGTCACGGCGACCTGGTGATCCAGGTCGATGTCGAAACGCCCACCAAGCTGACCGCCGAGCAGCGCGAGCTGCTTGAAGCCTTTCGCAAAACCGAAACCGGCGAGGAATGCCCACAATCGCGCGGCTTTTTTGACCGGCTTAAAGGCATGTGGGAAGATTTGACCTGAAAAATTGAGGGTGCGCCATCGCGATGCTGTGCTAACCATGGTGAAAGCACAGGGGAGTCCAGCCATGCGTCCATTTTCTTTCGTCGTCGCCGCCCTGTTCGTGGCGGTCGGCCCCGCCGCCGCGCAGCAGGATTTTTCCAAGGTCGAGATCAAGACGCAAGCGCTGGCCCCCGGCATTGCGGTGCTGTTCGGCGCGGGCGGCAATATCGGCGTGTCGCATGGCCCCGACGGCACCGTGCTGATCGATGACCAGTTCGCGCCGCTGACCCCCAAGATTCAGGCTGCTGTCGCCGCGCTGGGCGCGAGCCCGGTGAAATATCTGATCAACACCCACTGGCACTTCGATCATACCGGCGGGAACGAGAATTTCGGCAAGGCAGGCGCGCTGATCCTGGCGCACGACCATGTTCGCGACCGGATGGCGAGCGAACAGAAGACGCGGTTCGGCATCACGCCGCCATCGCCCCCCGCGGCGCTGCCGGTCATCACCTATCATGACGGGATCAGCCTGCACCTTAATGGTGACCGCGTGCGCACGGTGCATCTGAAGCATGCGCACACCGACGGCGATTCGGTGGTGATTTGGGAAAAGGCCAATGTCATTCACATGGGCGACACGTTTTTCCATCAGGTCACGCTTCCTTTCATCGACCTCGACAGTGGCGGGTCGGCCAAAGGTTTGCTTGCTGGCATCGGCAAGGTGCTGATGATGATCGACGACAAGACTGTTGTCATTCCCGGCCACGGCCCGGTCGCGACCAAGGCTGACCTTACGGCCTATCGCGACATGCTGGCCAGCGTGATTGCGAGTGTCGAGGCCGCCAAGTCGGCAGGCAAAACGCTGGCCGAGGTGCAGGCGATGAAGCCGGCGGCGCGGTGGGACACCAACCCCAACGCCTTTATCAAGGGTGATGATTTTGTCGCGGCGATTTATGACAGCCTCGGTCGCCCCGAGCATGACCATGGCACCGGCAAGCCGCACGACCATGGACCGGGCGGGCATCAGCATTGATCCAACGGTAGCGCTGAGCCTGTCGACGTGCACGCCGCGGTCGTGCGCGGCGGCGATCGAAAGACTCAGGCCTGACGGTCTAAGCCCTCGATTTCTGAGCGCAGCTCTGCAACCAGTTTCGCTACCTGTGTCAGGCGTGGTTCTTCTTCGTCCAAAATCGCGCGAAAGGCATCGCGCTTGAGCATCGCGAGCGTCGCAGGGGCCAGCGCCATATCCTCTCCCAATGTCGAGGCGACAATGTCGACCAGCCGGTCAGCGCCGTGGAGCCGCCCCCACAGATAGTCATTTTCCCGGTAGGCGCGGCTGAAAAAGGCGCCGAAGCTGTTGAATTCGATGCCCTTCAGCACCTCGACCGCGCCGCCGGCGCGGATGGCATTGGCGTCGCTGGGAGAGATGCGGTCGATCTTGATGGGATCATATTCGTCGAGCCCCTCGCCCTGCAGCAGCGGCAATGTGGCAATGTCGTAGAAGGGATAGCCGAGGTAGGCGAACAGCATCGCCCGTCGCTCGTCTTTCGGCAACGCCGCAAGCGGTGCAGCCAACAGGGTATCAACCTCGCCATCGGTTTCGGCGAGCGCGCGCCGCGCCGCCACCGCATCGAGCCATGCCGCACTTTCAGCCGCTGGCAGGCCCGCGAACCAGGCGTCGCCTTCGCGCTCCAAAAACAGCGCCAGCGCCGCATAGATGGCGGTGCGTAGCGCCTCAGCCGCAGGATCGGGCTGGGCGCGCCGCGATTCGACGCGCGTATCGAGTTGCCGCGCTAGAAAGCGGAGACGGCGGATGCGAAAGCCGATGTCATGCTGACGGAAAAAATCGATCACCGGCGCGCTTGCCCCCGCGCCGCGCTTGCCGCCGATACGGTCGATCCCGCGCGCGCGCACCGCCGCCCACAGCGCGGCGCGCAGCGCGGCAGCATCCTGGGCCGGAGCGAGCCGCGCCGCCAGCGCGGCCAGGTCCTCCACCACCACCGACAGCTTGAGGTGGCCATAGGGAGCATAGGCATAGCCCGCGCGCGTTGCCGCTTCCTCCTGCGCGCGCGCGCGCCACTTGGCGAGCCGCGCGGGAGTTGGCGTATCGATGAAGAAGCTGCTGCCAAACAACCCCTCAACCTGTTCCTCGACCTCGACGCGCATGCCGTCGCTGACATGCTGCATACGGCGGATCCGCATCGACAGCCCTGCGAGCGCTTCGACATTGTCACCGATCGGCTGTTCGCGGGGAATTTCGCTAAGGGCGCCCAATATGACGCTGAGCCAACCCGGCGGGTCGGTGCTGCCTGGCGAGGGTCTGCCCAGGCTGACCGCCCGGTGGTCGGGCTTGGGGTCAATATAGACGAAGCGCCGGTCCACCTCGCGCCGCGCCGGGCGTTGCTTGAGCGCGGCGATGGCCGGCCGGAAGGGTGCGTTCGCCAGCACCGACCCGTCGATATAGCAGCGTGTAGCCGGATCCTCGTCACACGGGGGCAGCTGCGCCGCGATAAAGGCCTCGCGCGTCGGCCACGCCATGCCGCGGTGGCGCAGCACGGCATCCGCCTCGGCCAGGGTGAAGGGCGGGAAAGCCCCGGGGAAGCTGGCGGTTGCGCGCGCCGCGGCGGCGAGCGCTGGCGTATCGCCAAGATCGCTCCCAGCCGCACCATCTTTGCGAAAGGCGAGCGTCAACCGATGTTCACGTTCTTCCACCATAGCTGGTGAATTGAGAGCCAGCGGGCGGTGATACCCCGCAAAGTCCGTAACAGTGACAAAGAGGTCAAAAGGCTGCGCCGCCGGCACCAGCACCGAACCGACCGGTCCAGCAGCCATTGCCGAAAAGGCGTCGTGGAGCAGGTGAGAAAAAGTTTGGCCGCCAAAGGGGGCGGCGAACCAGCGCGCGCGCACCAGCTGTGATACTTTCATCCGTACCTCGTCCTGCGCCTCGCGCGCGACGGTGCGGTCGATAGCGTTGCCGCGCCGCTTCATCGCCATCCACACCAGCGGCGCGGCCCAGAATTTGGTGGCGCGCGACAGCGGACGCGCGTCAGGGTCGATCAATGCATCAAGGTCGGCGCGCGTCAGCCACATATCGGTCAAGGGGTCGAGCGACTGGCCAGTGGTAAGCGCGCGCGCCAGAAAAATCCCGTTGATCCCGCCTGCGCTGGCACCGGCGACAATGTCAGCGAAAACGCGCAACCGCACGCCGCGCGCGCGCCCGATTTCTTCGAGCAAGCGCTGATAGACGCCTGCGCTGCCCGTCAGCGCCGAACCGCCATCCTGCGCGCGGCGCGATGCAGCAGCGAGTCGCCACACCTCTTTGGTGATGCCATGCATATAGACGGCCAGGCTGATGCCGCCGTAACAAATAAGGGCAAGGCGGAGTTCCTTTTCGCGCACGCGCGAACGCTATGCCCCGCGCCGCCTGTTGGCAAGGCGGGCGCGGGGCGCGGGCGGCCGGGTCGCAAGCGGCCGCCGCAAGGTTTGACAAGTCAGGCGACGGCGTAGCGGACTGTTGCAGCTTTGCGCTGGCGCAGCGCACCGCCAATCAAGCCAAAGCCCATAATCATCATGGCCCAGGTCGCGGGTTCGGGGATCGCTCCGGCGACATCGCGAAGCTGATAGCTGAAGCTGGCACGGTCAACTGTATAGGGCGCACCAAGTTTGTCGATGGTCTGCGTCAGCTTGATGCCGTCAAAGGTGAAGGGGCCGCCAGGAATCTGGCCGTTGATCGCGCTCAGGCAATTGCCGCATGCGCCGCCCTGCGTATCCGACGACAATCCCGTCGGCCCCATGCTGTAGGAGTAAATGCTGCTTCCCGAGACCGTGGTTTCGGGTCCCGTCGCCGTGATCAGCGGATCAACACCATCGGCACGGAAGAAATTGATCGCAAACAATTGTTCCATTGATCCGGGCACGGTAAAAGCGCCTGCCAGTGTCAAGGTGAGCTCGATTGTATCGCCTTCCTCGACGGTGAATTCGTCGAACGGATCAAACACCAGATTGCCAACGTTAAAGACGCTGGTCCCGATGGTAAAGGTGCCGGTCGTCGCATTCACCGGATTGGCGGTCGCAGTGATGATGTGGACGGTGGCCGCCGCCGGCGCGGCTTGCAATGCGGCAATACCAGCCAGCGCAAACAGCGCACTACGGAAAATTTGGGGAGTGGCGAAGGTCATGAACGCTCCTGTTGCTTGTCGGTTGTCGCATCGGCGGGACGGCCTGAATTCACGTTTTGGTTACCATCCCTCGCCTGCGCCCGCGCCTCTCGAATCCGACAGGTTTGCATTGGCGTCCGAACACGGGACAATGTCAGGCACCCCCTTGCGGCCGGTACGAAAGATGCGGATAACCGTGGCTCCGTCAGGGGGCCGAACGATGCTGCAGACGATTCTCCCGCTTACCGAGGCCGCGCTTGCTGCGCCAAATTTGGGCAAGGCCGCCGACCAATTTCACGCTGCGCTGCGACCGCATGACGTCACCTATTTGCAGGCGCGCGCTTATCATCGGCCCTTTGGCCCGCTGACGTCGCAGCGGCATTGGCAGGCAGGCGGCTTTGTCGCGCGCCATGCCAAATCGGGCTGGGAGGGCAGCGCTGCCTTCAACTATATCTGCTTCGAGAAAAACCCGCTGGTCGATGCCATCGCCCAATCATTGACGCGCTATCGCTTTTCCGATTTCGCGCCGCACGGCGCGCGCAGCAACACCAGCTATTGGGAAGCGCTCGCCGAAGCCGATATGGCCGAGGCACTGTGCGCTACCGCCTATGGCAGCGGACGGCGCATCACATCCTTTCACATCGGGTTCGACCGCAAGGAATTTGCACCGGGCGAGGCCGAAGCGATCCAAATCGCCGCGCTAATGATTGCGGAAGCCTTTTTGCCGACCGTCGGCGCCGCGCAAGACGCCGGCCCCGCCCTTACTCGGCGCGAACGCGACGTCATGGCCTATGTTGCAGAGGGCAAGACCGATTGGGAAATCGGCGTGATCCTATCGCTATCCGAAACCACCGCACGCTTCCATGTTGACAATGCACGGCGCAAGCTGGGTGCGGTCAACCGTGCGCACGCCGTCGCGCGCTATCTGGCGCTGCGTAGCTGAACGTGCCTATAGCGGGCGGCCATGGCCCGCGCCCGCACCCTCCTCCTCACCGCTGCATTGGGTCCGCTCGATTACCGGGTGCCGCAAGGGGAGGTCGTCGCGCTGGGCAGCGTCGTCATCGCCCCGCTGGGTCCGCGCCGCCTTGGCGGGGTAATCTGGGAGGACGAAGCCTTTGGCGCGCCCGAGCCCGTTGGCGACAACCGGCTGCGCAATCTGCTCGAGGTGGTCGATGTGCCGCCACTCGCGGCACCGCTCCGCCGCCTGATCGAATGGGTCAGCAGCTATTACATGGCCCCGCCCGGCGCGGTGCTGCGCATGGTGCTGCCCGGCGTCGCCTTTGCCGACGCGCGCCGCCCGATTATCGAATATCGGCTGACCGGCGTAGTTCCAACGCGGCTAACCGCGCAGCGCCAGGTCGCGCTTGACGCGCTGGCGGGCGAACAGGGGACGGTCCGCGAGCTGGCCGCCAAGGCAGGGGTGAGCGAAGCCGTTATTCGGGGGTTGGTCGAAGTCGGCGCGGCGGAGGCGGTCGCGATCAGCAGCGACACCCCTTACCCTGCGCCCGATCCCGATTTCGCCCCGCCTGCACTATCGGCAGAGCAGGCAGAAGCCGCCGCCTCGCTCGCCGCTGCTGTTGCCGCGCGGTCCTTTGACCCGGTGCTGCTCGACGGGGTCACCGGATCGGGCAAGACCGAGGTTTACATGGAGGCGGTGGCGGCGGCCATCCGCGACGGTCGACAGGCGCTGGTGCTGCTGCCCGAGATCGCGCTGACCGAGCCGATGCTGACGCGCTTTACCGCGCGCTTCGGCGTTGAACCGGTGGCATGGCATTCGGGCCTCAAGTCGAGCGAACGCCGCCGCGCATGGCATGCGATTGCGCGCGGCGATGCCACTATCGTGGTGGGTGCGCGCTCGGCGCTGTTCCTGCCCTATACCCAGCTAGGCGTCATCATTGTCGACGAAGCGCATGAGGCGAGCTTCAAGCAGGAGGACGGCGTCCATTATCACGCGCGCGACGTCGCGGTGATGCGGGCCCAGATCGAGGGAATTCCGGTGATTCTGGCGAGCGCCACGCCGGCGCTGGAGAGTTTGGCGCAGGTCGAGGCGGGACGCTATCGGCGGCTCGCCCTGCCCGCGCGCTTTGGCGGGGCCAGCCTGCCCGCCATTGCCGCGCTCAACCTGCTGGATAATCCGCCCGACCGCGGCACCTGGCTCGCGCCACCGCTGGTCGCCGCGCTCGCCGACCGGCTGGCGAAGGGCGAACAGTCACTGCTGTTTCTCAACCGGCGCGGCTTTGCACCGTTGACCCTGTGCCGCACTTGCGGCCACCGCATCCAGTGCCCCAACTGCACATCGTGGATGGTCGAGCACCGGCTGGTTCGCCGTCTCGCCTGTCACCATTGCGGCCATGTCATGCCGCCGCCGGCCCAATGCCCCGAATGCGGCGACGAGGATGCGCTGGTCGCCTGCGGCCCCGGCGTCGAACGCGTGGCGGATGAGGTAAAGCTGCGCTTTCCCGAGGCGCGCACGGCCATCGTCACGTCCGATACGCTGTGGTCGCCCGCGCGCGCAGCGGAGTTTGTGGACAATGTTGAGGCAGGCCTGATCGACATCATCATCGGCACGCAGCTGGTCACCAAAGGCTATCACTTCCCCAATCTGACGCTGGTCGGCGTGGTCGATGCCGATCTTGGCCTCGACGGCGGCGATTTGCGCGCCGCCGAGCGGACGTTCCAGCAGGTGCAGCAGGTCGCAGGGCGCGCGGGGCGCGGGGTCAAGCCCGGCGCGGTGCTGGTGCAGACGCGCATGCCAACCGCGCCGGTCATCGCCGCGCTGGTCGCGAATGACCGCGACGGATTTTACGCCGCCGAAGCCGCGGCGCGCAAAAATGCCGGTTCGCCCCCCTATGGCAGGCTCGCCGCGATAATCATTTCGAGCGAGGATGCCGAAGTCGCGCGCCGCACCGCCGACCAGCTCGCCGCCGCCGCGCCGCGCGGCGTGGGCGCGGATATCTATGGACCCGCCCCCGCGCCGCTGGCGATGCTGCGCGGCCGCCACCGTTTCCGCCTGCTCGCCCACGCACCGCGCAGCTTTGCGCTGCAAGAAATGATTGCGGAGTGGACCGCGCGGATCGACTGGCCCGCCAAGGTGCGGCTGACAATTGATATTGATCCCTATAGCTTTCTGTAATTGCTTTACTTTTTATATACGCACGGCAGTGTGGCAGGACTTGTCGATTCGCCGGAGAATGGATTGATGCTGCGCCCGTTGCTTTGTTTCATATTGCTGTCATCGGGTGCCTTTGCGCCCGCACACGCAGAGTGGCGCGAGGTGGAGACAGCACATTTCCGCATCTTTGGCGAGGCCAACGAGAAAGAGCTGGTGCGCTATGCTGAGCGATTGGAAGGCGTCCATTATCTGATGAAAATCGCCACGGGTCTGCGCGACGATCGGCAGGTGGTGAAAGTGCGTGTTTTTTACGTGGCGGATCAGGACACGCTGCATCGCGTGATGGGCGCGCCGGCCGGATCATCGATCGCGGGCGTTTACAAACCAGGTATCGAAGGGCCGGTCGCTATCGTGCCGCGCGAAACCGGCGGCGGCAGTGACTTTTCGTCTCAAGTCGTGCTGTTCCACGAATATGGTCATCATTTTATGCTGCAGTATCAAGCAGTCGCCTATCCGCCCTGGTATGTCGAAGGATGGGCCGAGCTGGTGTCGACAGCCTCGTTTGAGCGCAAGGGCGCGATCACTTTTGGCAAGGCCGCGAACCACCGCCAGTGGGAAATCCGCGAAACCGACTGGATTCCGCTCGAAGAATTGATGGCGCGCCCCGCCAAGGGCAAGAAATCGGCACGCAGCAGCGAAAATTTTTATGGCCAGTCATGGCTGCTGACCCACTATCTAACATTGTCGGATAAACGGCCGGGTCAATTGCGCGCCTATCTGGTCGCGCTCAACAGCGGCAAGAGCGACGAGGAGGCCTTTGCTGCCTTTGGCGACATGAAACAGCTCGAGCGCGAATTTCGTGCGTATGGCCGCGCCGGCAACTTTGCCTATAAAGCACCACCGTTGCCGCCCGAAGTGTTGAAGGTCGAGCGCACTCGTGTGCTGCGTCCCGGCGAGGGCGCGGTGGTCGAAAAAATGCTGCGCCAACGTTTTCACCTCGACGATGAAGAGCGGGCGAAGCTGATCGCCGATGTCGAGGCGCTGCGCCCAAGCTTTCCCGGCGAGGTCGAGATCGATCTGTTACTCGCGGCGCTGCACGAGGAAGCCGAGGATTGGACGGCAATGGCCGCAGCGGCGAAGCGCGCCCGGGCCAGCGACCCGACGAGCGCGCGGGCGATGGCGATGTTCGGTGTGGCCGAGCTGCAGCGGCTCGACGCCGCGCGCGTCACGGACCCAGATGCTTACGCCCGTGCCCGCGCGCCGCTGGCCGAAGCGGTTACCGCCGCGCCCGACGACCCCTTTGTCCTCGCCAATTTCTATTACAGTTATGGCATGGCAGGCGAGCGCGCCGACGAGGCGGCGCGGCTGATGCTGGTCAAGGCCAGCGACCTTGCCCCGCAAGATCAGGGACTGCGCATCAACGCTGCCCAGGTGCTAATCGCGCGGGGCGATTTGCGCGGAGCGCTGCGCCGCCTGCTCCCTGTCGCCAATGGCCCGCACGAATCGGGGGCGCGGCGACGGGCGCAGGACTTGGTGGCATGGGTCAGCGAAGGCGCGACCGGCGACCCGCCGCCGATATTAGCCGACGTCCCAGCACTAACAGAAACCGACGACTAAAGCAGTCGCGCCCCGCCTGCCCCTTCTCGCCGCAGCAGCTCGGCTTTGATATCCGGGCCCCAGGCATAGCCGCCCACGCCGCCGCCCTTGGGCACGACGCGGTGACAGGGGATGAGTACTGCCACCTGGTTGGCGCCGTTCGCCGTGCCTGCGGCGCGCACCGCCGCGGGTTTGCCGATGGCGGCGGCGATGTCAGCGTAGCTGCGCGTTTCGCCGGGCGGAATCCGTCGCAATTCGCGCCACACCGCCTCCTGAAATGCCGTGCCCTGCACATCGAGCGGGATATGGCTGTTGGCGCGCGCGGGGCTTTCGACCGCCGCAACCACATCGGTGAGCAAGGCCGCGAATTCGGCAGCTCCTTCGACCAAAGTGGCATTTGGAAACTGCACCGCCAGATCACCACCGGTCAGCCCAAAGGCAAGGCGGCATACCCCTTGGTCGGTCGCCGCAACCAGCATGTTGCCCAGCGTCGTCGGCACCACCGCCCAGTGGATGGTCACCCCGCGCCCGCCGTCTTTCCAAACCGACGCTGTCATCCCGAGGCGCCCAGCCTGTTCATCATAAAAGCGCGACGGCGCCGAATAGCCTGCATCATATATTGCATCGGTGACCCGATCCGCACCGGCCAGCGCCTGCCGCGCCCGTTCGGCCCGCAAGGCACGGGCATAGGCGGCCGGGGACAGGCCGGTGGCGCGGGCGAAGACGCGCTGGAAATGGGTCGCGGAATAGCCGGTGCGCCGCGCCAGGTCGGCGAGCGCCAGCGGCTCTTCGCTGTCCTTGATTGCTGCGATGGCGGCGAGCACCGCGCCTCCGTCGCGCGCAACATCATCCGGCAGACAGCGCTTGCAAGGGCGCAGCCCCGCCCCGCGCGCCGCCGCACCATCAGCAAAAAAGCGCACATTGCCACGCGCCGGATGCCGTGCGGCGCAGCTGGGGCGACAGTATATCCCCGTGGTCAGCACACCGGTGACAAAGCGCCCATCGAGCGCCCGGTCGCGGCGCAACACCGCCGCCCAGCGATCATCATCGGAGATGGTCATGCCAGCCGCTCCACCTTGGCCGCAAAGCACCCGTGCGCGGCGTTGTGCGCATGGATATAGGCGATGGCAGGGTTGGCGAACAGGTCCAGGATCTTGTCCTCGGCCTCTCCGGGCAGCGCCAGCCGCGCGTCGCGCAGCGTGCCGCCCGCATCGAACCCGCGCAGCCCCAGCGGCCGGCCAGCGAATACCGGCGGCAATTCGCCGACATGGTCCGCCTGTGCCGCGCCTTCGCGCACATAAATGGCATAGGCGCTGCGATACGGGGTCGCGACATCGTGGCTGACGTGGTGGAGCAAAATCAGGTCTTCGCCGGCACGGGCATCAGCAAGGCTGACGCGGCAGGGAAAGCCCCTGTCGGCGGATGCGGTGACACGGCGCGCGCCCCGCGCGGCCAGTTCCGCGTCGGACAAAGCGAACAAGGGGGCAAAGGGCACGGGGTCGAGCCCAGCGATGCGATAAGTCATGGCGGCGTCTCCTGTTGGGGTGATGCCGCTTTCTAGCCCGCGCGTGCGCCCGCGCCGTCCCGCACCTTGCGGTCAAACCTCGATTGCCTCCCAATCGTCATCCCGGACTTGATCCGGGATAACGAGCAACAGGGGCGTGTTATCCCGGATCAAGTCCGGGATGACGAAACATTGGCTATTTTTCTACGATTCCCCCCTCAGTCAAAAATATCGTGCAGCCAATGCTTCTTCTTATACGGCTTGCCATAACCATAGCCCTGCTGCGGATAGCCCGGCGAGGGCGGGGCATAGCCGTGCGGCTGTTGCGGCGGGGGCGGCGGAGCGGCGCGCGGACGGCGATCGTCATCATCGTCGCGGCTGGACCGCTCGATGATCTTGTCGAGCTCACCGCGATCGAGCCACACCCCGCGGCAGGTGGGGCAATAGTCGATCTCGATCCCCTGACGCTCGGCCATGATCAACGTCGTGCCGTCGATGGGACAGGCCATGGGGCCATTATGGTTGGGCATTGGTCGCTCCTGACAATTGGGTTTCCGGTTTAACGAATGACCGGGCGGCGGCGTTCCCGATGGTCCGCAACGCGTGCAAGAAATCGCTTTCCTAGGCGGTCATGGCCGCATAGCGAGGGTGCATGTTGCGTTTCATTGCCCTGATTTGCGCCCTTGTTGGATTCGCGGTGCCAACACTCGCCGCCGATGATGTCGGCGCAGCGGCGCGCGGGGTTGTGCGCGTTGTCACCGTCGCGATGGTCGATGGCGAGGTTGTCGGTTTCGGCCATGGCAGCGGGGTTGCGGTGTCGCCGACGCGCATTGTCACCAACGCGCATGTGGTTGATTCGGCGGTGCGTTACCCGTCCAATGTCGCTGTCGGTGTGGTGCCGTCCGAAGGGCAGAAAAGCTATGCCGCGCGGCTGGTGGCGGTCGATGCGCGGCGCGATCTGGCGCTGATCGAGCTGACCGAAGGGCGGCTTCCGCCTGCGACCATTTACACCGGGCCGGTGACGGCGGGGCTGGACGTGGTGGCGCTGGGCTATCCCGGCAATGTCGACCTCGCCAGCGCGCGCACCGCGCAGGATTATATCATCCCGCGCGCGCCGGTCCGGTCCGAAGGCGATGTATCGGCGCTGCAGGCCGTTCAAGGCGTCGCGACGCTGCTCCACACCGCCAATATTGCACGCGGCAATTCGGGCGGGCCACTGGTCGATGGATGCGGGCGGGTGCTGGGCATCAACAGTTTTCTGACCCGCGCCGACGAGGGCGATGCAGGGTTCGCCTTTGCGGTGAGCGCACGCGAGCTGACCGCGTTTCTGGCCGATTCGCGGCAAGCCTATAGTGGCGTCGGCACGCCCTGCATCAGCCTGGCCGAGGCCGAAGCGCGCGACCGCGCGGCGGCAGAAGCCGAGGCGAAAGCCGCCAGCGCCGCCAACGCCGACCGCGAAGCCGCGAGCGCACAAGAACTGAAGCAGCAGGAGCGCGCCGCGACCGAGGCGGCCTTAACAGCGCGCGAGAACCGGCTGGCGCTGGCGGGCCTTGCGCTGGTGCTGGCGGCGATGGCGGGCGGCGCGGGCTGGGTGTGGCGGCGCGAGGGCGACGGCAAAGCGGGGGCCGGGATGGGCGCCGGCGCGTTGCTGGCACTGGGTGCGGTCGCGCTGTTCGTAACCCGGCCTTCGCTGGTCGAAGCGACGCCGGAGGCAGGGGCCCCTGCCGAAACCGGCCCCGAACTGGTCACCGCCGCGCCAGTGGGCAAGCGCGTCTGCACCCTGCGTCCCGAACGCAGCCGGATTACGGTGTCGAAGGCCGATGATGTCGAACTGGCGCTGTCCGCGACTGGCTGCGCGGCAGGCGCGCAATTCATTCCCGGTGCTGACGGCGGCTGGACGCGCGCGACGGTGGCAAGCGATGCGGGGGCGGCGAGCATCGCCACGCTGTCGGCCGACGGCGCGACTTACCGCGTCGAACGCTGGCTGCCCGACGCCGCAACGCTGGCCAAGCTGCGCGAATTGCAGCGCGGCGGCGCGGCGAGCTGCACCAGCGACCCAGCGGCACTCGAGCAATTGGGCGCGACCCAGGCCGCCATCCGCGCCGCGCTGAACGAGGCGCCGAATGAGCGGCTGGTCTATGGGTGCACGGGGGCGGAAGAGTGAGACCTTCGATAATCACTGCGCTTTTCTGTTTAGCTGGGCTGTCAGGCTGCACCGCTGAGGAGTCACAGAAAATTGCCACCACTGCCGACCGCGCAGCCATTCAAAGCTTGGCGACCGCCGCGTGCGAATGCGCGCTCACGCTTTCGAACAAGGATTGTTGGACAAATTACGAAGTTGCTGTCCGGCCGTTTCGACAGAAATCGGACGGTGAAGGCTACGGTATGGCAACAGCTTGCGCGCCGGTTTCTACTGAGTTTGACTGCTTCAAGGATGCTGAAGGCAAGTTTTGCATCGTAACGGGCTATCATGTGAACGGCGTAAAGTTGCCCAATTCGCAATTGTGCAAACAGGAAGAAGCGCAAGCGATTGAAGACGGATACAATGCGGGATTGGACTTGCCCAACGAGACGCAGGCCGATGCCGAAAAGCTAGCGAAGGAAGCCTTGGCTGCCGTACGCGCCGGCAAGTCGCGTCCAACCACGTCTTCGGGTCAGGGCTGCGTCTAACCGCCACCTTGCAATGCAGCATAATCATTGCTAGGCGCGCCGCGACCTTGCCGCTGGGGTGCTTTTTGCGCCTCCCTTTGCGGCAACCCCAATCCCCCCTCGGGATCATTGATCAAGGACGTTCGCGCGTGGATAATTCCAGCGGCAATCAGGCCAATATCACGGCAGGGCTGGCCGGTCGTTATGCGTCGGCGCTGTTCGATCTGGCGCGCGATGGCGGCAGCATCGAGACGGTCGAATCGAGCCTCTCTGCGCTCAGCGCCGCGCTGGCCGAATCGGCTGACCTTGCCGCGCTGGTTTCGAGCCCGCTGATCAGCCGCGCCAATGGCGCCAAGGCGATTGCCGCCGTTGCCAAATCCATGGGCCTCGACGACCTCACCACCCGTTTCCTCGGCGTGCTCGCCGACAACCGCCGCCTGGCCGATCTGCCCGCGATGATTCGGGCATTTGGCATGATCGTGGCAGCGCATCGCGGCGAAGTGACCGCCGAGGTCACCACCGCGCACCCGCTGGACGATGACCAGCTTGTCGCACTCAAGCAGCAACTGCGCAGCCGTGTTGGCCGCGATGTTGCCGTTATTGCAAAAGTCGAACCCGCCATCCTTGGCGGGCTGGTGGTCAAGCTGGGCAGCCAGCTGATCGACGCCAGCATCCGCACCCGTCTCAACACCCTCGCGCAAGCGATGAAAGGCTAAGTCATGGAAATCCGCGCCGCTGAAATCAGCAAGGTCATCAAAGACCAGATCGCCAATTTTGGCACCGATGCCCAGGTGTCGGAAATCGGCCAGGTTCTCTCGGTCGGCGACGGCATCGCCCGCGTCCACGGCCTCGACAATGTTCAGGCCGGTGAAATGGTCGAATTCGCCAATGGCGTGCAGGGCATGGCGCTGAACCTGGAAGCCGACAACGTCGGTATCGTGATTTTCGGCAGCGACGCCGAGATCAAGGAAGGCGACACCGTCAAGCGCACCGGCACCATCGTTGACGTGCCCGTGGGCAAGGGCCTGCTGGGCCGCGTGGTCGACGGCCTTGGCAACCCCATTGACGGCAAGGGTCCGATTGTCGCCGAGAAGCGCATGCGCGTCGAAGTCAAAGCCCCCGGCATCATCCCGCGCAAATCGGTGCACGAACCGGTGCAAACGGGCCTGAAGGCGCTCGACGCGCTCGTCCCCGTGGGCCGCGGCCAGCGCGAGTTGATCATCGGTGACCGCCAGACCGGCAAGACCGCTGTGGCGATCGACACCTTCATCAACCAGCGCGAAGCCAATAAGGGCAACGACGAATCGAAGAAGCTGTATTGCATCTATGTCGCCGTCGGCCAGAAGCGCTCGACCGTGGCGCAGATCGTCCGTCAGCTCGAAGAAAATGGCGCGATGGAATATTCGATCGTCGTCGCCGCGACGGCGTCGGAGCCTGCACCGCTGCAGTTCCTGGCGCCGTACACCGGCTGCACAATGGGCGAATATTTCCGCGACAATGGCATGCACGCCGTGATCGTTTATGACGATTTGTCGAAGCAGGCGGTCGCCTATCGCCAGATGTCGCTGCTGCTGCGCCGCCCGCCGGGCCGCGAAGCCTATCCCGGCGACGTTTTCTATCTGCACAGCCGCTTGCTCGAGCGCGCGGCGAAGATGAACGACGCCAATGGCAATGGTTCGCTGACCGCGCTGCCGATCATCGAAACGCAGGCGGGCGACGTGTCGGCCTATATTCCGACCAACGTGATTTCGATCACCGACGGCCAGATCTTCCTGGAAACAAACCTCTTCTACCAGGGCATCCGTCCCGCGATTAACGTCGGTCTTTCGGTGTCGCGCGTGGGTTCGGCGGCGCAGACCAAGGCGATGAAGAAGGTGTCGGGCTCGATCAAATTGGAGCTCGCCCAGTATCGCGAAATGGAAGCCTTTGCGCAGTTCGGGTCGGACCTTGATGCCTCGACGCAGAAGCTGCTCAACCGCGGTGCGCGCTTGACCCAGCTTTTGAAGCAGGCGCAGTTCCAGCCGATGCCGTTCGAAGAACAGACCGCTTCGATCTTCGCGGGCACCAACGGCTATCTCGACGCCGTGCCGGTGGCCGACGTGACGCGCTATGAACAGGCGATGCTCGCCTATCTGCGCAGCGACCATGCCGGCGTCCTGAAGGAAATCCGCGACACGCGCGATTTGACCGACACGGCCAAGGCCGGGCTGGTGGATGCGCTGACCGCCTTCGCGAAGATTTTTGCTTAAATTGCCTGTTCCCCGGCGTAAGCCGGGGTCCAGAGCGTCCATTCTCACTGGACCCCGGCCTTCGCCGGGGAACATGAAAGAAACAAATGGCTAGCCTTAAGGAACTTAAAGGGCGGATCGCCTCGGTCAAATCGACCCAGAAGATCACCAAGGCCAAAAAAATGGTCGCCGCCGCCAAGCTGCGCAAGGCGCAGGCCGCCGCCGAAGCCGCGCGCCCTTATGCGGCGCGGCTGGAAGCCGTGGTGGCCAGCCTGGCGGCCAAGGTCAGCGGCGACAGCGCGCCCAAGCTGCTGGCGGGCACCGGCAAGTCGGAAACGCATATGCTGGTGGTGATGAACAGCGACCGCGGCCTTGCGGGTGCGTTCAACAGCAACATCGTCAAAGCCGCCCGCGACAAAGCACTGGAACTGCAGGCGGCGGGCAAAACCGTCCGCTTCCTCCTTGTCGGCCGCAAGGGCCGCCCGGTCATCGCGCGCCTGTTTCCCGGCCAGATTGCCGAGCATTTCGAAACGACCGGCATCCGCAACATCGGCTTTGTAGAGGCGCGCGCCATCGCCGACCAGCTGATGGGCATGTTTGAAGCGGGCGCGTTCGACGTCGCGCACCTGTTTTTCAGCAAATTCCGCTCTGCCCTGGTGCAGGAAGCCACGGGGCAGCAGATCATCCCCGTCGCGCCGCCCGCCGACGCGCCCGCCGCATCGGGTGCTGCCGTCGAATATGAGCCGGGCGAAGAAGAAATTTTGGCTGACCTGTTGCCGCGCAACATCGCCATCCAGATTTTCAAGGGCCTGCTGGAAAATGCGGCATCCGAACAGGGCGCGTCGATGACCGCGATGGACAATGCCACGCGCAACGCCGGCGACCTGATCAGCAAGCTGACCATTGTTTACAACCGCCAGCGTCAGGCGGCGATTACAACGGAACTCATTGAAATTATTGCAGGGGCCGAGGCCCTCTAATCCACACTGTTCCCCGGCGAAAGCCGGGGTCCAGTCCAACCCCAGTCTGGACCCCGGCTTTCGCCGGGGCACGAAAAGGCAAGAAGGTAAGATATCATGGCCACCGCCA
>NZ_JBXPUZ010000001.1:591919-696318 GCF_057220455.1 Sphingopyxis sp. sgz302558 | reverse complement strand
CCCCCCCCCCCCCCCCCCCCCCCCCCCCCCCCCCCCCCCCCCCCCCCCGGGGCACGAAAAGGCAAGAAGGTAAGATATCATGGCCACCGCCACCAAGACCAAGAAGCCCGCCGCCGCCAAGGCGACCAGCAACAATGTCGGCCGCATCGCGCAGGTGATCGGCGCCGTCGTTGACGTGCGCTTCGACAATGAACTGCCCGCGATTCTGTCGGCGCTGGAAACGACCAACAACGGCAACCGGCTGGTGCTCGAAGTCGCGCAGCACCTCGGCGAAAACACCGTCCGCACCATCGCGATGGATGCGACCGACGGCCTCACCCGCGGTCAGGAAGTGACCGACACCGGTGCGCAGATCACCGTGCCGGTCGGCCCCGAAACGCTGGGCCGCATTCTGAATGTCGTTGGCGACCCGATCGACGAGCGTGGCCCGGTGAATGCCAAGCTGTCGGCCCCGATCCATGCCAAGGCCCCCGAATTTGTCGATCAGTCGACCGAAGCGGCGATTCTGGTCACCGGCATCAAGGTGATCGACCTGCTCGCCCCCTATGCGCGCGGCGGCAAGATCGGCCTGTTCGGCGGCGCGGGCGTCGGCAAGACCGTGCTGATTCAGGAACTGATCAACAATATCGCCAAGGGCCACGGCGGCGTGTCGGTGTTCGCAGGCGTTGGCGAACGCACGCGCGAGGGCAACGACCTTTATCACGAATTCCTCGACGCGGGCGTTATCGCCAAGGACGCCGACGGCAATCCGACCCCTGAGGGGTCGAAGGTGGCGCTGGTGTTCGGTCAGATGAACGAGCCGCCAGGCGCGCGCGCGCGCGTGGCGCTGTCGGGCCTGACCATGGCGGAGTATTTCCGCGACCAGGAAGGACAGGACGTGCTGTTCTTCGTCGACAACATCTTCCGCTTTACCCAGGCGGGTTCGGAAGTGTCGGCGCTGCTCGGCCGCATTCCTTCGGCGGTGGGTTACCAGCCGACCCTGTCGACCGACATGGGCGCGCTGCAGGAGCGCATCACCTCGACCAACAAGGGCTCGATCACCTCGGTGCAGGCGATTTACGTGCCGGCGGACGACTTGACCGACCCCGCTCCCGCAACCTCCTTCGCTCACTTGGACGCGACCACCGTGCTCTCGCGCGCCATTTCGGAGCTGGGCATCTATCCGGCGGTTGACCCGCTCGATTCGACCAGCCGCGTGCTCGAGCCGCGCGTCGTGGGTCAGGAACATTATGAAACCGCCCGCCGCGTTCAGGAAACGCTGCAAAAGTACAAATCGCTGCAGGACATCATCGCCATTCTGGGCATGGATGAGCTGAGCGAGGAAGATAAGCTGACCGTTGCGCGCGCGCGCAAGATCCAGCGCTTCCTGTCGCAGCCGTTCCACGTCGCCGAAGTGTTCACCGGCATCCCCGGCAAGTTCGTGGCGGTCGAGGACACAATCAAATCGTTCAAGGCGGTGGTCGACGGCGAATATGACCATCTGCCCGAAGCCGCCTTTTATATGGTCGGCGGCATCGACGAAGCGGTTGCCAAAGCGCAGAAGCTGGCAGCGGACGCGGCGTAAGCATCATGCCCCTCAAGTTCGAACTCGTCACCCCCGCCCGCCTTGAGCGCAGCGAGAGCGTCCATATGGTCACCGTGCCGGGAACCGAGGGCGAATTTTCGGTGCTGGAGGGCCACGCCCCGTTCATGTCCACGCTGCGCAACGGGCCGGTGACGGTCTATGCCAGCGCCGGGGCTGCGCCCGAGGTGATCAATGTCGAGGGCGGCTTTGCCGAAGTGAGCGAAACGGGCCTGACCATATTGGCCGAACGGGTTGTCGCTTAAGCGCGCTGCCGCTGCGGCGGTGCTGGCGCTCGCCGCGCAACCGCTGGCCGCGCAGGAAGCAGCACCGGACAGCGGCGCAGCGCTCGCTGAGACCACCTTACGCGGCTGTTACCGGCTGATAGCTGGCGAAATCGCGCTGGGAAAAGGCCTGGTCGAAGACAATCAGGTGCTGATTGATGCCGGGCTGGAAGTCGGGCTGCAGAAAGCGGCCTATGACGCGCTGGGGCGCGATGCAACTGGCCTGATCTCGAACTCGTTTATCGGCCAGCGCGCGAGCGGCGACGATGTGGTGGTTTTTGCCGCAGGCGGCCGGATGCCCGGATGCCGCACCATCTTGCTGAGCAAGGACCCGGCGACCAACGGCGATGGCACAGCGACGGCGCTTGTCGCCAGCGGCTGGAAAGAGGTTTCCGCTTCGCAGCGAACCCCGAATGTCCAGCGTCGCATCTTCCTGAAGGTCGATGGCGCGGGCGGTCAGCCCTGGCTGATCAATATGTTCGTGGGATCGGTTCCCGGCAGCCAGCTGCGCGTCATGACCACCGTAAACCCCGTCCCGCCGGAAGTCACATTGCCCGAGGGCAGTTAATCCGGCCGCGCGCCCATCGGGCGGTAGCGCCACTCCATCGCCTTGGTCCCGTCCATCAACGACACGCGCGCGCGCAGATCTTTGCCTTCGCGCCAGTAACGGATGCGCTGCGGATAATCATGCGCCGGGTTGGCGAATTCGAGCATGTTATCACCCGACGCCACCAGCGGAAAATGTGCCGCAGCGTTGCCAAAGGGCTGGGCGATAAACACAAGATTGCCGTCGGGCATTCGGACGATCCGGCTATGTTCAAACACCGTGATCCGTTCGCCATCGCCCACCCGCGCTGCGCCGATCATCAGCCCGCCGCGCGGCGGGGTCCAAAACTCGTCGGCCCACCTTCCGCCCTCGCGTGCTTCGCTCCAGGCACCGTGCAACCAGTCGGGCAGTGCAATCTGCTCGCTTGCCAGCACCGGGGCGGCCAGCGCCAGCGCGCCTGCAACCACAATCATCCGCAGCATTATGACTTGCCCTCCTGCCCCCCGGCACGCCCGCCATACCACAGCCACAGCCCGGCGGCGATGATCAGCGCGGTGCCAGAAATCGCCACCGCATCGGGCCAGTCGCCGAACCAGACAATGCCGATCAGCGTGGCAGCAACAATCTGGATATAGACAGTCGGCGCGATCGCCGCCGCCGAAGCGCGCAGTGTGGCGCGATAGAGCAGCCAGTGGGCGGTCGAGGCGGTCACCGCAACCATCGCACAGCGCGCCACTACGCCGGCGTCGGGCCAGCCAATCGTCAGAGCCTCCGCCCCGCTGACATGCCCCGCCACCGCCGCCACCAGCAGAAAGGGAGCTGCAAAAACAGCGACGAAAAATTGCGCGGCGAGCGGCGATACGTCTGCGCCGCTGCGCCGGTTGAGCAGGACCAGCGCCGCCATCCCCACCGCCGCGCCCAGTGGCAGCAGCGCGGCGGGGCCCAGTTCCGCGACATTGGGGCGCAGGACAATCAGCACTCCAGCAAAGGCCAGCAGGATCGCGCCCCAAGTTCGCGCACCGATGCGTTCATGGAGCAACCACGCCGACAGGAGCGCGGTGAGCATTGGGCTGACAAATTGGATCGCCGTCGCTTCGGCCAGCGGCATGGCATAGACCGCCAGGAAGAACATGCACGAAGCGAGCGCCAGCGCCGCGCCGCGCGCCGCCTGCAACCCGAGACGTGGCGCAGCAAATCCGGCGCGGCCTTCGCGGAGCCACAAAATCACGCCCAGTCCAGCCGCACCCAGCGCAAAACGCAGCGCCGCTGCGGCCGTTCCCGGCCATTCACCCGCGATGGATTTAACCACGCTGTCGCCCAACGAAAGCAGCGCAAAGCCGCTCAGACCAAGCATCCAGGCCGCGCGAATATCCAAGTTTTGCGTCATTTCACCCTTCGTAAAGGGCAGTGGAGGTGCATTAGGATAATGTCAAAGTTTCCGGCTTATTCACCTTTATCGGAGAGGTTTGTGCGGCACTTTGGCGGCACAAGCCGTCTGATGGATTGAAGAAGCGGGATAGGAAACGATGAGCGCATTTGGACGTCGCCCCGGAGCCGCTGGCCGCCCTGCCTTTGGTGTGGCCCGCCCGATGCAAGGCAGCGGCCCGGCGGGAGCCGCAGCCGCACCTGCCGGCGGTGCCCAGTTCCCGGCGCTCGATGCCGTTCCCCTGCCGATCAGTGATGCCGGACCCGCCGACCCCCAAAGCGATGCCATTGACCGACTGAACGCGCGCTCCACCGCCGAGGCGATGGAGCCCGCGCGGGTTGAAGGGTTCGAAGCCAGCGTTCACAAGATCAAGGAACAGGTGTTGCCGCGCCTGCTCGAACGCGTCGACCCCGAGGCGGCGGCCACGCTGTCGAAGGACGAGCTGACCGAAGAATTCCGCCCGATCATCCTCGAGGTGCTCGCTGAGCTGCGCATCACGCTCAATCGCCGCGAACAATTTGCGCTGGAAAAAGTGCTGGTTGACGAGCTGCTGGGGTTCGGACCGCTCGAAGAATTGCTGTCTGATCCGAAGGTCAGCGACATCATGGTCAATGGTCCCTACCAGACCTATATCGAGCGTGAGGGCAAGCTGCAGCTTTCCGGAATCCAGTTCCGCGACGAACAGCATCTGTTCCAGATCGCCCAGCGCATCTGCAACCAGGTTGGCCGCCGCGTCGACCAGACCACCCCGCTGGCCGACGCCCGTTTGAAGGACGGCAGCCGCGTCAACGTGATCGTCCCGCCGCTGAGCTTGCGCGGCACCGCCATCTCCATTCGTAAATTTTCCGAAAAGCCGATTACGCTCGACATGCTGTGCCAGTGGGGCGCGATGAGCCAGAAAATGTGCACCGCGCTCAAGATCGCGGGCGCGAGCCGCTTCAACATCGTCATCTCGGGCGGCACGGGTTCGGGCAAGACGACGATGCTTAATGCCCTGTCGAAAATGATCGACCCCGGCGAACGCGTGCTCACCATCGAGGACGCTGCCGAACTTCGGCTGCAGCAGCCGCACTGGTTGCCGCTCGAAACGCGCCCGGCGAACCTAGAGGGCAACGGCGCCATTCATATGGGCGACCTCGTCAAGAACGCGCTGCGTATGCGCCCTGACCGCATCATCATGGGCGAGGTTCGCGGCGCCGAATGTTTCGATTTGCTCGCCGCGATGAACACCGGCCACGATGGATCGATGTGTACGCTGCACAGCAACAGCCCGCGCGAGTGCCTTGGCCGTATGGAAAACATGGTGCTGATGGGCGACATCAAAATTCCGAAAGAGGCGATTTCGAAACAGATCGCCGATTCGGTTGATCTCATCATCCAGATCAAGCGTCTGCGCGACGGTTCGCGCCGCGTCACCAACGTCACCGAGGTGATCGGGATGGAAGGCGACGTCATCGTAACGCAGGAATTGTTCAAGTTCGAATATCTCGACGAGTCGGCCGACGGCAAGATTGTCGGCGAGTATCGCGCGATGGGCCTGCGCCCCTACACGCTCGAAAAAGCGCGCCAATATGGGTTCGATCAGCCCTACCTCGAGGCGTGCCTATAATTTGAACAAGCCCAGCGACAGCGCCTTCACCGCTGCAGCAGTGCGATCATCGACCTCAAGCTTTTCGAATATTCGGCGCAAATATGTGTCCACACTCGAGGGAGACAGCTCCATCAGGCGCGCCATCTCTTTGGTTGTCCTTCCGGCTGCCACATGCGCCAGAACTTCCTGCTCGCGGGCAGACAGATTGACTTTTCTGCTTTGGCTTCTCCGGACCAGCTCGACATAACGCGCATAGGCCGCTGTCCCCAAGCTCGTGATTGCATCGATACGCTGGTCGCTAGGATCGGTCACGGGTGGCGCAAATGTGATCGACAACAGGGCGCGGTGGCCAAATGGTCCGTAGAGCGGGATGGAAACTCCGTCCTCGGTGTGGTGGCCCACGAAATCCCGAAAAATTTTCCGCCGTTCCGGCGACAAATTGAACGCAGCGCCATCTGCAATATCGCGCCAAAGCACAGGCTTGCCACCATCAATGATGAGGTCGGGAATCAAAGCTGTTCCGCGCCGCAGCGCATCGCGATATCGATCCGCTAAGGAACCGAGAAAATTCCAATTGTAAAAATACGTACCGGCATTTGCTGACGCATGGAACGGAACCGGCACCGTCACACTCAGCCTGGTGGCACCCATGAACTCAGCCGCGCGCCGAAAATCGGCTATGACCTCTTCTGGATCTGCGTAATGTGCAAAGCTGTTTTGCTTGGGAAAAACCATCTCTGCCTTCCGAGCGACTGAGCTATAACTCGGTGCAAAGTGGTGAGTTCCAATCCTGTCCGAACTCTAACCAATCATGGTTACTCACAAGCAATATTCCAAAACATTACAGTTTGATAAGGCCCATTGACAAGGCCTTGATCGCCGCAGAAGTGCGGTCCTCGACCTCCAATTTAAAGAAAATGCGCCGTTGGTAGGTGTCGACGCTGCTTGCGGACAGGCCCAGATTCCTGGCCACCTGCTTCTTGCTGCAACCCCCCGCGATTTGTGCCAGTACCTGCCGCTCCCGGTCTGACAAAGCGAGGCTGGGAACAAGCGTATTGCGCTTCAACTTAACATATTGGCGGTGCGCCAGCATGGCGATGCGGGTCAATTCTACCACGCGAGGCTCATCAATACTCTCAATTGGCGTCGCAAAGGACAAAGAGAGCAAGGCCTGATGCCCATAAGGGCCATAGAGCGGAATGGAAATTCCGCCCCGGCCGTGCGCGCTGAAGAACTCGTTTAGCACCTGCATATTTTCGCTGGAAATCGCTGACCACTTAGCCATATCGCGCCACAAGATTGGCCGTGCTCGATCAATTATCGCGTCAGGAATGCGATCGATCCGCATTGCCAATATTGCGCGGTATTTGGACACCCAATGGTCATCGAGGCCCCAATGAAAAATGCATGTTTCAGTGGCCGCACTGAAATGAAACGGCTGGGGCGCGAGGATAGCGCACCGATTGACTTCCATCCCCACTGCGACATTCTGAAACGCGCTGATTACTTCTTCGGTTGACGCGATATCGGAGAACGTGACTTCGCCGGTTGTCTGCCTCATGGTCGCCCCCCCCAGAAAAACAGCCTTACTTGCGACACTTCATGCGCAATGCGATCCACTCGTTTCAATTTAGCACAAACATTTAGCGCCTGCCACCGCAATTTTGCAAGATCGTTCTACGGGGAATTACCGTCCCGCAATTACGTGACAAAAAAAATGTCGATTGTTGCTGTGCCGACATATATACCAACGTGGAGGGGTTTCCCAACGGCTATGGAGGGATAATGATATATTCCGAGAGCGAAAAGCAGCAATTGCGAGAACTTTTGCGCTTGGTCCAGAAGCTGGAGGAAAGCGTTAGCCAGACGCTGAACAGATCAGTAGAGCGAAGACATTGCAAAGGAGAGATTGAATTTAAGCAAAGGCGTGACCAACTCTTTCCAGCCGGCTATTTTTCGGATCCGGCATGGGACATTCTACTTGATCTTTATGCCGCCCACCTGAAGCAGCAGCCGGTTAGCACAACGGCCCTAGGCTTGGTAGCAGGCGTTCCACAGACAACCATGCTGCGCTATTTGGATCTGATCGTACGCGATGGATTTGCGCGCAAGATAGCGGATAGCCGGGACGGGCGCCGTGTCTTTGTCGAGCTGACGCCCTTGGGTATTGAAAAAATGGCGTATCTGCTGAGCGACGAAGCGGCAGGCAATAATCTGAAAGCTATTGCATCCTTGACGAATGAGATGGCAAACCTGATGCCGAATGCAGTTTTGCCTGTGCATCAGCATCCGTAACAAGCAGTATTTGTTCGCGAACATCGGTCAATCGCGCCGCGACCAGACCAAGATCCAGCCGGTCGGCTGTGGCAATGCATCGTTCGATATCGCCCACAAGCTGCTCCACTTGAGCGACACGGCACACACCGGCCTTTATCGATGACACTGATATTCCTCCGGACCCGGTGACGTTTCTCTTATCTTTTGGCGATTAGCACAGTTCGCAGTCCATCGAAAGCGTATCTCGCAACTGACTGATCCGCCACCGCTTGGTAATGCTCTTCCTACCTTTGTGCAGCAGCCCAAACAGAGGGCCTATGCCTTCAGCGCCAGCGCAAAAGCAAACAGCGCCGTCATCACGCCCACAACGCTGATCAGCGGCCAGGGCATGAAGCCGACCCGATCCAGATCGGCGCGGTTGCGGCGGCGGCAATCGGCAAAGGCCGCGACTGCGGTCAGCGCCGTCGCGGCAACCCCAAGCGTCAGCATGGAACCTTGCATGGCGACCTTCGTTGCTCCACTGTAACGACCTCGCGGGTCCCGGCCGGGATGCCGCGCAAGCACATACTCAACGGGAGACGCGCTATGCGCCTTTTAGCCAAAGTTGCAATCCTGCCGCTGGCCGCCGGACTGGCCGCCTGCGCCAGTTACGCCGACGAAGCCCCTGCCGCAAAGAGCACCGCGAGCGCCAAGGCCGCAATTGACGCCGCCGTCGCCGCCCCCACGCGTACGCCCACCAATCTGGCGCGCGACCAATTTCGCAATCCTGCCGCCACGCTGGCATTTTTCGGACTAAAGCCCGGGCAGACGGTGGTCGAGCTGTGGCCGGGCAGTGGCTGGTACACGGAGATTCTGGCCCCGCATGCCAACGCCGGCGGCGGCACCTATTACGCCGCCGCGCCGTGGGAACGCGGCCTGAACCGTATCAAGGAATGGCAGGGCGCCAAACCCGAGCTGTATGGCAATATCAAGCTCGCCGAATTTCCCAATGCCGGCACCAATCCCAAGGTCGCCGATGGCAGCGCCGATGTCGTGCTGACCTTCCGCAACGTCCACAACTGGCGCTTTGGCGGCGCGGACAATACCGCCAACGCGTTTCGCCAGATCTTCGCCATGCTGAAGCCTGGCGGCACGCTGGGCGTGGTCGAGCACCGGCTGAACGAGGATCAGCCCGTCACCATGGAAGAAAAATCGGGCTATATGAAGGAAAGCTCGGTCATCGCCTATGCCGAGGCCGCTGGGTTCAAGCTGGTCGCCAAGAGCGAGATCAACGCCAATCCCAAAGATACCAAGGATTATGAAAAGGGCGTGTGGACGCTGCCCCCCAATTTGCGCGAGGGCGACAAGGATCGCGAAAAATATCTCGCCATTGGCGAATCGGACCGCATGACGCTGAAGTTCGTCAAACCGGCGAAATAATCGGTTCGGGGTCGATGCCGCCACAAGTCATCGACCCCGCGCTGCTACTCAGCGCCTACGCGCAGGGGCTATTCCCCATGGCCGATAGCGCGGACGACCCGTCGGTGCATTGGGTCGAGCCGCGCGTTCGGGCCATTTTGCCGCTGAACGGCTTTCGGCTGTCAACCAGCCTGAAAAAGGTCATCGCGAGCGACCGTTTCACCGTCACCACCGATACGGTTTTTGCCGAGATGGTCGGGCTTTGCGCCGAAGCCGCGCCCGACCGGCCTTCGACCTGGATCAACAGCGTCATCCAGGCAAGCTATGCCGCATTGTTCGCCCGTGGCCACGCGCACAGCATCGAATGCTGGCAAGGCAGCACGCTGGTGGGCGGGCTGTACGGGGTCACGCTGGGCCGGGCCTTTTTCGGCGAATCGATGGTCAGCCGCGCCCGCGACGCTTCGAAAGTCGCGCTGGCGCATCTGGTTGCGCGGTTGCGGGTGGGGGGCTGGCAATTGCTCGACTGTCAGTTCATCACGCCGCACCTCGCTTCGCTGGGCGCAATTGAACTGCCGCAGCGCGACTATCTGAAACTGCTTTATTCGGCTTTGGCGGGCGGCTCGGGTGCAGCCGGAGCAGGCGGCGCGACAGGCGCGGACACACCACCCTCGCCGCCATTTTCCGCCGGGGATTGGGGCGCGCTGGATGCCGCGGGAGTGGCCTTGGGTGCAGCCCCCGGCACGGTGCGCTCGACCGCCTCGCCGCCTGGAAAACGCATCGTGCAGCTTTTAACGAACACATCGTAAATCGGGTGCTGGACAATGTTGCGGTCGGGCCGCTCCTTGAACAGCCATCCCGAAAAGACGCGGTACCATTGGTCGTCGCGCTGCTCCTGCACGCTCAATTGCACGAACGCACCGGTTTCGGGCGGCGATTCCCATGGCGGCGTCGTTTCGCAGGCGCGCAGCCGGACAATGGCACGGCCCACCCGCGCATTGTCGCCGGGGCGCATTTCCAGATCCTGTACCAACCCGTTGCGCTTGTTGAGCAATGCGATCACGGCGACGCGCTCGGCCATCGGCGTCACTCCAGCGGTGCCGCCCTGCTGTTTGGGCGTCTGCGCGCGGGCGATTTTGGGTTCAATCTTGGACGACACCGGCCCGCCGTCGGGGGCCTGATTACACCCCGCCAGCAGCAGTGTGGCGAGGCCAACAGCAACGCAAAGCCGCCGCCGCATCAGCTGCCCGGCTGCCACGCTTCATAATCGCCGGTTGCCGCAGCGCGCCGGCCGCCACGCTCAAGCGCGCCGGCCGGGCGATAGGCCGCGGCCGTGCCGGTCAGATTGGGCTCAGGCGGAGCCTGCCACGCGCGCGGCGCGGGCAGGATGGCATCGGGCAATTCATCGAACGTGCCGTGCAGCCAGCCATGCCATTCGGGCGGCACCCGGCTGGCGTCGTTGCTGCCATTATAGATGACCCAGCGCCGTTTGCCGTCGCGGCTGCGGAAATAGCGGTTGCCCTCGGCATCCTCGCCCACAGCCTCGCCGTGGCGCCAGCTGTCGAGCAACGTGCCGATGGTCGCGCCATCCCACCAGGTGAAAATCTTGCCGAGCAAACCCATGGCCCGGCGCTTAGCCGCTATGGTAGGCCAAGGGCAAGCGTCGAGAAATTTGCGCCCGCGTTTCCCGACTGCGCGTTACCCTGAAACAGGTTGGGGATGGTGATGGAAAGGGGAAATAGTCTGCCCTTTTTGGCCCAACTATTTCCAGCTGACCGTCGCGCTTTCATCCAGGCCCAGCCGCGCCGCCGTGCCTCCCGCGACTTCCAGCACCGCGGCCACCTCGCCGCCGCTGACCACCGGCTCAAGCGACTCGGGGATCGTGTTTTCGGCAATGCGGTCGATGCTGCCGTCGGCGCGGATGAAGATGATATCGAGCGGGATGAAGGTATTTTTCATCCAGAAGCTCGCAAATTTGGGCGTGGGAAAGGGAAACAACATGCCGCGGTCGGGGGCCAGGCTGGTGCGGTGCATCAGCCCGCGTGCCTGCTCCTCGGGCGTGCGCGCTACCTCGACCGTGAAGCGGTGGGCTTGGTTGCCCTGCCGCACCGTCACCACCGTCTCGGCCGCCGCGCCCGCTTCGCTTCCGCCGCTGGCACAGGCGGTAAGCGGCAATGCAAAGCCCGCCATCAGCACCAGCAGGATCAAACGAAGCGAGGCAAGAATTCGGATCATTGCTGCACGCTATCGCGCATTGCCTTCATCGTCCAGTTCGGCGAGCGCGGCGGCGTCGCCCGGTGCAATTGCCAAGATGCGCCGCGCCGTCGCACTGTCATGCCCAGCACGCAGGAATGCTGCCAAAATCTTGTCGCGAGCCTTGGGGTCGGCAGGCATCCCGGCGCCGAATGGTCCCAGCCGCCGCCGCCGCGCATAAGCAAGCGCGGTGGACAGCCGCTCATCACGGGCATGTTCCAGCACGGGCGCGGCCACCTCGGTCTTGATCCCGTCGACGTTCAGCTGCGCCCGCAGCCGCCGCTCGCCGAGGCCGCGCCGGCCCAGCGCACCGCCACGCTGCGCCGCAAAGGCGGCATCATCAACAAAGCCCAGCCGCGCGCATTTCGCGACCGCCGCCTGCACCGCATCGCCCGAAGAGCCTGCATCGTCCCAGCCGCGCTCGAAAAGCTTTCGCCCCAAATAGCGGGCAAGTCGTGCCTCGCTGGTGGCGAAGCGGCCGACATAATGCAGCGCCAGCGCCTCTAGCGCGGCTTGATCCAGCGGGCGCGGCTTGTTGCGGGTAGCAAGATCGGAAAATGTGCGGCGGGCCATCGCCATGTTTATGCCACAGTCGGGCCTGATTGCGAACGATTGTCGGCGGCATCTCCCACATCCACCGACGGCGGCTCCCTTGGGTCGCCCCCAACAAGATAATGTCGCGGGAGGTTGGTCATCATGATGGATCGCGCAACGGACGCGTCGCTGACGGACCGATCACCCCCCAAGGAAACCGCATTGACCACGACCGACACAGCGCTTGCGCCGACCGCCACGACCGACAGCCTGCCCCGCCGCTTTTCCGATTTTGCCACGCTGGGCGAGGCGCTGGATTATGCGGCGAAGGGCGCCCGCGGGCTCAATTTTCACGATCCGCGCGGCAATCTGGCGCGCCCCTATCCTTATGCCGAGCTGCGCGCTGACGCGCTGGCGGCCGCCTACCGGCTGATGGCGGCGGGCATCAAGCCGGGCGACCGTATCGCGCTGATCGCCGAAACCAGCCCCGAATTTGCCGCCTTGTTTTTTGGCGCCATCTACGCCGGGGCTTGGCCGGTTCCCCTACCGCTGCCGACCTCATTTGGCGGGCGCGACAATTATGTCGCACAGATCGGCGTCCAGCTCGACAGCTGCGATCCGGCCATCCTGTTCTACCCGCCCGAAATCGCTGGCATGGCCGGCGATGCGGCCGTGGCAAAGGGCGTAACCGGCATCGATTGGGCCAGTTTTGCGACGCGCGCTGCGCCGGTTGCCGAGCTGCCGCAGCAGCGCAGCGATGAAACCTGCTACCTCCAGTACAGCAGCGGTTCGACGCGCTTCCCGCACGGCGTCGCCGTCACCCACGCCGCGCTGCTCAACAATCTCGCCGCGCACAGTCACGGCATGGAGCTGTGCGAGACCGACCGCTGCGTGTCGTGGCTGCCCTGGTACCATGATATGGGCCTAGTCGGCTGTTTCCTGTCGCCCGTGGCCAACCAGGTGTCGGTCGATTACCTCAAGACCGAAGATTTCGCGCGCCGCCCGCTCGCCTGGCTTGACCTGATCAGCCGCAACGCCGGGACGACGCTCAGCTATTCGCCCACCTTCGGCTATGACATTTGCGCACGCCGCATTTCCAGTCAGAGCCATGTCGCCGACCGTTTCGACCTGTCGCGCTGGCGCGTCGCGGGTAATGGCGCCGACATGATCCGTCCCGACGTGATGCAGGCCTTTGTCGACGCCTTTGCCGATGCCGGGTTCAAGGCCAGCGCCTTTCTGCCCAGCTATGGGCTCGCCGAAGCCACGCTGGCAGTGTCAATCATGCCGCCGGGGGAAGGCATTGTCGTCGAACTGGTCGAGGAAACCGAGCTTTCGGGCGCAGCCAACGATAGCGAACGCCCCATGCGCTATCGGGCCATTGTCAACTGTGGCAAGCCGGCCCGCGATATGACCATCGAGGTGCGCGACGAGGCCGGAAACGCCCTGCCCGACCAGACGGTGGGTAAAGTGTGGTGTACTGGCCCGTCGCTGATGACCGGCTATTACCGCGACCCCGAAGCGACCGCCGCCTGCATGGCTGACGGCTGGCTCGACACCGGTGACATGGGCTATATGTCAAAGGGTTACGTCTATATCGTCGGCCGCGCCAAGGATATGATCATTATCAACGGCAAAAACCATTGGCCGCAGGATATCGAATGGGCGGTCGAACAATTGCCAGGCTTTAAGTCGGGCGATATCGCCGCCTTTGCGATCACCGCGCCCGGCGGTGAGGAGACCCCCGCGGTGCTCGTGCAGTGCCGCACCAGCGACGAAAAGGAACGGCTGATCCTGCGCGAAACCATCCGCGATCGGGTACGCGCTATCACCGGCATGAATTGTCTGATCGAGCTGGTTCCTCCGCGCACCTTGCCGCGGACCAGCTCGGGCAAGCTCAGCCGGTCAAAGGCGCGCGCACAATATCTGTCGGGCGAGATCCAGCCTTTCCGCATGGCGGCGTAATGCGGGCGGACTTTTTTTCGCCAACTGCCCCAAAAAGGGACATTTTCCTAGGCTTGCTTACGCCTCGGTAACCACTCTGGCCTACACCGGCGGGGTGACCACGGGCCAGAATCCTTCAACCGCGCACCAGTTGCAGCAAGTGCCGATTCGCACCTTGCTGGGCTTCGGCCCACGCGGTGAGGATGTCACGGCGCTGCGCGCGCTGCAAATGGCGCCGCTGAAGGGCAAGGGCGCGCTGCGTCTTGTGCTTAATCTGATCGTCGCGCTCGTGGGCGCGACCAACATCGCGCGCACCGCCAGCCCGGTCCTCGCCGGGGTGTGGTTCACTGTCAGCATTGCTTTCGCGCTGTGGTCCTGGAATGATTTCAAGGCCATGCACACTGGCAACAGCGACCTTGCGGTCCGCGACGAATTTGCCAAATGCAACCGCCATGCGGCGATGACGACGCTGCTGTGGGTGCCCATTTTCTGGCTGCAGGGGTTCAGTCCCACGGTCACGCATATCCTGCCGCTGTGGACCATGGCGCTGCTGTTGATGGTCGCGCTGACGATCCTGGTCAACAGCATCCCGTTGACCTGCATCATCTTCATTTTGCCCGTCAGCCTGTCGGCGGCGCTGGCCTTTGCCATGGCGGGCGAGCCGGTGCTGGGCCTTGTCGTGTTCATCATCGGCGCCGCGCTAGGGCTGGCGACGGTGCGATCGGCGCAAGGCTATGTCCTGTTTCGCCGCGCCGAAGCGACGCTGCATGAAAAGAGCGAAACGGTCAGCCTGCTGCTCAAGGAGTTTGAGGACGCCTCGGCCGACTGGCTTTGGCAGACCGACCCTGGCCGGCGGCTGGAACATGTGTCGCCGCGCTTTGCCTATGCGCTGGGGATGACGGTCGAACAGCTCGACGGTATGCCGTTGCTGCAGGCGATTTCGGGCGATGCCTGGGAAAGCGGCGTCTTTCCCCCGGCGATGCACGACATGGCCGAACGGATGAAACGGCGCGAAAGCTTCTCGGCAATGATTGTGCCCGTCACCATCAACGGCAAGCGCCGCTGGTGGGAGCTTGCCGCTTCCCCGCGCGTCGATGAAAATGGCCGTTTCCTGGGCTTTCGCGGCGTGGGCTCTGATGTCACGTCAGAGCATCAGTCGGCGTCCGAAATCGCGCGCATGGCCAGGTTTGACAATCTGACCGGCCTGCCCAACCGCCTGCACCTCAATGAATCGCTCGAAATTGCGCTCAAGGATGCCACCGCGACGCGCACGCGCTGCGCCCTGCTGATCATCGACCTTGACCGGTTCAAGGCGGTCAACGACACGCTGGGTCATCCAGTGGGTGACCAGTTGCTCGCGCAGGTCTCGGCCAGGCTCAAGGCGCTGATGCCGCGCAACGCGGTGTGCGGTCGCCTCGGCGGTGACGAGTTTGCCGTCGTTATGGCGGCACTCGACCAGGCATCGCATGCCGAAAAACTGGGACAACGCATCATCGAGGCGGTCAGCCGCCCCTATGTCGTCGACAATCATCAGCTGTTTGTTGGCGCCAGCATCGGTTTTGCGCTGGGGCCGCAGGACGGCGCGTCGGTTGAAACGCTCACCCGCAACGCCGACCTCGCGCTCTACAAATCCAAGGATCGCGGCGGCAATGTCGTGGCGCAATATGACGCCTCGCTGCACGCGCAGGCCGAAGAACGGCGCGTCATGGAACAGGAATTGCGCGGCGCGCTGGAACGCGGCGAATTCCACCTCAACTTCCAACCGGTGGTCGAGGCGGCCGACGGCACGCTGGATGGGTTTGAGGCGCTGGTC
The DNA here is from genome assembly GCF_057220455.1 of Sphingopyxis sp. sgz302558. Lineage (NCBI taxonomy): Bacteria > Pseudomonadati > Pseudomonadota > Alphaproteobacteria > Sphingomonadales > Sphingopyxidaceae > Sphingopyxis > Sphingopyxis sp. sgz302558. The sequence continues at coordinate 680,696 of NZ_JBXPUZ010000001.1, read as the reverse complement.
CGCTGGACCAACCCGCGGCTGGGCGTCGTTTCGCCGGCAAAATTCATTCCGCTGGCCGAAGATGCGCGGTTGATCGGCCCGATCGGCGAATGGGTCCTGCGCACCGCCTGCATGGAGGCGTGCCGCTGGCCCTCTAACCTCAAAATCGCGGTCAATGTGTCGGCCGAACAGCTCACGGATCCGCGCTTTGCCTCGGTCGTGGTGTCGGCATTGGCGCAAAGCGGCCTATCCCCGGCGCGGCTGGAAATTGAGGTTACCGAGAGCGTGTTTCTGCGCGATGGCGGCGGCGCGACGCAGCTGCTCGACCAATTGCTAGCCTTGGGCGTCCGGCTCAGCCTCGACGATTTCGGGACCGGCTATTCCTCGCTCGGTTATCTGCGCAAGACGCATTTTTCGACGATCAAAGTGGATCGCACCTTCGTGCAAGGGGCAGCCAAGAACAAACCCGAATCGATCGCGATTATCCGCGCGGTGGTCGCGCTCGCCGACGCGCTCGGCATGTCGACGACGGCCGAAGGGGCCGAAACCGAGGTTGAGGTCGAAACCATCCGCGCGCTCGGCTGCCGCAAAATCCAGGGCTATTATTATGGCCGCCCAATGGCCGCCGCCGACGTGATGGCCATGTTCGGCAGCGGCCATGGCCGCATTGTCAGCGCCGCCTGAGCTTAGTCGGCTTCCGCGGCCGGTGCCGCATCACCATCGGCGATATCTTCAAACCACGCCTCGACCTCGCCCGCCAGCTTGATCGTCATCGGCTGGCCAAAACGGTCCTTCGATTTGCCCGCCGCGACGCGGATCCAGCCTTCCGAGATCGAATATTCCTCGACATCGGTGCGCACCTTGCCCTTGAAGCGGATGCCGATGCCGCGCTGCAGCACCTCCATATCAAAGTGCGGCGAGCGCGGATTGGTCGACAGATGGTCGGGCGGCGTATCGGTCATGGTCTGCAATCTCCGTTGTTGGCGGGCGGCTAGAGCAAGTGCGCATGCTTATCAAGCTTGCCGCCATGGCGCGCAGCGGCCAAAGCCGCCTTATGCTTGCCGCACCCGCACCATATGACGCGATCATTCTCGGCGCGGGCGGGGCCGGGCTGATGGCTGCCGCTACCGCCGCGCAGCGCGGACGGCGCGTGCTGGTGGTCGATCATGCCGATGCACCGGGCAAGAAAATCCTGGTCTCCGGCGGCGGGCGCTGCAACTTTACCAATGTGAATGCCACCACGAACCATGCCGAGGAACGCTATCTGTCGGCCAACCGGCATTTCGCCAAATCGGCGCTCGGCCGCTACACGCCGCAGCATTTCATCGACCTCGTCTCCGCGCACGGCATCGCCTTTCATGAAAAGACGCTGGGCCAGCTGTTCTGCGACGGCAGCGCGCGGCAGATTGTTGCGATGCTGCTCGACGAATGTGCCAAGGGTGCGGCGAGCGGCGGTGCGGTCCATTTCGCCTACGGCGCACCCATCACGTCCGTAACCCACGCCGACGAGCGGTTTCGCGTGGACCACGGCAACAGCAAGAACAGCGCCGCCCGCCTCATCATTGCGACCGGCGGCCCGAGCATCCCCAAAATGGGCGCGAGCGGTTTCGCTTATGACCTTGCCCGTCAGTTTGGGCTCAAAATCGTCGAGCCGCGTCCCGCGCTCGTGCCGTTGACGCTGGGCGGCGATGATGTGCTGTTCCGCGAACTGTCGGGCGTCTCCGCCGATGTGATCGCACGCTGTGGTAAAGCCCAATTTCGCGAAGCCGCGCTGCTGACGCACAAGGGGCTGTCCGGCCCCGCGATTCTGCAAATCTCCAGCTATTGGCGGCATGGTGAGGCCGTCGCGCTTAACCTGTTGCCCGATCATCGCGCCGGCTGGCTCGTCGCCGCCAAGCGTGGTGCCCCGCGCGCTACCCTACGCGCCGCCCTTGGCGCGGCACTGCCCGCGAGGCTGGCCGATGTGCTCGCCGAGAGGTTGCAAGGCCAAGGCAATCTCGCCGACACCCCAGACCGCACGCTCGCAGCCCATGAGGCCCAGCTCGCCGCCTGGCCCTTTCACCCCAATGGCACCGAAGGCTATGCTAAGGCAGAGGTCACGCTGGGCGGCGTCAGCACCGCCGAGCTGTCGCAGCAAACATTAGAAGCCCGGCGCGTCCCCGGCCTGCACATCATTGGCGAAGCGGTCGACGTCACTGGCTGGCTCGGCGGCTATAATTTCCAATGGGCCTGGGCCAGCGGCGTAGCTGCAGGGGAGGCGGTTTAATAACTAGGCCGCTTCCTTCTTCCGCGACGCCTTCTTGCGTTCGTGCGGGTCAAGGATGGCCTTGCGAATGCGGATATTTTTGGGCGTCACCTCGACCATTTCGTCATCGTCGATATAGGCGATCGCCTGTTCCAGCGTCATGCGTTTTGGAGGCGTTAGCCTGATGGCGTCGTCCTTACCGGTCGAACGGAAGTTGGTCAGCTGCTTCGATTTCATCGGATTGACTTCAAGGTCTTCGGGCTTGGCATTTTCGCCGATGATCATCCCTTCATACAGCGCCTCACCGGGCGAAACGAACAGGATGCCGCGTTCTTCCAAGGGGCCGAGCGCATAAGCGACCGCTTCGCCCGCACCGTTCGAAATCAGCACGCCATTCTGCCGCCCCGCAATCACGCCCTTGTACGGGCCATAGCGGTCGAACAGCCGATTCATGATGCCGGTGCCGCGCGTATCGGACAGGAATTCGCCATGATAGCCGATCAGGCCGCGCGAAGGGCCCGAAAAGCTGATGCGCGTCTTGCCGCCGCCTGACGGGCGCATGTCGGTGAGCTCGGCTTTGCGCAGCTGCATTTTTTCGACGACCGTGCCCGAATGTTCGTCATCCACGTCGATGACCACCGTTTCATACGGCTCTGTGCGCTGGCCATTTTCATCGGTTTGATAGAGCACGCGCGGGCGCGAAATGCCCAGTTCAAAGCCTTCGCGCCGCATCGTTTCGATGAGCACGCCCAGTTGCAATTCGCCGCGCCCGGCGACTTCGAAGCTGTCCTTGTCGGCGCTTTCGGTGACGCGGATCGCGACATTGGTTTCGGCCTCGCGCATCAACCGGTCGCGGATCATCCGGCTCGTCACCTTCGTCCCCTCGCGCCCCGCCATCGGCGAATCATTCACCGCAAAGCGCATCGACAGCGTCGGCGGATCGATCGGCTGCGCCGGGATGGGGGCGCTGACGCTTGGGTCGGCGATGGTGTTGGCGACGGTGGCATTGGTCAGCCCCGCGATGGCGACGATGTCGCCCGCGCGCGCTTCGTCGACGGGAACGCGCTCGAGCCCGCGAAAGGCGAGCAGCTTCGAGGCGCGCCCGGTTTCAATGACCTTACCCTCGGCGTCCAACGCGTGGATCGGCTGGTTGACCTTCAGGCTGCCCGACTGGACGCGGCCCGTCAGCACGCGGCCAATAAAATTGTCGCGGTCGAGCAGGGTGACGAGGAAGCTGAACGGCCCGTCTTCGTCCAGCCCCGGCGGCGGCACATGGTTGATAATGGTGTCGAACAGCGGAGCGAGATCGCCATCGCGCGCATTCATGTCGTGGCTCGCGAAACCAGCGCGCCCCGAGGCGTAAAGGATCGGGAAATCGAGCTGTTCGTCGCTGGCCTCGAGCGTCAGGAACAGTTCGAACACCTCGTCCAATACTTCGGCGGCGCGCGCGTCGCTGCGGTCGATCTTGTTGACGACGACGATAGGGCGCAGGCCCAGCGCCAGCGCCTTCCCGGTCACGAATTTGGTCTGCGGCATCGGCCCTTCGGCGGCGTCGACCAGCAGGATGACGCCGTCGACCATCGACAGGATGCGCTCCACCTCGCCGCCGAAATCGGCGTGGCCCGGGGTGTCGACGATGTTGATGCGAACCATGTCGCCATCATGCTCGCGCTCGACGCTGGTGCATTTGGCCAGAATCGTGATCCCGCGCTCCTTCTCCAGGTCATTGCTATCCATCGCGCGTTCTTCGACGCGCTGGTTGTCGCGGAAGGTGCCCGACTGGCGGAACAGCTGGTCAACGAGGGTGGTTTTGCCGTGATCGACGTGCGCGATAATGGCAATATTGCGGAGCGACATGGGGGAGTAAGCCTTATGGGAGCGGGGGTCAGCGGTGCCGACGGTTGCGCGCGCCCTTAGCGGCTATCGCGCTGCGGCGCAACAAAAGCGAGGTTGGCGGCATTGTAGAGTGATTGGGCTTCTTTCGCGCGCAAACGCCGCTCGAGTCCATCCTCGAACAGCGCGCGCCAAGCCATTTCCGAAAACTCGAACTGTTCATAGTCCGACGCTTTGCTGCCCAGCTCTAGCAATGCACGCGAGGCGGCCAGCAATTCACGCTGCTCGGCGCGAAACTTCGGGGCTGGATAGCGCTCGGCGACTAACCCCAGTTGATGCCGCGCTGCCGCCAGCAGCGTGCGCGCTGCAACAGGGTCGTCTTGCCGGACCATTTCGGCCGCGCCGAGTAGCGCGAAGGCGACCAACCGCAATTGGTCGTCGAGAGTGCGCCGCGCCTGCGATTCGTTTTCCGCACAGGCACTGATCGCGCGTATATAGGCGGCAAGCGCTTCGAGCATGGCCGGGGTCGGTTCCTGTCCAGCAAATTCCTCGACAATTAGCGTGCGGATGAAGGGCTCGAGCGCCGCCGCAGCCGGGTCACGCGACACTTTGCCCGGCAGTGCGAGATCGGGAATGGCAACCGGATCAAATTGCCCATTGCCGCGCGCGGCGCTGAAGAAGCTGTTCGTGACATCGGCGGTTCCCGGCGCGCCGGATACCCCTGCCATCACAAAATGCACATTGCCGCGACCATTGACATGGCAACTCGCGCAGCTCAGCCCGCCCTTCGCCGCCTGTCCGCCGAGCAACGCTGGACTGTTGAACAAAGCCTCGCCCGCCCGCACGTCCACCGTCTGGCTGGTCAGGCAAACGGCAGGCTGCGTCGTCAGTGCGTCCTTCGCTGCCTCCGGCGCGGTCCAGCGGAGCATTTCAAATGGAAGCGGCGTAGCGGCAGGAGCGGCTGCCGCCAGCGCGCCCGCCAGACCTAGCCCTGCGATCAGCTGGCGGATGGCGCTTTCTCCGCGATCCCCGCCTTGACGATCAAACGCCGCAGTTCATCCGCCTCGTTGCAGCCAAAGCCGCACAGTGCCTCCAACCGCGCCAGATGCGCCTTCGCCCCCGCAACATTGCCGCGCTCCAACTTCAGCTCGCCATAATATTCCAGCGCGCCGCGATGGTCAGGCGCGATGGCAAGCGCGGCCTGATAATGGCCCTCGGCGACCGCGTAACGACCGAGCTTGCGGTTGGCGAAGCCCAGATAGGTCAGCACGTCGGGATGCGGCCCCGCCGCCCAGCGCGCGGCATCGAGATAGGCGATCGCCTCTTCATAACGTGCCTCATTGATCAAGCTGACCGCGGTTACATAAACTCCGTCGGCCGCCTTGGCCTCTGCCAGTTGCACATCGGGGCGATAGGGCAGCGCGGCTTGCGGCCCTGCCGCCACTGCTTCATTTGCCTTGGCAATGGCATCGGCCAGCTTGGCCGCGTCGGCGCAGCTGCCCGCGCAGGCGGTCTGCATGGCGCTCAGCGCCTCTATTTGCGGCTTGGCCTTCTCGGCCTGCCCTGACCGGGCGTGGGCAATCGCCAAATCGCGCCGCGCCTCGATCAGCTTGCCATCAATTTTGATGGCAGCCTCCAGCGGCTTCACCGCTTTTTTGAAATCGCCAAGGCCGATGTGGCTAGCGCCCAGCAAATATTGCGCGCCCGCTTCCTTGGGCGCAGCTGCCACCACCTTCTTGAAATGGTCAACCGCCGCCTTGAAATCGCCGGCGCGATAGGCCGTCGTGCCCTTTTGATATTCGACCATGGGGTCATAGGCCGGGATCGACGGGCTGGGTGCCGATCCGCCACCCCCGCCGCCGCCAGCGGCCAAGAGGGGAAGCGGCACGAGCAAAGCGGCTGCCAGCAGGGGGAAGATGATACGCGACTCGGTCATGGCTCTCTCTCCTTCGCCCCCGCGCAGGCGCGACGCTATCATCGCGCCGCTTGCCGTGAAAGCCTGATCGCCAGCAGGGCGAAGAAATTACATTTCCGAAGTTTCAATATTTATTGAAACTTCGGAAATGTATTCATATGTGCAAGCCATGGACTTTGCTCTCACCCCCGATTCGCCTGCGCCGAGCGACATGACCGCGCCGCTGCGCCTCTCGCCGCTGGCACAGGCCTTTGTCCTGCATTTCGGCGAAATGGGCAGCCGCTGGGGCATCAACCGCACCGTCGGACAAATCTACGCCATGCTGTTTCTGGCCGAAGCGCCGCGGCATGCCGAGGAAATTAGCGAGGCACTGAGCCTGTCGCGCGGCAGCGTGTCGATGGGGCTGAAGGAGCTCGCCAGCTGGAATCTTGTCCGCCTGCGCCATGTACCAGGCGACCGGCGCGATTATTATGAAACGCCGCGCGACGTGTGGGCGATTTTCCGCACGCTGGTGGAAGAGCGCAAGAAGCGCGAGATTGACCCGACCCTGACCACGCTGCGCAGCCTGATGATCGAGCCCGCTGCCAATGCCAGCGACCGGTTTGCGCAGGCGCGCATGGCGGAAATGCACGAACAGATCGAGCTTTTGACCGACTGGTATGACGAAATGCGCCACCTCGACACCGACCGCCTGCTGCAACTGCTGCGGCTCGGTTCGCATGTCGTCAAATTGCTCGAAATGAAGGACAGAATGCTTGGACGCGGCAAGGGCGCTGCGGACCAGTGGTTGGAGCTTGACGATGGACGGCCTTGACCCGCTGATGCTGGCGCGGATCCAATTTGCCGCGAACATCAGCTTTCACATCCTCTTCCCCACCATCACCATCGCGCTTGGCTGGGCGCTCTTGGGGTTCAAAATCGCCTACAACCGCACCGGCAACGAGGCGTGGATGGACGCCTATAAGCTGTGGGTGAAGGTCTTTGCCTTGAGCTTCGCCATGGGCGTGGTCAGCGGTATCACCATGTCGTTCCAATTCGGCACCAACTGGCCGGGTTTCATGGAGCGTGTTGGCAATATCGCCGGACCGCTGCTCGCCTATGAGGTGCTGACCGCCTTTTTCCTCGAGGCCGTGTTCCTAGGCATCATGCTGTTCGGTTTCCGCCGCGTGCCGGGCTGGGTGCACACGCTGGCGACCTTTCTGGTGGCGGCGGGCACAACGCTGTCGGCCTTCTGGATCATCGTCCTCAACAGCTGGATGCACACGCCCGTCGGCTATGAAATCCGCGACGGCGTCGCGCACGCGACCAATTGGGGCGCGATTATCTTCAATCCGTCGATGCCCTATCGGTTGATGCATATGCTGCTTGCCTCCGCGCTCACCGTGGCCTTCCTGCTCGCCGGGATCAGCGCGTGGCGCTGGCTGCGCGATGGCGGCGGCGACGGCGTGCGCCGCGCCCTCAAAACCGGCGTCTATGCCGCCGCGCTGCTGATCCCCGTGCAGATTTTCGTCGGCGACTTGCACGGGCTCAACACGCTGGAGCATCAACCAGCCAAGATCGCGGCGATGGAGGCCAATTGGGAAACGCGAGGGCAAGTCCCGCTCGTCCTGTTCGCACTGCCCGATGAGGCTACGCGCAGCAACAAGTTCGAAATTGCCGTGCCCAATGGCGCAAGCCTGATCCTGAAGCATGAAGCCGATGGCGTCGTCCCCGGCCTTAACGATTTCAAGGGCGCGCATCCGCCCGTCGCTCCTGTCTTTTGGGGTTTCCGCATCATGGTCGGCATCGGCGTGCTGATGCTGCTGGTCAGTTGGACCGGCGCCTGGCTGATCCGGCGTCGCGGGGTTGATGGCCTGCCGCGCTGGTATGCCTATGCGCTGGTCGCGATGACCTTTTCGGGCTGGGTCGCGACGCTGGCGGGCTGGTATGTCACTGAAATCGGGCGCCAGCCGTGGCTGGTCACCGGCATCTTGCGCACCGGCGAAGCGGCGGGGCCGGTCGGCGCGACGATGATTGCGGGCTCATTGACGCTTTATCTCGCTGTCTATGCAGTGCTGCTCGCCGCCTATATCGCCGTGCTCTACCGCCTGGCGCGGCTGGGCAGCCATGCGCCGCAAGGCAAGCCCATGTTCCCGCTGCCCGGCGTCGCTGAAGGGCCCGCGCGCGGCCAGTCCGAGCCGTTGGTGGAGGCACCCGCGTGACGCCCTTTCTGCCGCCCGAATGGCTGCCCGTCATCTTTGCGGGTCTGATGGGGCTGTCGATCCTGCTTTATGTCATCCTCGACGGCTATGACCTCGGTGTCGGCATGCTCAGCCGCCTTGCGACCGATCATGACCGCGACCTGATGGTGGCCTCGATCGGCCCTTTCTGGGATGCCAATGAAACCTGGCTGGTGCTGGGCATCGGGTTGCTTCTGGTCGCCTTTCCAGTCGCGCATGGCGAGATTTTGACCCAGCTTTACATCCCGGTCGCATTGATGCTCGTCGGCCTGATCCTGCGCGGCGTCGCGTTTGAATTCCGCGCCAAGGCCGAACCCACCAACAAACATTACTGGGACAATGCCTTTTTCGGCGGCTCGCTGCTCACCGCCTTGTGTCAGGGCTATATGCTGGGGGCCTATGTGCTGGGCTTCGACCAGAGCCTTGCCGCTGTCCTTTTCTGCCTGCTCGCTGCAGCAGGCTTGGCTGTGGGCTATATCTTCGTCGGCGCCTGCTGGCTGATCTACAAGGTCGAGGGCGAACTCCAGCGTCGCGCCGCGCGCTGGGCCGAGGTGACCTTGTGGCTCACTGCGCTCGCGATGGCGGTGATTTCCATCGCTACGCCGCTGCTGTCCGAGCGGATATTTGACCGCTGGTTCCGCTTGCCCGAGTTTATCGCGCTGCTGCCCATCCCGCTCGCCGCCGCCGCGTTATTCGTCGGCCTCGCCATTTTCCTGCGCCGCCCCCAGCGTGCTGACGATGCGCTGTCCTGGGTGCCGCTGGCGGTCGCGGGCATCCTATTCGCGCTGGGCTTTATCGGCATCGCCTATAGCTTCTATCCTTATCTCATCGCCGACCGGCTCGACATCTGGCAGGCCGCCGCCAGCCCCGAGGCGCTGAGCATCATCCTCATTGGCACGATCTTCGTCCTGCCGGTGATTTTGGGCTATTCCTTGCTCGCCCACTGGATTTTCCGCGGGAAAGCAACGCAGCTCAGCTATTATTGAGGCGGCGGACCAGCAGTTCCACGGCGGCCGCGGCCCGCGCCGCCGCCGCGCGCAGATTGATGGTAAAATCGCCCGCGCTGGCGCCGTTGGCGTCGTCGGTGGTTGCCTTCACTGCGGCCCAGGGTAGGCCCAGCGTCGTCGCCACTTGCGCCACCGCCGCAACTTCCATGTCAACCAAGTGGCACCCCATGCCGACCAGCCGCGCGGCGAGCCCCTCATCTTCGACAAAAGCATCGCCGCTGGCGATGCGCGCGTGGGGAAGGCAGAGACCGGGATCGGGCATCGCCGCAAAGGGCCGGTCGGCAGCATCGCCCATCGGCCAGTCACCCGCCGGATAAGTGACAAAGCCGTCGGGCCGCGCCGCGCCATAATCATGCTGCACCGCCTCGGCGAGCCAGAAGGTATCGCCCGCAATGCCGGTCAGCCGCCCGCACGTCCCGCTCATCAGCAAAGCTGCAGGCTGCACCCGCTCGGCCCACAGCGCCGCCGCCGTGGCGGCATTGACCTTGCCCAGCCCGCAGGTGACGATGGTCACATCCCCCACGCGCCGCAGGGCAAAGGGCGCAGCGGCGATGGCCTCGCCCTGCCCCGCGAACAGCGCGTCCGCCTCTTCGGGCAGCGCGGCGAGAATCAGCTGGTGCGGCATGCCAGCGTCATAGCTGGCGACACACGCTTGCCAAGCAGAGACAGGCGCGGCATCGCCAAACCATGCTCGCGCGCCTGTTCCCCGACCGTTTCGTGCTGATCCTGCTCGCGACCATATTGGCCGCATCGCTGGTGCCCGTCCGGGGGGGCACCGTCGGCGTGGCCCAAGCGATTGCCACTGCCGCCATCGTGCTGCTGTTCTTCCTCAATGGCGTGCGCCTGCCGCGCCATGAGGTGTTCGCCGCCGCACGCAACCTGCGGCTGATTGGCGCGGCGCTGGGTTTCTGCTTTATCGCCATGCCCGCCATCGGCTGGCTGCTGTACCGCTCGACCGAGCCGCTGCTGCCGCACCCTATCGCCCTCGGCTTTCTCTATTGCGGCATCCTGCCCTCGACCGTCCAGTCGGCCACCGGCGCGACCGGAATGGCCAAAAGCGATGTGGCGGCCAGCGTGGTCCTCGCCGCACTGCTCAATCTGGTCGGCGTGGCGCTTTCACCCATCTTGTTCGCCCTGCTCGACGGACGCGCGGCGGCCATGAACAGTGACGCCGAACTGCGCATCGTCCTGATCCTGCTTTTGCCCTTCATCCTTGGCCAGATCGCCCGCCGCTGGCTGCGCGATGCCGTGACGGCGCGACCGGTGCTGGTGCGCACGCTCGACCGCAGCGCCATCGCCATCGCCGTCTATGTCGCCTTTTCGGGCGCGGTCGTCGGAGGCCTGTGGGACCGGCTGAGCGCGCGCGACATCGTCATCATCAGCGGCGGGATCACCATCTTTCTGGCCCTGGCTTACGGCGGCGCATGGGCGCTGGGCCGGCGCGTTGGCCTCGCGTTGCCGCAGCGCGCCAGCCTGATGTTCGCGGGCGCGCAGAAAAGCATCGCGGTCGGCGCGCCGCTGGCGTCCACCCTGTTCACACCGGCGACGGCGGGCATGGTGCTGGTCGTCATCCTTGGCTATCATATGGCGCAGCTGATGGTTGCGGCGTGGCTTGCGCCGCTGATCGCAGCGCGCGTTGACGCTGCCTCAAGCGTCCTAGTTGAATAATACAGTGCGCCATGCCATATCGGCCAGCGCAAGGGGTCTGAAAGGTAAGACGCAATGAGTGAACCGACCGCAACGGCCACCGCCACCGACGATCTGGTGCTGACCCCGCCCGATCCGCTGCCCCCCGTCAGCCCCGAAAAGGCCGCCGGCCTCGTACCGCTGTCGGGCGAGCAGAAATCAAAACTGGAGGAGCGCGTCGATGGCTTCATCGACGATCTGGTGGCGCAGGATCCCAATTCGCCTGCCTTCGGGCAAAAGGTCGACCAGATTACCAATATGGGGCGCAAGGAAATGCTGGAGGCCGCCAGCCTGTCCAACCGCTTCCTCGACCGCCCGGTCAAGGCGATGGACCGCGACAGCGACATTGGCCAGAATCTGATCGAACTCAGGAACACCGTCGAACGGCTCGACCCGTCGGCGAACGGCAAGCTGCTCTCCAAGCGCGGCTTCCTCGACAAGTTTTTCGGCAGCGGCGTTACCAATTATTTCGCCAAATATCGCTCGGCGCAGACGCACATCAGCGGCATCTTGACCGCACTTGCCAACGGCAAGGACGAGCTGATCATGGACAATGCCGCGATCGACGTCGAACGCAGGAAGCTGTGGGAGGCGATGGGCAAGCTGGAACAGATGGTCCATATCAGCCGCACACTCGACGAGCGGCTGGAGGCCAAGGCCGCCGAGCTTGACGGCACCGACCCGGCCAAGGCCAAGGTGCTGCGCGAAAGCGCGCTGTTCTATGCACGCCAGCGCACGCAGGATTTGCTCACCCAAATGGCGGTGACGGTGCAGGGCTATCTGGCGCTTGATCTCGTGAAAAAGAATAATGTCGAGCTAGTGAAGGGCGTCGACCGTGCCAGTACCACCACCGTTGGCGCGCTGAAAACCGCGATCACCGTTGCGCAGGCGATGACCAACCAAAAATTGGTGCTCGAACAGATCACAGCGCTCAACACCACCACCGCCAGCATCATCGACGGCACGTCAAAGATGCTCAAAGACAATACTGCGCGCATCCACGAACAGGCCGCAACCAGCATCATCCCGGTGGAAACGCTGCAGCGCGCCTTCCAGAATATCTATGACACGATGGACGCCATCGACACCTTCAAGCTGCGCGCGCTCGATACGATGAAGGCGACCGTGACCACGCTGGAGGGCGAGGTCGCCAAATCCAAGGGGTATATCGCGCGCGCCGAAGGCGCATCACAAGCGCAGGCCAGCGTCGGCGGGGCCGACAGCCCGCTCGCCTCGCTCGAAGGTTGAAGGCGCACACCATGGTCAGCGAAGTCGACCGTGTGGTCGCCCAGGCCGACGCCGCCATCGATTCGATGCGCTGGCGCAACCATCATATCGGGATGAAGAGCCGCGCGCTGAAGCGCCAGCATGGCTGGAAGAAGCTTGGCCGGATGCTTGCTGCCGTCGGCGCGATTGTGGTGGGTGCGGGGCTGTTCGGGGCGATCATCCAGCCGCTCGGCTTCCTCGGCACGATGGCGACCCTGATCGCCATTTGCGGCGCGGTGTTCGCGCTCGCGGTCTGGCCCAAATTCCCCGAACAGCGCGCCGAGGAATTGCCCAAGGTTGATTTGAAACAACTCGCCGGGCGCACCGAAATCTGGCTCGAGACGCAGCGCCCCGCGCTGCCCGCCCCCGCCAAGACGCTGGTCGACGACATCGGCGTCCAGCTCGACCTGCTTGCGCCGCAGCTGCAGGCGCTCGACCCCACACTCCCGGCCGCGGCGAGCATCCGCAAGCTGGTGGGCGAAGATCTGCCCGAACTGGTCGGCGGTTACCGCCGTATCCCCGAACCGCTCCGCCGCGAGGCGCATGCCGGACGCACCCCCGACGACCAGCTGGTCGAGGGACTGAAACTGATCGAGCGCGAAATCGGCAGCGCCGCCCGCTCTCTGGCGGCGGGCAAGCTTGACGAGCTCGCCACGCGCCAGCGCTACCTCGAGCTGAAATATCAGGGCGCGGGGGACGATCCGGCGCGCGACTGACGACCGCCGCCACCGCCGAGCAGCACCAGCAGCACCAAGGCCACGGGCAGCGCGACAAGCCAGCCGTCAAGCGCCACCCCCAGCGCGCGCGCCAGCACCACTCCCGACAAAAGCGCCGCGATCAGCGCCGCCACCTCATGCAGAAGGCCGCGCGCATAGCGGCGCTCGGCGGCGTGCAGCCGCACCAACTCGTCAACGGCAACATCCACCCGTGCGGCAAACAGCCGGTCAGGCGCGCGCGGAGGCGGGGCCAGCAGCGCGCCCAGCGCATCGTTGAAATCCTGCTCGGTCATTCGCGCTCTCCTGCGGCGACCAGCCGCTGCAATTTCTCGCGTCCGCGCAGCACCAGCGATTTGACCGTGCACAGCGGCACGCCCAATATCGCCGCGGCTTCGCCGTGCGAATGGCCATGGCCCAGACACAGGGTCATGGCTGCACGCTCTGCGTCACCAAGTTGCCCGAACAGCCGTTCAAGGTCCAGCGCCGCGCCGCTTTCGGGGGCAACCGCCTGCGCATCGGTGTCATACTCGCTCGCCAGCCAGCCAGCGCGCCGCGCATCGCGGCGGCGGCGGTCCAGGAAGAGCCGCCAACCGATGCCCGCCACCCAGCCGAACCAGCTGCCCTCCCCCCGATAATCGCCCGCGCGCTGCCACGCGCGCAGCAAGGCCTCCTGCGCCAACTCGTCGCCCTCCGCCGCGCCCGCAACGCGGCCCAGAAAGCCGCGCAGCCGCGCTTCGTGGCGCAGCACCAACTGGTGAAAGGCGCGGCGGTCGCCCGCCGCCGCCAATCGGGAAAGGGACGCGTCATCATCCGCGCGCAGCGGCCTGCTCCTCGGCCTGCTCGCGCTTTTGCAGGCGGCGGCTGAGCATCAGCGCCGCGCCGACAAGCAGCGGGAACAGCGCCGCGCCCAGCGAGCCACGGATGACGTCTTCCGCGCCCAGAACCAGTCCGAAACCGGAGATGGCAAAGCCGATCGCGATCAGCACCAGCGCCAGCCGGTCGTCACCACCCTTGGGCTTTTTGGTCTCTTCGCTGGCCAGATCATAAGGCTTGTTGAGCTTATCAATCAGCGCCCCGGCGTCGCCCGACTTGGTCTCGATTGCCTTGCGCACCGAGCGGTGGATCATGAAGGCATGGATGATGCGCGCCAGCAGGAACATCCCCACCAAAAACATCGAAGCAATCACCGCAGTGTTAAATACTTCGAACAGCTGATCAAAAATAATGACCACATCCGACTCAGGCGGTTTGGCGGGCAGATAGGCGGCGACCTGCGACGGACCGACATATTGCGCCACTTGTTCAGCGGTGATCGGCGGCTGCGGCGGCTGCACCGCCACACCGGCTCGCGCCGCCTCGGCGGCCTGGGCCGCTGCGTCAACCGGCACCGCTCCGGCCTGGGTGACAATCATCTGGGTCGTCAGCATCTGTTTTCTCCTGTCCGCGCGGCGCGCCGCGCGCAAGCCATGGTTGCGCCAGTGGCGGACAGACGGGACGCACCCGGCCCGTTTATGGAGAGGCAAAGCCAAAGCCCGCCGCCCACCACCGACGCCCCGGCATCAGCGCCGGGACAATGGTGAGACGGGACGAAGCGGACGATTGGATGCACGAGATCATGATATTTTGTCAGAAGCCAATCACCACACCCACACCCGCGTGAAACTGATCAGCGCTGCCTTCGCTCTGCACAATCGGGCTGTCGGCAAAATCGCCCAGCAGGCGGCGATAGCCTGCCTCGGCAACAAGCGCCCAGCGGTCGGTGATCGCATAACGCAGGCCGACCGTCGCGCCGACATCCTTGATCCCGCCATCGGGGCGATAAGCGGCCAGGCCGCTGGCCAGCGCCGCAGCATCGGTCACGCCGAAATAGGTGCGGGCATAAGCGGCATCGGCATAGCTGGCCGCTGCTTCGAATGATGCGCCGAGCTTGCCGGTGACCGGAATGGTCCAGCGAATGGTTGCATCGCCAAGCCAGCCGTCGTGGACATCCGACACGTCGCGCATCGCGGCGAGCGAAAATCGTAACCGGTCGCCATTGCCGATAGGGCCGTCCACCCAAACGGCCGCCTGCGCGCCGACTTCGAAGGCATCATCGATACGCCCCAGCGCCTTCACGGCGGCGCTGTCGATGTTCTTGGGGTCGCGCTTGAAGGTCCAGTTGACGATGGGGCCGAACTCCAAGGCTTCGCTGCTCAGCAGATCCGCCGACAGCGCAGTGCCATCGAAGGTAAGGCTGCGGTCTTCCCAGCTGATTGTGCCGATAGCCAGCGGCGAGATGCGGTAATCGTTCGAACCCATATATTCCGGCGCAATCGCGATTCCGCCGCCGACTTCGCCGCTGATGGCGTCGGTTTGCGCTTTGGGTTCGCCTTCTGCTGCTTGCGCCAGCTGCGGCAACAACACAGCACCAATGATGGCGATGGCAATGCCAGCAATCTGACTGGCCTTGGCGGTGGGGAGAGTATTGAACATGATGTTTTCCTTGTGACACGGCAGAGAGAGCCAAGCGTGCCGCTGCCGTCGGCGGCGCGCCCGATGCAGTAAATTTTCAGATGCAGGTCAGGCCGCGCGCGGGGCCCGGATCAGCGCTGTGCCAGTTGCAACCAGCCAGCCGGTCAGCGCCAGAAATCCGCCGATAGTGGCGAGCGCAAAACGGTCGCCTGATGCCCCCAGCGCCAATGCCAGCCCTTCGCCGGTGCCGATCGCCAGCAGCAGCGCGGTCAGGCCGCCCGCAATAGCGAGACGGCGCACGCGCTCGCCCCATTGCAGCACCGCCAGCGCGGCGACGAACAATGCGGTCAGCAGCTGTCCCAGATGCTCGCCAATCGCGACGCCGCCGTAGGCGTTGATCAGCGCCAGTTCGGCGGCCGCAGTCGTACCGTGCAAATGCGGAACGACAAAAACCCAGCGCGCCAGCCCAACGGCTTGCAGCGTCCCAGCCAGCGCGGCAAAAAGTGCCGCACCCAGCGTCAACGCTGGCCGCGTCGCCATCCGCCGCGGCGTGATCGCGAGCGCCGCCCCCAGCGGGACCAGCGCCAAAGCAGCGAGCATGAAGGCCCACCAGATCAGCACCAGCGCGGGCCCGCCTGCGGAGAAGGCCTGCAAAATGTCGGCCGCAGGAAGCCGCAATATCGCGGGATAATCAAAACGCAGCGCCAGCAACGCATAGGGCAGGTTGAACCCGACGCCGAGCGCGATCGCGGCCCAGCCGGTCAGCGGCGCGCGGTTCATGACTGCCGCCAAAAGCGGTCGAGTCCCTGTTTGCTGGCTTGGCGGGCCATGATCGCGAGCAACGGTTGCTGCACCCAGCCCGGCAGCGCCGCCAACGTCAGATCGGCTTGACGGATCGCCAGCGCCAGCGCGGCCAGGCTGCGTGGCATGCCATCGGCGCGCGCGCGCCCTTCGACAGCAAGGCCGGTCATAATCCGCAGGAAGCGTTCAAAACCATCCCCCGGCGCAACGGTGCACACAAAGGTCACATCGGCGTCGCTGTCATTGCGAAAACCATGCGCCTCGCCGGGATGGACGGTGATGCTGTCGCCGGCGCACAGCTGTTCCCAATGGCCCTTGGTCCAGAAAGCCAGCGTGCCGGCCTCGACCGCAAAGCTTTCGGTCAACCGGCCATGCCGGTGCACAGGGCTGCCCGCTGCACCCGGCGGCAGCGTCGTGCGAAAGCGCAAAGGGCCCGCTTGGCCCGTCAGCGGCGAGGTCAAAATGGTGGTCCGGTCGCCGGTGGCCGGATTGTCGAGTTGGCGGGAGAGCATGAATTGGCTCCTGTCACTGGTTGGTGACAGTGCATGTATCACCGCTCGGTGACATTGCAAGCAGAAAATCACCGAGCAGTGACAATTTGCTTGTGCAGCGCATCTTGTCCGGCCATGCTCACCCCATGACCCAGCCCAAATCCTCGACCAAAGGCCCGCGCATTGGCCGCGCCGGTATGAGCCAGCAGATATTGGATGCCGCCCGCGAAACCTTGGCACAGGACGGATTTGCCGCCTTCGGTGTCAACGCCGTCGCGCGCGCCGCGGGCTGCGACAAACAGCTTATCTACCGCTATTTTGGGGGCCTCGACGGCTTGGTTGCGGCAATCGGGGAAACGTTGGCCGATCGGGTTACTGCCGGGTTGACCCAGCCCGATCCGCCGCCTGCCAGCTATGCCGCGCTCATCGAAGCTTTGCTGCGGCGCTTATTCGACCTGCTTGTACAAGATGCGCTGGTGCGCCGCATCGCCGCTTGGGAGCTTGCCGATCCATCGCCGCTGACGCTGCCGCTGGCCGCCGCGCGCTCGGCTGGCCTGCAGCAATGGGTGGCAGACATGCGCGGCAATCTGGCCGCACCAGCTGGCATCGACGCCCCAGCGGTCAACGCGCTGTTGATTGGCGGCGTCCAGCAGCTCGCGCTCGCCGCTGCTGCGGGCCAGCCGTTTGCGGGCCTGGTGCTTGATCCCGCGGGTACAGCGCGCACGCAGGCGGCCATCGCGGCACTGGTGCACGGCGTCTATGGCAGCGCCAAAAACTGACAGAAGAATGGATGCCCCGTGAGGATTCGAACCTCAATAGACGGAATCAGAATCCGTAGTCTTACCATTAGACGACGGGGCAATCGGGGGGCGCAACTAGGGTTGGCGGTCCGCTGTGTCAACCCATGCACCGCATTGCGCACCGCGCAAGCCGCTTGCTCAGCCGCATTTCCGCGCTAGCATCAACCGCGTCAGGAGCGTGACAGTTCCGGATTGGCGGGGAGGCCAGTTTCGATGCGTCATATCGCCATCATTGGTTCGGGACCGGCGGGCTATTATACCGCCGAGGCACTGCAAAAGGCGGGCGACATCGCCATCGATGTTATCGACCGGTTGCCCGTGCCCTTTGGCCTGATCCGCACCGGGGTCGCGCCCGATCACCAGTCGATCAAGGCGGTCAGCAAACGCTACGAAAGCGTCGCGCTGACCGACAACGTCCGCTTCGTCGGCCATGTTGCGGTCGGGACCAACGTCAGCATCGACGAACTCGCGCAGCTCTATGACGCCGTTGTCCTCGCCACCGGCGCGCCCGACGACCGCCCGCTTGGCATTGCTGGCGCGGATCTGGCGGGCGTCATCGGCAGTGCGGCCTTTGTCGGCTGGTACAATGGTCACCCCGATTTTGCGGATCTTGATCCGCCGCTTGATGCGCGCGGTGTGGTGGTCGTTGGCAACGGCAATGTCGCGCTCGATGTTGCGCGCATCCTCGCCAAGACGCCCGCCGAATTGGTGGGCAGCGATATTGTCGCGCACGCGCGCACCGCGCTGGCCAGCAGCGCCGTGCAGCGCATCCATATCCTCGGGCGGCGCGGCCCGCACCAGATTGCGATGACGCCCAAGGAACTGGGTGAACTTGGCCATCTCGAGCGCGCAAGCCCTCGCGTCGACCCTGCCGATCTGCCCGATGTGGGTGACGATGCACTGCTCGAGCCCGGCATGCGCAAATCGGTGACGCATTTGCGCGCCTTTGCCGCCAATCCGGTCGCGCGGCCGGTGACGATCGAATTTGACTTCTTCGCCATGCCAGTCGCGATCGAGGGGGATGGGAGAGTCCAGCGGGTGATCGTTGAACGCACCATGCTCGACGCCGATTTGCGCTCGGTCCCCACCGGCGAGCGCTACGCCATCGATGCCGGGCTGGTGATCGCCTGTATCGGCTATCAGACCCCGCCGATCCCGGGCGTGCCATACGAGCATGGCCGCGGCCGTTTTGCGAATGACGAGGGACGCATTTTGCCGGGGCTTTACTGCGTCGGCTGGGCGCGGCGCGGGCCGAGCGGCACGATCGGCACCAACAAGCCCGACGGCGCGCGCATTGCCGAAATGGTGCTGGAAGACGTGGGGCACGGCACGGGCAAGGCCGGGCGGCCCGGGTTGGACGCGCTGCTCGCCGCGCGCGGCGTCACCCCCGTCACCTTCCGCGACTGGCGCAAGATTGACGCGGCCGAGATTGCGGGCGCGCTCGACGGCAACCCGCGTGAAAAATTCGTGTCGGTCGAGGCGATGCTGGCGGCGGCGCGCGGGTGATGCGCGCGCGGGTCCGCACGGTCCTGCGCTGGCTGCTTGCACTTTTCTATGCCGTCGCGGGATGGGCGCATTTGGACCGTCCCGAAGGCTTTCTGGCGATCACTCCCGCCTGGGTGCCGCAGCCCGAACTGGTGGTTGCACTCACCGGCGTTGCCGAAATCGCCGGTGCGGTCGGCTTGCTGTGGAAACCCGTCCGCCGCTGGGCCGGCATCGGCCTCGCGCTCTATGCGCTGTGCGTCTGGCCCGCCAATTTCAACCACGCCTTCAACGACATCGCTATCAGCGGTACCGATCTCGACTGGTCCTACCACGGCCCGCGCCTGATCGCGCAGCCGCTGATCATCTGGCTCGCGCTGTGGGTGGGCGAGGTGACCGAATGGCCGTTCGGTTCAACCAAACCCCGCTTGCCCTGAGCTTGTCGAAGGGCTGCCCTTTTCTTTAGCTAAGAAAGCAAGGACGGTCCTTCGACAAGCTCAGGACGACGGGGTTGTGGGATAGGGCGGCTTACTTCACCGCCGCTTCAACCGGCGGCTGGCCCTTTTGGCTCGCCGCATAAGCCTCCACCGCCCTCAGCACGCGCAGCATATTGCCGCTGGCGATCTTCTCCAGCTCGGCTTGGCTATAGCCACGCCGCGCCAGTTCGGCGAACAGCACGGGATAACCCGCGACATCGTCCATCCCCAGCGGCGCCGAATCCATCCCGTCATAATCGCCGCCCAGGCCGATATGGTCGATGCCGATCTGGCGCTTCAAATGGTCAATATGGTCGGCCACCTTGCCCACCAGCGCGCGCGGCGGCGGGTTGGCCTGATCCCACGCCACCAGCCCCGCCGCTGCCGCCTTGGGATCGCCCGAATATTGCGCTTTCAAACGCGCATCCTCGGCGGTGCGTTTCAGCCCATGCTCGCGCACCGTGGGGTCAAGGAAAGCGGGCAGGAATACCACCATCACAATGCCGCCATTGGCTTTCACCGCAGGCAGCACGCTGTCGGGCACATTGCGCGGATGGTCGTTGACCGCGCGCACCCCCGAATGGCTGAACATCACCGGGGCCTTGCTCGCCGCCAGCGCGTCGAACATTGTCTCCTCGCTGACGTGGCTCAAGTCCACGATCATGCCGATGCGGTTCATCTCGGCGACCACCTGCCGCCCGAAATCGGTGAGCCCGCCATACTGCGGCGCGTCGGTCGCCGAATCGGCCCAGGGCACATTCTTGCTGTGCGTCAGCGTCATATAGCGCACACCCATGCCGTGCATTTCGCGCAGCACCGCGAGCGACGAGCCGATGCTCTGTCCGCCCTCGATGCCCAGCATGCCCGCAACCTTGCCCGCCTTCATCTGCGCGGCAAGCTCGCTGCTGTTTTCGGCGAAACCCAGATCGGCGGGATAGCGCGCAATCAGCCGCTTCATCACGTCGATCTGCTCGATCGTCTGCTGCACCGCAATTTGCTCATTGGCGTTCGACGGCACATAAACCGACCAGAATTGCGCGCCGACGCGGCCGCGCCGCAATCGCTGCAAATCGGTATGCATCGCAATGCGCGGCGGGGTGCGGCTGGCATCGGCAGTGTCGGTGGTGTCGACAAAATCAAAGTCGTTGATGACATTGCCGACCCGCTGGCGCAGCGCCCAGGGGACATCATTATGCCCATCGAACACCGGCGCGGCCTTGAGCGCCGCCTCGGCGACGGCTTCGGGCGTTTTCGGTGCCGACTTGCTGCCTTGCGCACAGGCGGGGGTGGACATCAGGGCGAGCGCGGCGAGGCCGCTGAGCAGGGCGTATTTGGTCATGCCGCTGTCATAGCTGGCAGTGGCTTGACGGCAAGCCCCATCCCGCCCAGCCTTTGCACCATGACCCATTTCGACGACTGGCGCGCGCGCTCACCCTATTATGATGAAACGCATGAGGCTTTGGCGCAGTCGGTGCGCCGCTTCGTCGCGCAGGAAATCGCCCCGCATATCGATCGCTGGGAGGCAGAGGGCGAACTACCGCGCGAGCTTCACAAAAAAGCTGCCGCTGCCGGTATTCTCGGCCTGCGCTACCCCGAGCAATATGGCGGGCACAGCGAGGGTTTTGACGCCTTCCACGGGCTGGTGGTGACCGAAGAACTCGCCGCCGTCGGTGCAGGCGGCCTTTCCGCCAGCCTGATGACGCACGGTATTGGCCTGCCCCCCATCCTTGCGCTCGGCTCGGATGAGTTGAAGCAGCGCGTCGCCCCGCCGGTACTGAGCGGTGACAAGATCATCGCGCTCGGCATTACCGAGGCGGGCGGCGGAAGCGATGTCGCCAACCTCAAAACCACCGCCGCAAAGGATGGCGCGGATTATGTCGTCAACGGCGGCAAGATGTTCATCACGTCAGGCATGCGCGCCGACTGGCTGACCACCGCCGTACGCACCGGCGGTCCGGGCGCGGGCGGCATTTCGCTGCTGCTGATCGACATGACCGCACCTGGCGTCGAACGCACCCGGCTCGACAAAATGGGCTGGCGCTGCAGCGACACCGCGGCGATCCATTTCAGCGACGTCCGCGTCCCCGCCACCAATCTGATCGGACCCGAAAATGGCGGCTTCATTGGCATCATGCGCAATTTCAATGGCGAGCGGCTGGGCATGGCAATGGGCTGCTGCGCCTATGCCCGCGTCGCATTCGCCGAAGCCGCCGAATGGGCGCAGAACCGCGTCACCTTCGGCAAGCCGCTGGTCGGCCACCAGTCGATCCGGATCAAACTCGCTGACATGGCGCGCCAGATCGACGCGACGCAGGCCTGGGTCGATCTGTGCGCCTGGCAAGTCAAGGAAGGCAAAGACCGCCCCGCCGACTTCGCCATGCTCAAGGTGCAAGCGACTCGCATGCTCGAAGCCGTCGCGCGCGAAGCCGCGCAAATCTTGGGCGGCGCGAGCTACATCACCGGCAGCAAAGTCGAACGCATCTACCGCGAAGTCCGCGTGAACGCGATTGGAGGAGGCAGCGAAGAGATCATGCTCGATCTGGCCGGGCGGCAGTTGTTCGGGGGCGGGCGTTAGTCCGCTGCGCTGTCAGACAGCTTCGCAATCGCGCGTGATTCGCGCTTCAGTGGCCGCGATACCGGGCACACCTGTTGCACATAGCCGTTGAGCACATTGGTCAGCGCTTCGGGCACCAGCCGGTAAAAGACGAACTGCCCACGCTTCTCGCTCACCACCAGCCCTGCATTTTCCAGCACCGACAAATGCTGCGAAACCGCCGGTTTGCTCATCTCGAAACGCGCTGCAATGTCGCCCGCGCTCAGCTCCGCATGCGCCAGATACGCCAATATCTTGCGCCGCGGCGTCGATGCCAGTGCCTGAAAAACCCGCTCCATAACCGCACAAATGGCGCTTCAAGCGCGACTTGACAAGAACATAGAAATTTAAGTAATTACTTATTTATAGAAATAAGGGGGATGGACATGCGCAATCCGGCTGACCCGCACGCGGTGAATTTCATAATCGACGATGGCAGCGGCAACCCGCGCGAGGGCATTGTCCGCATCGATCCTGCCAATCTAATCTGGAATGGCGGGATGGCGGCGATCGCGCTGGTCATCGGCCCGATGGTCGCAACGCCTTCTGCATTGGCTCTGTTTTTCATCACGACGGGACTGGTGCTGCTGCTTGGCCACAGCATCGGTTATCACCGTCTGCTGATCCATGGCAGTTTTCAAACCAGCCGTGGCCTGCGCCGAACGCTTGTCTGGTGCGGCGCGCTGGTGGGTATGTCGGGACCATATGGCATTGTCCGCGCGCACGACACGCGCGATTGGGCGCAGCGCGAGGCCGATTGCCATCCCTTTCTGGCGCACCAGACCAATCCACTGTGCGATGCCTGGTGGCAAGTCTATTGCCGCCTCGATCTAGCGCGGCCGCCCCGTTTCGACTTTGCCGAACTCGACGCCGATCCCTTTTACAGCTGGTTGGAGCGAACATGGCGCTGGCAACAGCTCCCGATCGCGTTGCTCTTCTATGCCCTTGGTGGCTGGGCATGCGTGGTGTGGGGCGTGGCAGCGCGCGTTGCGATCGCGAACCACGGCCACTGGCTGGTCGGCCACCTCGCCCACAATCGTGGGCCGCAGCGCTGGATTGTCGAGGCCAGCGGTATTCAAGCCTATGATGTCCCTTGGGCCGCGATCCCGACCATGGGTGAGGCGTGGCACAATAATCATCACGCCTATCCCGGTTCGGCGCGGATCGGGCTTTATCCCGGTCAGAGCGACTGGGGGTATCGCGTCATCCGCCTACTTGAGCGGGCCGGACTGGTCTGGGACGTGCAAACGCCGGAAACTCTTGGCGAGCGTGCCGGGCTCTCCCTGGCAGGCTTGCCCGAACAGCGAGTGTCTGCTTTGCTGGCGCAATGAACGCACACACCCCCTTCCCCGCCGCCGCCGAGGCGATCCTCCCCGATCTCGTCTCGCTCCGCCGCGCGATCCACCGCGAGCCGGAGATGGGGCTGCACAATCCGCTGACCCGCGACAAGATCCTCGCCGCGCTGGACGGGTTGCCCATTGAATGGCGGCAAGGGCCTTCGACCACGGGCCTGATCGGCATCCTGAAAGGTCCAGCGAACGGCCGCACCGTCCTCC
This sequence comes from Sphingopyxis sp. sgz302558, assembly GCF_057220455.1. Lineage (NCBI taxonomy): Bacteria > Pseudomonadati > Pseudomonadota > Alphaproteobacteria > Sphingomonadales > Sphingopyxidaceae > Sphingopyxis > Sphingopyxis sp. sgz302558. The sequence goes on along the minus strand of NZ_JBXPUZ010000001.1, from coordinate 657,180 downwards.
TTCGCGGCGACATGGATGCCCTGCCGCTGACCGAGGACACCAATCTCGACTACGCCAGCACCACCCCCGGCGTCATGCACGCGTGCGGGCACGACAGCCATGTCGCGATGCTGGTCGGTGCGGCGAAATTGCTGTGCGATGCGCGCGACCGGTTGGCGGGAACGGTCATGTTCATGTTCCAGCCGGGCGAGGAGGGGCATCACGGCGCGCGCTTCATGCTGGATGACGGCCTGATCGACCCGCTGCCCGATGCGGCCTTTGCGCTGCACATCATGCCCAACGCGCCGCACGGGGTGTTTTCGACCAAGCCCGGGCCGCTGCTCGCCTCGTCCGATGTGCTGACCATCACGGTCAAGGGCGCGGGCGGGCACGCCTCGATGCCGCACGATGCGGTCGATCCCATTCCGGTCGCCTGCGCCATTGTGCAGGGCATCCAGACGATGGTCACGCGCCGCATCAACGTGTTCGACCCCGCCGTCGTCACCATCGCGCGCATCCAGGCGGGGACAACCAACAATATCATCCCCGAAAGCGCCGAGCTGCACGGCACCATCCGCACCTTGAGCCCCAAGCGCCGCGCCATGGTGGCGGACGAGCTCAACACGCTCGCCCCCGCCATCGCCGCCGCGCATGGCTGCACCGCCGAGGTCGAGATTGTCGAGGGCTTCCCTGTTACCATCAACGACGCACGCGCCGCCGCCTTTGCCGAGAATGTGGTGATCGACCAGTTTGGCGAGGCGGGGTGGCGCGCGATGGAGCATCCGGTGATGGGCGCCGAAGATTTCGCCTATGTGCTCGAAAAAGTGCCCGGCGCGATGCTGTGGCTGGGTGCGAGCCATCAAGGCAGCGACTGGCGGGCGTGCTGCGGGCTGCATTCGAACCATATGGTGATGGATGACAGCGTGATGGCGCGCGGCGCGGCCTTGCACGCGGCGCTGGCGGAAAGGTTTTTGAACGAAGGGTTTGGCAGTTGAAGAATCCGGTATTGTGGTAGGCAGCGGGCTGGGACGGGGTTCACGCAGAGGACGCAGAGTTTCGCAGAGGGCGCGGAGAAGTTGTTTATGCCGCCAAGCGGCTTTCTATCCAAAACACGTGCCTCACGCAGCCTTGAAAGCGAAAGCGGCCTGACGGCCACACCCATAATCTCTGCGGCCTCTGCGAAACTCTGCGCCCTCTGCGTGAAACAAATTGCGGACGGCGACGTCTCGGTATCACGCTGCCGCACTCAAACCCCCAGCACATCGCCCATATTGTACCGTCCCGGCGGCTGATCCAGCAGCCACGCCGCCGCGCGCACCGCGCCGCGCGCGAAAATGCTGCGATTCTCGGCGCGGTGCGCCAGCGTGATGACCTCGTCGGTGCCTGCAAAAATCACGCTGTGATCGCCCGCCACCGTGCCGCCGCGCAAGCTGGCAAAGCCGATCGCCCCCTCGGCCCGCGCGCCCGTTACCCCATCGCGCCCACGCTCGCTGGTCGCCGCCAGATCAATCCCGCGCGCGTCCGCCGCCGCCTGCCCCAGCAGCAGCGCAGTGCCGCTTGGCGCATCGACCTTCATCCGATGGTGCATTTCGGCAATCTCGATGTCCCAGTCGGGCCCCAGCCGCGCCGCCGCCTCGCGCACCAGATGCGCCAGCAAAGTCACCCCCAGCGAGGTGTTGCCCGTCTGCAGCACGGCAATATCGCGCGCGGCATCGTCAATCAGATAATGGTGGCGCTCTTCAAGGCCTGTCGTGCCGATCAGAATCGGCACCCCCGCGCCGAGCGCAGCATCCAGATTGGCCTCGAGTGCTTGCGGCGCCGAAAAATCAACCAGCACATCGCTCGCCGCCGCCAGCGCCGCGATGTCGTCATCGCGGTCGACGCCGCCCGCAAGGCTATGCCCGGCTTCGGCAATCGCCGCGCCCAGCGCCGCGCCCATGCGTCCCTTGCTGCCAATGATTCCAATCGCTGCCATGGCCGCAGCCATAACGCGCGAGGGACCAAAGTCGAGTGCGCTATTCCGCCGTCGCTTTCAGGAACCAGATCCGCTGCTCGGCTTCATCGACCCAGCCGTCGACCAGCGCGCTGGTGGCAACATCGCTCGCCGCATCAGCGGCCTCCTTCAACGCTTTCAGCTGCTCGACCAATCGCCCGTTGTCGGCGGCCAGTTCCTTCACCATCGCCTGCGGGGCGAGGCCCGCATCATCCTGATCGGTGATGGTCTGGCGCGCCGCAATCGCGCCGATCGAGGTCAGCGCAGGCGACCCCAGCTTGCGCGCGCGCTCGGCGACCAAATCGGTGATGGCGAAAATCTGTGTCGCCTGTTCGTCGAACAACAAATGCAGGTCGCGGAACTGCGGCCCCGTGACGTGCCAGTGGAAATTCTTGGTTTTGAGGTAAAGCGCAAAGGCGTTGGCCAGCAGGCCGTTGAGCAGATCAGCGACTGCGGCGCGGCTGTTGTCGGTGGGGCTCATCACGATTCTCCTCGATGCTCTGCCCGCTTGTAACACATCTGAGCGTCCAAAGGGCCAGCATCGCTATTGTCAGCCTGATCGGACGGGACGATTACACCCCGAAAGCGCGGCGCAGCAGCGTCGCTGCCCATAGCAGCAGCACGGCCGCCGCCCCCCAGCGCACCCATTTTGCGCCCCGGCGTTCCAGCAGCGCCGGCCCCAGCGCCAGCACCGGCAGCATCGCCAGCAACAGGCCGATCAGTCCGCCCGCCATGGCCCACGGCACGGCCCCCGACAGCGGACCCAGCGCAAATATCAGAAACTGGTTGCGATCGCCCAGCTGAATCAGGCCCAGGCGAAGGGCAAGCCCCAAGGACGAAGCGTCGGCAAGCGCCGTTGCATCATGGGGCGGCCGCCCGGTCCACAGCAGCGCTCCCGCCGCCGAGCCCAGCGCCATTGCCGCGAACAGATTGAGGACGCCAAGCCCGAGGGTGTAGGCGGCAATCAGCGCACCACCAACCGAAACGACGGCGAGCAAGACAAAGCAGGCGAAAAAAATGGCAACCACGCGCCGCTGATCCGGTCGCCCCGCAATCAATGTTTGCAACAGCTGCGCGCTACGCCCATCGGCGTTGGCCAGCAGCACCGCCGCCAGCACCGTCATGATCGCGTCCATTGACGTTTAGTTGGTAAAGCGCACGGCGACCAGCGCCGCCCAGGCCTCATCCGCCGCCGCAGCGTCGATGTCGCCCGGCTGCGCTAGAGCTGCCGCCATGGCGTCAAGATAGGTCAGGATCACCGCGCTGCGCCCGCGCGCCGCAATCGCCGATTCCAGCTGCCCAGCCAGCATCGCCACCTGCGCCAGCCCTTCGCGCCGCGCCTCGGCGCGGATCGCGTCGACCGTGCGCACCAGCTGGCCCAGCGGGCAATGCTGCGCTGCCCCGGCAAGCACGGCGATGGCCTCGCCCAATTGGCGCTGTGCGGCGCTGGGAAAGTCGTGCACGGCTTGGTTCATCGCGCCAGCATGCGCGCATATGGTTAAGCCCGGGTTATCGGGCGAATGCTGCATGTTCCCCGGCGTAAGCGAGCACGTCACGCCGCGCGGCGCTCGGCGGCTTTCGCCCGGTACATATCGCGGTCGGCGGCGGCGAGCACGTCGGTCTCGTTCATATCGCCTTCGAGTGTGGCAATGCCGAAACAGGCGGACAGCGGAATGGTGCGCCCCTCAAACTCGGTCGGCACGTCGCTGAGCAGATGGGCGAAGCGTGCTATCTGTGCCTTGGCGTCGTCGGCGGTCATATGGTCGAGCAGCAGCCCGAATTCATCGCCGCCAATCCGCGCAGCGATGTCGCTACCACGGATCGCGCCCGCCAGCCGGCTGGCAATCTCGATCAGTGCAAAATCCCCGGCCGCATGGCCATATTCGTCGTTGATCGCTTTCAATTGATTGACGTCGACATAGACGAGCGTCGCACAGATATTATCGCGCGCCACCCGCGCAATACGCTGGTGCAAGGCCGTGATGAAATAACGTCGGTTATAGAGCGGCGTCAGCGTATCGCGTTCAGACACCCGCTCCAGCTCGGCGACCGAAATTTTCAATATGCGGTTTTCACGGCGCAGCGCGTCAAGCTCGCGGCGCAGTTCGCGGATGCGTTCGTCGCGCGGGTCGGAGGCAATTTCGCCCAGCATCGCTGTGTCGACCGCCCTTGCTGCAATGCCATCCATGCGCCGTTCCATCCGCTCGCCCGTCATCTCCGGGCATTTTCCGTAGCCGCGCTTCTGGTCCGCAACCCCGGTTTGTCCAACTTGTTCCCTAGCGCCAAAGCGATACCAAGCCGTAAACGCCCGATTTGCTGTTTCCCCTGCGCGGCGGACGGGTTAGAGGCGACACGGAGCAGCAACAGGGGCGCGACGAGAGATGGCAACAGCTTCGCCGCAAGTGGGCATCATCATGGGCAGCCAGTCCGACTGGGCGACCATGGCGCACGCCGCCGAAATACTCGTCGAATTCGGGATTGCGCACGCGGTGCAAATCGTGTCGGCGCACCGCACCCCCGACCGAATGGCGGATTATGCCAAGGGCGCAGCGGCGCGCGGCCTGAAGGCGATCATCGCCGGCGCGGGCGGCGCGGCGCATCTGCCCGGCATGGTGGCGGCGATGACGCGCGTGCCGGTGCTGGGCGTGCCGGTGCAGTCGGCGGCCCTGAGCGGCATGGACAGCCTGCTCAGCATCGTCCAGATGCCCGGCGGCGTGCCGGTGGCGACCTTTGCGATTGGCAAAGCGGGCGCGATCAATGCAGCGCTCTTCGCCGCCGCGATGCTCGCCAATGAAGATGCGGCGCTTGCCCAAAAGCTTGACGCATGGCGCGCGCGTCAGTCCGCTGGCGTCGCCGCCACCCCCGCCGATGATACCGGAGGGCACGCCTGACCGTGCTGGCCCCGGGTGCGACGATTGGCATATTGGGCGGCGGCCAGCTCGGCCGCATGCTGGCGCTCGCCGCAGCGCAGCTCGGTTATCGCACCCACATCTATGCCCCTGACGCGCACAGCGTCGCCGCCGATGTGGCCGCGCGCCACACGCATGCGGCGTGGGACGATGAACCGCGGCTTGCCGCCTTTGCCGCCGACTGCGACGCCGTTACCTATGAATTTGAAAATGTGCCGGTCGATACGGTGCATTTTTTGTCGGGCCATGTCGCCGTGCGCCCCGGCGCCAACGCGCTGGAAGTCGCGCAGGACCGGCTGGCCGAAAAACGCTTCGTTGCCGGTCTGGGCGGGCATCCCGCGCGCTTCGCCGCCGTGCCCGATCGCGCCGCGCTCGACGGTGCGCTCGCCGACCTTGGCACCCCCGCCATCCTCAAAACGGTGCGCATGGGCTATGATGGCAAGGGGCAGGCGCGGATCATGGCCCCCGCCGACGCCGACGCGGCGTGGGCGAGCATCGGCAAACACCCCGCCGTGCTCGAGGCGTTTGTCGCCTTTGAATGCGAATTTTCCGTTATCCTCGTGCGCGGGATCGACGGCGAGGTGCGCTGTTGGGACAGTCCGCACAACGTCCATGCCGATGGCATTCTCGCCAGCGCGGCGCTTCCGCCGCCCGCCATCGTGCTGGAACAACAGCAACCGGCGCGCGCCATCGCCGCCGGCATCGCCGCCGCGCTCGACTATGTCGGGGTGCTGACCTGCGAATTTTTTGCCAGCGCTGAAGGGCCGGTCTTCAACGAAATGGCCCCGCGCGTGCACAACAGCGGGCATTGGACCATCGAGGGCGCGGTGACATCGCAGTTTGAAAACCATATCCGCGCCGTCGCGGGACTGCCGCTGGGCGACACCGCGACGCGCGCCTTGCCGGTGACGATGCACAACCTGATTGGCGCCGACATCAACCGCGTCGGCGACCTGCTCGCCGACCCCCACGCCCATGTCCACCATTATGGCAAGGCCGAGGTGCGCGAAGGCCGCAAGCTGGGGCATGTCAGCTGGGTGGGGTGCAACCCGCAATGAACCACCCCGAAGTCACTCTGGTGCTCGCCCGCGCGGCCAATGGCGTCATCGGCGCCGATGGCAAAATGCCGTGGCACATCCCGGCCGACCTGCGCCGTTTCAAGCAACTGACCACCGATCGCCCGATGATCATGGGGCGCAAGACCTTTGACAGCCTGCCCGCGCTCCTCGAAGGGCGGCGGCACATCGTGCTGACCCGCGACGAAAATTGGGCCGACGACGGGGCCGAGGTCGCGCACAGCGTCGCCGACGCGCTGCGCCTGGCCAATGCGCCGCATGTGATGGTGATCGGCGGGGCCGAAATTTACCGGCTGTTTCTTGCCATAGCCGACCGCATCGAGCTGACCGAGATCGCGCTGGAACCGGATGGCGACACGCGCATCGACGCGCCCGACCCTGCCGATTGGGAAGAGGCGGCGCGCGAGGAACATGACGCCGATGACAAGGGCCGCCCGGCCTTTGCCTTCGTCACCTATTTGCGGAGAGCCCAATGAAAAAGCGCGTGTGGATCCCGCTTGCCGTCGTCGCGCTCGCCGCCGCCGGCTTCTTCGGCTTTGCCCCCGGCTATGTCGAAGGCCAAATGAACCGCATCGACGGTAAGCCGCTGCCTGCGATCCGGCCCGAGGTGGCGAAGCTCCATGCCAGCCTGACGATCGTCGATCTGCACAGCGACACGTTGATGTGGCAGCGCGACCTGCTCGACCCCGCGCAGCGCGGGCATATGGACCTGCCGCGCCTGCAAAACGGCAATGTTGCGCTGCAAATCTTCTCCAGCGTCACCAAGACACCGACGAACCAGAATTACGACGCCAACAGCGCCGACGGCGACAATATCACCCCGCTGGTGATCGCCCAGCTGCAACCGGTGCGCACCTGGGGCAGCCTGCTCGAACGCTCGCTGTGGCATGCGGCGAAGCGCGACCGCGCCGTCGCGGCGTCGGGCGGCGCGCTGCTGGCCGTCGACACGCCTGCGCAGATCGCCGCACTGCCGACCGCCCGGCGCGGCGCCAATCCGCCCATCGGCGCGATGCTCAGCATCGAAGGCCTCCACAATCTCGAAGGCAGCCTCGCCAATCTCGACAAGCTCCACGCCGCCGGTTTCCGCATGGCGGGGCTCACCCATTTCTTCGACAATGAACTCGGCGGGTCGATGCATGGCGAGGTCAAGGGCGGGCTCACCCCCTTCGGGCGGCAGGTCGTGCGCCGCATGGAAGAATTGGGCATGATCGTCGACATCGCCCACCTGTCGCCGCAGGGGGTCAGCGACGTGCTCGCCATGGCGCGCCGCCCGGTCGTCTCGAGCCACGGCGGCGTGCAGGCGACGTGCAAGGTCAACCGCAACCTCAATGACGGTCAGATCCGCCGCGTCGCCGCCAACGGGGGCCTCATCGCCATCGGCTATTGGGACGGCGCGGTGTGCGACACGTCGCCCGCCAGCATCGCGCGCGCGATGAAGCATGTCCGCGACCTCGTCGGCATCCAGCACCTCGCGCTCGGCAGCGATTATGACGGCGCGACCACCGTGCGCTTCGGTACCGACGGCCTCGTGCAGGTCACCCAGGCGCTGGTCGATGCGGGCTTCACCGAAGCCGAAATCCGCAGCGTAATGGGTGAAAATGCGCTGCGGTTGATTGGCGCGGGGATCGTGCCGATGGCCATGGCCCCGTGACACGCCTCGACGGCCACCATGCCATCCCCGATCGCTTGCGCGGCGGGGTCATTGCGCTCGGCAATTTCGATGGTTTTCATAAAGGGCATCAGGCTGTCGTTGGCCGCGCCGTGCGCCACGCGCAGGACGAAGGCCGCCCCGCGATTGTCGCCACCTTTGACCCGCACCCGGTGCGCCATTTCAGGCCCGACACCCCGCCCTTTCGCCTGACCACGCTCGACCAGCGGCAGGAGCTGTTCGCCGCCGCCGGGGCCGATGCGATGCTCGTGCTGCCGTTCGACGCCACCCTCGCCGCGACCAGCGCAGAGGATTTCATCACCGAGCTGCTGCTCGCGCGCTATGGTGCGGCGGGCGTCGTCACCGGCGCGGATTTCGTGTTCGGCAAGGGACGCGGCGGCAATGTCGTCACGCTTGCCGACCACGCCCGCCGCCTCGGCTTTTTCACCGAAATGGTCGCACCCGTCGATGACGATGACGAAGTGGTGTCATCCAGCCGCATCCGCGCCGCATTGGCCGAGGGCGACTGCGCCACCGCGACGCGCCTGCTGACCCGCCCCTTCACCGTGCGCGGGACCGTCCAGCACGGCGACAAGAACGGCCGCAAGCTGGGCTTTCCCACCGCCAACATCGACATGGGCAGCTATCTGCGCCCGCGCTACGGCATTTACGCCGTCACTGGGCATCTACCCGACGGCCGCGTGCTGAACGGCGCCGCCAACCTTGGCATCCGCCCCAGCTTCACGCCCCCCAAGGAGCTGCTCGAGCCGCATTTCTTCGATTTCGCCGAAGACCTCTATGGCCAAGAAATCGACGTCGCCTTCCACGCCTTCATCCGCCCCGAGGCGAAGTTCGCCGATCTGGACGCGCTCATCGCGCAAATGGCGAGTGACTGTGATGTGGCGCGGGCGGTGCTTGGTGCAATGGACCCCGGCTTTCGCCGGGGAACAATTTTGTCGGCTGGCGTTCCCCGGCGAAAGCCGGGGTCCAGCGGCAAAGGTGCGTCATGAAACAAGGCTTTATCTACATCATGGCCAACAAGCGTAACGGCACGATATATATCGGCTGCACCAGCGACCTTCCCCAGCGCGTCTGGCAACACCGCGAAGGTGTCATCTCTGGCTTCACCAAGCGGTACGGCTGCAAAATGCTGGTCTGGTTTGAAGCGTTTGACGATCTTCAGGAAGCGCGAAAAGCGAATTGCAGATGAAGGAATGGCAGCGGAAATGGAAACTGGAGCTGATTGAGAAGCTCAACCCTGAATGGAATGATCTGTTCGACACGCTGGCATAGCTGGGCCCCGGCTTTCGTCGGGGAACGACCTTAACATGCTTGCTCCCCGGCGAAAGCCGGGGTCCAGCGCCCAACCCAAGCCTTTCGCTTGAGAGAGCGGCGCTTTGCCCCTAAAGCCCGCGCACCATGACCGAAGCCAAAGCCCCCGTCGATTACCGCGACACCGTCTTCCTGCCGACCACCGACTTTCCGATGAAAGCCGGGCTGCCGCAGAAGGAACCGGCGATTGCCGCAAAATGGGAGGCTGAAAAGCTTTACGACCAGCTGCGCGATGCCCGCCGCGGGCGGCCCAAGTTCATGTATCATGACGGCCCGCCCTATGCGAACGGCGACATGCACATCGGCCATGCGCTCAATCACACGATCAAGGACATGGTCTGCCGCACGCAAAATCTGCTGGGCAAGGACGCGCCATATGTGCCCGGCTGGGACTGCCACGGCCTGCCGATCGAATGGAAGGTCGAGGAGCAGTATCGCAAGAAAAAGCAGGACAAGGACCAGATCCCCCTGCTCGAATTCCGCGCCGAATGCCGCGCCTATGCCCAGCATTGGGTCGATGTGCAGCGCAGCCAACTAAAGCGCCTCGGCATCATGGCCGATTGGGACCACCCCTATCTCACCATGCAGCCCGAAAGCGAGGCGACGATTGTCGCGGAGCTTTTGAAGCTCGCCGCCGACGGCCAGCTTTATCGTGGGGCCAAACCGGTGATGTGGTCGCCGGTGGAAAAAACTGCCTTGGCGGAGGCTGAGGTTGAGTATGAGGATATCACCTCGACCCAGATCGACGTGGCATTCGAGATTGTGGAATCGCCCATCCCCGAACTGGTCGGTGCGCACGCGGTGATCTGGACCACGACGCCGTGGACGATCCCGGTGAACCAGGCGATCGCCTATGGGCCGGAGGTGGATTACCACCTTTTTTCTCTTTTCGCTGAGCCAGGTGGTGACGCCAAGACTAGCTCTGTCGCCGATGAACGCATGGCGCTTGCCGGAATTCCAATCGGTCAGAAGGTGTTGATCGCCGCACCACTCGTGCCGTCATTCATCGCTCGGCTTCAACGCATGGCTGATCAAATCGACTGGTCTGACCTATGTGACGCAACACCAACTGTAGTTCAGTTGTTCCAAAAGTGGAACTTCAAGGGCTCAGACCTCGCCGGAACCATCGCGCGGCATCCGCTAGCCAAGCTGTTCTCCGGCGAAAGCCGGAGCCCAGGGCAGCCTGACGCAAACGGTGCGGATACGGCGCTGGACCCCGGCTTTCGCCGGGGAGCAGAGGGTGTGGGTTCCAACCTCAACCCAGCCTCCCCGCTCGCCGAATTTTTTCTCCGCCCCCGCCCCTTCTTGCCCGGCGATTTTGTCACCACCGACAGCGGCACGGGCCTCGTCCATATGTCGCCCGACCATGGCGAGGATGATTTCGACCTGTGCAAGGCGCACGGCCTGAACCCCGTCTTCGCGGTCGAGGGCGACGGCAAATATCGCGCCGACTGGGCGTGGCTCGGCGGGCAGGGCAGCGTCATCAACCCCAAATTCAACGCCCCCGATGGCCCGATCTGCTCGGACCTGCGCGAAGCAGGCGCGCTGCTCGCGGCGAGCGCCGATTACCAGCACAGCTATCCGCACTCGTGGCGCTCCAAAGCCAAGGTCATCTATCGCTGCACGCCGCAATGGTTTGTGCCGATGGACAAGCAACTCCCCTCCCGCTTGCGGGAGGGGCCGGGGGTGGGCCTGTCTGTCGCCGCCACAGCTAATCCCGACCCGACTCACCCACCCCTAACCCCTCCCGCAAGCGGGAGGGGGACACTCAGGGAGATCGCCCTCGCCGAAATCGCGCGCGTGGCCTTCACCCCCGACAAGGGCCGCAACCGCATCGGCAGCATGGTCGAAGGCCGCCCCGATTGGGTGCTGTCGCGCCAACGCGCGTGGGGCGTGCCGATCACGCTGTTCGTGAACAAGCAAAGCGGCGACTATCTGGTCGACGAAGCCGTCAACGCCCGCATCGTCGCCGCGGTGCGCGCGCAGGGCATCGACGCCTGGACCCCCGAAACCGCGCACAGTTTCCTTGGCGACGCGTACAACGCTGACGATTGGGAGGCCGTGCCCGACATCCTCGACGTGTGGTTCGATAGCGGCACCAGCCACGCCTATGTGCTGGACAGCGGGCGCTGGCCCGATTTGAGCTGGCCCGCCGATATCTATGTCGAGGGCTCCGACCAGCATCGCGGCTGGTTCCAATCCAGCCTGCTGCACAGCTGCGCCACGCGCGGCCGCGCGCCGTACAACCAGATCCTGACCCACGGCTTCACCATGGATGCCAAGGGCATGAAAATGTCGAAGTCCTTGGGCAACACCGTCGATCCCAACAAGGTCATGGAAACCTATGGCGCCGACATCATCCGCCTGTGGGCGCTCTCCGTCGATTTCACCGAAGATCACCGCATCGGCGATGAGATACTGAAAGGCGTCGGCGACCAGTATCGCAAGCTGCGCAACACCTTCCGCTACCTGCTCGGCGCGCTCGATGGCTTTGGCGAGGATGAGCGCGTCGCGGTGGCCGATATGCCCGAGCTCGAGCGCTATATGCTCCACCTGCTCGCGCAGCTCGACGCGACGTTGAAGCAGGCGGCGGAAAGCTATGACTTCAACAGCTACACCCGCGCGCTCAGCGATTTCTGCAACGAAGACCTCTCGGCCTTCTATTTCGATATCCGCAAAGACAGCCTCTATTGCGACATCGGCCCCGCCGCGCCGCTGGGCACCGCCAAGCGCCGCGCGTACCGCACCGTGCTCGATACGCTCTTCCACGCCCTCATCCGCTACGCCGCCCCGGTGCTGGTGTTTACGGCCGAGGAAGTGTGGGGGACGCGCTATCCCGATGGCGGAAGCGTGCATTTGGTGGAATGGCCGGTGCTGCCAACTCCGTTCCCCGGCGAAAGCCGGGGTCCATCACCCGATGGTGCCGTGACGACAGACCCGGAGATGGGCCCCGGCCTTCGCCGGGGAACGGAATTGGTCGAGAAGTGGGATCAACTGCGTGCGTTACGTGAGCAGGTGAACGAAGCTATCGAGCCACTTCGGCGAGAGAAGACCGTCAGGTCGAGCCTCGAAGCTGAGGTTATAGTCGGCGACGAACTTGCCACACAATTTTCTTCGCCGGATTTGGCAGAGCTTTTCATCACGGCATCGGTCGAACGACTGCAGCATAGCAACCGCATCACCATCACCCGCACCACCCACCACAAATGCGGCCGCTGCTGGCGTCACCTGCCCGAAGTGACCGAGGACGGCACCTTGTGCAATCGCTGCACCGATGTATTGGGCTAATCCCAACACCGTAGCCCTGAGCTTGTCGAAGGGCGTGGCGCGTTCATGCGCCGGCCGCGACGACTGCTCCAGCCCGCTGGACGCCCTTCGACAGGCTCAGGGCTACGGTGATATCATCAGGACCAATGCTGCCCCATGACCACCCGCTCCCCCCACCTGTCGACCGGTTTGTCCATCGCCGCGCTGGCTTTCTTCCTCGACCAGCTGACCAAATTCGTCATCGTCGATGTGCTGACGCTTGAACGGCGCGGCAGCATTGCGGTGGTGGAGATTTTCGACCTCACCTGGGCGGAAAATTGCGGCATCGCGCTGTCGCTCTTGTCCAAATGCAACGACACCACGCGCTGGAGCCTGGTTGCACTGACCGGGGCGGTCGCGATTGCCGTCCTCGTCTGGATGACGCGCGAAAGGTCAAAGGGCGATGTCGCCGCGCTCGCGCTCATCTTCGGCGGCGCGCTCGGCAATATCGTTGACCGGGTGCGCTATGGCTATGTCGTCGATTTCGCCGACCTGCATTTCGGCGATTTTCGCCCCTTCCTGATTTTCAACGTCGCCGACGCGTGCATCACCATCGGCGTGCTGCTGCTGGTCGCGCGCGCATTGCTGTTAAGCGACAAGTCAGATAGTGAAGTCGACAAAGGCGAACCGGCCAGCGCGGCCAAGGAGTAAATGCCACGTGACTGCCAAGCGTAAAATTGCCGCCACGACGTTGATCGCCGCCACCTTGGCGGGCTGCGGCTCGACCAGCCTGTTCAACCGCGACCGCCCCGATGAAATGGCGGTGCAGCGGCAGGCGCCTTTGGTCGTCCCGCCTGATTTCGCGCTCACCCCGCCCGCCCCCGGCGCCGCGCGCCCGGGCAGCGAGTCGACCGCCGAGCAAACGCTGCGCGCGCTGTTCGGTGGCCCCTCGGCGCGCAGCGCCAGCGAAGCGCAAGTGGTCGCCGCCGCCGGCGCAACGCGCGCTGACCCCGGCATCCGCAGCCAGGTCGCCGATCCGGGTGTGCAAGTCGTCGACAAGGGCCTGATCGTCCGCGACATCCTCGCCGCCCCCGAAGGCGACGGCCAAAGCGCGCAGGCAGCGATCCCGGGGCGGTAACTCCGCCTTACGCCCACCCTGTTCCTAAACCCCGTCCGCCCTGAGCTTGTCGAAGGGCCGTTCTTTCCTGGCGAGGGTCAAAGTGAAGGACGGTCCTTCGACAAGCTCAGGACGGACGGCTTTTGGGTGATATTGCGTCCGTGAATGGGCCATCAAACAGCCAAACTGCAAAATTGCGCACGGTGGTTGATTGGTCCGGATTCCATTCTGGCCACTGTTCCCAATTATGGCCTCGAGCGGCGCAATAGCGTTCCAGCCAGTCGTTTGGTTCCTCGTCGTCGATGCCCAAATCCTTGATGAAGTCATCGTCGGGGTGCGGCTTCAGACCGAAATCACAATAAAATTCCAACTCGTCCCACAGAAACTCAGCGATGTCAGCACTCGCGTCATTAGTAAGGAGATCAATAAACTCTTGTCTTGACACGTTCGCGCGTCGGCGCAGCAGCTCATTGGCCTTTGCCTTCCGCTGCCGTGTTCCGATGACCCCAATCAAGATGAGCAGCAAAATACCAAGAGCAGCGCCAGACCACCACTCAATCACGCCACCCCGCCAACCTCGCTCACCACGCCGGCGCTATTGTGGCGCAGCGCTTTCAGCACGCAATCGACAATCTGCGGCGCATTCAGCCCCGCCGCGTCATATTGTTTGTCGGGCGAATCCTGGTCCTGGAACACATCGGGCAGGCGCAGCGTGCGCAGCTTCAGCCCCGCGTCGATCAGCCCCTCGTCGCTCGCCAGCGTCAGCACATGCGCGCCAAGGCCGCCGATACTGCCTTCCTCCACCGTCACGCACACCTCGTGCGTCGCCAGCGTGCGGCGGATCAGCTCTTCGTCCAATGGCTTGGCAAAGCGCAGATCGATGACGCTGGTCGACAGGCCCCGCGCTTCCAGCGTGTCGGCGGCCTTCAGCGCCTCGGCGAGCCGCGTCCCGAGCGAGAAAATTGCCACCTTTTTGCCGTGGCGCACCACGCGACCCTTGCCGATTTCCAGGCGTTGCGGCACTTCGGGCAGCGGCACGCCGGTGCCCGATCCGCGCGGATAACGGAACGCAATCGGCCCATCGTCATATTCGGCCGCCGTATAGGTCATGTGCACCAGCTCGGCCTCGTCCGCCGCCGCCATCACCACCATATTGGGCAGCGTCGCCAAATAGGTGACATCGAACGAGCCGGCATGCGTCGAGCCATCGGCCCCGACCAGCCCCGCGCGGTCAATGGCAAATCGCACGGGCAAATTCTGGATCGCCACATCATGCACGACCTGATCATAGGCGCGCTGCAGGAAGGTCGAATAAATCGCACAGAATGGCCGCATGCCTTGTGCGGCGAGTCCTGCGGCAAAGGTCACCGCATGCTGTTCAGCGATACCGACGTCAAAGGCGCGGTCGGGATGCCGCTTGGCAAAGCGGTCGACGCCTGTGCCGCTCGGCATCGCCGCCGTAATCGCCACAATGCGCGCGTCGCTGTCGGCGAGGTCCGCGAGCGCGTCGCCGAACACATTCTGGTACGCGGGCGGCCCCGGCGGGCCCTTTTGCTGCTCGCCGGTGACGACATTGAATTTCTGGACGCCATGATATTTGTCGGCCGCCGCCTCGGCAAAGCGATAGCCCTTGCCCTTTTGCGTGACGACATGGATCAGGCACGGCCCCTCGGCGGCATCGCGCACATTTTCGAGCACCGGGATGAGGTGGTCGAGATTATGCCCGTCGATCGGACCGACATAATAAAAACCCAGCTCTTCGAACAAGGTTCCGCCCATGGCGAGGCCGCGCGCATATTCGTCGGTGCGTTTGGCGGCGATATGCAGCGGCTCGGGCAAGCGCCGCGCAAATTTCTTCGCGATCTCGCGCAGTTCCAGGAAGGGCCGCGACGATACCAGCTTGGCGAGGTAGGCCGACAGCCCGCCCACCGGCGGCGCAATCGACATGTCATTGTCGTTCAAAATCACGACCAGCCGGTTGCCCGCCTGCGTCGCATTGTTCATCGCCTCATAGGCCATGCCGGCCGACATCGACCCGTCGCCGATCACCGCGATGGCGCGCCCCGGCTGGTCCTTGATCTTGTTGGCGACGGCAAAGCCCAAAGCGGCGGAAATGCTGGTCGAGCTGTGCGCCGCGCCGAACGGGTCATATTCGCTCTCGCTGCGCTTGGTGAAGCCGCTGAGGCCGCCGCCCTGCCGCAGCGTGCGAATCCGGTCGCGCCGCCCCGTCAATATCTTGTGCGGATAACATTGGTGTCCGACATCCCACACCAGCCGGTCATCGGGGGTGTTGAACACATAATGGATCGCGGTGGTCAATTCGACCACCCCCAGTCCGCTGCCCAGATGCCCGCCGGTCACGCCGACGGCGGCAATCATCTCAGCGCGCAGTTCATCGGCAAGCTGGCGAAGCTGGTCGGGGCGCAGTTTCCGCAAATCGGCGGGGATATTTACCGTATCGAGTAACGGCGTCGAAAGGCCTTCGGTCATCACGCCAGCATATCGGCCCCCATTGTAACTGTCGAACAAAAAGGCAAAGTGCCAAAACCAGACAATCGGGGGAGGCGGAAGATGGCACAGCGCAAAGTGGCAACCGGCTGCGGGCTGGTGGCGGTGTTGCTGGTCGCGGCAATCACGGTCGCCTTTGCGATGCGTGAACGCATCATGCTTGCCCTCTTCGACCGCGCGGTCGCGACGGCGATGTCGCCGCCACCCTATGCCAGCGACGGGCTTCACATCCTGTTCTGCGGCACTGGGTCGCCACTGCCCAGCCCCGACCGCGGCGAAGCCTGCACTGCGGTGATCGCAAACGGCCAGCTCTTCATCTTCGACGCGGGCGAAAGCGCCGGCCGCAGCCTCAGCCGCATGGCCGCGCCGCTGGGCCGCGCGCAGGCGGTTTTCCTCACCCACCTGCACAGCGACCATATCAACGGCCTTGGCAATCTTGCGCTCTTGCGCTGGGTCGGCAGCACGGCAAAGGCACCGCTACCGCTGCTTGGCCCCGTCGGCACGGCCGAAGTCGGCGCCGCCTTCAACGCGGCCTATCGCATCGATGCCGGTTACCGCACCGCGCACCATGGCGCGGGTGTCGCGCCGCCGTCTGGCGCGGGGGTCGCACCGCGCGAAGTTGACCCCGGCGTCGTCTATGATGCCGGCGGCGTGCGCATCACCGCCTTTGCCGTCAAACACGACCCGGTCAGCCCCGCTTATGGCTACCGGCTCGACTGGGACGGCCGCAGCGTGACGATCAGCGGCGACACCGCCGCGACGCCCGCGCTCGCCAAGGCGGCAGTGGGCACCGACATCCTCGTGGCCGAAATGCTCAACCCCGCACTCGTCAAGCGCATGTCGGCTGCCGCAGCCGCAAACGGCCAGCCACAGCGCGCCAAAATCTTTGCCGACATCATCGATTATCACATCACCCCGGCACAGGCGGGGCAGGCCGCGCATCAGGCGCGTGCGCGTCAGCTGGTCTTCACCCACATCGTCCCCGCCGTCCCAGGGTTTATGGAGGGGATGCTGGTCAAAGGCGCAAGCGCAACTTACTCAGGTCCGGTCAAAATCGCCGCCGACGGCGACGTCGTCACGATCGCCGCCGACAAGAGCATCACCCGCAGCAACAGATTCTGATTTGGCCGCTTCTGATTTGGCTGCCGCCCCCACCTGCGCATACAGCCCGCGTACCATCATGTCGGTGAACACCAGCATCACGCCAATCCCGCCGACCAGCAGCACGATGACGAGCGCCGGAAACGGCCCATAATTGCTCATGCCAAACTGCCGTGCCGCGACCGCGACGCCCAATGCGGCGAACATCAGTATCCAGCCAATACGGCGCGGAATGGGCGTCATCCACCGCTACCCAGACTGGTCAGCCACAGGATGACGAAGAAGCCATAGAATAGCGCCATCACCACCAGCGCGCCCCGCCGCCACAGCGGCGGGCGCAGCTCGGGCGGCAACATCGTCGTGTTGATATACAGAATGTGCAGCGATGAAATCACCATCACCACCCCCGCAACATTGGCGCTGATCTGCAG
Source organism: Sphingopyxis sp. sgz302558 (assembly GCF_057220455.1). Classification (NCBI taxonomy): domain Bacteria; kingdom Pseudomonadati; phylum Pseudomonadota; class Alphaproteobacteria; order Sphingomonadales; family Sphingopyxidaceae; genus Sphingopyxis; species Sphingopyxis sp. sgz302558. The sequence goes on along the minus strand of NZ_JBXPUZ010000001.1, from coordinate 639,840 downwards.
CAGGAAAAAGGGCGCGGCCAGCCCCATGGCGATCAGCCCCCAGCCGACAAAAATCGCCAGCACGCTGTAATAGACGCCGCGCACATCGCCTTTGCTCCAGCGCCGCACCCGGCGGCTACCTGCCCATAAAATATCGGTCACGGCGCGCGTCGTGCCTTCCAAAATGTCGAGCTGCGTTTTGAACAGCAGCCATGCCCCCATAAAGGCAACCGCGATGGCAAGGCCCGTGCCGGCGCCAAAGCCGTTGGCCAGCGCGGCGGCGACGCCCAGCCCGCGAATGTCCTCGCCCGTGCTCAGCACCGAGGTATAGAGGATGGCGGGCAACGCCATGCCCAGCAGCGCGCCCACAAAGAACACGCCCCACTGGTCGGCGCGCACGATGCGCCACCAGCCGCGCCAACGGTCCATATTGGCGGCGTCGGGCGCAAACACGCTGCCGGTATGCGCCAGCGGTGCGGCCTTTTCTCCCGCCGCCGCTGCCGAGATAAAGCCGACCACCCCGCCCATTCCGAACCCTTTGTCGCGCGACCAGTTTGACAGCGTCAGATTGCCCACCCCGCCGACGCCCGAATAGGCGGCGAAGGCCCCGATCAAAAACCAGTCGGCGTCTTGCGGCATGAAATTGAACCCGCCGTTCAGCCAGTCATACCCCGCAAAGCCCGTTGCGGCGGCCACCCAGCGTTCGGGCGGCGCGACGATCACGCACAGGATGAACAGCCCGGCGAGCACGGTCGAAACCAAAATCCAGTTCAATATCTCCAGCGTATGTTCGATCCGCCGCCCGACCAGCAAGATTGCGACGCAGGCGAGGTAAACGCCGACGCCGATCCAATAAACCTGCCCGCTCGCTGCCTCGTCCGCCAGCTTGCCCGCAAACAGATAGAATATCGCGCCCGCCGCCGCCCCCGCCCACGCCGGCCAACCCGTTTGCGCCAGATAGAGCAGCGCGTAAACACACGCCCAGAACCGCGCGTGCGGCCGCGTCCGCATGAAACCGATCACCGCCGGTTCGCCGGTGTAGAGCGTATAGCGCACCAGCTCGGTATTCAGCACCGTCTGCAGGAAAATCGCGATGCTCGACACCCACAGCAGGGTCAGCCCATATTTGACGAACACCGCCGGGCCAACCAGCCATTCGCCGCTGCCAATCGCGCTCCCCAGCAAAATCGCGCCCGGGCCGATGACGGCCAGTATCTGCAATCCCTGCGTCGGCGGCGGTGCGGGCAGATCGGCCCGGTTCCATGGCTCCAGCCCCGTACGTGCTTCGACTGCCGCCATTGCCCCACTCCCCCCGCGCTCGTTTTTGGCTGTTGCACAACGGGACAGCCCCTTGTCCCACCGCAACACCCCTTAACACCTTGCAAACCTTAACGTCGCAATCATCGCGGTGAAAGGCGAATCGGACCATGTTTCAGCGGCACGGCGACCAATTCACACCAGCATCCGGCGGCACCGGCGACAGCGCATTGGCGGGCATATTGGGGGCCTTTTCCTACGCGCTGGACATGACCGAGGGGCAGCCGGCGGGGCACAGCATCCGCGCCTGCTGGATCGGCACCGCGCTCGCCAGCCACATCGGCATCACCGGCGCGGCGCTCAGCGACATTTACTACGCCGTGCTGCTCAAGGATCTGGGGTGCAGCGCCAACGCCGCACGCGTCGCGCAATTGTTCGTCGGCGACGACCGCCAGCTCAAGCATAATTTCAAGCTGATCGGCCCCAAGCCTGAAGATTTCGGCGGCTTCATTATGACCGAAGTGGGCGTCGGCGCGATCGATGATATCCGCTCTTCGGCCATCGACCATCTGCTCGCCAACGCCCCGACCGAAATGACCGACATCATGGCCACCCGCTGCACGCGCGGGGCCGATATCGCACGGCAGCTGCGCTTTTCAGAGGATGTCGCGGCGGCCATTGCCCATCTCGACGAACATTGGGACGGCAGCGGCCTGCCGCTCGGCATCGCGGGCGAGGCGATCCACATGGGCGGGCGCATCGCGCTGCTGGCGCAGATCGCCGATGTGTTTTTCACCGCTTACGGCCCGGAGGAAGCCCGCACCGAAATCGCTGCGCGCAGCGGCAGCTGGCTCGACCCCGCGCTCGCGGACGCTTTCCTCGCCCTGTCGGCTGAGCCGGCTTTCTGGGCGTCGCTCGCAGCGCCCGACCTCGAATCCCGCCTGTTCGACCTGCCTCCCGCGCGTGTCGATCGTCCCGTCGATGCCGTCTATCTGGACGATATCGTTTCCGCCTTCGGGCAGGTGATCGATGCCAAGAGCCCCTATACCGGCGGGCACAGCGAGCGTGTCGGGATGATTGCCGACGCGGTCGCCGCCGAAATCGGCCTGTCCGCGACGGCGCGGCTGCGGCTGCGCCAGGCGGCAATGCTGCACGACATCGGCAAGCTCGGCGTGTCGAGCCACATTCTGGAAAAGCCCGGCCGCCTCGATGAACAGGAATGGGCGGTCATGCAAAGCCACGCCGCCGAAACCGGCGCGATCTTGAGCCGCGTTGCTGCGATGGCCGACATGGCGATGGTTGCCGCCGCGCATCACGAACGATTGGATGGCAAGGGCTATCCACTCGGCCTCGACGCGCGCAGTATCGGCCTGGAAACGCGGATTATCTCGGTCGCCGATTTCTTTGACGCGCTGACCGCCGACCGCCCCTATCGCGCGGCCATGCCGGTGGATGCCGCGCTCGGCATCATGCGCAGCGAAGTCGGCGGTGCGCTCGACGCCGCCTGTTTTGCCGCGCTCGAACGCGCGCTTGCCGCCGGAAAGCTCGACTTTGCCCCGGCTCCGGCCCCGGCCATGCCGCAGCGGCTAGTCGGCTAGGAACACAATCTTCGGCCCCGCTTCGTCCATCGCATCCACCGCATCGGCAAAGCCCGCGGTGCGGTGCGTTACGGCTTCGGGCTGCAATTTGCCGCAAGCGATGCACCCCAGCACGGCGGGCACGCTGGCGCGCGCGTGCACGCGCCCGGTGTGGATGCTGATCCCTTTGTAATAGGCCTGGTGTAGCGGTACCGGCGTGGTTGTGCCCAGATGGATGCTCACCACCGTCAGCACGCCGTTGGCCGCCGTCGATTGCACCGCAAAGCCCAGCGCCGCGGCGTCGCCCGCCGCCTCGACCACAATGTCATACTGTTCGGGCTTGCGGCCGTCGCTCAGCGCCAGCGGCGCAGCCGCGGCCCCCAGCATTGCGGCGCGCGCGCGCCGGTCGGCGTCGTCATCAAGGTAGGTCACGCGCGCGGCGCCCAGCGCCACCGCAGCAGCAGCGGCATAAAGCCCGACGCTTTGCGCAAGCCCGCCGATCACCAGCACGCTGGCCCCCGGCCGGTCAGCGAGCGGCCCTGCCACCCCGCGCCAGCCATCGGCGATATTGTCGGATATGTTGGCCGCCACCGCCACATCCATCGCCGCAGGGATCGGCACCAGCATATGGTCGGCAAAGGGCACATGCACCGCGTCGGCAAAGCCGCCACCAAAGTCGGGGCGTGGCCCGGCAGCCAGTCCATAGCTGGCAAAGGGTGGAAAAGCGGTGCAGCTGTTGGTCCACCCTTTGCGGCACGCCTCGCAGCGCCCGCACGACAGCTGGAACGGCACAATCACCCGCGTCCCCGGCACCACCGCGGCCTTCGGTCCCGCATCGACAACTTCGCCAACCATCTCATGGCCAAAGGCAAAAGGGCCGGGAAAGGGAACGCGCCCGGTGACAATATGATAATCGAGGTCGCAGCGTGCGACCGCCAGCGGGCGAACAATCGCGTCGGTATCGCAGGTCAGCTGCGGTGCAGCAACGTCGCGCCATTCAAGCTTGCCGGGGGAAAGGAAGGTCAGCTGCCGCATCACCCCGCCCCTTCGCGCTGCTTCGCCAGCCGCAGCAGCAATAGCGCCGTGACCACCAGATAGGCCGCAATGATGATATGGCGGACGACAATGCTGCTTGCGCCGCCCGCTGCATTGACTTGTGCGGCGTCCGCGACCGGCATGACGACCGCGACGGCGGCAAACAGCCCCAGCGCGCGAAACTGTCGCGATGCCAGCAGCGCCGCCGTCACCAGCGCCAGAAACAACGCCCTGCTGGCATAAACCTGCACGAACCCGGCATCGGCATCGGCCGCGCCAGCCAGCCCGAAGCGCACCGCAAAGGCCGTCGGCGCGGCGAATGCCTGCCACGCATTATACACCATCATCACCGCGATCAGCGCGGAAAGCCAGACGGCAGCGCTGCGCCAGGGAAAGGGAAGGGAAGGGGATAGCGACATAGTCCAGACTCCTGCTCTGCCGGACTTTAGCAACGCGCGAGCGCGCCGCTTATAAGCGATATCGCAAATCTGTTTTGCATCATCGCAATAGTGTGTCAGGTTTCGCCCTCATGGCTCTACCCGATGCGACCGACCTCGACGCGCTGGTTGCGCTGGCCCGCTATGGCAGCCTGAGCGCGGCGGCCAAGCGGCGGGGGGTTGCCGTGTCCACCTTGTCGCGGCGCATTGATGCCGCCGAAGTCAATCTCGGGCTCAAGCTGGTTACCCGGCATGCGCGCGGCGCTCAGCTGACCGAAGCGGGCCAGCATGTCGCCGCCGCCGCCGCTCCGCTATCGGGTCAGCTTGACCGCGTTGCGCAGCTCGCTGCCGCGCTGGCATCGGGCGCGGCGCTGCGTCCGGTGCGGTTGTCGGCAACCGAATTCATCGTGTCCGATGTGCTCGCGCCCCAGCTGCCTGCGCTGCTCGGCGGCCCAGCGCCCATCGCGGTCGAGCTCCGCTCGGAGGCCGATGTCATCAGCCTCGCCGCGCGCGATGCCGACATCGCGGTGCGCATGGTGCGTCCAACCGGGGCCAGCCTGGTCATCCGCAAGCAGCGGCCCATCGCCCTGTCACTCTACTCTTCCCGCGCGTACCTAGGCACCCGAGCGCCCGGCGCGCTCGATCTCGCTGGCGAAGCGCTGCTCGCCTATGACGACAGCTATGGCGCGCTCCCCGAAACCACCTGGATTGCCGCGGCAGGCTTGTCTCAGCGCGTGGTGCTGCGCTCGGGCAGCACGCGCGCGCTGCTCACCGCGACGCTGGCGGGCGCGGGCATCGCGCTGCTGCCCGATGTCATTGCCATTCGCCATGCCGAACTGGTCGCACTACCCACTGGCCCACGCATTCCGCCGCGCGTCCCCTATATTACCTATCACCGTGACCTTCAGCACGACCCGGCGGTGCGACGCGTTGCCGACTGGGTGATCGGCTGTTTCCAGCGGCTGACGGTTTACGCGCCCATGCGCGGATAATTGACCCGATCGCTGATGGGCGAAGGCGATGAGGCCAAAGGGTCAGGACCCCAGGGTCCTGACCCCGGATTGGTCAGACCAGCGCTGCCGCCACGCGCGCGCGCAGCACGGGCAGCAGCTCGGCTGCAAACCACGGATTTTTGCGCATCCACCCGGTGCTGCGCCAGCTGGGGTGCGGCAGCGGGAACAGACCCGCTGGAGCAGCCGCAAAATCGCGCACCGCCTGCGTCATTGTCCGCCCCGGCACCCGCAGCAAATAATGGTCCTGCGCATGATGCCCGACCAGCAACGTCAGCTGCACCATTGGCAGCAGCGCGCGCAGCCGGGCATGCCACAGCGGCGCGCATTCGCGGCGCGGCGGCAGGTCGGCCGATGCCCCCTTGCCCGGATAGCAAAAGCCCATCGGCATCAGCGCAACGCGGTCCGGATCATAGAATTGCGGCGGCCTGATCGCGGTCCATTCGCGCAGCCGTTCGCCGCTGGGGTCATCCCATGGCACGCCGGACGCGTGCACCGCCGAACCCGGCGCCTGCCCGATGATCAGGATGCGCGCGCCCGCCCCCGCCTGCACCACCGGGCGCGGGCCATGCGGCAGATCAGCGCACACCGTGCAGCCGCGAACCTGTGTCAGCAGCCCATGAAGCGCGCCGCTCACGCCCCAACCAGAAACATGTTGATGGTCAGCCGCCCGTGCACCGGGTCGGCGGTCAGCGCCCCCGCGTCGGGGATGACCCCCGAATGCAATTGCCGCCCACGATACAGCACCAGCCGGTCGGGCACCGCCTGAACCTCGTCAATCAGCTCGAACCAGCCGCTGTCGCCATAATGATAGCGCGGCGGCGGCGTGCCATGCTCGCGCGCGTCCTGCGCCAGCGCGGCATTATAGGCATCCTCGCGCGGCGGGGTGATCGTTTCGAAACCGGTGCGACGATGGCGATAAAAGGCGGTACCGCCGCTTTCGGGCCCCAGCAGATAATGCATGATCGCAATCACCTCGCCCCCCGCGTGGTCATAATGTGGGATGCGCTGGAGCGGCGCCAGCTGGTCTTCGGCCAGCGTGACCAACGAAAAGGTCGACGCATCCAGCCGCACCCCGCGCGTGAAGCCGAACACGCTTTGCATGATCTGCATCATCAGCGGGCGGCGACGGTCGAGATAGCTGGGGTCGGCCCACGCGCGAATGCCGGGATAGGACGCTCCCGCATGCTGGTAAGTCGCGGCGCGCCCCGCTGCGAGCAGCGCATCGGCCATCCCGCTGAACCCGTCGATCACCACCAGCGGTTCGCCTTCGCGCCCCATGCGGCGCACGCTCACCTCGGCTTCGGGCAGGGACATCATGCCAAAGGGATGCGCAGCGCGCCCAGCCAAGTCAATCGGCCAAGTCAATCAGCCGCCAGCAAAGGCACTCAGTCCATCGGCGACTGCGCTAGGAGCGAGAGAGCCTCCGCCTCTGGCACCGCGGTATGGAACAACCATCCTTGACCCAGCCGACATCCGATATTTTCCAGTTGCGATCGCTGCAATTCGGTTTCCACCCCTTCCGCCACCACGGCCAAGCCCATGGCGGCGGCCAGCTTCATCATGATGTCCACCAGCGTCCATCCCGTGTTGGTCTCGCTCTGATTCATGACAAAGGAACGATCAATCTTAAGCGTATCGAACGACATCGACTGAAGGTGCGCAAGCGAGGAATAGCCCGTCCCGAAGTCATCAAGACTGACGCGGATGCCCATGGTGCGAAGTTCATCGAGCACCCTTGCCGTATGGGTGGGGTTCAGAACTGCAGCACTTTCCGTCAGCTCGATCGTGATCTCGCTTGGCCTTGCATCGGTTTCGATCAAAATTTCGCGAACCAGATCGGCAAAGCCCGGCAATTGGAACTGGCTTGCCGCCACATTCACGCTGATCGAAAACGGCCGCAGATCGGGCACCGTTGCCCGCCACCGCGACGAGGCACGGCACGCCTCCCGTAACACCCATGTGCCCAGCGGCACGATCAGGCCGCATTGTTCGGCGACCGGCAGGAACTCATCGGGGGCGATGTACGAACCATCCTCTTGCGGCCAACGCAGCAGCGCCTCAAAGCCGACGGTTTGGCCCGTCGCCATCTTGACGATCGGTTGATAACAAAGCCGGAATTCCTGCTGGTCGATTGCCCTGCGAAGTTTCGATTCCAGCGCCAGGCGGGCCAAGGCGACGGCGCGCATTTTTGCATCAAAGCTCACGGTGCGGGGTTTGCCGTCGGCCTTGGCGCTGTATTTTGCTTCATACATCGCGACATCGGCATCGCGCATCAGGGCATCGGGGGCCTCATAGGAACAATCATCGTGCGCGATTCCGATGCTCGCGGCGGCACGGATCTCGCTCGCGCCGATATAGTGCACGGGATCCAGACTGTCGTGGATGGCACTGGCCAATTTGTCGGCAATCGCAGCGGCGTCCGCCGCGTCGATCAGGATGGTGAACTCGTCCCCGCCGATGCGCGCCAGCAAGATGGTGCCGGCTGGGTAAAGGCGCGCAATGTCCTCCGTGACATTCTGCAGCCGCTTGGCCATGGCGACAAGCAGCTGGTCTCCCGCCTGGTGGCCAAGCGTGTCGTTGACCAGCTTGAACCCATCAAGGTCGATGTAGATCAGCGACAGAGCGTATTTCCCGGCTGCCCGATTTGCCGCGAATATCTCTTGAATCCGCATTTCGAACAGCGCTCGGTTGGGCAGCCCGGTCAAGGGATCCCGCGTGGCGCTTTCGACCAGTTTGCGCGCGTGCTGCTGGCGCTTGAACACCCGGCCAGCCTGGGTTCCGATTTGCATTAGCAGGTCCAGAAATTCGGGCTCGGGCGCGGTCGTGTCGGTGCCGAAAAATTCGATCGCCGCGACAAGCTCCTGACCCATCAGCACGGGAGCAGCGACGCCCGAACGCAACCGACACCGCTTCGCCGGCCCGGAGCGCGAGAAGCCGGGCTGGGCATGAATATCGGGGACCCAGATCGGATGGGCGTCGATGAACAAGCAACCCGGCGGCGATGCAGAGGGCCAGACAACCAGCCTTTGCGACGCGTCCGCAAACGGAAACATCAGGTCGGGGTTGCTTGCGTACCAGACATTGGTGCCCTCCAGCCGCTCGTCGCCCGGTTCGCCGGTTCGCAACAGGACGGTGCCGATCGCCCATCCGGTCACTTGACAGATTTCTTTGGTCGCCATCCGCAATGTTGCAAGCGGGTCGTTCGACTCGTTGGCAACGATGGCGATCTTGTTCAGCAATTCCAGGCGGCGACGGCTGAGATAAAGGTCGCGCAATCCGCGTTCGGCAATGGCTTCGGCATCCTGCCGGGCCCGGCGTTCGCGCGACAGGCTCCGTTCCAGCCGGGCAATCGCTTCGTCCTTCGGATCCTGGCGAAATTCCGCCGAATCGAGCCTCTGGCTCATTGCCAGCTCAGCCGCAGCTGACATGACTGATGGCCTTCGTGCATGCAGCGCGGCTGGACGACGCTGATCGTCTCGCCATAGTGAGCGGCCAGCCCATCGATAAACCCATGGGCCAGATGGCACAGTTTCCGGGGGGAGTTGTACCCCAGCGTCAACGCGCCATCATCCTCTCCGAAGTGAAAATGCGGGCAGCCTGCGCCGGAATAAAGCTTGCGCACCTCGGGATGGATGATCGAGTTCAGGCTAAGGATGAAAGCCCGCGCATCGGGGGCCGCCTCGAAGAAATGCGGATAGCGGGCGTGCAGCCGGGGCATGGCCCCCGCGCCAAGCAGGCGGAGCACTTCGGGAGCAGAGGCCCCGGTCATCGTGCAGGCCACCTCGACCAGCGCAAACAGCTCGCCATCGTCATAGCTGCCCAGCGAGGTATAGCTGCCATCGAGACCCGCTACCGTCAGCATCGAATCCCAGGCATCGGGGCCATAGCGATCGTTGACGACCTCCTCGACAATGTTGAAAATTATCCCCTTCATCGAAGATGCCCCCTGTTTCTGCGCAGCCTGGAATTCCGTTTTGCGATTAACGGCCAAAGGTCGGCTAAGTTTAGCGGGTTGGCCCGCCCCACATTCGACCGAACGCCTGCTTGGCATGGCGCGATCGACGGTCTAGAACGGCCTCCATCCCCGGGGAGTCATGTGACTGAGAGGGGCTGGTCACGCAGCCCGACCCGTCGAACCTGAACCCGTTAGCACGGGCGGAGGGAGGGAGCGTTTTGCGCCACTTCTTCTCGGCCGTTCCAGCGGAATTGTTCCCCGGCGCAAGCCGGGGCCCAGAGCAGCACTGGATTCCGGCGTGCGCCGGAAAACGGTCAGCTCATCAATGGAGGAATAGCATGGCCGACCGTCCCGCCCGTACCGAAGTCCCCCAAAAGACGCCAAACGTCACCACCGGCCCCATCCGGGGGTCGCGCAAGATCCATGTCGGCACCCCCATGGGCCTGCGCGTCGCGATGCGCGAAATTCATCTGGAACCGACCAGCGGCGAACCCCCCGTGCGGGTTTACGACACCAGCGGGCCCTACACCGATCCCAATGCCAGCATCGACATCGACGCCGGCCTGCCCGAGCTGCGCGCCCCCTGGATCCGCGCGCGCGGCGATGTCGACGAAGTCCCCCAGCGCGAGGTGCGGCCCGAGGACAATGGCCAGCTCGGCCCCGACCGCAGCGGCGGCGTGAAGCCCTTCCCCAACGTCCGCAAGATGGTGCTGCGCGCCAAACCGGGGGCGAACGTCAGCCAGATGCATTATGCCCGCAAAGGCATCATCACCCCCGAAATGGAATATGTCGCCACGCGCGAAAATCTCGGCCGCGAACGCCTGCGCGAATATGTCCGCGACGGCGAATCCTTCGGCGCCGCCATCCCCGATTATGTCACCCCCGAATTCGTCCGCGATGAAGTCGCGCGCGGCCGCGCCATCATCCCCAGCAACATCAACCACCCCGAAAGCGAACCGATGGCGATCGGGCGCAATTTCCTCGTCAAGATCAACGCCAATATCGGCAACAGCGCGGTCGCATCCGATGTCGCCAGTGAAGTCGACAAGATGGTGTGGAGCATCCGCTGGGGCGCCGACACGGTCATGGACCTGTCGACCGGGCGCAACATCCACGACACGCGCGAATGGATCATCCGCAATTCGCCCGTCCCCATCGGCACCGTGCCGATCTATCAGGCGCTGGAAAAAGTCGGCGGCGTCGCCGAAGAGCTGACGTGGGAAATCTTCCGCGACACGCTGATCGAGCAAGCCGAACAGGGCGTCGATTATTTCACCATCCACGCCGGCGTGCGCCTGCCCTATGTCCCCCTCGCCGCGAAGCGCGTCACCGGCATCGTCAGCCGCGGCGGCAGCATCATGGCCAAATGGTGCCTCGCGCATCATCAGGAAAGCTTCCTCTACGAACGCTTCGACGAAATTACCGAGATTATGAAAGCCTATGACGTCGCCTACAGCCTCGGCGACGGCCTGCGCCCCGGCAGCATCGCCGATGCCAATGACGAGGCGCAATTTGCCGAGCTTTACACGCTGGGCGAGCTCACCAAACGCGCCTGGGCGCAGGATGTTCAGGTGATGATCGAAGGCCCGGGCCATGTGCCCATGCACAAGATCAAGGAGAATATGGACAAACAGCTCGAGGTGTGCGGCGAAGCCCCCTTCTACACATTGGGCCCCCTCACCACCGACATCGCACCGGGCTATGACCATATCACCAGCGGCATCGGCGCGGCGATGATCGGCTGGTACGGCACGGCGATGCTCTGCTACGTCACCCCCAAGGAGCACCTCGGCCTGCCCGACCGCGACGATGTGAAGGTCGGCGTCGTCACCTACAAACTCGCCGCCCACGCGGCTGATCTGGCCAAAGGCCACCCCGCCGCGCAAGTCCGCGACAATGCGCTCAGCAAAGCCCGTTTCGAATTCCGCTGGCGCGACCAGTTTAACTTGAGCTTAGACCCCGACACCGCCGAGCAATATCACGACCAGACATTGCCCGCCGAAGGCGCGAAGACCGCGCATTTCTGCAGCATGTGCGGGCCCAAATTCTGCAGCATGAAGATTTCACAAGAAGTGCGCGAATTCGCGCGGTTGCAGAATCAGGAAGCGAACGGGTTCATCGCGGCGGAAGAAGCCGAGGCCGGCATGGCCCAGATGAGCAAGGTCTATGACGAGACCGGGCGGGAGCTTTATATGGGCGCGGGCGATCGGGAGCATGATTGACAAAAACTCTATTTCTGTTCTATATATGTTCTAATGGTCGATCTTTGGTAGCCCAGCATGTCGAACAAAATTTTGGCAATCTTCGACTTCGACAACACACTCTTCGATTGGGTGCATGTCTGGTACAGCTGTTTTACGGCGATGATGACTGAAGTGGAACTCAAGACTGGTTTGTCAGTCAATGATTTGGCTGCCGAAATTCGGCCTATCCATCAGAGCCATGGCACCTCAGAATACGCTTTTCTCCTTGAGGCGCTTCCGAGCCTTCAATCACACCTTAACGGCCAAAGTGCATCGGTGGTTTTTGAGGACGCAATTCGTGCGTTTCGAAAGGCGAGAAAGCGCGAGCTCAAGCTTTATCCTTCCGTCGCTGAAACATTGTTGAAAATTAAGGGCTCAGGAGCTCGGCTTGCAATTTATACGGAGTCTCAAGGCTTTTACAGCTTCTATCGCTTGAAGCGTTTGGGCCTAGATGGGGTTATTGATCGCATTTATACCCCTCCTGACCACGATCTGCCGGATCGTTTCCTCGAAAATGGTGGTCGGCATTATGGCAGAGACTTCTACCACCTGCGACATACTGAACATCGCCACACACCAGCTGGCGAATTGAAGCCAAACCCTGATCTTCTAGCTCAAATAATCACCGACTTTGGCGTTTCAAAGCAGCAGACAGTTTATGTTGGAGACAGCCGTCAGAAGGACGTGGCAATGGCCAAAGACGCGGGCGTTGATTACGCTTGGGCTTCTTATGGAGAGGCCCAGGAAACCGAGGCTTATGAATTGCTCAAGCTCGTTACACATTGGAGTGATGCCGATGTGCAGCGGGAGGCGCAAATTCGAGCCAGAGTGGTGACGGCAGATCTCGAGTTGAGTGAGAGTCTGCTGCAGATTTTCGACCATTTTAGCTTCTCGGAGTATCATCAGTGACAACCCCGCCACAGCCTTCTGCACCGCCTCCGAAGGAACATGCTTTGTTGGCACTAGAAGCATGGAAAAAGGTAGTTCAGACTCAGGAACATTTTAACGAAATTTGCATGAAGGTTCGCACTCTATATGCGACGGTTTTAGCTGCAATTTTGTCTCTTTACGGAGTCTATTTGAAAGACTCGAAAAATCATGGAGTCGAAATATCTGGTTTTTATTTTGACACGCTTCTCATTGTTTTGTTTGCGGTCTTTTTGTCCACGACATTGTTCTATTTTGTAGATAAGGAATGGTATCATCGATTGCTCCTAGGTGCTGTCAATCAGGGCGCGGCCATTGAAAGGCGGTGGGAAGAAATATTGCCCGAAATACAGCTCGGATCGAAGATTTCGGACAGCAGCCCGGTTGATCTGTCACAACGCCCAAAACTCGCATGGTTTCTGAGGTTATTCGTCAATGATGCACGTCTGACGCAAAACAATCGGTTACATTCTGACGCTAAGGTTGAAGTGTTCTATAAGCCGATCCAAGTTTTGGCGATGTGGGGCTTTGTCAGTGCCTGCATTTTCGGCGGGATAACATACAATAACCGTTCGGTTGCAGGGTGGGTCTGGCAAATCATCTGCCCGTGACAATATACTAAAATAGGTATCTTTATCTCCCCGGCGAAACGCCTCTCGACTGGATCGGTTCGTCGAAGAAGGATTTGCTTGCCTTCCCCGAAGCACTGATCGGCATGATGGGTTATGCGTTGGGCGTCGCGCGGCTGGGTGGGAAGCATCCACATGCCAAGCCGTTGAAGGGCGAGGGCGGCGAGGTGTTTGAAGTGGTCGAGGACCACCAGGGCGACACCTATCGCGCGGTTTATACGGTGCGCTTTGCCGAGGTGATTTACGTGCTCCACGCTTTCCAGAAGAAATCGACCAAGGGCATCAAAACCTCAAAAGCAGACGTCGCAATGATCAAGGCGCGGCTGCGGCTGGCGCAGCAAGACTATCAGGCAAGGAAAAAAGCCGATGACTGACACCAACATCACCCGCGGCACCGCCAATGTCTTCACCGACCTCGGCCTGCCCGATCCGGCGGAACGTCAGACCAAGACCCGCCTTGCGCTCGCCATCAACCGGATCATCAAGGATCAGGGCCTGAAACAGGTCGATGCCGCCCGCCTGCTCGGCGTGCCGCAGCCCAAGGTTTCAGCGCTGGTCAATTACCGGCTCGACGGCTTTTCGGTCGAAAAATTGATGGATTTCGCGGTCGCGCTTGGCCGCGATGTCGAAATCATTGTCCGCCCCAAACGTGATGCGGCCGCCCGCGTGTTGGTGCTGGAGGCGGCCTGAACCTCCGCGCCCTCTGCGGATCTCTGCGCCTCTGCGCGAAAGCCCTTTCCTACATGTTCCTTTTATGTTCCACCCTTGTGGATGAGCACTACACCCTCCCCCGATTCGCCCCCGTCGCCCTTTGCCGGCGACGCCGATGCCCGCCGGCCTGCCGCGGCTTTCCTGCGCTATGAATTGCGCGCCGACGGCTGGTCTCCCGGGCGGCAGGCGGCTTTTCTGGCGCATCTGGCCGATCATGGCGTGGTCGCCGATGCCGCGCGCGCGGTGGGCATGTCGCTGGCCGGGGCCTATGCGCTGCGCCGCACCGCGCGCGGCTATCCGTTCAGCATGGGCTGGGAAGCGGCGCTGATCATCGCGCGGCGCATCGTCGTCGACAAACTGATGACCGCGGCGATACAGGGCGAACAGGCGCGCTGGGTGCGCGAAGAGGGCGTCACCACCTTTCACCGCCAAAATACCCGCCTGTCGCTCGCGCTGCTCGACCGCGTCAATCCGGCGGCAAGCGTGCCCGAAGTGTTGGCGGTCGCCACCAGCTTTGACTGGTTTGTCGAGCTGATCGATCGCGGCGCCAGCGGCACCGCCTTGTGGGATGCCTTTTTCGACGACGCGCTGCCGCACAGCGAGATCGAGGCGCGCGACAGGGTAAGGGGGTCGCTTCTACTTTGTGAAGAATCCGCGCTTTTTGACGAGGACGCGGCGGCGCCCGACGACGAGGAAGCAATCGACGACGAGGCGGGGCCCGATGATGAGGCGCCGGTCGAATATAAATCGCTCGATGCCCCCCGCGCCGCCGCACGGCGGCGCCCCTACCCCGCCACCACCATGAAAATCTCGCCGTCGAAATCGACGATGAACAAATTGCCCGCGCTGTCCTCGCCGAACGACACCAGCTGGTTGATGGTCCCGGCGTCGGGGGCGAAATCTTCGTTGCGGCGCTCGAATGCGCTCGATGCCAGCGTCTGGCCGTCGACCAGCGCGGTGACCGGCACGGTCCAGATATTGCCGCGCACAAAGTCGGCAAAGACATAGCGGTTTTGCAGGCTCGTCACCGGGCCGCGATAGACATAGCCGCCGGTGACGCTGTTGCCCTGTCTTGGGCCGGTGCCGTGGCTATATTCGGCGACGGGCGGGGTCAGCCCGGCGGGGGCGGTGCCATTGAACGGCGCGGTCCCTTCCAGAAAGCGCCAGCCGAAGTTGCGGCCGCCCTGCGCCGTGGTGAGCGCGCTGATTTCCTCGCGCGCGCCCTGGCCGACGTCGCCGATGATCAGGCGGTTGCCGAAAAAGGAGGCGCGGAACGGGTTGCGCAGGCCATAGGCAAAGATCCACGGATCGCCGCCGCCGCCGATAAAGGGATTGCCGGGCGCGGGGACATAAAGCGTGGGCGACGCGGTGTCGGGGTTGCGCGCCAGCCGGAGGATTTTGCCCAGCCGGTTATTCAGGTTCTGGGCATTGTTCTGCGGGTCGCCGCTGCCGCCGCCGTCGCCAATGCCGACATAGGCATGGCCGTCGGGGCCAAAGCCGATCCAGCCGCCATTATGGTTGCTGAAATCGGCGTGCGGCGTGCTCAGCACCGTGGTGAAGCCCGGGGTGCCCAGCACATAATGGCGCACCTGAACCGCGCCATCGGGGGCGGTGGCGACCGCGAGCAGCGCTTGGCTCGCGGCAAAATCGGGCCGCGCGGCCAGGCCCAAGAGCCCGCGTTCGCTGTCGGTCGACAGGCTCGCGGCGGTGAACAACAGGGTGCGGGTGCCATTGGCGGGGTCGAGCCGGTACACGCCGCCGGTTTTTTCGGCGACCAATACCCGCGTGTCGCCGGGGATCGCCGCGACATACAGCGGCTGCGAAAAGCCCGTCCCGACGCGGCGCACGGCAATGCCCTCGCGGCTGTTGGCGACGGTGATGTTGACATTCTGGTCGGCGCTCGCCTGCCCGTCGGACACGCGCAGGGTGATGGCATAGACATTGTCGCCATCGGCATCGCCGGGCAGGTCGAAATCGGGCGGACTGGCAAAGCTGACCGCGCCGGCGGACGTGATCGCAAAGCGCGCGGCGTCGGCCCCGCCGGTGATGCTGAAAGTCAGCGGGTTGCCATCGGGGTCGCTGGCGGTCGCCTGATAGGCGGCGGTGGCGTTCTCGGTCACCCCGGCGGTCTGCAGCGAGGTGAACGTCGGCGGACGGTTCGCGGCCGGCGGCGGATTGCCGCCCCCGCCACCACTGCCGCCGCCCCCGCAAGCGGCCAGCAACAACATCGGTGCGATGGCAATGAAGGTGCGCATGGGACAAGGCTATCGGCCCGGCGCCTTGCTGTCGACCCGGCTTGCGACCGGTTGTTAAGCCGAAATTCGCCTTATCCGCCCGGCGACGCGATTATTTCCTCATATTGTCCAGCCCCGCGACCACGCCGGTCTTCTGGCTGGGCTGCGAGGCGTTGGGCTTGGGCGGTTTTTCGGCCTTGGGCTTGCGCACTTCGCGGTTCGATTTCTTCTGGCTCTTGGCCATGGTCCATTTCCTTCGCGCCGGACTGGGTTGGTCGGCTGGTGGCCAGCCTAGGCGCTTTTTGGCAAATCACGGCATATATTCGGGGGCAAGGTCCGCACGGCGACCGGCGCACGATTTGCCAAGTCCCGCGTTTTCGCCTATACCCCAAATCGCTATCGTCGACGCAGACGGAATTTTCGGCGCAGGGGCTGCTCCTTTCGGGGAACGAATCCGGCGCACCCAAACTCCACTTCACGACCCTGGCTACCCCCGACGTGCGCTGTTGCACGGCGGGTTACTATGTTTCGTGAAAGGAACACTCCTATGCCAACCGGCACCGTAAAATTCTTCAGCACCGACAAAGGTTATGGTTTCATCGCCCCCGAAGACGGCGGCGCGGACAGCTTTGTCCACATCACCGCCGTGCAGGCCGCCGGCATGCACACGCTGGATAAAGACCAGCGCCTTTCTTACGACGTCGAAGTCGGCAAGAATGGCAAGGCTTCGGCGGTCAATCTGACCAACGCCTAAGGCCGATTGACGGGCGGCGGGGCTGGTTTCAGCCCTGCCGCTCTTCGATCATCAGCCCCGGGACATGGTTGGCCAGCCCGGCCGCCCAGTCGCGATAGGGCCAGGGCATGACCTCGTCCTTGGGAAAGGGCAGCAGTTCGCCGTAGCGGCCGTAAAGAAACAGCTCGTCAGCATCGCTGCCCTCGACCACCACCACGCGCGCAATATCGGCAAGCTTCAGCCTGCCAGCATCGGTCGCGCGGCCATCGGCAACCCGCCCTTGCCACCACACCAGCTCACGCGTCGCAGGATCGATAAAGCTGCCGCGGCTGGGGTTGACGATCAGCGAGGCCGCCCCGCCCATCGCGAACACCACGCCCAGTCCGCCTGCGACCGGCACCAGCCAAGGCGCGCATTCGCCATCGGCGCTGCAATTGGTCGCGGGATCTACGGTCCAGCCAGCATAGACGAAAATCAGCCCGACCAGCAACATGCCCCACCAGCGCACATCGCGCCGCGCGCTGCGCTCGAACCACAAGATCGGGCTCTCGGCTCTAACCACGCGCCAAATCCTAGCGTCAATTCCTTACAATGTCCTAATCCGGCCGACCCTTGCCCACGCACGCCGTCTGGCGCATGGCAGGCGCATGCTCGACCAGATTCCGTCCCCTCCTCGCGCGCTTGGACTTGCCGGATTGCTGCCGATGGCGGCGCTGCTGGCGGTGGTCATCGGCGGCGGCGATGGATGGCGCTTCGGCGCGCTGGCGCTCGGCTGGCTCTATGCCGCGCTGATCTTCAGCTTTCTTGGCGGGTTGTGGTGGGGACTGGCGGCGGCGGCGCGTACGCGCGCACCGTCTTGGCTTTATGGAGTCAGCGTGCTGCCCAGCCTTGTGGCGCTGGCATCATTGACCCCGTGGCTGATCGGCGAGCCTTGGCCGGGTCCGTCATTGGTCTGGCTGGGCATCGGCATTTTCGCATCACCGCTGGTGGACCGGCGCATCGCAGCGCTAGGACTGACGCCGCCATGGTGGTTGCCGCTGCGCCTGCTGCTCTCGGCGGGGCTGGGACTAATGGCCGTCGCCATGGGGCTGGCGGCATGAGTAACGATCCCTTCATTCCGCGCGATGATCTGGCGGCGATAGAGTCGGACCTGTGGGCGCGGCTCGCGCGCGGCAAGGCCGACCGCAAATCGCCCTGGCACACCCCCGTGGTCGGCACCGCTGATGGCGAGCTGCGGGTCATGGTGCTGCGCCACGTTGATCGGAGCACAGCGACGCTACGCTTTCACACCGATGCCCGCAGCCCGAAGGTTGGGGCGGTGGCTGTGAACCCACGCGTCTCGGTGCTTTTCTATGATCCGGGAGCAAAGCTTCAGCTGCGCTGTTCGGGCAGCGGCCAGATCGCTACCGCCGACGCCGTGACCGACGCGGCCTGGGCCGGCAGCGCCGCTACCAGCCGCCGCTGCTATCTGGCGCCGGTCGCCCCCAGCAGCCCAGCGGATGTCCCCACCAGCGGCCTGCCTGAAAAATTTGAACAGCGCTTCCCAACGCTGGCCGAAAGCGAGGCCGGTCGCGACCATTTCGCGACGCTCACCGTGACGCTCGACCGCATCGACTGGCTCTATCTCGCGCATGACGGCCACCGCCGCGCCCTTTTCACACGCACGGGCGTTCAATGGCAGGCAGACTGGCTTGTTCCTTGAAGCCGCTCATTTTCGGCCACGAGCAGGGCGTCGAGCTGCGTTACTGCACTTTGCCACCCCGGTGCAGCAGCTTCCCACAAGGGCCCGCTCGCAGCCTTTAGTTCGGCAAGGCACAGCGCCGTCCATGCCTGATAGCGGGCTCTGGCAATCGGTCCATAATTGCGGTGCAAATCGACCCAGTGTGCTGCGCTGCCCGCGGCCCAGCGCTCGCCGCTGGCCAGCGCGAACAGCAGTACGAATGTCTCGTCGGTCATCCGCAGCACCGCCGCATCGACGTTGATAAAGCGCGCCACTTCGTCGGGATATTCAGCCAGAAACCGGTCGAAAATCCGACGCGACACGGCGCGCATGTCGACCACAGCCATCAGACACGCCTCCATTGCTGCCAGCGTCGGGGCATCAGCTTTCATGGCAGCTCAGGCAAACGCCAGTCGATAGCGCCGCGTCCATGCGCATCCAGAAATGCGTTAGCCTTGCTGAAATGGCGGCAACCGAGAAAGCCGTTATGCGCCGACAGTGGTGAGGGGTGCGGCGCGCGTAACACCAGATGTGGGCTGCCTGTGCCGAGCTGCGGCACGGCGGCCGCCTTGCGTTGCGCATGGCTGCCCCACAACAGAAACACCGTCGGCTGCAGCGACGTCGCTACCTCCGCGACCACGGCATCGGTAAAGCGCTCCCACCCGCGTCCCTGATGCGACGCCGCCTGCCCCGCCTCTACTGTCAGCACGGCGTTGAGCAGCAACACGCCCTGCGCCGCCCAATGCGCCAGATGCCCGTGGCGCGGTGGCGCAATACCCAGATCACTGACGAGTTCCTTGTAGATATTGACAAGGCTCGGCGGCACCCGAACTCCCGGCTGCACGGAAAAGCACAGGCCGTGCGCTTGCCCAGGACCATGATAGGGATCCTGCCCCAGAATCACGACCCGCACCGCGTCGGGTGGCGTAGCGTCGAGCGCGGCAAACCAATGGCGGGGGGGCGGATAGATGGTCTTGCCCGCCGCGCGCTCGGCGGCCAGAAACGCCCTCAGTTGCGCCATATAGGGCTGATCGAATTCGCTGCCGACGCGCGCCAGCCATTCAGGATGCAGTTTGACCTCGCCCATCCGCTGACGTTCGGCGATGGCGCGCGCGCTGTCCAGCGACTTGTCGTAGCGCACGCAGCCCGATAGGCAGCTTCCATGATCCAAACACCCACTTCTGCCCTCGCCCGCCTCGAAGCCACCGTCCGCGACCGTATTCTGGCCGGGGAAGCGGAGGCAAGCTATGTCGCCAGCCTGATCGCCAAGGGCCATGGACATATCGCCCGCAAGGTGGGGGAAGAGGCGCTCGAGCTGGTCATCGCCGCTGTCGAAGGAGAAGAGCCCGAGATTGTGGCAGAAGCGACCGACTTGGTGTTCCACCTCACCGTGCTGCTCGCTGCGCGCGGCATCGGCTGGGACGCGATAGAGGCCGAACTCGAGCGCCGCGCGGGCACCTCGGGCCATACCGAAAAGGCAGCACGCACGGGAGCCTCGCATGCCGATTGACGCCACCCAGCCCTATGACGACCGCAATATCTTCGCACGCATCCTGCGCGGTGAACTGCCATGCAACAGTGTGTACGAGGATGAATGGGCGCTCGCTTTTCACGACATCAATCCGCAAGCGCCAGTTCATATCTTGGTTATCCCCAAGGGGGCTTATGTCAGCTGGGACGACTTTTCGGCGCGCGCGGGAGCCAATGAAATTGCCGGCTTCATCCGCGCGGTGGGGCAGGTTGCGCGCGATCTGGGGCTGCCAGCACCGGGATACCGCTTGCTCGCCAACATCGGCGGGCACGGCGGGCAAGAGGTGCCACACTTCCACGTCCACCTTTTCGGCGGCCAGTGGCTGGGGCCGATGCTGACGCGCTAGACAGCAACCCGGCCTTGGCGCAAGCTGTGGTTGCGGCTTGACGGGGGGATTCGCGGGCGATGGCAAAGCACCAGGACAAGCCGAAACCGCGGAGGTGGCCCAAGGCTCTGCTCGCGCCGCTGGCGCTGTTCGCCGCCACCGCCGCTAGCGGTGATACGGTGCCTCAAGTCGTTCTCGCCACGCCCGGCAGCGCATCGGCGGGCGACACCAGCATCAACCGTTTCACCCTGCGCTTCTCCGAGGCGATGGTGCCGCTTGGCGAGCCGCGCGCGCGCCCGCCCGCCAAACATAACTGCCCCGTCCCCGGCGCAGGCCGCTGGGTTGATCAGCAAACTTGGGTGCTGGAATTCGACCGGGCGATCCCGGCAGGCAACAGCTGCGAAGTGACGCTGACCGACCAGCTGTTCACCCAACGCGGCACCGAAATCACCGGCAACCGCAGCTTTCCTATCGACACTGGCGGCCCCACGGTTCGGGCCATACTGGCGGGCGGCTCGTATAGCGGGATTGAGGAAGACCAGATTTTCTTAATCGCGACCAATGCGGCCGCTGATCACCCCTCGATCAGTCGCTTTGCCTATTGTGCAGTTGACGGCATTGGCGAGAAAATCCCGCTCGACTTGCTGCCCGCCGCAACGGCGAGAGAAATCCTGACCGGTCTTGGCAACGCTGACTGGGAACGGCAGGATTTTCTGACCGCCGCAGGTTTGCCAACGCAAATCCCCACTGCGGGCGCCGAGCGTGACATTTTCTTCAGCCGCATTGTCACCGCCAAATGCCGTCGTCCGCTGCCGCCGGGGCGCGACATGGCGTTGGTGTGGGATGCGCGTATAGCCCAGGCTGGGGCGCCGACGCGCACCGCAGGGCGCGACCAACGTTTTGATTACAGCGTGCGCGCAGCCTTTTCCGCGCGTTTCACTTGCTCGCGTGTGCGCGCCGCCGCAGGTTGCAACCCGCTCAAGGACATCATCGTCAGCTTCACCGCACCGGTCCCGCGCAGCGCTGCGCTCGCCGCGACGCTGCGGATGGCCGACGGCAGCGTGCGTGCCGCCGCTGCCCCAGGCGACAATGATGCGTACCTTACCCAGGTACGCTTCACCGGTCCCTTCCCGCAAATGCAGCAGGCCTCGGTGATTTTGCCTGCTGACCTTGCGGACCAGTCGGGCCGCCTGCTCCAGAACGCAGCGCGCTTCCCGCAAGCCGTTGCCATCGACCGCACCCCGCCGCTTGTCAAATTCGCCGCACCTTTCGGCATTTTGGAAGCGCGCGAGGGCGGCGTGCTGCCCGTCACCGTGCGCGGCGTCGAACCAGAGCTGGAACGCCAACAATTGTCGATTGCCGGGGCAACTCTGCGCCTTGGCGACGATGATGCCGCCGTGCTCAAATGGTTGGACCGTGTCGAAGATGCCGACGACACCGACTATCGAGAACTGGATGATGGCAAAGGCGGGACTGTCACCGTTAATCATACTGGGACGAAATCGGTTTTCGCTGCCGTGCCCACCGGAACTCCCGCGCGCAGCGCCCTGACCTTGCCGTTGCCCGGTAAGGGCAAAGAGTTTGAGGTTGTTGGCATTCCCCTGACCGAGCCGGGTTTCCATGTTGTCGAACTGGCCAGCCCCGAACTGGGCGCGGCCCTGCTGGGGCGCAACGCGACACGCTTTGTCGCCTCGGCAGCGCTAGTCACCAATATGGCGGTGCACTTCAAATGGGGGCGCGAGGCGTCGCTGGCTTGGGTCACCTCGCTCGACACCGGGCTGCCGGTCGCGGGAGCCGAAGTGCGCGTCACCGACGCCTGCACCGGACGCCGCCTGACTAGCGGCACTACCGACGCGCTCGGACGGCTTGCGATTACGCGCGGCCTGCCCAAGCCCGAAACCTATTCGGATTGCCCTGACGATGCGACCGCCGCCAACACCAGCGAAGGCCATGCACTGATGGTCTCAGCGCGGTCGGGCGATGATTTCAGCTTCACCCTGACTGACTGGGGCGATGGTCTGCGCCCCTATGATTTCGACCTGCCCTATGGTTGGTCCGAACGCACCGACATCTTGCACAGCATATTTGATCGCGCGCTGGTTAAAGCAGGCGAGAGCGTCAGCATGAAGCATATCCTGCGCCGCCCGGTCGGCGTGGGCTTTGCCTTTGCGCCCACGCTGTCGGGTACGCTCCGGCTTGCGCATCGCGGCTCTGACACCAGTTTCGAGCTACCCTTCGCCATCAATGCGGGGGGTGTAGGCGAAAATATATGGAATGTTCCCGCCACCGCACCGATGGGCGATTATGACCTGCAATTCGTGACCAAAGACGCCACGGGCGAGGAGCGCACCATTTTTTCCCGCCAGTCGGTGCGTGTCGATGAATATCGTCTGCCGACCATGCGCGCCACTGTGACCGGTCCAAAGGAGCCACCGGTGCGCCCCGCTGTGGTTCCGCTGAACCTGTTCGTGGGCTTTCTGTCAGGCGGTCCCGCGGGCGGCTTGCCCGTCACCATACGTACCGCCTTCACGCAAAGCTGGTCACCGCCGGAGGATTATGACGGTTGGGATTTTGGCGGAATGCCGGTCAGCGAAGGCACGGTCCCACTCGACGATGCGGGCAGTGAGGTTTCTTCCCCGCTGCCGCTCGCGCGGACCGTGCCGCTTGCGCTCGGCTCCGATGGGACCGCACAGACCAGCATCGAGATCGACCAGCCGATTATCGAACCCACGTTGATGACGGTCGAAATGGATTATGAGGATGCCAATGGCGAGGTGCTGACCGCCAGCCGCCGCATCCGCCTTTTCCCATCGGCGATCCAGCTCGGCGTCAAGACCGATGGCTGGCTGATGCGCGACAGCGACCTGCGCCTGCAATTTGTTGCGTTGGGCCTCGATGGCGAGGCGATCTCAGGCCAAACCGTCAACGTCGCCGTCTATCGGCGCGAAATCACCACCGCGCGGCGACGGCTGATCGGCGGCTTCTATGCCTACGACAACCGAATGACGACAACCCGGCTGCCGGTGGCTTGCAGCGCCCGAACCGACAAGCTTGGCCGCGCTGCCTGTGCGTTGTCGCCTGGTGTATCGGGCGAGGTCACCGTCGTCGCGACCACACGCGACGCGGCGGGCAATGAAGCGCGCGCAGTGCGTACCGTCTGGCTCGCGGGCGATGACGAATGGTGGTTCGGCGGCGACAATGGCGACCGCATGGATGTGATCCCCGAAAGCCCGCGCTATCGGGCGGGCGACACGGCGCGTTTTCAGGTGCGAATGCCGTTCCGCGAGGCGACCGCGCTGGTCACGGTCGAGCGCGAAGGCGTGTTGTCGAGCTTTGTAACGCCCTTGAAGGGCACCAATCCGGTGGTGTCGGTCAATCTGCCCGCCAGCTATGCCCCCGATGTCTATGTCTCGGTCATGGCGGTCCGCGGGCGGGTGACCGGCAACGAAAGCTGGTTCCGCAAGGCCAAGCGCGCCGTGGGCTTTGACATCACCACCAGCGAGGGCGCACCACCAACCGCGCTCGTCGATCTTGCCAAACCCAGCTACCGCCTAGGCATCGCGCGCATCAAAGTAGGGTGGGAGGGCAATAAGCTTGGCGTCAAGTTAACCGCCGACAAAGCCAAATATGCCGTGCGCGAAACCGCCAAAGTCGCGGTGCAGGTCACCGCCCCCGGCGGCAAGCCGCCTTCCAACGCCGAAATTGCTTTTGCAGCCGTCGACGAGGCGCTGCTTCAGCTTGCACCCAACGACAGTTGGCAATTGCTTGATGCCATGATGGGGCAGCGCACCTTGGATGTGCTCACCTCGACCGCGCAGATGCAGGTGGTTGGCAAAAGGCATTATGGCCGCAAGGCGCTTGCCCCCGGCGGCGGCGGCGGCGAGGATATGTCGGGTCTGGCGCGCGAAGATTTCCGCCCGATGCTTTTGTGGAAGGGCCGCGTGTCACTGGACGCCAAGGGCCGTGCCATCATCGACGTGCCGCTGTCCGAAAGCCTGTCCTCCTTCCGCTTTGTCGCGATCGCCACCGCTGGCCCCGCGCTTTTCGGCACCGGGGAGACGAGCGTACGCACGGTACAGGATCTTGGCGTGTTTTCGGGGATTCCCGAATTGGTGCGCACCGGCGACCAGTTTGACGCGCGTTTCACACTTCGCAACGGTACCGACAAAGCGATGACGGTCACTGCCACGCCAACGCTTACGCCTGCCGTCGCTACGGGCGACCCGCTGACCGTCACCATTCCGGCGGGTGGTGCGGTTCCGGTGAGTTGGACGATGACCGCGCCCGACACCCCCGGCAACGTCAGCTGGGCGGTGGATGCGGTGACGAAAGACGGCACGCGCGACCGGGTGGTTGTCGAACAGACGGTCGAACCAGTTGTCCCTGTCGCAACCTGGGCCGCCACGCTGACGCCTGTCGGAGCGAACATTAACCTGCCCATCACTATGCCCAGGGGCGCTCTCGACGGCGGCAGCGTCGATATCCGGCTGTCGGCAACGGTAGCGCCCCCGCTTAGTGGCGTGCGCGACTATATGGCGCTTTACCCGTGGAATTGTTTCGAGCAGCAACTATCGCGTGCGGTGGCATTGGACGACACCGCGCGCTGGCAGGCGCTCGCGGGCGAGCTGCCGCTCTATCAGGATAGCGACGGTCTGATCCGCTATTTTCCCAGCGACCGCGTCAAAGGCTCGCCCGAGCTGACCGCTTATGTGCTGTCGATTACATCGGCTAGCGGTCTTGCCATCCCCGATGGCCCGCGCGCCAAGATGATAGCGGCCCTGCAAGCGGTGGTTGACGGGCGGCTGGGACGTGAAGCGCTTGGCCCAGGCGACTTGCGGCTCGTGCGCCTCACTGCGCTCGCCGCGCTCGCCCGTAACGGCGCAGCCAGCGCAGCGCTGGCTCAGCATATCGACATTGCCCCTGCTGCCATGCCGACCGGCCTGCTCGCTGATTGGCTGACGGCGATTGACCGCATTCCTGGACTGCGCGGCGCGGCGGCGTTGCGCATGGCCGCAGAAGCCGAGCTGCGGAAGCGTCTGGTCTACGAAGGCACCCGTCTCGACCTTATCGACGCGGCCAATGCGCCATGGTGGATGATGGTCAGCGGCGATGAAATGGCGATCAAGCTGCTCGACGCCGTGCTCGGACGACGCGGTTGGGAAGCTGACGCAGGCAAGCTGATGGTCGGCATTGCCCAGCGCCAGCGACGCGGCCACTGGGACACCACTCCCGCTAACGCCTGGGGCGCAGTCGTGGTGCGGCGCTTTGCCGGGCTTTATCCTGCCAGCGCGATTGCCGGAACAACCCGCGTCACTTTGGCAGGCCAGAGCGCAATGCAAAGCTGGCCCGCAGCCTTAGATGCCGCACCGCTCATCCTGCCGCTCAGTGCAGGTCCGCTAAACCTCCAGCATCAGGGCGCCGGCACTCCATGGGCGCTGATTGCGATCCGCGCTGCCGTGCCGTTGTTAGAGCCCTTGAACGGCGGATACCGCATTAGGCGCAGTACCAGCATCGTTAGGGCGGCAAACAAGGATCGGCTGACACGCGGCGATGTCATTAAAGTGCGGATTGAAGTGACCGCGACGGCAGGCCGCACCTGGGTAGTCATTGCCGACCCCGTCCCGCCCGGCGCGACAATTGTCGGCAATCTTGGTGGCCAGTCGCAACTGCTGGCCGCCGAGGCCGAAGGCGAAGGTTCGCAGCCTAGCTATGTCGAGCGCGGGCGCGATAGCTGGCGCGGCTATTTCGCCTGGCTGCCGCAAGGTACGCACAGCGTCGAATATGTCGTCCGCCTCAACGGTTCGGGGCGCTTCAGCCTACCGCCGACGCGCGTTGAGGCGATGTATTCGCCAGCGGTCAGCGGCGCATGGCCCAATCAGCCCATGACCATCTCCGCCGGCAATGGCCGCTGATCCACTTGCCACGACACCACCGACCGGCAGTATTCAGCCGCCGCGCCGCTTACGCTGGCGGTGGCTGGTGTCGGGCTTGCTGGCCGCAGCGCTGCTGACCCTGATATGGTGGACGCGCCCACCGCCGATGCCTGCCTATGCCGAAGTGCGCGCCGCGTGGAAGCCCAGCGAGGCGTGGCTATACGATCGCCATGGTGTTCTCCTCGACAGCCAGCGCATCGATTTTCAACGCCGACGCAGTATGTGGGTGCCGCTGGAGAGAATCGGCAGCGCCGTACCCGCCGCCGTTATCGGCGCCGAGGACCGCCGTTTTCGCAGCCACAATGGTGTCGACTGGCTTGCCGTGGCCGGTGCTGCGCGCGCGCGGCTGACCGGCGACCGTTCGCGCGGTGCATCGACCATAACTATGCAGCTCGCCGCGTTCCTCGCCCCCGAACTCGCGGCGCCCGGCCAGCGCAATTGGCTGCAGAAACTGCGCCAGATGCGTGCCGCGCAGGCACTCGGCCATGATTGGACACACGACCAGATTTTGGAAGCCTATCTCAATCTCGTACCGCTGCGCGGCGAGACGCAAGGAATCGGGGCAGGGGCAAGCGCGCTGTTCGGCAAAATCCCGGCACAAATGGGCGCACTCGACGCGGGGCTTTTCGCCGCGCTGCTCCCCGA
The DNA here is from genome assembly GCF_057220455.1 of Sphingopyxis sp. sgz302558. Taxonomy (NCBI): domain Bacteria; kingdom Pseudomonadati; phylum Pseudomonadota; class Alphaproteobacteria; order Sphingomonadales; family Sphingopyxidaceae; genus Sphingopyxis; species Sphingopyxis sp. sgz302558. The sequence goes on along the minus strand of NZ_JBXPUZ010000001.1, from coordinate 612,956 downwards.
TCCCGCCGCCGGTCCTGAAGCGCTGGCGCGCCGTGCCTGCCGCAGTGCCGATGCAGCGCAGTGCGAGGCGTTGACCAGCGCTGCTGCCACTCTGACCAGCGGCGAACGAGCCGCCTCGCTCGACCCCGGCCTCGCCCCGCACCTCGCCGTGCGGCTGCTCGACAAGCCGGGAGCACGCATTACTTCTACCCTTGACGCCGCGATCCAGCGCGCCGCCGTAAAGGCTCTGCGCCGCCAGCTCGAAGCGCTTGGGCCAACGCGCGTCCGTGACGGCGCGGTGGTGGTGCTGGACAACGCCAGCGGCGCAGTACTTGCCTATGTTGGCGGGGTGGGCGGCCATTCGACCGCCGCAGCCGTCGACGGGGCGAGCGCGCGGCGACAGGCCGGATCGACCCTGAAACCGCATCTTTTCGCGCAGGTGATCGAGCGCGGCTGGCTGACCCCTGCCTCGATCCTTGACGACAGCCCCGTCCAACTCGACACCGCCTCGGGGCTCTATGTGCCCAAAAACTATGACCGCAGCTTTCGCGGTCCAGTCAGCGTGCGCGCGGCGCTCGCGGGTTCGCTCAACGTCCCTGCCGTGCGCGCACTCGTTCTTGGCGATGTTCAGGATTTCCGCGATCGGCTGTGGGATCTGGGCTATCGCGGCATCGTCGAGGACGGCGAATATTATGGCTTTTCGCTCGCGCTCGGCTCGGCCGAAGTCTCGCTGCTCGAGCAGGCCAACGCCTTTCGCACACTGGCCAATGGCGGGCGCTTTACGCCGCTGCGCCTGACACAGGCGGCACAACCGGGCGATGCGCGGCAGGTGCTCAGCCCTGCCGCCGCCTTTATCATTGGCGATATCCTCGCCGATGCTTCAGCACGCGCCGATGCCTTTGGCGCCGACAGCGCGCTGCGCTTGCCCTTTTGGGCGGCAGTGAAGACCGGCACGTCCAAGGCGATGCGCGACAATTGGTGCATCGGCTACTCCGATCGCTTCACCGTCGCGGTGTGGGTCGGCAATCTCGAGGGCGATTCGATGCGCGCGGTATCGGGTACCAGCGGCGCTGCGCCAGTGTGGCGCGATGTGATGCTGGCATTGCACGCAGGCCGCCCTGGCCGGGCGCCCGCCATGCCCAACGGGGTCGAAGCGCGCCAGATTGCGCTGCCAGGCACGCGTGAGCCGCCGCGCCGGGAGTATTTCCTGACCGGAACGGGACAGGCGCTGGTCGCCGCCGCCCCAGCCACCGCGCGCGCACCGCGCATCGTCAGTCCCGCCAACGGTAGCATCTATGCGCGCGACCCCGACATTCCAGCAGACCGCCAGCGCCTCGCCATACGCGTCAGCGGGGCAGCAGCGGGCCACCGCCTGCTGATCGGCAAGCAGCCGCTCGGCGATGCCGAGGTCGGTGCCAGCATCGCCCCGCGCCCTGGATCGCACCTGATCAGCTTGGTCGATCCGGGCGGCCGGACCGTCGACCGCATCCGCTTCACGGTGCGTTAAGCCGCGCCGAAATTAAGTTGCGCTAAGTTGGCAAGCGACTAGGGTCGCCGGTCATTACGAACGCCCAAGGGGAGACTATAAATGGCGACGAACGGGTCGGGGGGAGTGCTGGCGCGCATGATGGCGCGCAAGAGCATCGCCCAAGTGCAACGCGAAACCGAGAAGAGCGAACTCAAGCGCACCTTGGGCAAATGGAACCTGCTGCTGCTGGGCGTCGGTTGCATCATCGGCGCAGGCATTTTCGTGCGCACCGGCAACGCAGCCGCATTGCACGCTGGTCCGGCGGTACTTCTTTCCTTCGTCGTTGCCGGTCTGGTCTGCGCCTTTGCGGGCCTGTGTTATGCCGAGCTGTCATCAACGCTACCGGTCTCTGGCTCGGCCTATACCTACAGCTACACCACATTGGGCGAATTTGTCGCCTGGGTGATGGGCGCGCTTTTGCTCCTCGAATATGGCCTTGCCGCGTCGGTGGTCGCGGTCGGCTGGGGCGGTTATGTCGTCAGCTTGCTCAATGATTTCGGCATCCACATACCGGAACAATTTACTGGCCCTACCGGCATGACGCTGATGAAAGACGGGGCGCCGGTGCTGATCGATGGTCAGACGGTCACAACCATCTTCAACCTGCCTGCCTTCCTTGTTTGCCTGGCACTCGCGCTCCTGCTTGTCCTCGGCGTGTCGGAATCGGCCAAGGTCAACAACATCATCGTCGCAATCAAGGTCAGCGTGTTGACGGCCTTCATCGTCGTCGGTGGCCTGATCGTCTTGTCCAACTTCACCGAATTGGTGGCCAAGAATTGGACACCCTTCATCCCGGAAAACACCGGCCCTGGCGAATTCGGCCTTGATGGCATCATGCGCGCGGCATCGATTGTCTTCTTCGCCTATATCGGCTTCGAAGCGGTTTCGACCGCTGGGCAAGAAGCCAAAGACCCCAAGCGCGACATGCCGTTCGGCATTATCGGCAGCTTGATCGTCTGCACGGTCATTTACATGCTCGTCGCTGCGATCATGACGCTGCTGGTGCCCTATTCGACCCTCAACGTGCCTGATCCGGTTGCGGTGGTGGTCGATAATTTTGGCCCGACATGGGGCTGGCTTGCCAAGATCATCAAGATCGGGGCGATTATCGGCCTCACTTCGGTGGTGCTGGTGCTGATGTATGCGCAGACGCGCATCTTCTACACCATGGCGCGCGACGGTCTGCTGCCCAAAGTGTTCGCCCGGGTGCACCCCAAATATCAGACCCCCTATGTCAACACACTGCTTGTTGGCCTGATCACTGCCGTGGCAGCCGGCTTTTTCGACATCAACGTCCTCGGCGACGCGACCTCGGTGGGAACGCTGGCCGCCTTTGCCATTGTGTGCCTGTCGGTCATCTTTTTGCGGCGCACTGCCCCCGATCTGCCGCGGGGGTTCAAGGTGCCATTCTATCCGGTACTGCCGGTACTCGGCATTTTGTCGTGCTTCTATCTGATCACCACGGTACCGCCCAAGGTCCTCATCTTCTTTGTCTGGTTCATGATCGGTGCGGTTGCGCTCTACTTCATCTACGGCATGCGCAATTCCAACCTGCAGCATGGCGATGCTCAGGATGATGCGCCTGACATGCCCGAATTTCCGGGCCCGGTTGCTGGCAGCTGAGGTGCGTTTGGAACGCTAACGGAAAAGGGGGCTGCGGCCCCCTTTTCTTTGCCTGTCAGAAATGATCCTTGGGCGCGGTCCCCGGCCTGGTGAACAAGCGCCCCCGCTCGGCCCACAGCACCAGCGCGATACCGATCACTGCCGCGACGGTGAAGGACTGGGCCAGCGGCATCGTCGTGCCGTCGAATTGCTGGCCGATACCGACACCGACCAGCGCGGCGATCAGTCCGCGCGCAAAACCCTGATAGCTGCTGGCGACGCCCGCCATGCGCCCAAAATCCTCCATCGCGATGGCACCGAAATTGGCACCGACAAAGCCGATCAAACCCACATTGAAGGCCAAGAGCAACGTGAACAGCGCCAGCGTCTCGCGCCCGCTGTCCGCCGCCAGCACCTGCAGCAAGGCAAAGGTCAGAAACGCAAACAGGGCGCTGTGCGAGACGCGCCGTGCGCCAAACCGCTCGACGATGCGCGAGTTGGAAAAATTGGCGGCGGCGATGCCTACCGCAACCGCCGCGAACACCAGCGGGAAGGCGCTGCGCGCGTCGAACACCTCGCTAATGATCTGCTCGCTGCTGTTGAGATAGCCATAAAGCGCGCCCTGCATCACCCCGGCGGCGACCATATAACCTGCCGCGCGGCGATGCAGCGTCACCGCAAGCCAGCCCGACGCCATGGTACGCACGTCGAGACTGCGCACATTGGCGGGGTCCAACGTTTCGGGCAGTCGCCGGATCCACAGCAGCATCACAAGCCCCAACGCCGCCATCACCACGAAAATCGCGCGCCAGCTCGCGACCAGCAATATCCCGGCGCCAATCGTCGGCGCGATCACCGGCACCACCATGAACACCAGCATGATGCTGGACATCCGCCGCGCCATCGCATCGCCCGCGAACAGATCGCGGATGATCGCAGTCACCACCACACCCAGCGCCGCGCCGGCCAGCCCATGCCCCAGCCGCAGCGCCAGCATGATTTCAAATCCGTTCACCAGCGCCCCCGCCAATGCCAGCACCGCATAAGCCAGCAGCGCACTGCGCAGCACCGGCTTGCGCCCAAACCGGTCGGCGAGCGGACCATAGAAGAGCGACCCCGCCGCCGTGCCGATCAAATAGACGGCGATGATATATTGCCGGTGATTGTCCACGCGGATGTTCAGGTCGCGCGCCATGTCGGGCAGCGCGGGCAGCATCGTGTCGATGGCCATGGCGTTCAAGGCCATCAGCATCGCCATCATCGCCGTCATCTCGCGCGCGCCGGGCAGGCCGGGGCGTGATTGGGCTGCGGGTGGAACAGGATCGGTGCGAGACATAGGCAGCGGCTATGCGCCCATGTGCCTGTCAGGACCACCCCCGCCGGCAAAGAAAAAGCCCGTGCCAACGATCCGCTGGCACGGGCTGTTCCCCAAAAATCGCTAGCGGATTAACCCTGGCGCGTACCGGTCATCGCCATCGAGCCAAAGGGGCCCGCCTTGATCGAGCCGGTCAGCGTGTCACCATCCACCGTGGCCTCGCATTCCAGCGTCATCGGCATCGGCACCTTCATATTCATCGTCCAGGTCAGCTTGTTGCCATCGACCTTGCCATTTTCCACATCGAGCGCACCCATGGCCCCGGCGTTGCTGCCGGTGAAGCTGTCGCCATCGACATTGACGGTGAAAACCGATTTTTGATCGCCCATCGGCGATTTGGTGACGCAGTCATAGCTGCCCGCGACGTTCGACATTCTTTCTCTCCTCAAAACCGGGTTAGAATCACTGGGCAGGCGCGCCTGCTGCAGGCACCACTTCCACGGGCAGCCCCAGCGCGTCAAGCTGGGGTTTGACCGTCGCGAGGTCGCCCACGACTACATACGTCAGGTCATCGACGCTCAGCGCGGCGCGCGCCGCAGCGTCAATCTGTGCCGCGGTCATCCCGCGATACACATCGGCCAGCTTCTCGTAATAATCGTCGGGTCGGCCAAAACGCGCATTATTCTGCAAGCCGCCAAGCACATCACCCGACGTTTCAAAGCTGCCCGGTAATTCGCGGATATTGCCGTTGGCCATGCGCGTCAGCTCTTCGGGGCTCACGCCCTTGTCGGTCAGCAATCCGCGCAGATCATTCTGCAGTTCGCGGATCGAATCGCCCGTGCGGTCGGCCTGCACCGGAGCCACCGCCAAAAAGGCGACCCGGTCGCGATTGTTCAGCACCTGGCTGCGCACGCCATAAGACCAGCCCTTGGTCTCGCGCAGGTTCATGTTGAACCGCGAAAGGAAGCTGCCCCCGAAAATCTCGTTGGCGGCACGCAGCACCTCCAGGCTATCGGTGCCCTTCGCGGCCAACACCTTGCCCGCAACGATCACCGACTGCGGCGCCTTGGGCCGGTCGACCAACAATATGCGCGGCTGCGGCGCTGGAATGGCAGCAGAAAAATCCTTTTCCGGTTTGGGCGCTGCCGGTGCCTTCCATTGGCCCAGACTAGCATCGAGCAGCTTTACCACTTCTTTCAGGCTGGTGTCGCCGACCACAAAGATGCGCGCATTGTCTGGACGCAACCAGGTGGCGTGAAATGCAGCCAGACTATCGCGGGTTGCCGCCTGCACCGCAGCGGCTTCACCCAGCCCCGATGGGGGGATACCATAGGGATGGTCCTTGCCAAACAGCACCGGCGCAATGGTGCGCGTTGCCAGCGCATTGGGGTTGTTCAGCTCGGCCTGCAGCCGCGTCAGCTGGGTGGCCTTGATTCGCTCCAGTTCCTTGGCGTCGAACGCCGGATTGCGGACATAATCGGCGAGCAGATCGATTGACGCCGCCAGATTGGGCTTGAGTGCGAACAGCGAAAACACCGTCTCGTCACTGCCGGCCGTGCCCGAAATGCGCGCACCGAGCCGCTCCTGCGCTTCGGCGAGGGCCGTGGAATCCCGGGTGGTGGTGCCTTCGCCCATCAGGCTGAGCATCAGCGACTGGGTGCCAAGTGCATTCTTGGGATCGGCGGCATAGCCCGCGTCAAAGCTAACCGCGACATTGACCGTCGGCACCGTCGCGCGGCGCGCAAAGACGACTTCGATACCGTTCTTGAGTTTGCCGCGCTCGACCGCCGGAAAATCGAGCCCTTTGAGCTCGCCTACCGGCGGGAAGGTTGACCGGTCGACCTGCGCCTGCGGATCGAAGGCAGCCTCGCCAAGGGACGGATCGGCATAATATTCGGGCGCGGCCGGATTAGCCTTGACGTCCAGAGCCTCCGGCGTCGCCGCACCGCCACGATTTTCGCCGCCCGCGACGCGCTCGCCGGGTTCATAGGTTAGCGCGAACACGGGGCGGCTCAGCCATTTCTGCATCGCCGCCGTAACACTGGCCGGGGTAGCTGCCGCCATGCGCTCAAGCTCAACCTTGTAGTAGCCTGGATTGTTCGAATAAAGTGCGCCTTCGGCCAGCGCGACCGCCTTGCCCGAAAAGCCGCCGACCGATTCAAGCCCGCCAATTGCCCCGCCAAGGAAGCTCGCGCTTGCGCGCTGCAACTCGTCGGCGCTCGGTCCGCTGGCCATGAAGGCAGCGATTTCTTCGTCGAGCCGCTTGGCGACATGCGCCGGATCGACCCCGGGCTTCACATCGGCCTGCACCATGAAAATGCTGGCATCTTCGAACGGCAGGGTGAAGGCCGACACGCCAACCGCAATCGCCTCGCCGCGCACCAGCTTATTGTCGAGCCGCGACGATGACAGCCCGCCGAGCACTGACGCCGCGAGTTGCATATCGACCGCGTCCTTTTCGTTGAGCCCGCCATAGGTCCACAGCCGATGAATGCGCGTCGTCGGAATCTGGTCCTTCACCGTCTTGGCGAGCGGCGCAGGCAGCGTCGGCACCCCGCCGTTGACCACCGGAATGTCCGGGCCGCGCGGGATATCGCCGAACCATTTGGTCACTCGCTCCTTGGCTGTCGCCACGTCAATATCACCCGCCAGCACCAGCACGGCGTTGTTGGGGCCATAATTGTCGGTGAACCATTTGCGCACATCGTCCATCGATGCCGAGTTGAGGTCGGCCATCGAACCGATGGTGCTGTGGTGATAGGGGTGCCCCTTGGGGAACAGATTTTCCTGAATGTCATAGAAAAGCAGACCAAAGGGCTGGTTGTCGCCCTGACGCTTTTCATTCTGGACCACGCCGCGCTGGTTATCGAGCTTTTCCTGCGTCACTGCGCCCAGCAAATGGCCCATCCGGTCACTTTCCAGGAAAAGCGCCAGATCGAGCGCGCCCGTCGGTACCGTCTGGAAATAATTGGTGCGGTCGAGCCAGGTAGTGCCATTGAAATCGGTCGCACCAACCTGTTGCAGCGGCTCAAAAAAATCATTGGGAGCGTTTTCCGACCCGTTGAACATCAAATGTTCGAACAGATGGGCAAATCCCGTCTTCCCCTTGGGCTCATGCTTCGATCCGACGCGATACCACACGGACACAGCAACCACGGGCGCCTTGCGATCCTCGTGCACGATCACGCGCAGTCCGTTGGGCAGGGTGAAGCTTTCGTGCGGAATCGCGACCGCCTTCACCAGCTCGGAAACCGGCGCGGGCTGCGCGGCCTTGCGTTGCGCCACCGCAGGGGCTGCGACGAGCGCAGTCGAGAGCACGAACGCGACGGCCAGCGAGCGAATGGGGGTCATGGGCATCCTTCCGAATTTTGATCACTGGAGACGAGGCTAGTCAGTGCCGCCTTGCCAATCAAGGGCGATAGCGGCGCACTTTCGTGGCGAACAATGCGCTCGGTTCGAACAGCACAGGCTTCAGCCGTTTTTCGACGAACAGCGGCGCCTGGTCGGCATAATGCGGGCTGTCGGGCCGCGTCGTCGCCGCGCCGAACGGCTGAATGGATTCGGACCTGACATTACCCGCCCGGTCCCAGGTCACGAACATCAGGAAGCTGTCGCCGTGACGCACCTTCAACCGCCCGTCGTCCTCGACATCCCAAAGCGTCGAGGCACGCAGCGTGTCGTTGCCGCCATCGAGGGGCAAATCAACCTTGCCGCGCCGCAGCCGCAGCACTGTGCCAAGCGGCGGGTCAAGCGCGCCAAAATTCTTCTGAAGATGCCCCGCCATTTCGTTCAGCGTTTCGCGCGGGTCGGGTCCTTCCTTCGTGCGCAGATAATGGGCACGGTTGCCCGGGCGCAGCACCATCAGCGCCAGCGCATCGCCCTTACCCTTGCCGTCGAGCGTCCAGTCCCATTGGCGGAGCAGGGCTTGCGCCGCCGCCACCTGCTTGTCGCCCTTGGGATCGAGCGCCAGCAACCTGTCCATCCAGGCCTTGGCATAGCTGGCGTTGGCATAGCCGGTGTCAAACTTGATGGCTTTCAGCCGCGCCTCGTCGATCTGGCCCGATTCCTCGAACAGCTCGATGGCGCGGATCGAACGGTTGGTGACATCATCCTCAACCCCCAGCAACGGCGAGAACGCCGCCGGATCCAGCTCGTCGCCCGGTCCCGCCGCAGCCCAAGGGCTGTTGTTCGCGTTCATCACATAGCCCGAACCCGGATTGACCAGCGCAGGCACGCGTCCAAACGGCAGCGTCCTGGTCCACAAGGCGCGCGGGTCGTCCCCGGGCAGCTCGCCGCGCCAGTTGAAACCTTCGGCGCGGTCGGGGAACATGGCGTTGTAGAACAGCGCAATATTGCCCGCCGCGTCGGCGTAGATGAAATTGGTCGCAGGCACGCCTTGCCCCGCCATGGCCGCGCGCCATTCGGCGAAATTCTTCGCTTTGTTCAGCCGATAATATTGTTCGACCATTTTCAGCTGGTCGATCCCGGCATAGCGTATCGCAAATGCGCCGCGCTCGTTAATGATCACCGGCCCATGCACCGAGCGGTGGATGGTGCGCGGCACGGGAATGACGAACGGCCCCCATTTCGCCTTGAGCCAAACGCGTTTGATCGTCAGCGGCAGCCATTTACCACCGAAGCGATAGCGTTTGCCCTCCGCATCCAACGTCAGCTTGTAGATATCGATCAGGTCCGGCCGGTTGACCGTGTTGGTCCAACCCAGAAACTTGTTGTGACCCAGAAATGGATAGGGCGAGCCCGGAAAATTGGCCCCTGCGAAATCCCATCCCTCTTTGCTGTGCACCACCAGTTCGTACCAGGCGACCCCGCCCTCCCACGGCTGGTGCGAGTTGGAAACGAGGCGCGTCGCGCCATCGGCCGAGCGCGCTGGGGCGACGGCGAACGCGTTCGATCCATTGTCCGGGGCATCGCTGCCGACCGGTGTCGCCCCGCTCTTGGGCGCGCCCGCCGTCGGAGTAAGCACTGGCCCACCTTCGCGCCCGCGCGGCTTGCCCTCGACCAATGCGCCCAGCGTCTGGTCGAGCCCAAAGAAAAAGGGCGAGCGCAGGACAAAGCCCGCCACCACATCCTGCCCCGACACTGGGAACAGCCGCGCCATCCGCACCTCGTCGGGATGCTTATCGGCAAAACGGTTGAGACCGGCGGCATAGGCGTCGAACAATATACGCACGTCGGCGGGCAATTTATCCCAGTCGCGGTCCACCGTGCTGCGGATATCCAGCAAATGCGCAGCGAAATCGATCTTCGCCCCGTCGGTGCCCAGCATCGCCCCCGCGCGCCCGCGCGTCATCGCCAGCACTTCCTGCAACGTCGCAAAATCATCCTCGGCATGGGCATAAGCGACGCCGTAAGCGACATCGGCATCGGTATCGCCAAAGATGTGCGGTACGCCAAAACCGTCGCGGACAATTTCGACATTCTTGGGAGTGTAGGTCGCAGCGACCGTCTGCCTGACGCTGAGCGGTTCCCACAGCGCCAACCCGCCCGACACCGCAAGCAACAATAGCAGCAACCCGATCGCAGCTTTGCGCAGCATTAACTCACTCTCCCATGCTTTGGCGTCTTCATGCGGACGCTGTCGCCGGTTGGCAAGCCACGGTTGTTTGTCGACGCCATCTTGCGCATCGTGACAGCTTGATTACCAAGCGCCCATCAATGGCCATCCCATAAGGTCAAAGCCCAGAGGAGAAATTTGAATGCGCATCCGTTTTGCGCTGCTTGCCAGCTGTCTTGCCGTTTCGCCATCCGTTCCTTCCGTTCAGGCGCAGGATTTTGTCGGATCGGGCGTGGCCCCCGCGACTGTCGGCCACAGCGCAGAGCGGCCTATTGCCTTTGCCGACAGCGCAGTGGCGGGCGGTGCGCTCGTCATCCTGATGACCGATGCATCGTTGCCCGCACTGCCCGGCATCGCGATGACCGAAGCCGAGCGCGCGGCGGTAACGGCAGCCATTGCATCGGCCAAATTTGAAGGCAAAGCAGGCAGCACATTGTCGCTGCGTGGGATTGGCAACCACAGCCGTATCCTGCTGGTCGGCACCGGCACCGCGCCGAAAATGCTGGCGCGCGCTGAGGCGGGCGGCAAGGCAGCGCAGGAGCTGCGCAGCGAGGCAGCGCCCGTGACAATTGCTGGTGCATTCACCGGCACCGAGGCCGCCGATGTCGCCTATGGCTTTGCGCTCGGCCAATACCGTTTTGACCGCTACAAGACGGTCGATCACAAGACCCCGCCTGCAGATGCGGTGACCCTTGTCGGCGGCGATGTTGTCGCCGCACGCGCTGCCTATATCAGCCGCCAAGCGCCGCTGGTTGACGGCGTGCGACTGTCGCGCGACCTTGCCAACGAGCCCGCCAATGTCATCTACCCTGAAAGCTTCGTAGCGGAAGTGCGCAAAGCGTTCGGCAACACCGCAGGCGTGTCGATCGAAGTGCTCGACGAGGCCGCGATGCGCAAGCTCGGCATGGGCACGATTGTCGGGGTCGGTCAGGGCAGCCCGCGCGGGTCGCGTATGATGCTGGTGCGCTATCGCGGCCCCGGCAGCAATGCCGCGCCGCTAGCGATGATCGGCAAAGGCATTACGTTTGATAGCGGTGGTATTTCGCTCAAGCCCGGCGCGGGGATGTGGGCGATGAAGGGCGACATGTCCGCCGCCGCATCGGTGATGGGTGCAACGCTCAGCCTCGCCAAATCGCGCGCGCCGGTGCATGTCGTCGCGGTCGCGGCGCTCGCCGAAAATATGCCCGACGGCAATGCCCAGCGCCCCGGCGATGTCGTGCGCACCTTATCGGGCAAAACCATTGAAATGCTGAACAGCGATGCCGAAGGTCGCCTCGTTCTGGCCGACGCCAATGAATATACTGCGCGCCAATATACGCCGCGCGCCATCGTCAATATGGCCACGCTAACGGGATCGATTGTCGGCGCGCTCGACGACCAGTTTGCCGGGCTGTTTGCGCGGGACGAGGCACTCGCCGCCAAGCTGCTCGCGGCGGGCGAGACCAGCGGCGAGCGGCTGTGGCGCATGCCGCTGCACCCCAAATATGCCGAACGGATGAAGTCGGACATCGCCGACATCCGCAACATCGCGCCGAGCCAAGGCCCCGGCGCCAGCCTCGGCGCGCATTTCATCGGCTTTTTTGTCGATGAGAAAATGCCGTGGGCGCATCTCGACATCGCCGGGGTCAATGACACGAGCAGCGGTTCGGCGCTGGTGCCCAAGGGCATGACCGGCTTTGGCGTGCGCCTGCTTGACCAGCTCGCCCGCGACGCGGAAACGCCCTGAGGATTACGGTATTAGCGCCTGGACTTCGGCGTCGGGCAAGGCGACGTCCATGATCCGCGCGAGCGTCGGGGCAATGGCGCGCATGTCGACATCGCCCAGATTGCGCCCGCGCGCAATGCCGGGGCCCATCAGCATGAAGGTCGAACGCATGAAGCGTGCATCGGGGAAATAGCCGTGCGTGCCCTTTGACCCCGATGGCCCGACCAGCGGCGCATCGGCGCCCTTGAAGCCGCCGGCGTAGGCATTGGAAGCGAAATTGACATAGAAGCTCGCCGCCGGATTGCCGCCCATTTTGGCGATCGCGGCGGCATCGGCAATGCGTGCGATGCGGTTGGCGGGGTCGGCCTTCAGCTTCGCCAGCACATCGGCGACCCGCGCGCGCAGTACCGCATCCTCCGGCCGCGCCAGCATGATCGCCGACGATCCCCCCGAATTCCAAGGACTCGCGTCCCAGCTGGCGATCTTGCCCTTGTCATCCAGCCTGATCAGCCCGGCGTCGATGAAGGCGCGGTACAGATTGACCTCGGTATCGACACGCGCGAAGCCGTGGTCCGATGCAACCGCGATGACGCTGTCCGGGTGCGCGCGCCGCTGCGCCGCCACCAGCTTGCCAACAATGGCGTCAATGCGCCGCAAAATCGCATGTGCCTGCGGCGTGTCGGGTCCCTCGCCATGCTGCTCATGGTCAAGCGCAGTCAGATAAACGGTGATGAAATAGGGCTTTTCGCGTTCGATGAGCGCAGCCGAAAATCGCCCGCGCGTCTCGTCGCCGGTGATGCTTTCATCGATGCCCGGCGCATAGTCGCCAAGGCCGGCTTCCAAAGATTCAACCAGCCCGGGTGTCGCCAGCGCCTTGACCAGCTTGGCGTCATCGCTGTGACCGGTGCGCCATATTTGCGGGATGTTCCAGCGCACGCTGCGCGCGGCCACGCTGACCGGCCAGTGCACACTGGCGGTGGTCCGGCCAGCTTTCGCCGCCGCATCCCACAGCGTCGGCACCTTATAGTCGCTGGCATACCAGTACCAACCGCTCTGGTTGATCTGCATAGGATCGAAAGTCGTATTGCCGATAATTCCGTGCTTCGCCGGACTGACGCCCGTCACCAGCGTCGCGTGGCTCGGGTAGGTTACGGTGGGCAGCACGCCGATGACGCTGCTGGCATAGCTGCCTTCGGTCACAAAGCGCTTGAGGTTGGGAATTTCGATCCCACGCGTGTCGGCCTCGATGACATCGGCGGGTTGCAGCCCGTCGATTGCGATCAGCAGCACCGGCTCGGCCAGCGCTGACGACGGGAGGCTGCCGATCAGCAGCAGCCCCCCGATCACCAGTGTCCGGTCCATCAGAAACCCGCGCGCAGCGTCACGAAGAATTGTTGCGGCGCGCCCGCTAGCAACGTCTGGTTATCGCCGCTGTTGCCGAACCCGTTCGAGCCGATGGTCGCGACATAGCGTTTGTCGAACAGGTTGGTGGCGTTCAGCTGAATCTCAACCGGCTCGCGCGCACCAATGTCGAAGCGATATCCCAGCGTTGCATCGACCAACAACCGCGAGCCAACCGAACGGTCGTTCAGATAGTTGAAATAGCGCTTGCTGTTGAAATTGGCCCCGACGCGCGCGAAAATCGTTTCACTGTCATAGGCGACCTCACCGCGCAGCAGATGCTTGGGTGTATCGACCACCGTCTTGCCATCAGTCGCGGCGACAACCACGCCTGCCGCATTGACGACATCGTCCTGATAGGTGGCATCGGTATAGCTGTACGAGGCAAACAGCGTCACGCCATAGCCAAGGCGGATGTCACCCGCCGCTTCGAAACCATAAGAGCGCACCGAGCCGACATTCTGGAGCACCGACGGATTGCCGACGATCCCGGCGCCGGTGGTGATACCCAGCAGGCGGTTGCGGAAGTTGACCAGATAAACCCCAACCACGGCATTGACGGTGCTGTCGTTGTAGCGCGCACCCAGTTCATAAGTGTCGGTTTCTTCGGGCTTCAGCGTGCTGCGGATCGCATCGAAGCCCGCCTGTGTGGTCGAGAACGGCCCGCTGGTGGTCGACGAGACAAAGGCGCGCGTGGCTTGCGTGAAGCCGCCAAACACCTCGGCATTGTCATTGATTTTATAGGCGGCGCCCACGTGCGGCTGGAACCAGTCGGTGACGCTGATCTCGCCCGTCGCACGCCCGCCCTGAACGATGGCGTTGGCCTCGTTGCGGACATCAAAGCCCTTCCAGCCGATGTTGACGGTCAGGTCACCAAGGTCAATCTTGTCCTGCACATGATATTGAAAAGTCTGGGTATTGAAGTCAATTTCCCACTGGGTGAAGAAGGGATTTCGGGCAAAATCACGGTGGTTGTAGCCCGGATTGGTGCGGCTGGCATAGGCATAGAAGCGCCGCGCCTGGATGAAATCATTGTTCTCGAACCAGGCACCTGCGGTGACCGTGTGCATCCCAACCTCGGCTGACAGATTGGCAAACACCCCCGTGCGCTGCAGGTCATATTCGGTCGTCCGCACCGACAGCGGTACGCCATTCGGGCTGGGGACATAGGGCGTGCCCCAGGTGCCTTGACCGTCATTCTCGTGATAGTAGGCCTTGACCTTGATGCTCGCGCCTTCGGCCACCGGCAGGGTCAGCCCGACCGCCGCCAGCGTGTCCTTGCGCAGGCCAGAGGCGTCGTAATAGGCGTCATCGACCGTCTGGATCGGCGAAGGATAGACCGTCCCCGCCGCCGGATTGGATGGCGTCGCACCTGAATCACCGCGGTTGGCAGCAATGTCCGCAACCAGCACGGCCGTCGCATAGTCTGGGAAGAAATTGTCCCAATCATAACCCAACCGCGAAATCATCTCGAGGCTGAGATCCTGATAGTCCTGCTCGGCGCGGTCGCTATAGGCGAAATAGGCGTCAAATTCGACGCTACCCACGGGCACGATGGCTTTGGCGTTGACCGTCCAGTTGCGCTGCGACCCGTCGCCCTTCCACTTCTCAGCATCGTGATAGACGCCGGAGATAAAGGCACGCGCGCCGTCGGCGCTGCCGATGTTGAACCGCCCGAAACCGCGAATGGTGTTTTCCGACCCATAGGTCGCATCGACATCAAGCCCGATGGTGTCGAACGGATCGACCGAGAAAAATTCCAGCGTGCCGCCCAGATTGTTGGTCGAATTCGCCCCGATCGAACCCGCGCCCTGCGACACGCGCGTCACGCCGAGATTTTCGGGCGCGATCGCGCGGCTGATGTGCAGGCCATTGTTGTTGCCATAGGTAAAATCGCCCAGCGGGATGCCATCAAGCGTGTAGCCCAGCTGATTCTGATTGAAACCGCGGATCGAAATGCGCTGCGACCATTCATAATTGCCAAATGGATCGGCCGACTGAAAGTTGACTGAAGGCAGCTTTTCAATCGCTTTGAGCGGGCTGGTACCCGCGGCCAAAATGGTCAGCGCCGCGCTGTCCAATTCCTGCACCTGCCGCGTTTCGCCGCGGCCATAGACGACAATTTCGGCGTCACTGGCCTCGGCCTCGGGAACCGGGGCGACGTCTTGGGCAGCGGCAGCGACCGGCACAAAGGTGGCAGCGGTTCCAAGCAAGGCAATGATATGCGACTGGATTTTCATATTGGTCTGGCCCCTATCAAAATTGCCGGTGCAGGCCCTCTGCACCGTCTGGCGGAGGCGGCGCTAAGCCCGCAGTGTGACGACACCAGTTGCAAATCGGGACGTAATGATGACGATTGAAATAGCAAAATGTGACAAGTCACCGCCGCACCGGCCAACCCCTTGTGTTGCAAAGACGCAACACTATCTTGTCGGCTGAGAAAGGGGCCAATCGTCCATGAACCTCGAAAAATTTACCGACCGCGCCAAGGGTTTCCTGCAAGCCGCGCAAACCATTGCTATCCGGCTGAACCACCAACGCATTGCGCCCGAGCATATCGCCAAAGCGCTGTTCGACGATAGCGAGGGCATGGTCGCTGGGCTGGTCACGCGGGCGGGCGGGGATGCCAAGGCGGCGCGGTCGGCGATTGACGCGCTTGTCAGCAAAATTCCCGCTGTGTCGGGATCGGGCGCGCAAGCGACGCCGGGGCTCGACAACGATGCCGTGCGTCTGCTCGACGCAGCCGAGCAGGTGGCGACCAAGGCAGGCGACGGCTTCGTCACGGTCGAACGACTGCTGCTCGCGATGGTGCTGGCCAGCGGCACGCCGCTGGGCAAGATTTTTGCCGATGTGGGCGTGAAGCCTGAGGCGCTCAACGAAGCCATCAACGCGCTGCGCGGCGGCCGCAGTGCCGATAGCGCCAGTGCCGAGGATCGCTATCAGGCGCTCGAAAAATTCGCCCGCGATCTCACCGCCGTTGCGCGCAGTGGCAAGCTCGACCCGGTCATCGGTCGCGACGAGGAAATCCGCCGCACGGTGCAGATATTGGCGCGGCGGACCAAGAATAACCCGGTGCTGATCGGCGAACCAGGTGTCGGCAAGACCGCAATCGCCGAGGGGCTAGCGCTGCGCATCGCCAATGGCGACGTGCCCGACAGCCTGAAGGGTCGCCGCTTGCTGTCGCTTGACCTGGGCGCGCTGATCGCCGGGGCCAAATATCGCGGCGAATTTGAAGAGCGGCTCAAGGGCGTGCTCGATGACGTCAAGGCCGCCGAAGGCGAAATCATTTTGTTCATCGACGAAATGCACACGCTGGTCGGCGCAGGAAAAAGCGAGGGCGCGATGGACGCGTCGAACCTGCTCAAACCCGCGCTTGCGCGCGGCGAGCTGCATTGCATCGGCGCAACCACGCTCGACGAATATCGCAAACATGTGGAGAAAGACGCCGCGCTGCAGCGCCGCTTTCAGCCGGTGTTCGTCGGCGAACCGACCGTTGAAGACAGCATTTCGATCCTGCGCGGTCTGAAGGAGAAATATGAGCTGCATCATGGCGTGCGCATTGCCGACGGCGCGATCGTCGCCGCCGCCACCCTGTTTCACCGCTATATTTCCGACCGCTTTCTGCCCGACAAAGCCATCGACTTAATGGACGAGGCGGCGAGCCGGATCCGCATGGAGGTGGAATCAAAGCCCGAGGCCATCGAAACGCTCGACCGCCGCATTATCCAGATGAAGATCGAGGAAGCCGCGCTGTCGAAAGAGAGCGATGCCGCATCAAAGGAGCGGCTAGCCGCGCTACAGTCGGAGCTCGCCAATCTGGAGCAGCAGTCCGCCGAGCTGACCCAACGCTGGCAAGCCGAGCGCGAAAAGATTCACGCTGAGGCCAAGATCAAAGAGGCGCTCGACGCCGCACGCAGCCAGTTGGAGCAGGCGCAGCGCGCGGGCGACCTCGCCAAAGCCGGGGAGCTGTCTTATGGCACTATCCCGACGCTCGAGAAGCAACTCGCCGAAGCCGAGGCCGCGGCCGGCAACGCCATGCTGCGAGAGGAGGTCACCGCCGACGATATCGCCGCCGTGGTCAGCAAATGGACCGGGATTCCGGTTGACCGCATGCTGGAGGGCGAGCGCGAGAAATTGCTGACAATGGAAACAGCGCTCGGCCAGCGCGTCATCGGCCAGGCCGAAGCCGTTCGTGCCGTGTCCACCGCGGTGCGCCGCGCGCGCGCAGGCCTGCAGGATCCGAACCGTCCGCTGGGCAGCTTCCTGTTCCTCGGCCCTACGGGCGTTGGCAAGACCGAACTGACCAAGGCTTTGGCAGGCTTCCTGTTCGATGATGACACCGCAATGGTGCGCATCGACATGTCCGAGTTCATGGAAAAGCACAGCGTTGCGCGGCTGATCGGCGCGCCGCCGGGCTATGTCGGCTATGAAGAAGGCGGGGTGCTGACCGAGGCCGTACGCCGCCGGCCCTATCAGGTGGTGTTGTTCGATGAAGTTGAAAAGGCACACGGCGATGTTTTCAACATCCTGCTGCAAGTGCTCGACGACGGCCGCCTGACCGACGGGCAGGGGCGCACCGTGGATTTCACCAACACGCTGATCATCCTGACCTCAAACCTCGGCAGCCAGCATATCGCCGCGCTCGCCGACGATGACCCGGTCGAAAAGGCCGAAGCGGCGGTGATGGAGCAGGTCCGCGCCCACTTCCGCCCCGAATTTCTCAATCGGCTGGACGAGATCGTGTTGTTCCACCGGCTGGGACAGCAGCATATGGGCGGCATCGTCGATATTCAGGTAGCGCGCGTGCAGAAACTGCTCGCCGACCGCAAGCTGACGCTTGATTTGACAGATGCGGCGCGGGCGTGGCTGGGGCGTGTCGGCTATGATCCAGTTTATGGCGCACGGCCCCTCAAGCGCGCGGTCCAGACCTATCTGCAAAACCCGCTCGCCGACCTGATCCTCAAAGGTGAAGTTGTCGGCGGCATGACACTGAAAGTGGACGAAGGCGACGGCGGGCTGGTCATCCAGCCCGCCTGAGGCAGTGCTCAGCAGCCGCCGTTGTTACGGCAGTCCTGAAACTTGGGCGCAAAAGCATCGGCGGTGTCGCGGACATTGCGATTGCCCTTTTCCCAGCTTTGCGCCCATTGCTCGTTGGTCCGGCACACCCGCGCTTTTTTCACCAGCGAGCCGGTTTCCTCAATTTTGCGGCATTTAATGAAATCGGGATGGCGCAGTTCCAGCCCCTCATTATGCGCGGCAATCTCGGCATTGGTCATCGCCGATGGCGGGCCTTCGGGGATTTTGCGCGCAATGGTCGGCGCGATCCCTTCGCTGGCCAACGCAAGGGTTGGCGATGTGGCAATGGCCAAAGCCCCGACCACCGTGAATATGCGTCCAACCATTTTCACGCCCCCCGTTCCTTAGAATGACCGTCAGTTCGACGTCAGCGACTTGTTGGTCATCGCATCGATTGTGTCGCGCGAATTCTGGTTGCCGACGGCAAATGCCTTCTTCCATTCCTCATTGGTGCGGCACACCCTTGCCTTCTTCACCAACGAGCCTGTTTCCTCGATCTTGCGGCATTTGATGTAATAGGGATGGCTGGCGTTCAGACCTTCATTATAGGCCGCAATTTCCTTGTTGGTCATGGCCGAGGGCGCTTTTTCGGGCGGGTCGCGGTCGAGCGCTGCATCGTTGGCAAGCGCGAAAGAAGGTGCCAATGCCAGAAGCGCTAAAGCGGCGCAGGAGAGATTTTTCATGGATAGCTTGTCCTTGATTTCAGGCCGTCCGCAATTGTCCAACCGTTGAGGCATCGTTGGTAACATCTTGCCGCCGCGAATGACACGCCATTTTCGACGAATGACGGTGCTCAGCCAGTAGGCAGCATGCTGAAACCGGTCGCATCGGCGGCCGCATAATAGGCCGTGATCATTGCCTGCTCGGCGGCGCTCAGGTGCGGGTTCCACACATCGCAAATCAGCACGGCACGCAATTCATCGCTGTCATTCCACGCTTCATGTTCGATCGTATCGTCAAAGGCGAAGGCTTTTCCTTCCACCCACGCCCGCGTTTCGCCGCCGACGCGAAAGCCGCAGCCCGGCGGGACAATCAACGGCAAATGAACAATTGCGCGCGTGTTCGTCACTCCAGTGTGCGGCGGAATGCGCGCGCGTGGGCGCAGCAGCGAGAAAAAGGCCGAGGGGGATCGTCCGGCAATGCGCGATCCCGGGATTGCGGCCAGCGCGGCTGCGGTCGCCGGACAACGATCGAGCACTAACTGATTAGGCACACCATATTCCCACAGGAAGCAAGCCCCCCAGTCGAGGCGGTTGTCGAGCCCGGACCAGATGCTGTCCGGCGCCCCTTCGCCCATGCGCACATAAGGGCGCAACGCATCGCCCGGGTCGGCGAGCAGCGCCTGCAATTCCTCCCGGATCGCCGCTGTCGTCGCCTCGAAAGCGGCGAACCAGGGAAAATGATGATCATCGAAAAACTCGTCGGCCGGCAAAAAGGGATAAAATAGCCCCGCGCACTGATTCTGATAAACCGGTCGCCCTTTCAGCGCATGCGCCGCAAAAGCCGCGCCGCGCCGAGCGCTGGCCGGATCGGCGTCGGCAAGCATCGGCGCCAAAGCTTCATCGACGGCAGCGGCGATGCCTGTGGTTGCGCGGGCGATGTAATCGCGGCCATGCTGGATCAGCGGCACAAGCGGCGGCGGCAGAGGATTAAGTCCCGCCGCCAGCTGCACCGCTGCGTTCCATGCGGCAAGCGCCGACGCGTTTTCCCCTTGGCGTTCGTGCAGTTCCGCCTTGCGCAGCCACGCCATGAAATCGCGCTGGTCGATGGCAATGGCCGCCTCGAGCGCTGCGCGCTCGCCTGCGTCGTCATTTGCCAGCCGATAGGCCGACGCCAGATTGCGCTGCAACGCACCCGAGCGCGGGTCGGCCAACACGGCTTCGCGAAAATGTGCGGCGGCGGCTGAACCGTCGCCGGCCTGCAACGCGGCCATGCCGAGCCGGTTGGCGGCGGCAGCCGCGGGATTGGGTGCAGGCATGGCCATGCCCCGTGCTTGCCATCGCGCGCGCGGCTGGGCAAGGTCTAGCCATGGCATCCCGCCCCGATCTGAGCGCCATAATGCATTCGCCCGAATGGCTGGCGCACCGTTATGACGAGGCGCAGGACGCCTTTCAGTTCCGTCGCGTCGAACGCACGGTCCATGCCAGCGTGCCGTTCCTGTCGGACCAGCATTTGGGAACGGCCGATCCGCTGGTTATCCGGCGCGACGAGATCGAGGCGGCCTTGCCGGACTCACCGACCGCGCCCACCCATTTCCTGTTCCATTCGGCATATTGTGCGTCGACCATGCTGGTGCGCTTGTTCGACCAGCCGGGGCGCACCATGGGGCTATCAGAGCCGCAGCTGCTTAACGATATGACCGGCTGGCGAAGGCGCGGCGCGCCCATTCCCGACCATGCCGCCGTTATGGGGACAGCGCTCTCGCTGCTGGCGCGTCCCTTTCCGGACGAAACGGCGACCATCGTCAAGCCGTCAAACGTCTTTGCGGCGCTGGCCCCCGCCGCGCTGGCGCTGCGGCCGCAGTCGCGCGCGGTGCTGCTTTATGCGCCGCTCAAGGATTTCTTGCTGTCGGTGGCGCGCAAGGGGCTGTGGTGCCGTCTGTGGTGCCGCGAGTTGTTGGAAGGCTATTTGCAGGATCGCTTTGTCCAGCTGGGGTTCGATCCGCGCGACTTTTTCCGCCAGTCGGACCTGCAGGTCGCCGCCGTCGGCTGGCTGGCGCAGCAGGCCGCCTTCGTGCGGCTCGCCGAACGCTATGGACCGCGCATCGCGACGCTGGACAGCGTCACCCTGACGCGCGATCCGGTCGCAGCGGCGGCCGCGGCCGCCCGCCATTATGGCATCGCCGGTCTCGCCTTT
>NZ_JBXPUZ010000001.1:327288-591874 GCF_057220455.1 Sphingopyxis sp. sgz302558 | reverse complement strand
CCGGTCGCAGCGGCGGCCGCGCCCCCCCGCCATTATGGCATCGCCGGTCTCGCCTTTGCCGGCCATCCGGCACTGGGCCGCGATTCGAAGTCGGGGGCGACCTTTGCCACCGGTCAGCGCGACGCCGACTTGGCCGCCGCTGAAGCTGCCTATGGCGAGGAAATTGCGCAGGTGCTTGGCTGGGCCAAGGCGGTCGCCGACACGGCCGGGGTCAGGCTAGAGGGCGCCGCGCCGCTGTCTGTCTAGTCACTATAGCCGAATTTTTCGATCCACGGCGCTAGGATCGGCAGCACCGGTTCCAGATATTCGGCATAAGGCTCCCATTGGCCTGTGCCGTCATACAGCCCGCGCCCGACCTGCGCGACGCTGGCGGTGCTGACACCGCGCGCCTTGGACGTCCGGTCAAAGCTGCGCACCGCCTCGCTCCATTCCAAACCGGCGAACGCGCACATCGCCTGCGTCTCGGCGTCAAAGTCACGCACCAACCGATGATAATCGACGATATGGACGGCCAGCGGTAGCCGTGCGAGCGCCATTTCGGTCAGCCGCATCAGCGCATCATAATGGCGCGCGGTGCGTTCGAGAGTCGTATATTCCAGCGTTTGGCTGCTCATCGCAAAGCTGGTCTTGAAACAGCTCCACACGACATCGCGCGGGTCGCGGCGCATCACCAATATGCGCGCCTGTGGGAACATGCGCGCAATGAAAGGCAGGCGCGTGCCCTTCATCGGATCCATATCCACGAAAGCGGGCGCGCGCAAAGGGACGCCCGAGGCAGTCACATTTTCCCAATAGGCGCGGCGATAGTGGTCGAGCTCATCTGCACCATATTCGGCGAAACGCGCCAGGCCCGCCACGATTTCATCGTGCGAGCCAGCGATATGGTCCATGTCTGCGGCGGCAAAGGTCGGGCGCTCCTCCAGCGCGGCAACGCCAGGCAACGAAGCAAGGATGTTTTCGACAAGCGTCGTGCCCGACCGCGGGTAACCGAGCAGGAAAATATGGCGCTGCGCCGCATCGGCGGGCTGCCCGCCGGGGGCATCGCGCCAGACGGCGTCGGGGGTCGCGGCAAAGCCCGTGAGCAGCGCCTCGATAAAGCTGGTCTGATCAAGCCCGGAGCTATCGTCCTCGTGAATGGCGGCGAAGTCATCATTGGCCGCCTGATAATGCGCAAAAGCGGCAACATGGTCCCGCTCGCGGTGGCGCGCATCGGCGAGCAGGCTGTGCGCGAAGCTGCGCTCGAGTGTCGGGACGCGGATGCGATCAATGAGCGGTTCGAGCAGGGCCGCGGCCGCTTCGGGGGCACCGCTGCCCAGTTCGGCGCTGGCCAGTGCGTTGGTAGCAATGGGATTTACCGGATCGATTGCCAGCGCGCGCTGCGCATGGCTGCGCGCGGCACCATAATCGCCTTCGCGCGCGGCCAGCGAAGCGAGGCCTGCGTGCGCGGCTGCTTTGCCGGGGGCTAGCTCCACGGCGCGCTGGTAACTGGCGCGCGCCAATCCGCCCGATCCGCCAGCGGCCAATATTGAGGCACGTTCCAGCCAGGCGTCGGGGTAATCGGGATAATGCCGGATGGCCTCGTCGCAGGCCAAAACGGCATCGCGAAAGCGCCCTTGCCGCCGGTAGTGAATCGCGAGGCTCGTCAGCGTCGCAGGATTGCCGGGCTCAAGCACCTGTGCGCGCGCAAACTGCGCATCGGCCTCGGCAAATTCGCGGCGCGCACTGTGCTCCAGCGCCAGCAAGACATGGTCATAGGCATCGGCGGTGCCGCGCGCGAAGTTGGCGCGGGCCTCGGCTGCGGCGGTTTCGAGCGCAGGATCAATCACGTCGCGACAGGGCCGCTGCCACCCGCATTTGTCAAGGGTGTGCTGCGCCCAAATGAAAAGGGCGGACCCGAAGGCCCGCCCTTTCCGAACTCGACTGTGCGTGACGCTTAGAACTTCAGCTTCACGGCAGCAGCGTAACGGCGGCCCAGCGCGTCGTAAGTCGACGGGTAGGTGTTGCCGCTGTTGTAGGTGGTCGAACCGATGGTGTTGCCGACGACCTTGGGCTGGTTGTCGAGCAGGTTCTGCACCGTCACCGTGAAGGTGACATTGTCGGTGATGTTCCAGCGGGTCGTCAGGTCGAAATAATGTTCCGCGCCAATCCGGCGGAATTCTTCCTGGACGGTGTTGGCAGGGCCACCGTCGGCGATGATCTGCTCCGGTTCAAACTCGACCGCGTCGATCCAGCGCCACAGCAGCGACACGTCGACATCGTCGAACGACAGCGTTGTGCGCTGTGAGAACTGCAGTTCAGGCTGGATCGAGCCCGTGAACGAGCAGTTGACGCTGTAATAGCCGACGCATTCGCGATTGAGCGAGCCCGCCGCGACGTCCGCCTGATATTTTGAGCTGTTGGTCCAGTTGCCCACGAACGACAGCGCGAGGTCAGCAAAGCCGACATCGGTGTTGTAGTTCATGATCAGGTCGACACCGTCGGTGAACAGGCGGCCCAGGTTGTTGGTCAGACCGAACAGACCGCCGGTGATCGACGGGTCACCGTCGAGGCCGCCGGTGATCGGGTTGCGGCGGATAACCGTACAGGCCGGATCCGATGCGCTCGCCGCCGTGACGTTACCGAAGCAGGCGTCGATGATGTCGCCAGGCAGCGGCGTGCCAAGCACGTCTTCGACCGTAATGTTGTAATAGTCGACCGACATCGAGAAGCGCGGCGCAAATTCCGGCTGCCAGACAAAACCCAGCGTCCAGGTGTCGGCCGTCTCCGGCTGCAGGTTCAGGTTACCACCAACGGTGATGTTGGCCTGCGCTGCGGTCGGGTTGGTGATCGCACCGATCGTGCCCGCCGGAGCGCCCTGTGCGATACAGATGGCGCGCAGGTTGGCGTTGGTGGTCGGAGCCGCACCGGCGCAGGGGTCAACGCCCAGGTTGGTCAGGCCAACCGTCTGCGGGGTGAAGAGTTCACCGATGTTCGGCGCACGCACCGCGCGGCTGTAGTTGCCGCGCAGCTTGAAGCCTGCACCGGGGGTCCAGCTGCCGCCGGCTTTCCAGGTGAAGGTGTCATAGCCGCCCGCGCCATCAATGCTGTAATCCGAATAACGCGCACCAGCTTCAAGCGTCAGATCCTCGAAGAAGGGCTTGTCCTGGATCAGCGGCACGACGAGTTCGCCATAGACTTCATAAACGTCATAGCCGCCGTCGATTTCGGGGTCGGCACCGCCGGCACCGCCCAGCTCGCCCGGGGTCTGCGCCAGCAGGTCCGAGGTCTGGGTCGCGCCATATTTGCGATATTCGGCGCCGACAGCGAACGCGACATTTTCGCCGCCGCTGATGCTCCAGCCGAAGTCACCCGACACAACGCCGCGCACCTGCGCCAACGTGGCGCGGTTGATCGACGTCGAATTGGCGCTGAGGTAATTGGCCATCGCCGGGGTGATCGAGCCTTCGGGACCGAACAAGTTGACGGGAACGCAGCCCGCCTGACCGCCCTGACAGGTGGTGGTATTGTCGGCGAGCGAGGCGGCACGCCAACGCGATTGCAGCGTGTAATTCTGGATGGTTTCCAGATTTTCCGATTCGCCATAGGCGCCCTCGATCGACCAGTCGATCGATTCCGAAATCGCGCCGCGAGCGCCGACCCGATAATCGAAGAAGGTGGTCTGATATTCCGAGATACGCGGGCCCACTTCCACCGTACGGCGGTTCAACGTGACCGTGACTTCGCGGTAGTTGGGG
Source organism: Sphingopyxis sp. sgz302558 (assembly GCF_057220455.1). Lineage (NCBI taxonomy): Bacteria > Pseudomonadati > Pseudomonadota > Alphaproteobacteria > Sphingomonadales > Sphingopyxidaceae > Sphingopyxis > Sphingopyxis sp. sgz302558. The sequence continues at coordinate 588,140 of NZ_JBXPUZ010000001.1, read as the reverse complement.
TCGGTGCGACCTGTCGCGGTTGCAGCAGCGGCGCACTGTGCCGGCGTGAAGCGCGGGGTGTAACCGCCACCCAGCGGCGCGATGTTGAACGCGCAAAACTGGTTGCGCAGCGTCGCGGGCAGATAGGGGTTGTTGAGGTTGATCGTCACCGTGCCGCCGAACGAACCCGACGGGGCAATGATGGTCGACACGGTGTTCTTCGAGAACATGCCGCGCGTGTAAATCTCGATATCGTCCGAGACTTCATAGTTCGCCGCGCCATAGATGTTGAAGCGCTCGAACGGCACCTGGAACACGTTGAACGGGTTGAAGTTGAAAGTCGCGAAAGTGCCGACCGCCTGGCCGGCCGCATTCACCTGACGCACGCCGCCATTGCCGTTGCTCGTTGCCGAGAAGGTAGTGGTATCGGGCGTGTTGGTGCCAGCGATCAGCGGGCGGGTACCCGAGAAACGCGACGGAACCGACGTCCCCGAACCGGCCTGACCGCCGGTGTAGCTGGAAATCTGGAAGCGGGAGAAATCGCGCGCGCCCTGATAGACCGGGTCCGACTGCTGGTAACCGATGCTGAGCACGGCATTGCCGCGGCCATCGTCGAAATTGGCACCGATGGTGGCGTCAACGCGGAAGTAGTTGCCGTCGCCCTGCTCGGTCAGCTGCTGCGACGCTGCCAATTCGAAGCCGGCGAAGTCGCGCTTGGTGACAAAGTTGACGACGCCGGTGATGGCGTCGGCGCCATAGGTGGTCACCGCCGCACCGGTCAGCGCGTCGACGCGCTCGATCAGCGCCAGCGGAATGTTGTTCAGGTCGACGCGGCCAGCGAGCTGCGAGGGAACCAGGCGGTTGCCGTCGAGCAGCACGATGTTGCGGGTCGAGCCCAAACCGCGAAGGTCGACATAGGAAGCGCCGCCGTTGCCGTTGTTCACCGCCGAGCCGATGCTGGCGACGATACCCGGAATTTCGCGCAGAACTTCTTCAGCCGTGTTCGACTGCTTCAGCTCGATGGCGTCCGACGTGGTCACGTTGACCGGGGTCGACTGTTCCAGGTTCGGGTTGCGGATCAACGTACCGGTGACGACGATTTCGCCTTCATCCGTCGCTTCTTCCGCATCCTGCGCATAGGCAGGGGCCGAAATCAGGGCGATGCCCAGCACCAGCGGTGCGGCGCCCATCTTCAGCTTCGAAATTTGGGTTTTTTTCACAGTGCAGTCCCTTGCTCTGGTGGTTAAACTACCCGGATGCAAAAAGCGCGCGACGGTTTCGGCGCGCGCAATTCCACCCCGATAGGGTGCGGAGTGACGCTTGCCGGGGCAAGAGGCAAGGGAAAGCAGCGCAGACAAGGGCGTTTCGGCGGCCATTGTGACGGATTTGCAACAGCGCGGAGGCTGGGACGCAGCAGCACTGCGTCAAACACGCGACGATTGAAATAAAGTTACGCTAGTTCGGCAACAGTGGCAACGGGTCGAGCCGCGCACTGCGCCAGCGCAGCCCCCAGTGCAGATGCGGTCCCGTCGCGCGCCCGGTTGCGCCGACTGCGCCAAGTGGTTGACCCTGGCGGACAATCTGTCCTGCCACCACATCAAGCCGCGATGCGTGGAGGAAGGCGCTGGTCAACCCCATGCCGTGATCGATCAGCAGCAAATACCCTTCGAGGGTGAAAGGCTGCGTAGCCGCCAATACCACCACCCCGTCCGCCGGCGCGACAAAAGCTGTGCCCGCAGGCGCAGCAATATCGAGACCGCTGTGATAGCTGCCGGGCTTGCCCTGATAGATACGCTGCGACCCGAAAAAGCCTGACAGCCGCCCGCGCACCGGCCAGATGAAATCCTGTCGCCACCCGTCGCTGACCGCATTGGTGCGGCGCGCCGTTTCAATCTGATCAAGCTCTGCCGTCCGACGCCGGACAAATTCGGCATCGCTGGCCGCGCTGCCACGATAGGGCGCGTCAACATGCTGGATCCGCCAATTGCCCGGCGTGATAGTGAGCGTTGCCTCGATTGGTGGATCAACGCCGCGCTCGGCGCGCAATATGGCGGTTGGGCGGGCGTCGCGGTCAAAGGCGAGCAAGAACATGCCATCATCGGCAAGCGGCAGCGCCGCACCATCGAGCGTCAGCACCTTCGTCCCCGCCGGCGCGCGCGCAAGCGTTACTAGCCCCTGACGCAGGGTCCGCTGCAGGACAAAAGCGTCGCCATTGGCGAGCGCGGGTTTGCTTGCAGGGGCTGCGAAGGTCAGGCCGCTAACGGGCAGCGCGATCACCAACGCGGCGATTGCGGCTCGCCACCGCCATACGCTCATCCGCGCGCCGACGTGGCGGCAATCATCGCTTCGGTGGCGATGGCGGCGCTGGCATAGGGTTCCTGCCGGTCCACTGACCAGTAGCGCAGTTCGTCGAGGGCAATCGGCTGGCCCGACACCGCGCAAACAACATGATCGCCGGGGGTGAGCACGCGAAAGCCATTTGGCTGATAATGGAGTCGCGCGGGGCGCTGGGTTGAGGCAACAAGCATGGTTTTTCCTTCAGAACTGAGCCCTAGCAACTTCGCGGCCGCTTGCTAAGCCCCCTCAATCACCGAACAGATCGGCTTGCGGCGCTGCGGGCGGGGCACGCCGCGCAGGGTTCGCCGCGCCAACCGTGCTGACCCTGACCGTGCCATCGGCGAAGACCAGTTGCATCGCTGCCAGGCGTCGCGCGGCCGCGGCCGTGGTAACCAGTGCATCATCCTCGCTGCGCACCATTGCATAGCCGCGCGCCAGCAAAGCGCGCGGATCGAGCGATATGAGCAGGCGCACCAGCCCGCCAAGCGCGCCGCGCTCGCCCTCGATCCGCCGCCGCAGCAACGCCGGGCGCAGCACGCGCTGCGTCAGCCGGTCGCGCGCGCTTCGCGTAATCCCGCCCACACCGCGCGCTAGCCGTTCAGCCAATTCATCAAGCCGCTGGCGTTGTCCCGCATAAAGCGCGTCGCGGCGCGGCAGCAGCCGGGCGAGCGCAGTCAGTCGCTCGGTACTGCGCGCACGCAGTCGCAGCGCCGCCTGTAGTCCACGGGCATGGATGCTGGCCAGCGACGCCGCGAGTTCGCTGCGCACCGGCAGTGCCAGTTCGGCCGCTGCCGTTGGCGTCGGCGCGCGCACATCGGCAGCATGATCGGCAAGCGTTACGTCAGTTTCATGTCCCACCGCGCTGATCGTCGGAATGCGACAATCGGCGATGGCGCGCACCACAGCTTCTTCATTGAACGCCCACAAATCCTCGATCGACCCGCCGCCGCGCGCAACGATGACCAGGTCTGGACGCGGCACGGCGCCCCCGTTCGCGGGCAGCGCATCAAAGCCGCGCACCGCCGCCGCAACTTGGCTCCCCGCGCCTTCGCCCTGCACCAGCACCGGCCAGACGATGACGCGCACCGGGAAGCGGTCTGCAATGCGGTGCAAGATGTCGCGAATCACCGCGCCGGTCGGCGATGTGACCACGCCGATGGTGCGTGGCAGTCGGGGAAGCGGCTGTTTCTCGCGATCGAACAGCCCTTCGGCCCTCAATCGCGCCTTCAGCCGCTCAAACAGAAGCATCAACGCGCCTTCGCCCGCAACTTCCAGGCTGTCGGCAACCAGCTGATACTTGGACCGGCCGGGATAGGTGGTCAGCCGCCCGGTGGCGATTACCTCGACACCATCCTCGGGCCGGAACGCCAGCCGCCCCGCCTGCCCCTTCCACATCACCATGTCGATCAGCGCGCTGTCATCCTTGAGCGCGCCATAAAGATGCCCTGACGCGGCGCGTTTGGTCCCCGACAGTTCGCCGCGCACACGCACGCGGCCAAAACCGTCTTCGACCACGCGCTTGAGCGCCGCGGACAACTGGCTGACCGATAGCGCGGGCGCATTGTCGCCCGCCGCGCCTTCGGCTAACAGCCGCGCGGGCGCGCCATCGGTTTCGTCGGCAAAGGGATCGGACATTTGAAAATCCTGCTTATCGGTTCGGGCGGGCGCGAACATGCGCTGGCATGGCGGCTGGCGCAATCGCCAAGCTGTAACCAACTGTTCGCCGCGCCCGGCAATCCGGGCATCGGTCAATATGCCCGGTTGCTGCCCATTGCTGCCGACGCCATCGATGCGCTGGTCGATGCCGCGCACAAGCTGGCCATCGATTTGGTCGTGGTCGGCCCCGAAGTACCGCTGGTGCTGGGCCTTGCCGACAAGCTGCGCGCCGAGGGGATTGCCGTGTTTGGCCCGAGCGCCGCCGCCGCGCAGCTGGAGGGGAGCAAGGGTTTCGTCAAAGACTTGTGTGCGGCCAATGCGATTCCCACCGCCGCCTATCGCCGTTGCACCAGCGCCGAAGACGCGCGCGCGGCGCTGCCCGCTTTTGGTTTGCCGGTGGTGATCAAGGCCGATGGGTTGGCAGCGGGCAAGGGCGTGATCATTGCCGAAAGCGCGGACGAGGCCGAAGCCGCTATCGCAGATATGTTCGGCGGCGAATTCGGTAGCGCCGGAGCCAGCGTGGTCATTGAGGAATTTATGGCGGGCGAAGAGGCGAGCCTGTTTGCATTGAGTGACGGGCACAGCGTCCGCCTGTTCGGCACTGCGCAGGATCATAAACGCGTCGGCGACGGCGACACCGGCCCCAATACCGGCGGGATGGGCGCCTATTCGCCTGCGCCGGTGATGACGCCCGAGTTGACCGACCGAGCTATGAAAGACATTGTGGAACCCACCGTGCGGGCGCTTGGCGCTGCAGGCACGCCTTATGTCGGCGTGCTATTTGCGGGCCTGATGCTGACCGATGCTGGACCCAAGCTGATCGAATATAACTGCCGCTTCGGCGACCCTGAATGCCAGGTGCTGATGCTGCGGTTTCAGGGTGATTTGCCGCAACTGCTGCTCGGCGTGGCGACAGGGCAGCTGGCCAATGCCCAGCCGCCAGCCTTCAGCGACGATTATGCCTTGACTGTGGTGATGGCCGCGCGCGGCTACCCCGGGACGCCCGCAAAGGGCGGGACAATTACCAATCTCGACGCCGCCGAGGCCGACGGAGCGAAAATCTTCCACGCCGGAACCGCGCTCACGGGCGGCCAGCTCGTCGCGGCGGGCGGGCGCGTGCTCAACGTCACCGCCAGCGGTGCATCGGTCACCGATGCGCAGGCGCGCGCCTATGCCGCTGTGGACAGGCTCGATTTCGCCGATGGCTTCTGTCGCCGCGACATCGGCTGGCGCGAGGTTGCGCGCGAACAAGGGGAGGGTTGAATTATGGCGAGCATTCCAACCGAATATTGGATTTTCGGCGCTATCGCGCTGCTGGCAGTTGCCATCATCGTGTGGCTGGTGCTGCGCGGGCGTGGCGGTGCAGCACCTGCGCTGCCACAGGCTCCCAGCGCGCCGCTGCAACCGGTGAAGCCCGACATTATCGCCGCCGAGCCCGCCGAATTCGCGGCCGTCGAACCTGCAACCACCTCAGCGCCGCCTCCCGCAGCGGCACCCGCCATGGCCGCGGCGGCTGGCCCTGCTGACAAGCTGACGTTGATCAAAGGGCTGGGTCCCAAGCTGGTAACTATTTTGGCCGGCCTTGGCGTCACGCGCTTTGAGCAAATTGCGGGCTGGTCCGATGCGGACCTTGCCGCCATCGACGCGCAGCTTGGTGCGTTTGCCGGGCGTCCTGCGCGCGACAATTGGGTCGATCAGGCTGGCTATCTGGCGCGCGGCGACAAGGTTGGGTTCGAGGCAAAATATGGCGCGCTCGGAGGCGAACTATAGCAGGTCGGTTCCGACCTCGCGCCGGTCGACTAATCGCACCAGCAACTTGTCAATCTTGCGCCCGTCCATATCGATGATTTCAAACCGCCAGCCCTGATCGGCGAAATGCTCGCCCTCCACCGGCAGGTGGCGCAGGATATGCAGAGCATGACCCGCAGCAGTGGCATAGTCGCGGTCTTCGTCAAGGCTGATGCCCAATCGTTCGGCCATGGCGTCGGCGGGCATCGATCCCGCGATCAGCAAGCTGCCATCGTCGCGTTCCACCACGAAAGGTTCGGTGCCAATATCCTGATCCGAGGCAAATTCTCCCGCAATGGCCGATAGCAGGTCGGCGGGCGTTACCAGCCCTTCGAAATGGCCATATTCATCATGCACCATCAGCATCGGCACATCGGCACGGCGCAGCGTGGTCAGCGCGTCCATCGCGTCGATTTGGTCATGCACCACCGCCAGCGGCCGCATCAGCCGCTCTAAATCCAGCGGCTCACCGCGAAACAGCGCACCGGCAATGTCGCGCGCCTGCACAATGCCGACGATGTTATCGACCGAACCGCGCGCTACCGGCAGCCGTGTGTGCGGAGAGGCGAGCAGGGCATCGCGCACCGCCGCCGCATCGGCCTCAACATCCAGCCAATCGACGTCAGTGCGCGGCGTCATCACCTCGCGCACCGGGCGGTCGGCAAGGCGCACCACGCCGGAAATGATGGCGCGCTCATGTTCCTCTATCACGCCTGATTTGCTGGCTTCGGCGACGACCAGATGCAATTCCTCTGCGGTCAATTTTTCTTTTGAATCGCGGTCAAGGCGCAGCAAGCGGAACACCAGTGCCGAGCTGCGGTCGAGCAGCCACACCAGTGGCGCCGCCGCGCGCGACAGCCAGGACATCGGCCGCGCAATGATGATCGCAACGGCTTCGGGCGCGCGCAGTGCCAATTGCTTGGGCACCAGCTCACCGATGATCAGCGAAGCATAGGTAGTAACAGCGATCACCAGGCCAAAACCCAGCGTCAGCGCCAAATCGTCACCCATCCCGAGCCAAGCCTGTAACCGGTCGCCCACCGGTGCGCCCAGGCTGGCACCCGAATAGGCGCCCGCCATAATGCTGATCAGCGTGATGCCGATCTGCACGGTCGACAGGAAGCGCCCTGAATCGGCGGCGAGCTCGCGCGCCACCCGCGCGCCGGCGCTGCCCTTGCGTTCGGCCGCAACCAGCCGCGCTTCGCGCGATGAGACAATGGCCAGTTCGGACATGGCAAAGCCGCCGTTCAGTAGCACCAGCACGGCGATGATTGCGACATCGGTCCAGGGGAATGGGGTCATGCTGGCAAGGCCACGCCGCTGCGTGGCCCGCGTCGGTGAACGGCGTCCATTACCGCCCAATGCGGTATTTTGCCGCTTTTCGCAATGCCCGCGTTAAGCCGGCGGCTGTTTGCGGAACAATGCGCGGTCTTCCGGACCAAAGCCGCGGGTCCAGATCAGCCAGCAATAAACCGCCAGGATTAGCGGGACCCCGATGATCAGTTCGGCCCATTCAGGCAATTGCGTTGCGGCCCAACCGAGCACCGTCGCCCCTGCTGTCGCCCACACCAGGGCCCAGCGCAGATTGTTGATCGGCGCGCCGAGCAAATGTGCCAGCAACCTCGCTTTCACGAGCGAGGCAAACCCTAACGCCAGCAACAAGGCAGCGGCTACCGCGATCGCATAGCTGATGGGTGGCAGATTGAGCGAGCGCGCGAGCAAGATAAAGCCCACCGACAACAGCCCCTGCACCGTCAACGTTGCGATGCTGATCAACAGATTGCGGTGGCGCGCGATATAAACCAGCGCCGCTTCGCTCACGACGGCCGTTGCCGCCACGGCTTCGGCGGCAAGCAAGAAAGCGAGCGCAGCATTGCCGCTGACAAATTCAGGGCCGACGAGCCCCATCACCGCCTCACCCGGGATGCCGAGCGCAAGCGCGACGCCGATCTGCGCCGCGATTATCCAGAAGCCCACCTGATTGACCTGCGCCGCAATCGCGCTTTTGCGCCCTTCGGCCAGATTGCGGGTGATCACCGGGCCCAAAATGGGTTCAAAACTGGTTTTCAGCTTTTGCGGCAACGAGGCCACCTGCTGCGCGATATAATAAATGCCGACAATTGCCGGGCTTGCGAACAGGCCCAAGATGGCGAGATCCAGCCGCCGCGTCGCCCATTCAATGGCGTCGGCGGCGGCGAGTGGGGCATTGCGCCGTGCCACCATGATCAGCCCGACGGGGTGCGGCCGCCACCCTGCCGGACCGCCGTAGCTGCGGATGGTCGGGACCATCGCAGTCAAAAACGCCGCGCCCATCGCGCATATGTATGACAGGATCAGGCCATTGCGCAGCGTGACATAGGCAAAAACGAACGCCGCAATACTGATTGCCCAGGGTTCGACCACTGCACGCGCCCACACCGTTGCCCCGACATTAAAACGATAAGCGCAGGCCGCCAGCGCGACTTCGGTGCCGGCGATGGCGAAAATGACCAGCGGCAACAGGCGGTCAACCGCGCTGATGTCTCCAGCGGGGAACATCAGCCACGGCACAGCGAACAGCAGCGCCGAGGCCAGCCCCGACACCAGCGCCGCGACAAACAGCCCGTCCCAGACCACCAGTCGCGGGTCAGCCCCGGGCTTGCTCAGCTGCTCGGCCAGGCCGCGTTTCAGGCCCAGCGTCGCAATTTGCGCCGCAAATTCCACGACCAATATCGCATAGGCAAAGCGCCCCAGCGCTTCGGGCCCATACCAACGACCGGCAAAATAGAGGAATGGTAGCCGCGCAACGAGGCGCAGCACAAAGCCGAACACATTGGTGCGTCCGCCCTTCGCCAGCGCCGCGACATCGTCACGTGCCGGGTCGCCTGCGTTTGTAGCTGCCGTGCTAGCCGGTCCGGTCAAACCTTTTCCCTCAACGCCCCGGATGCTGGTCTAGCGGCGCGCCGCGCGCGGTGCAAACCGCTTCACGCCTTGACCCCCGCGCCGCGCACTGTTTCGGCATGCGGGTCGAGCGGCCAGCGTGGGCGCGCGGGCGTTTCAAGCCCATCGGTCAGCCCCGCTGCCAACCGTTCGGCCCCGGCCCAGCCGATCATCGCCCCATTGTCGGTGCACAGCCACAGCGGCGGCGCAACAAACGGCAGCGCATGGGCAGCAGCCAACCCCGTCAGCGCCGCACGAATCGCGCCATTGGCAGCGACGCCGCCGGCGACCACAAAGGCGGTTGCTTCCGGAACCTGCGCCAGCGCCCGCGCGCTGCGATCGACCAGACAATCGACCACCGCCTGCTGGAACGATGCGGCGATATCGTCGCGGCCATGCGCGCCGCTGGCCACGGCGCGCGCGACCGCGCTTTTGAGGCCGGCGAAAGAAAAATGCGGTTCGGCGCTACCGACCAGCGGACGAGGAAGCGGTACCGCGCGCGGATCACCGCCGCGCGCCGCACGCTCGACCGCCGGGCCGCCTGGAAAGCCCAAGCCCAACAATTTGGCTGTCTTATCAAACGCTTCGCCCGCCGCATCGTCGATGGTGGTGGCAAGGCGGCGATATTGCCCCACCCCGGCGACCAGCAGCAGTTGGCAATGCCCGCCCGATACGAGCAGTAACAGATAGGGAAAGCCAAGGTCGGGGTCGGTCAGGCGCGGCGACAATGCGTGCCCCTCCAGATGGTTGACCGCGATCAGCGGCTTGTCGCTCGCATGCGCTAGCGCCTTGCCTGTTACCAGCCCGACCATCACCCCGCCAATCAGTCCGGGCCCGGCGGTGGCAGCGATGGCGTCGACTTCAGCGAGGCTCACCCCCGCTTCGTCCAGCACCGCGGCGACCATAGGCGCCAGCCGCTCTACATGCGCGCGCGCCGCGATTTCGGGTACCACTCCGCCAAAGGGGCGATGCTCGGTGTCCTGGCTTGCAATATGCTGTGCCAGCACGCGCCGGTCACTGGTCACCAACGCCACCGCCGTTTCATCACAGCTCGATTCGATGCCAAGGATCAGCTTCATCGGTCGCGCCCTAGACCGTGCCGCCAAGCCGCGCTAGGCCCCACTCCCATGACTGACCACGCCCCCTTGCGCCTCGGCACGCGCGCCTCCCCGCTCGCCATGGCCCAGGCGCATCTGACAGTCGCGGCGCTGACCGCCGCGCACCCCGGCCTTGCCATCGAAATCGTGCCGATGACCGCGACGGGGGACCGCATCCTCGACCGCGCGCTCGCCGAGGTGGGGGGCAAGGCGCTGTGGACGCGCGAACTCGATGCGGCGCTTGGAGAGTATATTATTGATTTTGCAGTACATTCTATGAAGGATGTCGAAACGCTGCGGCCCGACCAATTCTACCTCGCGGCGATGCTGCCGCGCGCCGATGTGCGCGACAAACTGATCGTGCGCAGCGACTGGAGTGCGGCGAGCATTGCGGGCCTGCCGCACGGCGCGCGCGTGGGCACCAGCAGCCCGCGCCGCGCGGCACAGCTTAAATCTATCCGCCCCGACCTCCAAACGCCATTGCTGCGCGGCAATGTCCAGACCCGGCTAGGGCGTGTCGCCGACGGCACGGTGGATGCGACCTTGCTCGCGGCCGCCGGGCTTGACCGGCTTGGCATGGGCGATGTTGGCTTTGCCATCGCCATCGAAACGCTGCTTCCGGCTGCGTCGCAGGGCGCCGTCGGCATCGAGTGCCGCGCCGATGACTCACGCGTCCGAACCCTGCTGGCTGCCATCGACAACGCACCCACCCGCGTTGCAGTCGAGGCCGAGCGCGCCCTCCTTGCAGCGCTCGGCGGCGATTGCCGCTCGCCGGTGGCGGCGCACGCCAGCCGGGATGCAGACGGAAACTGGGTTTTGCGCGCCATTTTGTTTGCCGAAGATGGCAGCGTGCAAATTGCAGACCAGACCGAACTGACACCCGGAGCACCGGCCAAGCTGGCCCATACACTGCTTGCGAACGCTCCGTCCGCCATCGCCGCGTTGTTCAACGGCGGCTGATGCGTCCCCTGATCATTGTCCGCCCCGAACCAGGCGCCAGCGCAACCGCCCGGCGCGCCGCGCAATTTGGGCTCAACGCGCTATGTGTTCCGCTATTCGCCGTCGAGCCGCTCGACTGGCACGCCCCTGACGTGAGGGATTTCGATGCGCTGCTTGTCACCAGTGCCAATGCGGTGCGCCATGCCGGACCGCAGCTGGCAGCGCTCGCCAGCCTGCCCTGCCACTGCGTCGGCGCGGCCACCGCGGCCGCCGCAGGTGCGGCGGGGCTGACGGTCAGCGACATCGGCACCGCTGGGGCGCAGGCGCTGGTTGATAGCATGACGTCACACGGCCACCGCAAGCTGTTGTGGTTGACGGGAAAAGATCGCACAATGCTGCGCAGCGATGGCGCGCAGATCATGCCGCTGGTCTGTTACCACGCTGCCGAAATTGCCGACCCTTTGGGTTGGTCCAAAGCCGTTGTGGTGCCTGCTATTCTGCTGCTCCATTCGGTACGTGCGGCACAGCGGGCCAGCGCTCTTGCGAGCGATGCCCGCAAGCATCTGATTGCTATTGCCATCAGCGATGCTGTGGCCGCCGCCGCCGGCCCCGACTGGGAGCAGCTGGCAGTCGCACCCGCCCCTACCGATGCCGATTTACTGGCAATCGCCGCCAAGCTATGCCAGACGCCGACACCATGAGCGGGCGCCAAGAAACCGCAGGGTCAACAGCAAGCGAGATTGTCCATGGTTGAAAGCGGCACCACCGCGCCGCCGCCCGCTTCGCTCCCGGCATCCCCGACCCAGCGGCGCACCGCGCTGCGCTGGTATGTGCTGGTGGCCATGCTGCTGTTTCTGACCGGTGCGTTGGCGGGCAGCTGGGCGATCGACCAGCTGCGCGGATGGCGCAGCACCCCTGTGTCCGCACCCGCGTTAGTCGAACGCAATGCGAGCGACGCGCCCTTGCTCGATGTACCCACTGCAGCTGTCGTCGGCCCGGCTCGGCCCGCGCCGCCACCCACTGACCTTGCGACCCGGGTGCGTCTGCTCGAAGCACGGCTCGCCGAGCTCAGCGTTGCTACTGGTGGCACCGCAGGCAATGCTGCGCGCGCAGAAGGGCTGCTAATTGCCTTTGCTGCCCGCCGCGCGCTTGATCGCGGACTGGCTCTGGGAACACTAGAGAGCCAGCTGCGGCTGCGCTTTGGCGATGCCCAGCCCAACGCGGTGCGCACAGTCATCGAGGTTGCCCGCACTCCGGTCACGCTCGATTGGTTGCAGACCGAATTTGCCAAATTGGTCCCGGCGCTGTCGGGCGGCGCCCCGGACGAAGGACTGTTCAGCGGATTCAGGCGCGAAATTGGCGGGCTGTTTACCTTGCGCGACGCCGACGCGCCTTCAACGCGCCCCGAGCAGCGCGCCGCGCGGGCGCAGCGTTTGCTCGATGCGGGGCTGGTCGATGCCGCTATCCGCGAGGTTGAGACGCTGCCCGGCGCGCGGCTTGCCGACGCGTGGGTTGTCGAGGCGCGGCGCTATCATGAAGCGCGGCGCGCGCTTGACCTTATCGAGACCGCGGCGATACTGACGCCGCAGGAAAGAGCGCTGACACCAGCCCCTGCGCGGCGCTGAACAACGAAGGATACCGACATGGCTCTCGCCGATCCGCAGCGTGTGACTGCTTTGCAGTGGGACGACCCCTTCTTGCTTGACGCGCAGCTCAGCGAAGAAGAGCGCATGGTGTGCGATACCGCGCGCGCCTATTGCACCGATGCGCTGCTCCCGCGCGTCACCCGCGCCTTCCTCGACGAAAGTTTCGACCGTGAGATCATGCGCGAAATGGGCCAATTGGGCCTGCTCGGCGCGACGATTGACCCCAAATATGGCGGCGCCGGGCTAAATTATGTCGCCTACGGCCTGATCGCGCGCGAGGTCGAGCGCATCGATTCGGGCTATCGCAGCGCCTGTTCGGTGCAATCCAGCCTCGTGATGCACCCCATCAACGCCTATGGCAGCGAGGAGCAGAAAATGCGTTTTCTGCCTGGCCTCGCCGCGGGCGAACTCGTCGGCTGTTTCGGCTTGACCGAGCCCGACGCGGGCAGCGATCCTGCGGGCATGCGCACCCGCGCCGAGAAGGTCGCCGGGGGCTACCGCCTTAAGGGCGCCAAAATGTGGATCACCAATTCGCCCATCGCCGATGTCTTCGTCGTCTGGGCGAAGAGCGAGGCGCATGGCGGCGGCATCCGCGGCTTCATCCTCGAAAAAGGGATGAAGGGCCTCAGCGCGCCCAAGATCGAAGGCAAAGTCTCGCTACGCGCCTCGATCACCGGTGAAATCGTTATGGACGGGGTCGAAGTTGGCGAAGACGCGCTGCTTCCCGAAGTACAAGGCCTGAAAGGCCCCTTCGGTTGCCTCAACCGCGCGCGTTATGGCATTGGCTGGGGTGCGATGGGCGCGGCGGAGTTTTGTATGGAGGCCGCCCGCAATTACACGCTCGAGCGCCAGCAGTTCGGCCGTCCGCTCGCCGCAAACCAGCTGATTCAGCTGAAGCTGGCCAACATGCTCACTGAAATCGGGCTGGGCCTGCAAGCGGCGCTGCGCGTCGGTCGGCTGATCGACGAAGGCCATCTTGCTCCCGACATGATCAGCATCATCAAGCGCAACAATGTCGGCAAAGCGCTCGACATCGCACGCGTCGCCCGCGACATGCACGGCGGCAACGGTATTTCCGCTGATTATCACGTTATCCGTCACGCGGTGAATCTGGAAACCGTGAACACCTATGAAGGCACGCACGACGTTCACGCGCTGATCCTGGGCCGCGCGATTACGGGCATTTCGGCGTTCGGGGGGTAGCGTAAGCCACCCCCCGCACCGGAACTCAAAACTTCACCGTCCCGGTGACAAAAATCTGCCGCGGGTTGCCGTAAAAGGCGGTCAGCGTCCCTTCGCGCCCCAGCGACGGCACCAGATTGCCCGCCGCATTGCGCGTCAGCACCCCGGTCACCGGATCGGCGGCGACAAAGGTATAGCCCGAGGTTTTATATTCCTTGTCGGTCAGGTTCTTGCCGTGCAGCCCCAGGCTCCAGCGCCCACCTTCGGCTGTATAAACAATGCTGGCATCGAGGAGCGCATAGCCGTCCTGATCGAGGAAGGGGTTGGGAATCTCGAACTGATAGGTCTTGCTGCGGTAGGACAGCGTCGAACTCAGCCCCAGATCGCCTGATCCCAGTGCCGTTGCATAGGCGATCGTGCCTGTCGCGGTGACCTTGGGTGTATTCTGTACCTCGCGGAAATCGGCAACGTCGACGGGGCCGCGCCCGGCGATCTGCGTGATATATTCCTTATATTCCGCATCGATATAGCCGAGCGCGCCCGACAGCGTTAGCCCATCGGTCACGCGGGCGGTCGCTTCCAGTTCGACGCCTTGAAAACGCGCCTTGCCGGCGTTGGTGATGACCCCGCAAAAGGTTGGCAGCCCGTTCACAACGCAGCCCGACGAGCCGGGGATCTGGACATCACTATAGTCCATCCGGAACGCCGCAAGCGCGAGGCTGAGTCGCCGGTCGAACAGTGACGCCTTGTAGCCGATTTCGTAGCTGTCGACCGATTCAGGGCGAAAGCTTAGGAAAGCGGCAATTTCGCTGTCCTCGCGAATACCATTGCCGTTGAGGTCGGGGGCATTCACCCCCACGCCGCGCGGGTCGAACCCGCCGCCCTTGAAGCCCTGCGAAAAGCTGGCGTAGATATTGTGATCGGGGGTCGGCTTGAAACTGAGCGACGCGCGCGGGGTGAATTTGTTGAAGCTGCGGTTACCGGTGAAATTGGTCCCCGGTGCGCCGAACGGCACCCCTGCCCCACCGAACACTGGCGATCCGCCGCCCAGATAATTTTGCCGCAGGATTTTGGCTTCACGCTCGTCCCACGTGTAGCGCCCGCCCAGTGACAGGCTGAGCTGCTCGGTGAAATCAAAGGTGAAGTCGCCGAACACGGCATAGGTTTCGGTATCGACCTGCGCGTTGGTGAAGGCGGTCAGCCCCGCCACGGTCGAGAACAGCCGCACGTCGAACGCTGTGTCGGCCTGCGCCGACAGATAATAGAAACCGACCATGCCGTTCAAACGCCCGGCATCGAGCAGCAGCTGAAATTCCTGACTGATCTGGCTGTTGCTATAGAGCGCGGGCACGTCGAGATCGACCGTCGGCAGCGCATCGAAATCAATCGGCGAAGCGCTGTCGTCCTCGCGCCAGGCGCTGATCGAGCGCAGCGTCAGATTGTCGCTGAGCTCGGCGGTGACATTGAAGGCGATACCATAGGCCTCGACATCCTGCACCGGGCTGTTGAGCGCGCCGCGCGAATCAAACACATCGTCCAGCACCGGCGCGGCGGTGAATTGCGATGGGATCAGCCGGTGGCCGCCGCGCGGGTTTGATTTGTCGCGGGTATAGTCGCCTGAAATGCGGATCAGTACCGGCGCGCCATAACCGCCGAGCTCGATCGTGCCGCGCCCGGCCCAGACATCTTTGTTGTAATTCTCGAGCCCTGTGGTCGGATTGTCGCCAAAACCGCCACGCGACAGCCGCGCGCCCGACGCGCCGATACGCACCACATCGCCAATCGGCGCGCTGGCGCTGATGATCAAATCGGCCTGCTTGAAGGTACCGAAAGTGCCGCGCAGCTTAAGCTCGGGCGCATCGGGCAGGCGGCGGGTGACATATTTGACCGCGCCGCCGATAGTGTTGCGGCCATAGAGCGTGCCCTGCGGTCCGCGCAGCACCTCGATGCGCTCCACGTCATAAATGTCGAGCACGGCAGCCTGCGGCCGGTTCAAATATACGTCATCAAGATAGATGCCGACGCCCTGTTCGAAGCCCGATACGGGGTCCTGCTGGCCGATGCCGCGGATGAAGGCCGACAGCGTCGAATTGGTGCCGCGACTGGTTTCGAGGGTCACGTTGGGCGCGACCGATTGCACGTCGGTGAGGTCGAGTGCACCGCGCGCCTCGAGCGCCTCACCGCTGATCGCCGTCACGGCGATCGGAACATCGATCAGCCGCTCATCGCGGCGACGCGCGGTGACGATGATTTCGCCGCTTTCTTCCTCGCTGGCCGCCACCTCGTCCTGTGCGGCAACAGGCAGTGCCACGAAAAACGCGCCGGATGCCGCTGCCGCCAGCAGCATAGCCTTCGAAACACGCGCAAAATCAGTCATCGTCACTCTCCCCTGAGCCAAATCGTCAGCGTTGCATCGCCGGTCTGATTTGCGCCATAATGAAAGTTGAACCGACTTTCAACTTTACTGTTGCGCGGGGCTCGTTTTTTTTGGCAAGTGGCGCACAACGAGGGATCAGGGGCAGGGAGAAGGCGATGGCCACCAGCGCAGAAGCGGCGGCAAAAGCTGCGGGTATCAAGGCGCCGCGGACCGACCGTGGCCAGCGCACGCTGCGCAAACTGCTCGATGCCGCTGCGGTCGAATTTGGCGAGCGCGGCTTTCACGACGCCTCCATCAGCGGCATCACCCGCCGTGCCGGCACGGCGCTCGGCAGTTTTTACACCTATTTCGATTCCAAGGACGCAATCTTCCGCGCACTTGTGGCGGACATGTCAGGACGGGTGCGCGACCATGTCGGCCCAGCGCTGGCAGCGGCCCGCGGCACGCTCGCTGGCGAAGGCGCGGCGCTCGCCGCCTTCCTCGATTTCGCGCGCGAGCATACCGAGATCTATCGCATCATCGACGAAGCCGAATTTGTCGATCCGGCCAGCTTTCGCGCCCATTATGAATCAACGGCACGCCGGATTGTAGAGCGGCTGCGCAAAGGGGCCGATGCTGGCGAACTGCGCGCCAATGTCGGCGAGGTCGAGGCCTGGGCCCTGATGGGCATGAACGTTTTTCTGGGGCTGCGCTATGGGGTGTGGGACACCAGCGCCCCGGTCAGCACGATCGCCGCCTCTGCAAACCGGTTAATCGCCGAAGGCCTGCGCCAACGCGACTAACCCCGCCGCAGCCCGAACACCGCTTGTTCGGCACGCCAATTGGCCCCTGCTGTACGGATCGGCACACCGCCCGCCAGATACCAGGCCCCATCGACCACCAGCCGCCGTTCTTCAGCGAAACCCTTGAAATCGCGCACCGTCAGATGGTGGATGTTGGGCGTTTCATACCAGCTGACCGGCAATTCGCGCGTCACCGGCATCCGCCCGTGCCACAGCAGCGACAATCGCACCCGCCAATGCGCGAAATTTGGAAAGCTGACAAAGGCGCGCGGCGCAATGCGCAGCAGTTCGCCGACCACCATGTCCGGGCGGTGCGTCGTTTGCAGCGTCTGGCTGAGTATCGCGATATCGAAACTGTCGTCGGGATAGTCGGCCAGATCGCGATCGGCATCACCCTGCACCACGGCCAGACCCTGGGCCATGGCCGCCGCCACATTGGCCGCATCAATTTCCAGCCCGCGCGCATCGGCCCCGCGCCCGTCGCGCAGCGCCGCCAGCAACGCGCCGTCACCGCAGCCAACATCGAGCACGCGCGCGCCAGCCGGCACCTGCGCCGCAATCAGCGCCAGATCGGATCTCAGTCCGGCGCCGTTCACCGCACCGCCCCGATGAAGCCGCCAATCAGCGCCCATAGCTCGGGCGAATCGAGCAGAAAGGCATCATGGCCAAAGGGCGAGGACAATTCGACAAAGCTCGCTTGCGCTCCGGCTGCGTGCAGCGCCTGGACAATCCGGCGCGATTCGGCCGTCGGATAGAGCCAGTCGGAATCAAAGCTGATCAGGCCAAAGCGCACCGGCGAACCGCGAAAGGCCTCGGCCAATCGCCCGCCATGCGGCTCGGCGAGATCGAAATAATCCATTGCGCGGGTGATATAGAGATAGCTGTTGGCATCGAAGCGATCGACGAAGCTGATCCCCTGATGCCGCAAATAGGATTCCACTTGAAAATCAGCGTCAAAGCCAAACGTCTTGACGTCACGATCCTGCAGGTTGCGCCCGAACTTCTCGGTCAAGCCGGCCTCGGACAAATAGGTGATGTGCGCCGCCATCCGCGCCACGGCGAGGCCCTTGGTCGGCACCCGCCCACTGGCGTAATAATCGCCGCCCTGCCAATCGGGGTCGGCCATGATCGCCTGCCGCCCGACCTCGTGAAAGGCGATATTCTGGGCCGAGTGCCGTGCTGCCGACGCAATGATCAGCGCGCGGCCCACCCGGTCCGGGTAATGCGCCGCGAGGCACAGCGCCTGCATCCCGCCCATCGACCCGCCGATCACCGCGTGCAGCCGCTCTATCCCCAAGCCATCGAGCAAAGCCATTTGCGCGCGTACCATGTCGGCGATGGTGACCACGGGAAGCCGCATCGCATAGGGCGCACCGGTCGCCGGATCGATGCTGGCGGGGCCGGTCGACCCCATGCAGCTGCCCAGCACATTGGCGCAGATGACATAGTAACGGTCGGTATCGATGGTCAGCCCCGGCCCGACAACCCGGTCCCACCACCCCGGCTTGCCCGTGACCGGGTGCGGGCTGGCGACATATTGGTCCATCGTCAGCGCATGGCAGAGCAAAATCGCATTGTCGCGTGCGGCATTGAGCGTGCCATAGGCCTGATAGGCGACCACCACACCCGCAAGCTCTGCCCCGCCATCGAGCCGCAATGGCTGGGGCAGCACGAGATGATGGTGTTCAAGCTGGCGGATGGTCGTGGCCATAGGCGGCGGGGCTAGGTGGCAGCGGCGAGGGTGTCAATGCGCCGCTGGACAGCAGCGCAACGCTTGCTCTAACGCCCCTCGCATGACCGACACCCTCACCGCGCCCGTCCCCAAGCCCTGGATCATGGGCATTGCCCCCTATGTGCCCGGCAAAGCCAAGGACGACGACGGGCGGCCGCTCGCCAAACTGAGCGCCAACGAAAACCCGCTTGGTACCGGCGCTGCGGCGCGCGCGGCCTTTGCAGCGGCGGCTGAGGATCTGGCCCGCTATCCCGATCCCGGCGCGGCCGAGCTGCGCGGGGCGATTGCCGCCAAATATGAGCTTGATCCCGCGCGCATCATCTATGGCACCGGTTCGGACGAGCTGCTGCACTTGGCGGCCAGCGCCTTTGCCGGGCCGGGCGACGAGGTGGTCTATGTGCGCTACGGATTTGCCGTCTATGATATCGCCGCACGGCGGGTCGGCGCGACGCCGGTGATTGCGCCCGACCAGGATTATGCAACCGATGTCGACGCGCTGCTCGCCGCTGTCACGCCGAAGACCCGCGTCGTCTTCCTCGCCAATCCCAACAACCCCACCGGCACGCTGGCCAGCCGCGCCGAAATTGCAAGGCTGCACGCGGGGCTGCCCGCCGATGTGCTGTTTGTTCTCGATCAAGCCTATGCCGAATATCTTGAGGAGGATGAGGATGATCATGGGTTGGCGCTTGCCGCCAGCGCACCCAATGTCTTCATCACCCGCACCTTTTCCAAAATCCACGGCCTTGCCGCCGAGCGCATCGGCTGGGGCTATGCCAGCGCCGAGGTGATCGCCGCGTTGCATCGCATCCGCGCGCCATTCAACGTGACCACTTGCGGACAAAAGGCGGCCATCGCCGCCATCAACGACGATGATTTCGTGAAATTCAGCCGTGACCACAACCGCATCTGGCGCGAATGGCTGGCGGGCGAGTTGGCGGCTCTGGGCAATCACGGGCTGCGCGTGATTCCGTCGGCGTGCAATTTTCTGCTGGTGCTGTTCGAAGGCGCGGTCAGTGCCGAGACTGTCTATAGGGGGCTGATGGAGGCGGGCTATATTGTCCGCTGGCTGCCCGGTCAGGGCCTGCCCCACGGGCTTCGCATCACCATCGGCACCGAGGAGGAAACGCGCGGCGTCGCCGCCGCCATCCGCGCGCTAGTGGACGCGGGCTAGGCCCGGATGACCGCGCCGTTTCAACATGTCGCCATCATTGGGCTGGGGCTGATCGGATCATCGATCGCGCGCGCACTTCGCGCCTGTCTGCCGCAGATCCGCGTCACCGGCTTTGACGCCGATCCTGCGAACAATGCGGCGGCGCGCGACCTTGGCTTTTGCCATGACGTCATGGACAGTTCGGCGGCAGCGGTGGCGGGGGCTGATCTGGTCATCCTGGCCGTGCCTGTCGGACGCATGACCGACGTCGCCGCCGCCATTGCTCCGGCGCTGGCCCCCGACTGCGTGGTCAGCGACGCCGGATCGTCGAAGGCCGACGTCGCCGCCGCGCTCGCCGCCGCGCTGCCGCTGCACGCCATTGTCCCTGCGCATCCGGTTGCAGGCACCGAGAATAGCGGGCCTGAAGCCGGGTTCGCGACTTTGTTCGCCGGGCGCTGGTGCATTCTGACCCCGGCCGGCGGTACCCCCGCCCAAGCCGTCGCGCGCGTTGACGCGCTATGGACCGCGCTCGGCGCGCGCGTCGAGGTGATGGACGCCGCGCACCACGATCTGGTGCTCGCGGTGACCAGCCATTTGCCGCACCTTATCGCCTACACCATTGTCGGCACGGCGAGCGAGCTGGAGGAAGTGACCGAGAGCGAGGTCATCAAATATAGCGCGGGCGGTTTCCGCGATTTCACCCGCATCGCTGCCAGCAATCCGGTGATGTGGCGCGATGTGTTCCTCGCCAACCGCGACGCGGTGCTCACCATGTTGCAACGCTTTAACGAAGATCTGACCGCGTTGCAGGCCGCAATCCGGCGCGGCGACGGCGCGCTGCTCGAAGACTGGTTCACCCGCACCCGCGCCATCCGCCGCTCGATTATCGCCGAAGGCCAGGATGACCCGGCGCCCGATTTCGGGCGGAAGCATTAATTCACCCGCTGAAACGAATCCAACAGCGCTTCCGGCGGATTGAGCGCGTTGATCGCGGTGCGAACCCGCTCCTCGGCCACCTCGCGCGGCAGCCCGGGCGCGATCATTTCGCCAACTCTATAGGTGATGGTTTTGGGATATTTGACCCACTGGCGCGGCGGATTGGCGTCACCGCTATCAACCGCCACCGGGATGACGGGCACGCCCAGCATGCGATAGATCCCTGCAAAGCCGGCGCGCAGCGGCGGGGCCGTGCCGCGCGGCACGCGGGTGCCTTCGGCGAACAGCACCAGCGGACGGCCTTCATCCAGCGCAGCGCGCGCCGCCGCCAAAATGGCGCGCATCGCCCTTGACCCGCCGTCACGGTCGACGGGGATAAGGCCATAGAAGCGCGCCGCCTGTCCCCAGACCGGGACATTGAGTAACTGTTCCTTGGCAAACACCGCGGGATGCTTGAACAGCAGCGGTTGCTCGATCGTCTCGAACGCCGATTCATGTTTGAAGACATAGAGATAGGGGCCATCGGGCATTTCGCCTTCGACCACGATACGTTGCCCCAGTACGAAATGGCACAGCCAGCGGTGCCAGCGCGACCAGCCGCGTACGCAGGCGACCACCGCACGGCGTGAAAAGGGCATGGCAAGCACGGCGGCAATCGAATTGGTGCTGCTGCACAGCACAAAGCCCAGCCAGAACAGGGCCGAACGCATCACCGCGATGGCATAGCTCATACGCCAATCAGCCCGCCGGCCAAGCCCAGCAGAAACTTGTGATATTCGCGCACCAGCGTCCACAAATCAGGCTGGCTGCGCACCGCGTCGGTCACCACCGTCGTTTCGGGATCAAGCAGGCGGCCAATTTCATAATGGGCGCGGCGCATATGCCAGTCGGTGGTGATCAGTCGGATGCTCTTATAGTTGCGCCGCGCAACCCAGCCCGCCACCTCGGCGGCGTTGGTGCGCGTATCGGTCGCTTCGAATCCCAGCGCCACGCAGCAATCGAACAAGCGGCGCGGCCGTCCATATTGCAGCGCCAGTTCGTGCGGTTTGACGTCGCGGTCGACCCCGCTGATCAGCAGCCGTTTGGCATCACCCGCCTCCAGCCGTTCCAGCGCCCGGTCGATCCGCCCCGGCCCGCCAGTGAGTACCACGATGGCGTCGGTCTTTTGCGGAGCCGCGGGCATGGGCATCAACAGGGCGAACCAAGCAAAGCCCAGCACCCAGCCGAGAATGAGGAGAGAGAGCAACCGCTGGATCATAGCATCATAGTCAGGGCGCGCAGCAGGGTGACCCGTGCCGTTAACGCCGCCAGCGCGATAGCGAGGAGTGGCAACATTGCCAAGAAAATCCACCCGCCCGCGCCGATGGCAGCGCTGGCACCGAGTCCAGCGGAAACCCCGGCAAACTGCCAGGAAAACAGCCCGATCAGCAGCGCCGCAACCAGCGCGCCCAGCAAAATGCCTTGCGCGCAGTCGATTGCAATGCGCCGCTGGAACAGGCGGCAAATCTGCGGGTCAGTCGCGCCAATCAGGTGCAGCATCTCAATGGTAGCAAAATGACTGCCGAGCGCCGCACGGGCGGTCATGATGACCACCGCTGCGCTGGCCAGCGCCATCAGCACGACCAGCGCTCCGGCTAGCCAGGCCAGGGTACGGATCGTACGCGCCACGGGGCCGAGCCAGTCGGCGTGCGGCGTAACCCGTGCGCCGGGGGATGCGCGCGCCACCAATGCCGCCAGCCGCGCTTGCTGCGCCGCGCCGCTGCCTGCCACCAGATCAATGTCAATCAGCTCCGGAAGCGGCAGCGAAGCAATAACCGGATCGCTTTCGCCGCCGGCGCTCCCCAACCAGCGGCCCATGCTGGCAATCACTTCGTCGCGCGGCACGGCGCGAACAGCGCTGACATAGGGTTCGGCGGCCGCCGCGCGGCGAATTCGTCCGGCCTCGATGCTGCGCTGCTCGGGGTTGGCGGTGACGACCTGCACGGTCACCCGCCCCGCAATCGCGCCCCCGATGCCATTGGCCGCGCGCGCCAGCGACAGCCCGGCGGCGGCGGAAAGCAGCGTCAGCAACATCAGCAAGGCCAGCACCCACGGCGTCGGCCCGCTCATCCGGCTTTGCGCCAACATGGCGCGGTGCTGCGGCGGGACGCGCGGGATGATCATGCCGGCTGCCCCGTCACGCCTTGTTCGCCGGGGGATAGCGCAACGCGCCGGTGGGGTCGGACAGGCGGCCCTTTTCCAGCCGCATCATCTGCGCGTTGTCGATCTTGCTGATCAAGTGGATGTCGTGGGTTGCAACCACCACCGTTGTGCCCAACCGGTTCAATGCCTCGAACAGGCCAAGCAGACGCATCGCCATCTCAGGGTCGACGTTGCCCGTGGGTTCGTCGGCAATCAGCAGCTGCGGCCGGGCGATGACCGCACGCGCAATGGCAACGCGCTGCTGCTCACCGCCCGAGAGGGTTGCAGGCAGAGCATGCGCGCGCTCGCTGAGCCCGATCCACCGCAACATTTCGCCGACCGGCCCCGCCAGATCATCTTCCTCAACCCCCGCAATGCGCAGCGGCAAGGCGATATTATCGCGCGCTGACAGGTGCGGCAACAGGCGAAAGTCCTGAAACACCACGCCAATCCGGCGCCGAAAGCCGGGCAGCCGTTCGCGCGGCAACGCCACCACATCTTCGCCCATCAGCCGGACGATACCGCGGCTGGGCCGCTGCGCCAGATAGAGCAGCTTGAGCAAGCTGGTTTTGCCCGCGCCCGATGCGCCGGTCAGGAAATAGAAGCTGCCGGGTTGCAGCACAAAGCTGATATCGGCCAGCACTTCGGCATCGGGGCCATAGCGCAGGCCAACATGGTCAAATTCGACCATAGCGCCGCCGCCGCGGATGCGCGGCGGTACGTTCATCGGTTCGCTCCGACGCCGTAGATGGCAGCGTCGGCAAATGAGGGCCCTACGGTCAACATCGCTGCGGCTGTTGCACAGCAAAGGGGGCAAGGTAAAGCGCCGAGCATCGAACAATCCACTGCCAAATTCCCGCGCCGCTTGCCAGATTCGCCGCGAACGGCTTAGAGACCGATCATGATCCTTGCCTGCCCGTCTTGTCACACCCGCTATGTGGTCCCCGATACGGCAATCGGCGCGGCGGGGCGCACGGTGCGCTGCGCCAATTGCCGCCACAGCTGGTTCCAGCCACCCGCCCCAACAACCGCGCCAGAAACGGTTGCGGCGAAGGAACCACCCCCACCGCCGCCCGCGCCATCGCCTGAACCGGAAACGCCGCCGGACGTCGCAAGACCGGTCGAGCCGCAGCCGGTCAAGCCCGTTTCCGGCTGGACCATTCCGGCCATGCCACCCGAAGCGGTTGCCGAAGCCGCCGGCGATGACGGCAGGGCTGACGTGCCGCCGCCGGGGGCCTTTGCCGCCGCGGCAGCTAACGCCGCGCCGTCGCCCGAGGCACCGACCGAGCCCGATCCGCTGCCCTTTCGCCGCCCGCGCCGGAATCCGGCGCGCCGCCTGACCATCATTGCGGCAGTAGCGGCAACACTGATGATCGCGGCAACCGCGGCGCTTTACTGGTTCGGTTTGCCTGGTTGGGCGCAAGGGTTGATCCCCGGCCTCGCCAGTGAGCCCGATCTGGTTATCGAGTTGCCCGAGGCGCAGGATTATCGCGAGCTGGCCGACGGGACCATCTATTTCGCGGCCAGCGGGACCATCATCAACCCCACCGACCGCGAACAGCGCGTTCCGCCCATATTGGCCGAGCTGCGCGATGCGCAGGGCACCATCGTCTATAGCTGGACGATCAAGCCCCCGGTGCGGACCTTACCGCCCAATGAAAAAGCGACGTTTAGCGAGGCCAAACTCGACATTCCGCGCCGATCAACCCAATTGACCGTCAGCTGGGCGACGGGCTCGAACTGATCGACGCAGCCACAAAGGCAGCAAGCTCTGCGGTTTCCGCCGGGCTGAAGTGCAACCCCAATTTGGTGCGTCGCCACAATATGTCATCGGCACTCTGCGCCCACTCGCGCGTCACCAGAAAACGGACTTCGGCTTCGCTCAGGTTATGACCGAAATCGATGCCCAGGTCGGCGCGCTGATTTGCGCCCCCCAGAAAATGCTCGCATTCCATGCCATAGCTGTGGAACAGCCGCTCGACCTCGCCATCCGTCAGCCAGGGATAGCGGGCGGTGAGCGCCGCTTTTGCTGACGCCACGCCGTCGATGCCGCATTCACCGCCCGGCAACGGCACATCGCCGGTCCAGCCCGGCCCGGCAAGCGCAGGTAGAAAGGCCGCCAATTCGGCCACCGCGCTTTCCGCCAGGTGACGATAGGTCGTGATTTTGCCCCCGAATATCGACAGGATTGGCGCTTCGGCGCCCCGTCCCCGATCGATTTCGAACCGATAGCCGCGCGTCGCGGCTTCGGGCCGCCCCGATCCATCGTCGATCAACGGCCGGATTCCGGCATAACTCCAGACAATCTGGTCGGGAGTCACCGGCTCGCTGAAATATTCGCTGGCGCTTTCACACAGGTAGGCGATCTCCTCGGCGCTGGCGCGCGCATCGGTGATCGGCCCATGATGATCGGCATCGGTGGTGCCGATCAGCGTGAAATCGCGCTCATAGGGGATGGCAAAGAATATCCGGCCATCGCGGTTCTGACAGAAGAGCGCGCGTTCATCCTGATATTTGCGCGGCACAACAATGTGCGAGCCGCGTACCAGCCGGGCCTGCGTTTTGTGGACAAGCGTCTGGGCATCGAGCAATTGCGCGACTGCGGGACCAGCGGCGTTGACCAACACCGAGGCCGTCACCTGGTGCTGGCTGCCATCGGGGCGCTGCATCGTCACCTGCCAATGGTCGCCAGTTCTTTCCAGCCCGATGACGTCGTGACGCGGCAGGATGGTTGCACCGCGATTTTCCGCATCGCGCGCGTTGAGCACCACCAGCCGCGCGTCATCGACCCAGCAGTCGCTATATTCAAAGCCGTTGCGAAACCGCGATTGTAGTGCAGCGCCCAGCGGATCGTGCGTCAGGTCAAGGCTGCGCGCGGCAGGCAGCCGTTTGCGCCCGCCAAGATGGTCATAGATGAACAGGCCCAGCCGAACCAACCAGCGCGGCCGGATCCCCGGCACATGCGGCAGCACGAAGCGCAGCGGCCAGATGATATGCGGCGCGATGCCCCAAAGCCGCTCACGTTCCACCAGCGATTCGCGCACCAGAGCGAATTCATAATGTTCGAGGTAACGAAGCCCCCCGTGGATCAGCTTGGTCGAAGCCGACGAGGTGCCCTGCGCCAGATCGCCGCGTTCGATCAGCGCGACCGATACGCCGCGCCCAGCGGCATCGCGCGCGATCCCCGCGCCGTTGATGCCGCCGCCGATGACGGCCAGGTCATAGTGCGGCGCCATGTCAGAGTGCCAGAGCCGCGCCGAGCGCAGCGGTGAAACTGGTCAGCGTGGCCACCGCCACCGGCGCAAAGGGGCGCCAGCCCTGGCCAAGCAGCAATTGCAGCTGCGCTTTCATTGCGGTTGCCACGATGGCCAGCAGCAGCAGCGCCTGCGCCCCTGTTGCCGCGCCGTCGCGCACCGGCGCCGGGATTTCGGCAAAGCTGCCCGCCACCACCACGCCCAGGAAGGCAAGAATGAACCAGGGGAGCTTGAGCGACACGCGGCCCCGTGACGCCACGCCTTCGCCTTGCCGCGCCAGCCACAGCGCCGCGAGCATGAGCATAGGCGCAAGCAGGGCAACGCGGGTCAGCTTGACGATCGTCGCTGTCTCGCCCGCCTGCGCCGACACCGAAAAGCCGCCACCAATTGCTTGCGCCACATCGTGGATCGACGCGCCGATCAAGAAGCCTGCCTGGGCATCGGTCAGCCCCAACTGCACGGCGAGCACCGGGTAGAGCGACATGGCGAGCGCGCTGGCGACGGTGATGCCCACCAGCGTCAGCGTAAAGCGCGACTGGTCGACGGCCTGTTTGCCGATGAGGCTATAGAGGGCGAGCGCAGCCGACGCCCCGCAAATCGCCGTTGCGCCGCCCGCCAACAAGGCGGCAGGCTTGCTCTGGCCGAACAGCGGCGCGCTGGCGATCGTCACGATGATCACAAGCAACATGATGCCCGCCAGTGCGGCAAAAGGTGCAAAACCCAGTGCGGCAAATTGGTCGAGCGTGATGCGCGCGCCCAGCAGCACAATGCCCCAGCGCAGCGCGGTTTGCGACATCAGGTCGAGTCCGGCGTGCGTGCGCCGGTCCTGCGACACAAAGCTGAGCGCAAGGCCGATGAGGAGACCCATCAGCACCAGCGGCACGGCATAATGATCGGCAAGCCATGCCGCCGCCAGCGCCGCTGCCGCCACCACCGCTACCCCCGGCCAATAATCGGCGATGCGGAGTGGCTGTGGGCCTGTTTCGACAAGCAACAGATCGCCGTAGAGATCGGCAACTGGCGGAATGGCAGGAGGGGGCAGCTTGGCCATGGCTTAGAAAGCTGGCTGTGCACCGCGATCGCGGCGGATTTCGGGCAGCAGCAGGTGCAGCCATCCGAGCGCGAGGAGATAGGACACCGCCGCAAACAGGAACAGGGGCATAAACCCGTAGCCGCCCGCAACCAAAATCCCAGTCAGCTTGACGATGCCTGCGCCGCCCATATTGCCGCAGAACGCCCCGAACGCCGTCACACGGCCAACCTTGGCACGCGGGACAACGTCCGTGATGGTCGAGAATATCGACAGGGAAAAACCCTGATGACCGGCCATCACCACGCCCATCATGATTGCCACGGGCCAGAAGGCGTTGATCTGGAGCACCAGTGGCAGCGGCAGCACCAGCAGCGCCGATGCCAGCATCACCGAT
This sequence comes from Sphingopyxis sp. sgz302558, assembly GCF_057220455.1. Classification (NCBI taxonomy): domain Bacteria; kingdom Pseudomonadati; phylum Pseudomonadota; class Alphaproteobacteria; order Sphingomonadales; family Sphingopyxidaceae; genus Sphingopyxis; species Sphingopyxis sp. sgz302558. The sequence continues at coordinate 560,758 of NZ_JBXPUZ010000001.1, read as the reverse complement.
TTGCGCACCCGATTGACGCTCCACCCGCGCTCAAGCAGCCGCGTCGACACCCACCCCGCCGCCAGCGCGCCCAGCGCGGACCCGGCAAAAGCGATTGCCAGCGGAACCGCCAACTGCTCGGTCGTCAGGCCATAGGCCTTGCGATAATAGTCGGCGAGCCAGAAGTTGATGAACCACCAGGTCGCGTCAGAAATTGCCTTGGCGATACAGATCGCCCATGTCCGCCGCTCGCGCAGCACCGGGCCATAGGGCGCCGCGTCGTCGTTATAGTCGAGCGTTTCGTCTTCGGCGGCGTCATTGAACTTTATCCCGCGCGCCAGCAGCAACCACGCCACCAGCGCCAGCAAGCCGCCGACACCGCCAAAAATCAGCGCGCCGCGCCAGCCAAAGGCGTCCGCCAAGGGGGGAATGAAGAAGGGCAGCGCAATGGTACCGATGCTGGCAATCGCCGTGCCGACGCCAAAGGCAAAGCTGCGCTTGTCGGGCTCAAACAGCGTTGCAACGGTTTTTATGGTCAGCGGCGTCTGCACCGCCTCGGTGGCCCCCAGGCCGACCCGCGCGGTGATGACATGCGCCATGGTGGTGGCCCAGCCGTGCGCCATCGCCGCGAAGCTCCACGCCGTCACGCCGGCAACCATCGATCGCCGGACGCCGAGCCGGTCGACGAGCCAGCCGGTGAACAGAAAGGATACCGCGGCGGCCACCTGCGTGTAAAAGGCAAGGTCGCCAAAATCCTTGTCATCCCAGCCAAAATCCGCCGACATGTCAGGCTTTAATATGGCGATGATGGGCCGGTCCATCGCGTTGAAGATTCCCGCGATGCACAGGATGCCGAACAGCGTCCAGCGCAGTTGCGGGGTGAGAATCTTCACGGCCTCAACCTCCTATCATCGCTGCATAGCAGCGGGCAAGCAAAGGGCCGCCGGATTGCTCCGACGGCCCCATTGCAATCCCGAGGGCTTCAGTTTCCGCCAAAGCCAACGCGAAGCGTCACGCCGGCGTAGCGATCAGCGTCGCGCGGAATGTGAAGCCGCTGGCCCGCCGTGGTGTTGAGCAGGACATAGCTGTTGTCGGTGATGTTCCGCAGGTGGAAGGTCAGGCGATATTTGTCGTCGGGATCGGAAAAGCCGAGCGAGGCATTCCAGATGCCATAGCTGTCAATCGGCCCGGCATTGCCCAGATCGGAGAATTGATCGCCGGTGTAATTGAAGCTGGTATTGGCATAGACCATCGCGCCGATGCCCAGACCTTCGAGGCTCGCTTCATAATTGGCGCCCATCGTCAGGCTCCACTTCGGCGCGAGCGGAAGGCGCGTGCCGTTGATCGCGCTGGGCGCGTTGGTCAGCGGATTGGGGTTGAAGCGCCGCACCTTGGCATCGGCAAAGGCGACGCTGGCGTTGAAATCCAGCCCATCGGCAGCATTGAACAAGCCGTCGAGTTCGAAACCTTCGGTCCGTACCGAGCCGGCATTGGTCAGGTTGGTGATTACGGCGCCGTTCAGCAGCACAAAGTTGTTCGCCTGGAACCCCTTATAATCTGCACGGAACACAGCGAGGTTCAGCTGGACGCGGTTGTCGGCCAGCCGCGACTTGATGCCGAATTCGTAGGCATCCGAAGTTTCTTCATCAATCGGTACCGCGTTGTTGGGCGCGGTGTGGTTGAAGAAGACGTTGAAGGCCGGGCCCTTGTAGCCGCGGGTGTAGCTGACATAGGTGTTGACGTCGTCGGCAACTTCATATTGCACCACGGCCTTGCCCGAGAAATTGTCATTGCTCGAGCTGCCTGCCGAGACGTTGGTGCCGTTGCCGCCGCTGGCGATGGCGCCGCCTGCACCAACACCCGAAATGCCAGGCCCCGTCGCCGGTGCGCCGGTGACCCGGTTGAAACCGGGCGCGCGGGTGTGGACAAAGTCCAGCTCGTCCTTGGTCCAGCGCAGTCCGCCCGTCACGCTCAGCCGCTCGGTGATGTCGAGCGTGAACTGACCAAAGAGCGCAAAGTTGCGCACTTCGACGTCGCTGTTCGATATGGCGGTCGGGAACAGCGTGTTGACCGTGTCGTTGAGGTTGCACGGCGTCGCGCCGGTGACGGGATCAACCGGCAGGGTCGAGGTGGCGCAGGTGATGTCGTCGCGGCGGAACTTCTGGTTATTGTCCGAACGCCAATAGAAGGCGCCAACCTGATAGCGGAAGGGCAGCGCCTGATCCGAGGCGAGCCGTGCTTCAACGCTATATTGGTCGGTTTCGACCGAGCCATGGTCGTGCAGCTGTGCGGTGCCGACAATCGCGCGCGGCAGGAAGTCGCCTTCGCGAAACTCGACGTTACGCCAGTTGCGATAGCCACCGATCAGCGTGAAAGTGTGGCTTTCGAACACGTCGAAATCCCCCTGCGCGGTCAGGCTCCACTGGCGGTCCTGCGTGCGGGTGGTGAGGTTATGATTGACGAAACGCTCATTCTCGCCGCGGAAAATGCCGCTGGCAATGTTGAGGCCGGGCAGGTTCAGCTCGCGGTTGAGCACCGCACCGCGCGTCACCCCGGTGATTTCGGCGCAGCAATCATCATTGGCGCGGAAACCGTCGGCAATCAGCCGCAGCTTCGCCCCGTCGCCTTCCCAGTCGACGATCGCGCGCGCGCCATAACGTTCATAGCCATTGACGTCCTCACCCGTGAATACATTGGTGATGTGGCCCTTGAAGCTGCCGTAAAAGCCGGTGACCCGCGCGGTCAGATTCTCGGCAAGCGGCCCCGCGACGGTCAGGCGGCCACGATATTCGCCGCCTTCATAAGCGCCCAGATTAGCCTCGCCCTCGAATGTGTCGCTGCCACCTTTGGAGATGATGCTGACCAGACCGGCCGAGGCGTTCTTGCCAAACAGCGTGCCTTGCGGTCCGCGCAACACTTCGATGCGGTCGATATCAACCAGGTCCGAAAAGGCCTGCCCCGAACGCGACAGCACAATGCCGTCGACCACGGTTGAAACGCTGGGTTCAGCCGCAATCGAGAAGGTGATGGTGCCGACGCCGCGCAGGAAGATGGCGCTGTTGGCGCTGGTCGTGCCCTTGCGGAAGGTGACCGACGGAACGAGATCGCCGATATTTTCCAGACTGGTCGTGCCTGCTGCCTCCAGCGCGTCGCCGGTCACCGCGGACACCGCGATCGGCACATCCTGCACATTTTCAGCGACCTTGTTGGCGGTCACAATAATCTCTTCGACCTGTGCCATTGCCGGGGTCGCGACAGCCAGCGCGGCCAGCGACGCACCAGCCGCGAAGCGGCGCACTGTCATCGCTGTCATGTGGCGCGATGCTCGAGCGGGAGTTGCAGGCAAATTGATCATGGGTCGTCCCTCCTGAAATTCGCTATAGTTATTTGATTTTCCTGCATAGTTAGGAAATTCGTTGCGAAACTGGCGCAAGGAATAGGTGAAAGTCGTGGCGCATGTCAATCTTGCGTCAGTCAGATTCAGCTGTATTGTGTCATCGTTGTCACACCCGTCCACGGCCGCCAACGCGAGGGGATCTGATTCCGCAATGCTAGAGTTTTGCTGGATCGATGGGGGATTGGAACTGCGCGCCGTGGGCAGCATGCGCCCCATGTTTCAGCACCACCCCGACAGGCCGGCGCTGACGGTCGGCAGCGGTACCGCCGACGTCATCATGGTCAACGGCAATTTCCGGATGACCGACCAGTCGGAAACCAGCCTTGCCCTTCGTCACGCGCGCCCTGCCGGTAAGGACAGCATCGAATTTGCCGTCGATCCTGGCAGTGCGCCGCTGATCCGTCTGACCATCGACGGCATGCGGCTGGCGGTGACCGCGCTCGGCCTCGCGCTCAATCGCTGGAAACTACGCTTGCCCGCCGCCGCCGACGAGCAAATCTGGGGCTGCGGCGAACAAATGTCCTATTTGGGCCTGCGCGGCCGCCGCTTTCCGCTGTGGACCAGCGAACCCGGCGTCGGGCGCGACAAAGCCCGGGAAATCACACGGATCATGGACGATTTCGGCATGGCCGGGGGCGATTATTGGACCACCAACTATCCGCAGCCGACCTTCCTTTCGTCGGAAGGCTATGCGCTGCATGTCGATTGCGACGCCTACCAGCTCTTCGACTTTACCGCCGATGATGCCCATGTGCTGGAGGCTTGGGCGATCCCGCAGGCCATTGAGTTCACACTTGGCGCCCCCGCCGAGCTGGTCGCGCAGCTGTCGGCGCGCTTCGGGCGGCAGCCGATGCTGCCCGACTGGGCCATTAGCGGCGCGATCGTCGGACTGAAGGCCGGCGACGCCAGCTTTGCGCGCTTCGATGCCATCCGTTCCGCTGGTGCCGCGCTCAGTGGCCTGTGGTGCGAGGATTGGTGCGGCATCCGCGAGACCAGCTTCGGCCGCCGGCTGTTCTGGGATTGGCAGTGGAACCCCGGGCGTTACACCGATCTGCCCGCACATATTGCCGCGCTAAAGGCCGGGGGCATTGGCTTTCTGGGCTATACCAACCCCTATCTGGCGGTCGATGGCCCGCTTTATCATGAAGCGAAAGCGGCGGGCTATCTGGCGCTGCGGCAGGACCGCGATGTGCCCTATGACGTCGATTTCGGCGAGTTTCTGGCGGGCGTGGTCGATTTCACCAATCCTGCCGCCGCCGCCTGGTTTGCGGAACGCATCATCGGGCGCGAAATGCTGGACTTCGGACTGATCGGCTGGATGGCGGATTTTGGCGAATATCTGCCCACGGACCTGCGCCTGCATGACGGGTCCGATCCGCTGGAGGCGCACAACCGCTGGCCGGTGCTGTGGGCGAAGGTCAACGCCGATGCGCTCGCCAGCCGGGGCATGACCGGTAAGGCGGTGTTTTTCATGCGCGCGGGCTGGACCGGGGTTGGCGCGCATTGTCCGTTGCACTGGGCGGGCGATCAGCTCGTTGATTTCTCGCGCCACGACGGCATCGGCACGGCGATTACCGGCGCATTGACGGCCGGGCTGGTCGGCAACGCCTGGCACCATGCCGATTGCGGCGGTTACACCAGTCTGCACGGCATCGTCCGGACGGCGGAACTGCTGCACCGCTGGTTCGATTTTTGCGCCTTCACCCCGGTCATGCGAACACATGAAGGCAACCGGCCCGACGACAATCTGCAAATCGATTCAACAGCCGAACTGCTCGCCCATTTCGCGCTGATGACGCGGCTGCACGCCGCGCTCGCGCCCTATGTCCGCGCGGCTGGGGCCGAGGCGGGCACGACCGGATTGCCGCTGATGCGCGCGCTGTTCCTGCATTATCCCCATGATCGGGCGACCTGGGACCTCTTCGACCAGTATCTTTATGGCCGCGATCTGCTGGTTGCACCGGTGGTGAACGCGGGCGCGGCGGGGCGCAATGTCTATCTGCCCGCCGACGACTGGCTGGATTTCTATAGCGGCACGCAGGTAGCGGCGGGCGAGCGCCACGTCGTCGCACCGATTGGCAAACCGCCGGTGTTCGTCCGGGCCGCCGCCGCGAAGTGCGCCGATCTGCTGGCCATCGGGCGCGCGCATGCCGCTGCCGCCGGGGCGCTGGCATGAGCCCTGGTCCACGCCCTGGCAACGAACGCGCGTCCATCCGCGCCGTGGCGGCACGCGCGGGCGTGTCCGTAAAGACCGTGTCGCGCGTCATCAACAACCACCGCTATGTCACCGCCGACACGCGCGCGCGGGTCGAGGCGGCAATCAAGGCGCTGGGCTTTCGCCCCAGCATCGCCGCACGCAGTCTGGCGGGCACCCGTTCGGGGCAAGTCGCGCTGCTCTATGACAATCACAGCCCCTATTATATTCACCAGATCCAAGAGGGGTGCTGGGCGCGGGCGCAGGCCGGGGACATTCGTTTGCTGGCGCAGCCGGTCGATGTCGCGGACCCGCAGGTGGGCGAAAAGGTGCGAGGATTAATCGCCGAAACGCACGTCGACGGCATCATATTATCCTCGCCCGTCACCGATTGCCCCAAGGTGCTTGCAGCGCTCGAGGAACAGGGCATCGCCTTTGTCCGCATTTCGCCAGGCACCAACCATGCGCTGACCTCGTCGGTGTTCATGGACGACACGCAGGCGGCGGACGATATGACGACGCACCTTATCAACCTCGGCCATCGCCATATCGGCTTTATCATCGGCCATCCGGGGCATATGGCGAGCGACCAACGCCTGTTTGGTTATCGCCGCGCGCTCGACCGCGCCGGCATTGCCTATGAACCGGCTCTCGTGGTGCCCGGGGCGTTTGATTTCGACAGCGGCGTCGCTGCCGCCCGCGCGCTGCTCGACCTGGCCGAACCACCCACGGCCATTTTCGCCAGCAATGACGATATGGCCGCCGGGGTGCTGGCGGTGGCGCATCGGCGCGGGATCACGATTCCCGACGACCTGTCGGTGGCGGGGTTCGACGACACCACCCTTGCGCGCGTCGTGTGGCCCCCCCTTACCACCATCCGCCAGCCGGTACGCGAGCTCGCATTCACCGCCGCCGACATCTTGCTGCGCGGCGAAGACGGGGTCGAGCATCAGCGGCTGGGCCATGACCTGATCATCCGCGATTCGACCGCACCGCCGCCGAGCGGCACCAAGGTCGCCAAACCAGCCACAAGGACGATAACAACGTGAGCGAAACCTTCCCGCCCCTCGCCAACCAGTTGCTGCCCGCACCCGCACCCGTGGCGATCGGGCCCGGCGGCCCCGCCGTTGCCCCCATCGCGTGGGGCATGTGGCGCTTTGCCGGACAAAGCGAGGCCGCAGCGCAGGCGCTGGTCGAAGCCGCGCTGGACGCCGGCATCACCCTGTTCGACACAGCCGATATCTATGGCTTCGGCGAGCAGGGCTTTGGCGAGGCGGAGGCACTACTCGGGCGCGTCTTCGCCGCCAGCCCGGGCCTGCGCGACCGCATGGTGCTGGCGACCAAGGGCGGGATCACGCCGCCCATGCCCTATGATTCGAGCGCGGCGTGGTTGACCCGCGCCATCGACGACAGCCTTACCCGGCTGCAAGTCGAGCGCGTCGAGCTGTGGCAGGTGCATCGGCCTGACATCCTCACCCACCCGCAAGAGGTCGCGCGCAGCCTTGAGACGGCGCATGCAGCAGGCAAAATTGGCGCCATTGGCGTGTCCAATTTCACCCCGGCGCAGATTGAAGCGCTGGCGCATTTCCTTGACCTTCCGCTCGCCAGCAACCAGCCCGAATTTTCGCCGCTGTTCCTCGGCCCGCTGGTCGACGGGCAGTTCGATCTGGCGATGCGGATGGGGATGGCGACCCTTGCCTGGTCACCGCTTGGTGGCGGGCGCATCGCGGCCCCCACCAACACGCGTGAAGAGGCGGTCGCTGCTGCTCTTGACCGCGTCGCGGCGGCGCAAGGCGTGTCGCGTACCACCGCCGCCTTTGCGTGGGTGATGGCGCATCCGGCGCGGCCGATACCGATCATCGGGTCGCAAAATGCCGGCCGGATCCGCGAGGCCGCAACCGCGACCCAGGTTCGCTGGACGCGCACCGACTGGTATAATGTGCTCGTTGCTGCGAGAGGAGAACCCCTGCCATGACCGACACCTTGCCGCCGTGCGAAGTCAGCTGGTTTTCGGCGCTGTGCGATGATGACTATGAATTTCTGGGTGTGCCCGACCCCGCGCTCGCCTCGAGCTGGGAGCATTGCCGCAACATCGTGCTGACCGCCGACAAATGCGGCTATGACAATATCCTGTTGCCCTCGGGCTATGCGTTGGGGGTTGATACCACGGTGTTCGCGGCCGCCATCGCGCCGCTGGTGAAGCAGATCCGCCTGCTGATGGCGGTCCGGATTGGCGAGGATTGGCCACCGCAGCTCGCCCGCCGCATCGCGACGCTCGACCGCATTTTGGGCGGGCGCCTGACCGTCAACATCATCTCGTCGGACCTGCCCGGCGAGACATTGGACGGTGGCCCGCGCTATCAGCGCACCGTTGAGGCGATGCAGATCCTCAAAATCCTGCTCAATGGCGAACATCTTGATTATCAGGGTGAATTCTACAAGCTGAAGCTCGATCCGCCGCGCATCTCCACGGTTTCGGGCAAATGCCCGCCGCTCTATTTCGGCGGCCTGTCACCCGTCGCGCGCGATGCCGCCGCCGCAGCCGCCGACGTCTATCTGATGTGGCCCGACACCATGGACAAGGTTACCGAAGTCGTCGCCGACATGAAGGCGCGCGCCGCCGCCAAGGGGCGCAGCCTGAAATTCGGTTACCGCGCGCATGTGATCGTGCGCGAGACCGAGGCCGAAGCGCGCGCCTATGCCGACCGGCTGCTGTCAAAACTCGACGCCGAAGCGGGCGAGGCGATCCGCAACAAGAGCCTCGACGCCGCCAATTTCGGCGTCCAGCGCCAGGCAGAATTGCGCAGCGCAGCGGGCGGCGACGGCTTTGTCGAGGACAATCTGTGGACCGGTATCGGCCGCGCGCGATCGGGCTGCGGCGCGGCGATTGTCGGCGATCCCGACCAGGTGCTCGCCAAAATCAACGCCTATCGCGCGGTGGGGATGGAGGCGTTCATCCTGTCAGGCTATCCCCACGCCGCCGAATGCGACCTGTTTGCAAGGCATGTGCTGCCAAGGCTGAACCACGGCAAGCTTGAAGCCTGAAGGAAGCGCTGCTAGGGCCGCGCTTCGGCGAAGCACCCGTAGCTCAGCTGGATAGAGCGCTGCCCTCCGAAGGCAGAGGCCAGGGGTTCGAATCCCTTCGGGTGCGCCATTTTTTCCGTCGTTAATAGCAATCCAGCACGCGTGCGCCGTCGCGGCGGCGGCCCTGATGCTTGACCATCGGTGCGGCGTGATCCGTTGTCGCCGCCTCACCGCGGTTTGTGACCGCGACCGGGCGCAGGATGCGCGCGCGGGCGATGCCGACGGCGCTGACGGGGGCCGCGGGGGGCGACGCGGCGGGCGGGGTCGCCGCCGGGGCGGGCGCGCTGGTAAGCAGGAGCAGGGCGGCAAGGCTGGCCATGCCTGTGTTTACGGCAGACCGCCCGCTGTCTTTAGCGAAATTTACCTTTTGTTAACTATTGGCCGGGGTGTTTTGCGACGAGCCGAGCGGCGTTCCGCCACTCTGTCCCGCATGGGGGCAGAGTGGGGTAGGTTGCACTTGTTCCGCGGGCGCAGGCCGGGGTCCTGCGCGGGGTGGCGCAAGGCTGCCCCTGGACCCCGGCTTTCGCCGGGGACCATTGCTGGTGCGAACGGCTTGGCGTCAGAAACCCGCCTTCGCCGCTGCTTTCTCGGCGAGCAGCGGGGCGACTGCGAAGCCGTGCTTTTCGAGCGCCGCGGCAATTTTGTCGGTGCCCTCGAGCCCCGCCCAGAACATCGGGCCGCCGCGATAGACCGGCCAGCCGTAGCCGTAGATCCACACGACATCGATGTCCGATGCGCGCTGTGCCTTGCCTTCGGCCAAAATCAGCGCGCCTTCGTTGACCATCGGATAAAGCGTGCGTTCGACGATTTCCTGATCGCTTACCTCGCGTTTGGTGATGCCCGCTTTTGAACGGAATTCCTCGATGATTTCGGCGACGCGCGGGCTTTCGGATGGCGTGCGGCGCTCGTCATAATCATAGAAACCCGCCTGCTTTTTCTGGCCCCAGCGCCCTTCGGCGCACAGCGCATCGCGGATATTTTCGATGCGGTTGGGGTCGCGGTGCCAGCCGATATCGGTGCCGGCGAGGTCGGCCATCTGGAACGGTCCCATCGGCATGCCGAATTCGGTGTGGACCTTGTCCACCTGCGCGGGCGTTGCGCCTTCCAAGAGCAGTTTCTGCGCCTCGATCTGGCGCGGGGCGAGCATGCGGTTGCCGATGAAGCCGTGGCACACGCCCGCGACCACCGCGACCTTACCGATCTTTTTGCCAATCGCCATTGCGGTCGCCAGCACGTCGGGCGCGGTGGCATCGCCGCGCACCACCTCCAGCAATTTCATGACATTGGCAGGCGAGAAGAAATGCATGCCGACGACGTCGCCGGAGCGCGACGTGGCCGCGGCGATTTCGTTGACGTCAAGATAGCTGGTGTTCGAGGCGAGGATCGCGCCGGGTTTGGCAATCTTGTCGAGTTTGCCGAAGATATCCTTCTTCACGTCCATATTTTCATAGACCGCCTCGATGATGAGGTCGCAGTCGGCGAGCGCCTCCAGCCCCAGCGTGGGCGTGATGAGGCCCATCATCTGGTCCACTTGCTCGGGCTTGAAGCGGCCTTTGGCGGCGCTGGCGTCATAATTTTTGCGCACCACGCCAAGCCCGCGGTCGAGCGCGTCCTGCTGCATTTCGACGATGGTGACGGGGATGCCTTTCTGGAGGAAGTTCATCATGATGCCGCCGCCCATTGTGCCCGCGCCGATGACGCCGACTTTTTTGATGTCGCGCAGCTGCGTATCCTTGGGCAGACCGTCGATCTTGGCCGCCTGACGTTCGGCGAAGAAGATGTGGCGCTGCGCCGCCGATTGCGACCCGAACATCAGCTTCATGAATTCGGTACGTTCGAAGGCGAGCCCTTCGTCAAAGGGCAGGCGCGTTGCCGCCTCGACGCAGGCGAGGTTGGCGTAGGGCGCTTCGAAGCCCTTCCAGCGTTTGGCGTTGGCGGCCTTCAATTGTTCGATGACGGCAACATCGCCGAACACGGCGCGGTCGCGCGAGGGGCGCGGACCATCGGCGATTTTGCTGCGGGCAAAGGCGATGGCGTCGGCGCGGAGCGAATCCTCGCCTGCGAGCGCGTCGACCAGGCCCATATCCTTGGCTTTGGGCGCTGGGACCGGGTCGCCCAGTGACGTCATGGTGGCGGCTGCCTCGACGCCGACAATGCGCGGCAACCGCTGGGTTCCGCCCGCGCCGGGGAGCAGGCCAAGCTTCACCTCGGGCACGCCGAGCTTCGCCGAGGGGACGGCGACGCGGTAATGACACACGAGCGCGGTTTCGAGGCCGCCGCCGAGCGCCGTGCCGTGGATCGCGGCGACGACCGGTTTGGTCGCCATTTCGATGCTGTTCAGCACCGCGTTGAAATCGGGCCCGCGCGGCGGTTTGCCAAATTCGCTGATGTCCGCCCCGGCGATGAAGGTCGCGCCATCGCAGGTCAGCACGATCGCCTTGACGCCATCATCGGCAAGCGCGGCAGCAAATTCGCGCTCCAGCCCTTCGCGGACATGCCAGCTCAATGCATTGACCGGCGGGTTGCTGACAATGACGAGCGCGACATCGCCGTCCTTTTGCAGGGTCACGCTGATGGGGGTGTCTTCGGACATCGGGAAAGGCTCCTTTGTTTTCAATCATCAATCGCGGCGTGGATCATCGTCTTGACCTCGCGCCGCACGGCATAGGTGGAAGAGGGCATCAGCTGGGTCATGAACACCATGCTCAGTTGTTCGACCGGATCGACGAAAAAGCCGGTCGAGAACATCCCGCCCCAATAAAAATCGCCATTCGAGGCCAGACCGCCGGTGCGGGCGGCATCGATGGTGACGGCAAAGCCCAGGCCGAAACCCGAACCCGCGCTGTCGCTTTCGGAAAAGGCACCGACGCTGTGCTGCGTCAAGTCGCCGCCGCCCATCAGATGGTTGGCCGTCATCAAATCGAGCGTCTTGCGGCTGATAAGGCGGGTGTCGCCAAGCTTGCCCCGGCCGAGCAGCATCGCGCAGAAGCGGTGATAGTCGGCCAGCGTCGAGACAAGGCCGCCGCCGCCCGAATGAAAGCTGCGGTCCTTGGCCCAGCGGCTGCGGTCGCCGCTGTCAAAGGGCACCATCTTGTGCTGCGGGTGGAAGTGATAGGCATCGGTCAGCCGGTGCTGCTGGTCGGCGGGCACCTTGAAGCCGGTATCTACCATGCCAAGCGGGGCGAAGATGCGGTCCTGCAGCACCTCGGCAAAAGCTGTGCCCTCGACGCGTTCGACCACCGCGCCGAGCACGTCGGTGGCCATCGAATAATTCCAGTGCGCGCCGGGATCGAACAGCAGGGGCAGGCTGGCGAGCTTGGCGATGAAGCCGTCCATCGTGAAATCGGCGTCGAAATCATCAATCTTTGCCATGCGATAGGCGGCATCAACCGGACTGCGTTCCTGAAAGCCATAGGTCAGCCCCGCCGTATGGCGCAGCAGATCGAGGATGCGGATGGGCTGCGCCGGCCGCCGCGTCACAAACGGAATCGCGCCGCCGCCCGCGACGAACACGCCGGTATCGGCAAATTCGGGGCAATATTTGACGAGCGGGTCGGACAAGGCAATGCGCCCTTCCTCGACCAGCATCATGATGGCGATGCTGGTGACCGGCTTGGTCATGCTGGCGATGCGGAAAATGGCATCGTCTTTCAGCGCGGTGCCGGGGCGCGCCTCCCCCACACAGCTGATGTGGGCAATTTCGCCATGCCGCGCGACCAAGGTGGCGGCGTGCGGCAGGCGCCCCTTGTCCACATATTTGGCCGCGAGGAAAGCAGGAATGCGGGCCAATCGGTCGAGATTGAGGCCGTGCTTCATACCGCCGTCTGCCCCGTCAGCTGGCGCGTCACCGGGTGCGAGGACGAGAGGCCGCCGTCGACCGCAAGCGCCTGCCCATTGACATAGCTTGCGAGGTCCGAGGCGAGGAACAGCGCGACATTGGCGAGCTCTTCGGGTTGCGCGGCGCGGCGCAGCGGGTTGAGGCGGCCCAATTTGTGCGTCACATCCTTGGCCTTTGCATAATCGAAGGTCGGCTTGGTCATGCCGGTTTCGGTGAGTCCCGGGCATAGCGCATTCACGCGCACGCCGGTTTCGCAAAGCTGCTGCGCCGACACCATCGCCAGGTTGATGACGCCCGCTTTCGATGCCGAATAGGCTGGCCCCCCCGCACCCGAGCGGATGCCCGCGACGCTGGCGGTCAGGATGATCGAACCACCTTCGCCTTGGTCCCACAGCGCCTTGCCCGCGTGCTTGACCATCAGCCAGGGGCCGATCAGGTTGATGCGCAAGAGCTCGGCAAAAGCCTCAGGGGTTTCGTCGAACACGCCGGGCAGCCCGCCGGATACGCCGGCATTGGCAAAGGCGATGTCGATGCGGCCATAGGTTTGGCGCGCCGCCGCGACCATGGCGGCGACATCGGGTTCGGACCCTGCGTCCATTTGCTGCGCGACAGCCTCACCGCCCGCGTCCTGCACCAGCCGCGCGGTTTCGTGGATGGTTTCGGCGCGGTCGCCAATCACCAGCCGCGCGCCCTCGCTGGCGAACCGCAGCGCACTGGCGCGGCCGATGCCGCTACCCGCGCCGGTTATCACGGCTACCTTGCCCGACAGCAAACCCATCATGCCCCTCCTGAAATAGTGGCGCCGCCATCGCAGACGATGGTCTGGCCGGTGGTATAGGCCCCAGCGGGTGAGGCCAAAAACACCGCCGCCCCGGCGATCTCGTGCGGCTCGCCGATACGCCCCAGACACGCCGCCGCCGTCGAGCGTTTCAGCGTTTCCGGATTTTCCCATAGCGCGCGCGCCATGTCGGTGCGGATCAGGCCCGGCGCGACGCAATTGACGCGGATGTTGTGGCGCCCCAATTCCTGCGCATAGTTGCGCGCGAGCTGCATGTCGGCGGCCTTCGAAATGCAATAGGCGCCCAATATCGGCGAGCCTTTGAGCCCGCCGATCGAGCTGATGATCGTCACCGACCCCGATTTCGCCGCGATCATGTCGGGGGCGCACAGCTGGATCAGCCAGTGGTTCGACAAAATGTTGTTGTCGAGAATCTTGCGGAAGGCATCGTCCGAAATGTCGAGCGACGGGCCGTAATAGGGGTTGGACGCAGCGTTACAGACCAGCGCGGTGACCGGCCCAAACTGGCCCTGCGTTTCGGCGACCAGCCGTTCGAGCGCCGCCTTGTCCGAAATGCTGGCGGCGATGGCGATGGCCGTGCCGTCGCCATGGCGCGCGTTGATGTCCGCAGCAACCGCGTCGCAGGCGTCCTGCTTGCGGCTGGAAATGACCACTTTCGCCCCCTGCGCCGCCATCGCTTCGGCAATCGCCTTGCCAATCCCGCGCGACGAGCCGGTGATGAGGGCGACTTGGCCCTTCATGTCGAACAAATTCATGCGCCCGCTTTCTGTGCAAAGGCCCAGGCGGTGGCCGCCAAAGGCTGTACCCGCGCCGACATATCCTTGGCATGCTGCGACGAGGCGGTGCCGTCGATGACGCGTTTCTTGATGCCTTGAATAATCCCGGCGAGGCGGAAGAAATTATAGGCGAAATACCAGTTCATGTCGGGCACGCTGTCGCGGTTCGTCGCCGCACAATAGCGCGCGACTACCTCGTCGAGTTCAGGGATGCCCAGCGCGGCGCGGTCCAAATCCATCACCCCCGAACGCCCGCCATTTTCGGTGACCCACGCCATCGCGACATAGGTGAAATCGGCAAGCGGATCGCCCAAGGTCGACAATTCCCAGTCGAGCACGGCCAGCACTTCGGGCGACCCGTGCGCGAAAATCATATTGTCGATGCGGTAATCGCCGTGGACCACGCTGGTGCGCGTTTGTTCGGGCAACGTGGCGGGCAGGAAGGTGATGAGCTGCTCCATTTCGGGCATCAGCTCGGTTTCGGACAGCCGGTATTGCTTGGTCCAGCGGTCGACCTGGCGCCCGAAATAATTGCCGGGCTTGCCAAAATCAGCGAGGCCCGCCGCCTCAATATCGATGCTGTGCAGCTGCGCCAGCGTATCGATCATCGCGAAATAGACCGCGCGGCGTTCGCCGGGGTCGGCTCCCGGCATCGCCCCGTCCCAGATGGTGCGGCCGTCGACCATGGCCATCACATAAAACCAGCTGCCGATGACGCTGTCGTCGGTGCACAGGCCATATTGGCGCGCGGCGGGAAAGCCCAGTTTGCCGACCCCCGATTGCACGCGAAACTCGCGGTCTACCGCATGCGCCGAGGGCAGCAGCGGGCCGAAGGGTTTGCGGCGGAGGACATAATTTCCCGATGCCGCTTCGATTTTGTAGGTCGGGTTCGACTGCCCGCCCTTGAACTTGGTGAGGTGGATGGGGCCGACAAAGCCCTCGACATTGGCCGCCATCCATTCGGTCAGCCGCGCTTCGTCGAGCCGGTCCGCCCCTTCGGGCTCGACCGTGCCGGTGAAGGCAGCCTGCGCGTCGATGGTCATTGCGCGAACACGATTACGCTGCGCGCACTGTCGCCCCGTTTCATTTTTTCAAACCCGTCATTGATCGCCTCGAGCGGGATGCGTTCGGCAATGATGCTGTCGAGATCGAGCAGCCCGCGCAGATAGAAATCAACAAGGCGCGGCAGATCGACGGGGAAGCGGTTGCCCCCCATCAGCGCGCCCTGAAGTTTTTTGCCGCCAAGCAGGTCCATGGCACCAAGGCCAACCTTTTCGCTGAGCGGCATCATGCCAAGGATGGTCGCCGTGCCGCCGCGCCGCAGCGATTTGACCGCAAGTTCGGCGGATGCTGGCCGCCCCACAGCTTCGATAGCGTGATCGACGCCGCCCTTGGTCAGCTCGACAATCTGCTTGGCGGCATCGGCGTCCATTGGATCGATGACGTCGGTCGCGCCGAGTTTCTGGGCGAGCGCGCGCTTTTCGGGCACCGGATCGGCGGCGATGATGCGCCCCGCCCCGGCGATTTTCGCCGCGTTGATCGTCGCCAGCCCGACCCCGCCGCAGCCGACCACTGCCACGGTTTCGCCGGGCGTGACTTTGCACGTATTGAACACCGCGCCCGCGCCGGTCGTCACGGCGCATCCCAACACGGCGGCGCGGTCCAATGGCATGTCGGGGTTCACCGCGACGCAGGCATGTTCGTGGACCAGCATTATTTCAGCAAAGGCCGAGAGGTTGAGCATCTGGTTCACCGGCGAGCCGTCGGGGCGGGTGATGCGCGGCGCACTGCCCGCGGCCCGCCGCGTGTCGCCGCCCAGACACAGCGACATGCGCCCGGTGACGCAAAACTCGCAGTGGCCGCAAAAGGCGGACAGGCAGGTGACAACCGCATCGCCGACTTTCACCGTGCGCACTTCGCTGCCCACCGCTTCGACAATTCCAGCCGCCTCGTGTCCGGGAATGGCAGGCAACGGGTGCGGATAGGCGCCCTCTATGAAATGCAGATCGCTGTGGCACAGCCCGCACGCGGCGGTGCGGATGCGCACCTCGTGCGGGCCGGGGTCGGCGACCACCACCGTCTCAATGGCGAGCGGCTGGTTGGGGGCAATCAGGATGGCGGCTTTGGTCATAATGCTATTGTTCCCAAACCCGTCTGTCCTGAGTTTGTCGAAGGGCCGTTCTTTCTCTTGACCTTAGCAGGTGAAAAGGACGGTCCTTCGAGAGGCTGAGGACAGACGGCGTTAAATTCTAACGGCTTACCCCAACGTCGCCCGACGAAAATCCGCTCGCGCCCTTGACCTCCGCATGTTTTGCAAGCTCGATGCGCGCGATGGCGCGTGCGTGAACCTCATCCGGACCATCGGCCAGCCGCAGCGTGCGCTGGTGCGCATAGGCGCTGGCAAGCCCAAAATCATCGCTCACCCCGCCGCCGCCATGTGCCTGAATGGCGTCATCAATGATCTGCAACGCCATGTTCGGGGCCTGCACCTTGATCATCGCAATTTCGGCGGCCGCGCTTTTGTTGCCGACCTTGTCCATCATGTCCGCCGCCTTGAGGCAGAGCAGGCGCGTCATTTCGATGTCGATGCGCGCGCGGGCGATGCGCTGTTCCCAGATGCTGTGTTCGGCAATCGTCTTGCCAAAGGCGACGCGTGACTGGAGGCGCTTGCACATTTTTTCGAGCGCCTCTTCGGCAACCCCGATGGTGCGCATGCAATGGTGGATGCGCCCCGGCCCGAGGCGGCCCTGCGCAATTTCGAACCCACGCCCTTCGCCGAGCAGCATCGCTTCCTCGGCATTGACGCGCACGTCCTTAAGCTCGACCTCCATATGCCCGTGCGGCGCGTCATCATAACCAAAGACGGGGAGATGGCGGAGGATTTTAACCCCCGGCGTGTCCATCGGCACCAGCACCATCGATTGCTGGGCATGGCGCTTGGCAGCAAAATCAGTTTTGCCCATCACGATGGCAACCTTGCAGCGCGGATCCCCCACACCCGACGACCACCATTTGCGGCCGTTGATGACATAATCATCGCCGTCGCGTTCGATGCGGCACTCGATGTTGGTTGCATCCGACGAGGCAACCGCCGGTTCGGTCATCAGAAAGGCCGAGCGGATTTCGCCGTTCATCAGCGGGGTCAGCCATTTGTCTTTTTGCGCGCGCGTGCCGTAGCGGTGGAAAACCTCCATATTGCCGGTGTCGGGTGCCGAGCAGTTGAACACTTCGGATGCAAAGCCGATGCGGCCCATTTCCTCGGCGCACAGCGCATATTCCAGGTTGGTCAGGCCCGGGCCTTCAAACTCGTATGTCTCATCGACATGGTGATGGCCGCCGTTGCGCGGCGGCATGAAAAGGTTCCAGATGCCCGCCGCCTTGGCCTCGGCCTTCAGATCCTCGACGATCTGAATGACTTTCCAGCGCTCGCCAGCCTGATCCTGCTCTTTATAGATTGGCCCCGCCGGGCGAACCTTGCGGTTGATGAAATCGCGCACCCGGTCGCGCCAATATACCTGCCGGTCGGTGAGATCGAATTCCATGCCGCATCCTTCCCTTTACGTTCACGTAAACCCTTTGGACCGATTCGCCCCCGCTTGCCAACCCCCCCTAAGCGAATGCTGCCGCCGGGCCCCGATCCTCAAGCGGATAGCGCGCCAGAGCCCAAGCGGTGGCAAAGCCCAGCGCGATGGTGATCGCGGCATAGGCCAACGCAAGCCGCGTCACCACCGCCGGATCAATAGTCGCCGGGTCGGCCTTGGCCGGAAAGCCGACCAGCACCAAAATCTGGCCCGACAGGAAGATGCCGATGCCGGTCACGCATTTCTGCATGAAGAAATGGCCCGAAAAAAACACGCCTTCCTGTTGTTTGCCGCTGATGGCGCGGTGCGCGGTGGTGACATCGGCCATCATAGAGGCGGCGGTAATCATCACCGCTATGCCGCAGGTGGTCGCCAGCATCACCAGCGGCAGATAGGCGAACAGCGAGGCGGTCGTGCCGCTCTCGGGAAACAGGCCTGCGACCAGCAACACATAAGGGGCGATGCTGATGATATTGGTAGCAATGGCAAAGCGCACGGCGGCGCTACGTTTGCCATAACGTTCGCCCGCGCGGCGCGCGACAACCAGCGCCAGCAGCACCGCGAAGAACAGCGAGATGGCGTAGATCACCTGCTCCTGCCAGCCGAATTTCCAAACATAGGCGAGCAGATAGTTGGACAGCGCGAAGGTGACTCCTTGGTTGGCGAATGCAAAAAAGGCCGCGAGCAGCAGAATCAGAAAGGGTTTGAAGCGCAGACATGCCGCTATGTCGCGCAGCGACGGCTGATGCATGGCGCTATCGATCGGACGCGCAAAGCGACGGTGCGTGCCGATGGCTGAAATCAGCACCGAGGCCAGCATGATGATCGCCCCGGCAACGGCATAGCTGCGGAAGCCTTCGGCTGTGGCGAGCTTGGGGTCGGCAAGCTGGAAAATGCCGTAAGCCGCCGCCAATATGGCCAGCCCGCCGAACCAGCCGAAAAAATAGCGCAGCCCAATGATCGAGGTGCGCTCATGATAGTCATAGGTCATTTCGGGCGCGAGCGCGAGCGAGGGCACCTCGTTCAAGGACACGCTCATCCGCACCAGCGTCGCAAAGCCAAGCAGCCACAGCAGCTGAACCGAATCGGGGGCATCGGGCGGCATCCACAGCGCCAGCCAGCCGACGAAAATCGGGAGCGCCGAGGCATAAAGCCAGGGGTGGCGGCGACCCCAGCGCGTGCGCGTGCGGTCCGACAAATGGCCAACGGCAGGGTCGATCAGCGCGTCGAGCAAGAGCGCGAGCAGCAACATCAATCCGACCAGCCCCGGGTCGAGCCCGATAATCTGGTTGTAATACAGCAGCAGGAAGACCGAAAAGCCGTTGTCCTTGATGCCATAAGCGATGGCGCCCATGCCATAGAAGATGCGGGTGTGCAGCGGTACCGGGGGGTGCGCCGCCATGCCCGCTGGCGCTGGCATGGCGCCCACCTTCATGCGGCGCTTTCCGCCTTGGCCGCTTCCTCCATCGCGATGATGGCGTCGAACATCGATGGCATATTGGGGTCCCAGGCGTGGCGCTGGCCGGTGGTGATACCGCCATCGACCACCATTTCTGCGCCGGTAATGAACCCGGCTTCGTCGCTGGCGAGGAAGGCGACCATATTGGCGATATCCTCGGGCTGGCCGCCGCGCGCGACGGGCTGCGCTTGCGCCGACATAGCGGCAATGATTGCCTTGGCCTCGTCCTTCTTCGCTTCGGGCACAGCGAGCGATTCGGTGAAGATGTTGGTGTTGATGAAGCCCGGGCAGATGGCGTTCACGCGGATGCCATATTGCGCCAGATCATTGGCCGCCATCTTGCTGAGGTGGAGCACGCCTGCCTTCGCCACGGCATAGGCGGTGGGTGAATAGCCCGCGCCCAGCGCGGCGATGCTGGCGGTGTTGACGATGCTCGCACCGGTCCGCCCCTTCATGTGCGGCGCGGCATAGCGGATGCCCATCGCCACCGAACGCAGCACCAGGTCCATGGTGCGGTCCCAGTCGTCGGGCTCAATCTCGTCAATTTTGGCGCGCGCGCCGCCCGCCGCTGCGTTGTTAAAGACGATATCGATGCCGCCCGTCTCGGCTGCCGCGCGGTCCATCAGCGCCTTGATATCCGGCACATGGGTGACATCGCAGCGCTGGAAGCGGACATCACCGTTTGACGCGGCGGCGACGGCGGCCCCGCCGGCCTCGTCGATATCGGCGGCAAAGACAGTCGCACCTTCGCCCGCCAGCTTCAGCACCGTGGCCCGCCCGATGCCCGAGGCAGCACCGGTGATGACCGCCGTTTTTCCGGCGAATCGCATCGCATTTCCCTCCCGCTCCGTTGCCGCCAGCTTAGGCGCGGCGCACGCCCCGTCAACGGCGGCGCGAATGACGCTACGGCACGAACGCGGCGCAAAGCGGTGCTTGCATGGCAAGCCCGATTCGCTTTACGTAAACGTCAATTGGAGAGGAGCCGGGACCGTGAGCGATCTTGAAACATTCCGCACCGAAGTGCGCAGCTGGCTGGAGGCGAACTGCCCGCCCGAAATGCGCCTGCCGGTGAAGGACGAGGATGATGTCTGCTGGGGTGGGCGCAAATGGGTGTTCAAGAATGACGCCCAGAAAGCCTGGCTCGAGGCCTGCGTCGCCAAGGGTTACACCGTTCCCGATTGGCCGCGCGCCTATGGCGGCGCAGGGCTGACGCCCGAAGAGACCAAGGTGCTGCGGCAGGAAATGAAGCGCATCAAGGCGCGCTCGCCGCTCGACAGCTTTGGCATCTGGATGCTTGGCCCCGCGCTGCTGGCGTTCGGCACCGAGGAACAGAAGGTCCATTATCTGAACCAGATCGCGCGCGGCGAAATTCGCTGGTGCCAGGGCTATTCGGAGCCGGGGTCGGGCAGCGACCTTGTCAGCTTGCAGACCTATGGCGACGATCAGGGCGATCACTGGGTCGTCAACGGCAGCAAAATTTGGACCAGCTATGCCGACAAGGCCGACTGGATTTTCTGCCTCGTACGCACCGACAAGGCGAACAAATATCAGGGGATCACTTTCATGCTGTTCGACATGGAATCGCCCGGTGTGACGACCAAGCCGATCCTGCTGATTTCGGGTAATTCGCCCTTCTGCGAGACTTTCTTCGACGATGTGAAGGTGCCCAAAACGCAATATGTCGGCGAGATCAACAAGGGCTGGGACGTCGCCAAATATCTGCTGGGCCACGAACGCGAGATGATTTCGGGTGGCGGCGCGGGCGGCGACATGGTCAGCGTCGGCGGGCATTTTGCGAAGTCGCTGGGGCTGAACGCGCAGGGCGAGCTCGACGACCCGATCCTGCGCGCCGAAATGGCGGCCTTCGATGTCGAGGTGTTCGCCTATCGCGCGATGGGCGAACGCTTCATGGACATGTGGAAAACCGGCCGCGCGCATCCCGCCAGCTCGAATATGATGAAATATGTCGGTACCGAGCTCAACAAGCGCCGCCACGAGCTGGTGATGGCGGGGGGTGGCTCGACCGCGCTCGAATGGGACAGCGCCGAAACGAGTGGCGGCGCGCGCGCGCGCAGCTGGCTGCGCACCAAGGCCAATTCAATCGAGGGCGGGACGAGCGAGGTGATGCTGAACGTCATCGCCAAACGTATTTTGGATTTGCCGGGGGCTTAGCTCTTCTCCCCTCCCGCTTGCGGGAGGGGCCGGGGGTGGGCCTGTCGGCTCGCTCCGCTCGCACCCACCCCTAACCCCTCCCGCAAGCGGGAGGGGAATTGGAGACAGACATGCCGCTTTACCACAATGACGATCAGGTGATGCTGAAGGACAGCGTTGCGCCCTTCATTGCCGACAATGCGCCAGTGGCGCACCTGCGCAAACTGCGCGATACCAAGGATGAAACCGGCTTTTCGCGCGCGTTGTGGGCCAGTTTCACCGAAATGGGCCTGCCGGGGATTTTGGTGCCCGAGGCGCATGGCGGGTTGGGCATGGGGCATGCCGAAGCCGGCATCGTGCTCGAGGAAATCGGCCGTAACCTGACCCCGTCACCCTTTCTGTCGACCAGCGTTGGCGCGGTTGCGGCGCTGGCGAAAGCGGGCGGGACGCAGGCGGCGCGCTGGCTGCCCGCGATTGCGGCGGGCGAGGCGATTGCCGCGCTGGCCATTGACGAAGGCGCAAAGCATCGGCCCGAGCGCATAGCGACTACCGCAACACGCAGCGGCAACGGCTTTCGCCTCGACGGCAAGAAAAGCTTTGTGCTGCACGGCCATGTTGCCGACCTGATGCTGGTCGCAGCGCAAAGCGACGATGGCGTGACCCTGTTCGCGGTGCCCAAGGACAGCGCCGGCGTGACCGCCGATCCACGTCGTCTGGTCGATTCAAGCCTCGCCAGCCATGTGACGCTCGACGGGGTGATGGTCGATGCCGACGCTGTTGTCGGCGAAGTGGGCCAGGGACAGGCGGTGCTCGACGCGCTGCTCGCCGCGACGCGCACCGGCGCCTCGGCCGAACTGATCGGCGTCGGCCAGGGCGCGATGGACATGACGGTCGATTACCTGAAACAGCGCAAACAGTTCGGCAAATTGATCGGCGAATTTCAGGCGCTGCAGCACCGTGCCGCGCATCTTTATGGCGAAATGGAAGTCGCGCGCGCCACGGTGATGAAGGCGCAGCAACTGCTCGACGAAGATAATGCCGGTGCCACGTTGATGGTTTCGGTCGCCAAAGCCAAAGCGTCGCGCGCGTGCAATCTGGCGGTGCGCGAGGGCGTGCAGATGCACGGCGGCATCGGCATGACCGACGAATATGACATCGGCCTGTATATGAAGCGCGACCGCGCGCTGGCGGAATATATGGGCGATGCCCATTACCACACCGACCGCGTCGCGCGGCTGAACGGATATTGAACAGGCTGGCCAATAGCGATTCGCGTCATTGCGAGGAACGAAGCGACGCGGCAATCCGGAGCGGTGCAGTGGCACCCCTGGATTGCTTCGCTCCGCTCGCAATGACGAAATGGATGGAAACGGAGTTCTGGTTATGGATTTGAACAAACTCTTCGGCCTTACCGGCCGCATCGCGCTCGTCACCGGCGGGTCGCGCGGGATTGGCGCGATGATTGTCGAAGGCTATCTCGCCGCCGGGTGCGAGCGCATCTACATCAGCGCGCGCAAGACCGCGCAGGTCGAGGCGGCCGTCGCCGGCTTCAACAGCCGCTATCCGGGCAAGGTCATCGGCCTGCCGATTGACCTGTCCACTGTCGAAGGGTGCCGCGCACTGGCCAAAGAGCTGGAAGCGCGCGAGGAGCGGCTCGACATCCTCGTCAACAACGCCGGCGCAGCGTGGGGCGAGCCGTTCGAGGGCTTCCCCGAGGCCGGATGGGACAAGGTGATGGACCTCAACGTCAAATCGCCCTTTTTCCTGACGCAGGCGCTCTACCCGCTGCTCAAGGCCGGAGGTGCGAACGGCCAGCCCGCCAAGGTCATCAACATCGGGTCGATCGACGGCCAGCGATTGAACCCCTGGGAAACCTACAGCTATCATGCGTCGAAATCGGCGATCCTCTATTTGACCAAACGCCTCGCCGCGCGGCTGATCCACGACAATATCATCGTCACCGCCATCGCGCCGGGCGCGTTCCAGTCGGAAATGAACAAGGCCGCGCGCGATCATGGCGATGCGGTGGCAAAAAACATTCCCGCACGCCGCATCGGCATCCCCGAGGATATGGCCGCCGCCGCCATTTACCTCGCCGCACCATCGGGCGATTATGTCATCGGCGATACCATCACCGTCGATGGCGGGCTGGTTCATGCCGATTTGAAGACCGGTTTGGAGCCTTGATTGCAGATCCATTTGGTGTATTATTTATATAATTCACCCCTTGGAGGAAACCAATGAAGCGCGTTTCGATCCTGATCCTCCCCGCCCTGGTTTTGGCCGGCTGCGGCGACAGCAATACGGCGGGCAAGGGCGACGAGCCGAACGTCGACATTGCGATTGGCGGCGCTGACGGCGACGATGTTTCGGTCAAGGCCGACGAGAAGGGCGGCAGCGTGTCGATCAACGCCGACGGCGTATCGATCAAGGCCGACATTCCGGGTCTTGATGATCTGGATATCAAAAGCGATTTCGATATCGACGGCGTCAAACTTTACCCCGGCGCCAAAATCACCAGTTTCAAGCTGGGCGCCGACGCAAGCAAGCCCGAGGGTGAACAAGGCATCGTGCGCTTTGGCCTGAGCGCCCCGGCGGCGCCCGCTGTGGTGCTCGACTGGTATGCCAAGGCCTTTGCCGCCAAGGGCGTCGCCACCACGCTGAAAGGGTCGGCGCTGACCGGCACCTCCAAGGATGGCGATGATTTCACTTTCACCCTGACGCCCGACGGCACGGGGTCGAAGGGCGAGGTCAAGATCAGCGGCTAACCGCTGTTCCGCAGCGCGGTCGCGATCGCGTTGATCGTCAGCTGGATGCCCTCGGCGATCCGCGGGTCGGTTTCGCCCGCGCGGTGGCGTTTCATCAGTTCGATCTGCAGCAGGTTGAGCGGTTCGATATAGGGCAAGCGCAGCCGGATCGAGGCGTCAAGCGACGGCGATTTTTCCAGCAGATGCGTCTGGCCGGTCGCGGCGAGCAGCCCGTCGTGGGCGCGGTGCCAACCATCGCGGATACGCCCAAATATCGCCTCCCCGCCGTCCACATGCGCGGCCAGCTCGGCATAGCGCGCGGCGATACCCATGTCCGATTTGGCGAGCACCATTTCCATATTCGCCAAGGCTGACGCGAAGAAAGGCCATTCAGCCGCCATCGCGCGCAACAGGCCCTGGTCGGCAAAGCCCGTCAGCGCCGCGCCCATGCCATACCAGCCGGGCAGCATCGTGCGCGCCTGCGCCCAGCTGAACACCCACGGGATGGCGCGCAAATCCTCGATCGCGTCGCTCTTGGTGCGGCTCGGCGGGCGCGAGCCGATTTTTAACGTCGCAATTTCGGCAATCGGTGTCATCGCGCGGAAAAATTGGCGAAAGCCCGGCGTGTCGTACACGAGGCCGCGATAATCGGCGAAGGCTTGGCGTGACAAATCGTCCATCGCGGCGGCAAAGCGTTTTCCCGCGACCGACGACACCGGTGGTTCGAGGCAGGCAAGCAGGCTCGCTGAGACCATCGCTTCCAAATTGCGCGCCGCGCTGTCCTTGGTGCCGAACTTCGCCGCAATCACCTCGCCCTGTTCGGTAATCCGGATGCGGCCCTGCACCGTGCCGGCGGGCTGCGCGCGGATCGCGGCAAAGGCGCTGCCGCCGCCGCGCCCCACCGCGCCGCCGCGCCCGTGGAACAGCTGCATCCGCACGCCCGCCGCTTCGAACACCGGGGTCAGCGCCTTGGACGCCTGATGCAGCCCCCAGGTCGAGGTCAGATAACCGCCATCCTTGTTCGAATCCGAATAGCCAATCATCACTTCCTGATGCCCGCGCGCCTGCGTCACCGCAGCGATGGCGGGGAGCGCGAAATAAGCGGCCATGATCCCCGGCGCGGTATCGAGGTCGGCGATGGTTTCGAACAAGGGCACGACCATCAGCGCATCATCCGCGCCGGCATCGCGCCGCCACAGCCCCGCTTCGCGCGCCAGCACATGCACTTCCAAAAGGTCGGACAGGCTTTCGGCCTTGCTGATAATCCACTGGCGGATCACCCCTGGCCCCAATTCGGCGCGCAATTTGGCGGCGGTGTGGACGATGGCGAGCTCGCCCGCCGTTTCCTCGCTATATTGGTGCCATGCCGCGCCGAGCGGGCGGTCTTTCGTGAGCTCGTGGGTGAGCAATGCGACGCGCGCGTCCTCGTCCAGCGCGGCATAATCATCCTGCACCCCCGCGACGCGCAGCAGTTCGGCCAGCACGCGTTCGTGCACCGCGCTGTTCTGGCGCATGTCGAGCGTTGCGAGATGGAAACCGAAGACCTCGGCGCTGCGGATCAGGCGGCCGAGATCGCCGGGCCCCGCCAATATACCGTCACCCCCCGCCGCCAGACTGTGCGCAATGGCAACCAAATCGGCGCGCAAGGCGGTAGCGTCGGGATAGGGCGCCCCCACCAGCCGCGAGGGGCGCTGCGGTGGCTGGCCGGTCAGCGCGACATGCGTGGCGGCGAGGCGCGCATAAATACCCGCGAGCGCACGGCGATAGGGCTCGTCGCTGCGGCTGGCGCTGGTGTCGCCGCTCGCTTCGGCCAGCGCGAGCACCGCGTCCGACACGGGGGCAAGCCCCGCCGACACCGAAAATTCACCGCCCAGCGCGTGCACCGCATCAAGGTAGTGCGAAAGGATTGCCCCCGCCGCCGAGCGCGCGGCATAATCGAGCGTTTCCGCCGTGACGAAAGGATTGCCGTCGCGGTCGCCGCCGATCCAGCTGCCGACGCGCAGGAAGGGTGCGGGACGGTGGCCCAGCGCCGCTTCCCACCGCGCATAGAGCTGCGGCAGTACGGGGACGAAGACATCGCGCAAATAGGTGCGTGCATTGTCAATCTCGTCGGCCACCACGAGCTTTTCGGTGCGCAGCGGGCGCGTTTGCCACAAGAGCGCGACCTGCCGCCGGATCGCGACCTCGATATCATCGCCTTCCTCGCTTTGGGTATCGCCGCGATCGCGCGCGAGCATCAGCCGCGCGATGCGGTTTTTGTGGTCGAGCATCGATTTGCGCCGCACCTCGGTCGGGTGCGCGGTAAGGACGGGGACGATCAGCGCCGCTTCGACCAGCGCTTGCACGGCGGCGGCGTCAATGCCCTCACCTTCAAGTTTCGCCAGCGCCTCAGCCACGCTCGCCCCGGGTTCGGCAGCCACGCCCTGCCGGTCCTCTGCCAGATTGGCGAGCATCGAGAAGAGCATGAAACCGCGCACAAAGGCGATGGTGTCATCAAGGCCGAGCGCATCGAGCCCCGGATCAATCGCATCGGCCCCCGCCACCCCGCGATGCCGGTCGACGCTGGCGGAGCGGATATATTCGGTCTGGCGATAGAGTTTTTCGCCGCCATAGGCGCGGATGACATCGCCAAGGATGCGCCCAAGGTAGCGGATATCGGGGTTTTGCGTGATGGGGGCGCGGGTGTCGGACATGCGCCGCCCTTGTTGCGCCGCACCATCGGCGGGGTCAAGCAGGGGTTGGTTTCAGACGTAACCGCAGGCGTGCCTACGCCTCCAGTTCGACATCCCAATAGAGCCAGTCCATCCAGCTTTCGTGCAGATGGTTCGGCGGGAAGGCGCGGCCATTGTCCTGCAATTGCCAGCTCGTCGGGCGCCACGGCTGGCGATAGAGCGGCATATGCGCCTGCTGCGGCGTACGTCCGCCTTTTTTGAGGTTGCACGGCGCGCAGGCGGTCGACACATTTTCCCAGCTGGTCTTGCCGCCCAAGCGGCGCGGGACGACGTGGTCGAAAGTCAGATCCTTGGGCGACCCGCAATATTGGCACTGGAACCGGTCGCGCAGGAACAGGTTAAAGCGCGTGAACGCCGGATATTGCGACGGGCGCACATATTGTTTCAGTGCAATCACGCTGGGGATGGCCATTGTCCGCGTCGGCGAATGGATTTCGCGGGCATAGCTTTCGACGATGATGACACGATCCAGGAAAACCGCCTTGACCGCGGTCTGCCACGGCCACAGGCTTAAGGGATAATAGCTGAGCGGCGTATAGTCGGCGTTCAGCACCAGCGCAGGACAAGCATCGGGATGTCGGGTCAGTTCGGGATGGAACATGGTCGCTCGCGCTTCGCCCCCTGTCTATCTATCCTGCGCGTCCTGTGACGCGGCCTGATGACGGAGCCATTACAACGCGATGCGATTCATGACGTCAAGGGGGGAATTGCCACCAGATGTTGCATGATTCGTGCGAGCGAAACCCCGCATCTGGAATCGGTGCGGCACAAATGCTGACGCGTTTCGCCCCCAGCCCCAGCGGCCCGCTGCATCTGGGCCATGCCTATAGCGCGGTGCAGGCCGCGATGCTGGGCGGCACGATGGCGCTGCGCATCGACGATATCGATGGCACGCGCTCGCGCGCGGACTATGTCGATGCCGCGATTGCCGATCTGGCGTGGCTGGGGCTGGAATGGGTGCCGCCCCTGTGGCGACAGAGCGCGCATCTGGCGGCCTATGCTGCCGCGCTCGAACGGCTCGTTGCCATGGATCTTGCCTATCCCTGCTTCTGCACCCGCGCCGACATCGCTGCGAGCGTGGCCGCGCCGCACGGGCCGTCCGGGGTTATATATCCGGGCACGTGCCGCGCCTTGTCGGGCCAGCAACGCGCCGGACAGATGCGGACAAAGGCCTTTGCCTGGCGGCTTGATATGGCCCGCGCCGCGGCGGCGGCCGGACCGCTTCATGCCATCAACAATGGCGCCGCGACGACCTTTGACCCGCTGCCGCACGGTGATGTCGTGATTGCGCGCAAGGATGCGCCGGCCAGCTATCACCTCGCCAGCACCATCGACGATGCCGCGATGGGCATTGGCCTCGTGGTGCGCGGTGCCGATCTACTGGAGGCAACCGCTGTCCATTTGCTGCTGCAACGCCTGCTCGGCTTGCCGACGCCTGAATATCATCATCATGCGCTGGTGTGCGGCCCCGACGGGCGGCGGCTCGCCAAGCGCGACCGGCCCGCAACGCTCGCGGCGCTGCGTGCTGCAGGCGTGAACGGGGCGGAACTGGCCGCACGCTTGCGCGTTCAACAACTGCCTGCTGGATATTCGCTGGCGTTGGGGTAAAGAACCGACATGAACGCACTTCTCATCATCGGCGTGGTCGTCGCCGCAGCATTGGTGCTCGTGGCTTTGGGCCGCGGGCTGTTTCATTTCACGCAAAGCCACCAGGCTGAGATGAACGGCACGCTGAAAGAAAATCAGCTGATGCAGAACCGCATGATGATGGCACGCGTCAAATGGCAGGCCATCACCATCTTGCTGCTGATCCTGATCGGCATTTTCGCCGCCGCCGCCTGACCGGGCGTTCGGCATGGTCAAGCTCAACAAAATCTATACGCGCACCGGCGACGACGGCACCACTGGGTTGGTCGATGGATCGCGCGTGGCGAAGGATGACGCGTTGATGGCGGCGATCGGCGATGTCGATGAAGCCAACAGCCTGATCGGTTTTGCCATTTTGGCGCTGGCCGATGCCGAAATGGCCGCGCGGCTGACCCGCATCCAGAATGACCTGTTCGACCTTGGCGCCGACCTCGCCACCCCGGCTGACGACAGCGCCGATCCCTTTGCGCCGGGCGAGATGACGCTGCGCATCGTCGCATCGCAGGTCGCGCGGCTGGAAGACGAGATTGACACGATGAACGCGGGCATGCCGCCGCTGACCAGCTTCATTCTGCCCGGCGGCAGCGAGGGCGCGGCACGGCTGCACCTTGCCCGCACCGCGACGCGGCGCGCCGAACGCAGCGCCGTGGCGGCAGCAAGCGAACGCGCGCTCAACCCGGCAGCACTCGCCTATTTAAACCGCCTGTCCGACTGGCTGTTCGTGGCCTGCCGCGCCGCCAACGGCAATGGCGCGGGCGACGTGCTGTGGGTGCCGGGCGCGTCGCGCTGAAGGGAAATTTCGGGGGCTTGCATGAATATGATCGGCGTTATCGGCGCAGGGCAAATGGGCGCAGGTATTGCGCAGGTGAGTGCCGGTGCGGGCTATGCTGTGGTGCTCGGCGATGTCGATTTGGCGCGTGCCGAGGCGGGCAAGGCCGGGATTGGCAAGGCGCTGGACCGGCTGGTCGCCAAGGAAAAAATGACAGCCGGCGACGCTGATGCATTGCTGGCCCGCATCACCCCGGTCGCTGACCACGCCGCCTTTGCCCCGTGCGATCTGGTCATCGAAGCCGCGACCGAGCGCGAGGAAGTCAAGCGCGCGATTTTTGCCAGCGTTGGCACGCACCTGTCCGCCACCGCCATCCTTGCCACCAACACCAGCAGCATCCCCATCACCCGGCTGGCGCAGGCCGCGCCCGATCCGGCGCGCTTCATCGGCGTGCATTTCTTCAATCCGGTGCCGGTTATGGGGCTGATCGAGCTTATCCGCGGCCTCGCCACCAGCGGGGAAACGCTGGGCGCCGTCGAGGCCTTTGGGCGCAAATTGGGCAAGGAAATCGTCCATGCGCAGGACGCCCCCGGCTTCATCGTCAACCGCGTGCTGATGCCGATGATCAACGAGGCGGTGTTCGCGCTGGGCGAGGGCGTGGCCAGCATGCGCGACATTGACACCGCCTGCCGCCTCGGTCTCAACCACCCGATGGGGCCGCTGACGCTGGCCGATTTCATCGGGCTCGACACCTGCCTTGAAATCATCCGCGTGCTGTTCACGGGCACCGGCGATCCCAAATTCCGCCCCGCGCCGCTGCTGGTGCAATATGTCGAGGCAGGTTGGGTCGGGAAGAAAGCAGGACGCGGCTTTTACGACTGGACAGGACCCGAACCAGTGCCGACAAGATAAAGGGGAATCAGCGCTGTAGGAGCAAAGCACATGGCGAAGTGGATGATCGGCGCATTGTGCCTTGCAGTCGGGGCCGCCGCGCCCGCCGCCGCGCAGGAGGAAATCCTGAAAGACCCGATGGTCAAAGACGTGGGCAACACCGTGACCGAGCCATTCGATGGCAAGGAAATCCCGGCCAAACTCGCGTCCATTCAGGAAAATCCCTATGCGCTTGATGGCATGGCGAAATGCGCCGCGATTGCGACCGAAATTCGCGAGCTCGATGCCGTACTTGGCCCCGATGTCAACGAGACGGTCGAAAAGAGCCTCTCGGAAAAGCGCGAGGCGACCGCTGGGCGGCTGATCGGCTCGGCGGGCAAAAGCCTGATCCCCTTTAGCGGTATCGTCGGCGAGGTTAGCGGCGCCAATGCCGAACGCCGCCGCTATGCGCTCGCCGTGCAGGCCGGAACGGCGCGGCGCGGTTTCCTCAAAGGGGTCGGCCTGGCGCGCGGCTGCAAGGCTCCGGCGCGGCCGTGAAGGTGGTGGTCGGCCCGCCGCGCGCCTTTCGGGCCCATGTCCCCGATGCCGCCATCGCTGACCTTAAGGCGCGGTTGGCCAATACACGCTGGCCCGAGCGCGAGACCGTGGATGACTGGGATCAGGGTGTCCCGCTCGCCTATGCGCAGGAGCTCGCCACCACGTGGCAGCACGACTATGACTGGCGGCGGATTGAAGCGCGCCTCAACGCGCTGCCGCAATTCGTCGCGGACGTGGACGGGCTCGACATCCATTTCCTCCATATCCGTTCGGCCAATCCCGCCGCGCGCCCGCTGGTCCTGACGCACGGCTGGCCGGGGTCGGTGCTCGAATTTCTTGACGTCACGGCGTCACTGACAGATGCCTATCATCTTGTAATTCCATCGCTTCCGGGATTTGGATTCTCGGGCAAACCTGCGGTTGCCAAATGGTCGGTTGAGCATATTGCGGCCGCATGGAATGCGCTGATGGTCGCGCTCGGCTACCCGCGCTATTTCGCGCAAGGCGGCGACTGGGGCAGCGCGGTGACTTCGGCGCTGGGGGCGCACCATGCGGGCCATTGCGCCGGCATCCATATCAATATGGTGGTGGGCCAGCCCGACCCGGCGACGATGGCCGAGCTGACGCCGCAGGAGCAGGCCTATCTGGCGCGCTTTGGCTGGTATCAAACCAAGGACAATGGCTATTCGACGATCCAGGCAACGCGGCCGCAGACCATTGGCTATGCGCTGACCGATTCGCCGGTCGGGCAAATGTGCTGGATAGTCGAAAAGCTGCACGGCTGGACCGATTGCGGGCACGAACCCGGCGGCCAATCGGTTGGTGGGCATCCCGAGTGCGTGCTGACCCGCGACGCGATGCTCGACAATGTCAGCCTTTACTGGTTCACCGCCACCGCGGCCTCGTCCGCGCGGCTCTATTGGCACAGCTTCCGCAATTTCGCCGGCGCGCAAGTTGCCGTGCCCACGGGATGCAGCCTGTTTCCGGAGGAAATTTTCCGCCTGTCGCGCCGCTGGGCCGAGCGGCGCTATACCAACATCGTCCATTGGGGCGAACCCGAGCGAGGCGGGCACTTTGCGGCGTGGGAAGAGCCCGGAATCTTCGCCGGCGAGGTTAGGGCCGCACTGGCGCAGATGGACCTTTAGCGCGGGACCGCGACCGGCCGACAGATTTCCGGTGCTGAACGCACCACCGTGTTCCAGAGCACCTTGCTGCCCTTGGTGTGCAATCGCCAGCCAAAGCCATTTTCGTAGGCCGCGCCGCTGCCAGCACGGCAGCGGTCAAAATCCGCGTCTGTTTCGGCCTTCTCTCGTCAATAACCGCTGCGCACGCACAGCACATCGGCCAGATAGACGCGGCCACGCACCGTTTCCTGATGCGCCTTACCGCTGCCGTTCCAGCCGGTGGCGCGGCAGAAGGCATCGGCGTTGCGCTTCATGCACGCCGCCGTAGCGTTGCCGCCCGGACAGGATTCGACGCGATAGCCATTCATCGAAGGCTGGGTGTGGAATTGGGCAAAATTGCCGCGCACCGTCTGGTCGCGCGCCATTTCGCCGGGATAGCCGCCCCCGCCGCTGCCACCGCCACCGAGCAGGCGGATCGATTGCACCGTTATGCCGCGCCGCAGCGATCCCAGCATCGGTGTGTCGCGATCATAGGTGCGACACCGCCCGCGATAGTTGCGCTGTTCGCACAATTGCCACACGCCTGACTGGACGCGGATGGCGTTGACCTGCCAGGCGAGACCCATGTCGGGGTTGCTATCGCGCATGGCGACGGCAGGGCCGTTGTAACCCACATCGCGGTAGATCGTCGCTTCGGCCGGACGCCACATCTTGTCCTGCGCCACTGTCACCGCGACACCGCCGCCCAGTGCAAGCACAGCGCCGGCCACCAGTCCGACCTTCTTGAAACGTTGCATAACTCTCTCCCTTGCAGCGCTTGCGACTCCGGGATGTTTGTTATGGTTCAAATGGTAGCATGTTGCTCTGCGCCCGGAAAGCGGGCTTGGCCATGTCAGGGTTGCGTTGGCGCCGCGGCAGGCGCAGCGGGCGGCGCAGCGGGCGGCGCAGCGGGCGTCAGCGGCGCGGTGAAGCTCAAAATCAGCCCCGCCAATGTCGCCGACATCAGATTGGCCAGGCTGCCCGCCAGCAGCGCCTTCAGCCCCAGCCGCGCG
The DNA here is from genome assembly GCF_057220455.1 of Sphingopyxis sp. sgz302558. Taxonomy (NCBI): domain Bacteria; kingdom Pseudomonadati; phylum Pseudomonadota; class Alphaproteobacteria; order Sphingomonadales; family Sphingopyxidaceae; genus Sphingopyxis; species Sphingopyxis sp. sgz302558. Next base: position 528,001 of record NZ_JBXPUZ010000001.1, on the reverse strand, counting down.
ATCATCGGGCGCTGGTTGGGGGCAAGGCCGCCGGTCACCGCCATCTGGATCGCGATCGAGCTGAAATTGGCAAAACCGCACAGTGCAAACGTACAGATGGCGACCGCAGCGGGCGACAATGTGCCCTGCATCGCGCTGAGTTCGATAAAGGCGACAAATTCGTTGAGCACGACCTTGGTGCCGAACAGCCCGCCAATTGCGCCGGTTTCCTCCCACGGCACGCCGACCAAATACATGACGGGCGCAAAGATAAAGCCCAGCGCGCTTTGGAACGACCAGCCCTCTTGCCCCAGCATATTGCCCAGCCCGCCAAGCAAGCCGTTGGCGAGCGCCACCAGCGCCACGAACGCCAGCACCATCGCGCCGACCGCGACCGCCAGCTTCACGCCGGTCTGCGCGCCCTGCGCCGCCGCCATGATGATGTTGGCGGGCTTTTCCTCGTCATGGCTGGCGTCGGGCATGATAATGGGTTCGATGCCGATGTCCTTGGGATCGTCGGGCATGATGATTTTTGCCATCAAAATACCCCCCGGCGCCGACATGAAGCTGGCCGCGAGCAGATAGGGCAATAATCGTTCGCCAATCATCCCGGCATAGGCGCCCAAAATCGTCCCCGCGACGCCCGCCATGCCGACACACATGATGGTGAACAGCTGCGGCGGGGTGAGGCCTGCCAGATAGGGCCGGATCACCAGCGGGCTTTCGCTTTGGCCCACGAAAATATTCGACGCCGCGCCCAGGCTTTCGACCTTGGTAATGCCGGTGATTTTCTGGATGCCGCCGCCGACCCATTTGATCACCAGCTGCATGATGCCCAGATAATAGAGGATCGAGATGAGCGAGGCGAAAAAGATGATGACGGGCAGCGCGGCGATGGCAAAGCTGTTGCCGCCCAATTCGGGCCCCGCGAGCGGGCCGAAGATGAAATCGGTGCCCGCCTTGGCATAACTCAAGAGGTTCGACACGCCGTCGGACATGCCCTGAATGATCGCACGCCCCCACGGCGTGCCCAGGACCAACAGGGCAAATCCCGCCTGCAACGCAAAGGCCGGGACGACGACGCGCAGCCGGATCCAGCGGCGGTTTGACGAAAACAGCACGGCAATCGCCAATATGGCAAGGATTCCGACCAGTCCTATCAGGCTTTGCATGAAGCTGTTTTTCCCCCAAAGTGCGTCGGGCCGGTTTAGCCGCTGAATGGCCGCTGGCAACCCTTGCGCCATGCCCGGCGTTGAGAGGGAAGGTAGCGCCGCAGCATGGGAGGCCGCGATGGCAGCAATCAAGACAGCGACCAAATCGGCCGGTGCCGATGAAAAGGCTGCGAAAGCCAAGGGTATCGCCAAGGCCATTGCGGTTGCGCCCACCCGCGCGGCGCGCATCGGCAGCACGCCCGCGACCAAATTTCGCGGCGACCCCGCAATCTTCGGCCAACTGGTCGAGGATCATGACCGCCACCGCGCGCTGCTCGCCATGATCGCGGACAGCGGCGCGGGCAGCAAGGATCGCACCCGCCTGTTCAAGGAGCTGAACCGCGAGCTCAAGGCACATGCCGCCGCCGAGGAGCAGGCCCTGTGGTCGAGCGTGCTGCGCAACCCCAAGACCACCGATGACGGCCGCCACGCGGTCGCCGAGCATAAGCAGATTGACGACATGCTCGCCGATCTTGCTGCACGCGACATGGGCAAGAAAGGCTGGCTGAAGCGCTTCGAGGCGCTCAAGGACAAATATCTCCATCACATCCGCGAGGAAGAGCAGGAACAGTTTGTCGCCGCCGAAAAGACGCTGACCGACGCCGACAAGCGCTACATGCTGCGCGTCTTCAAAGCTCGCAAACGCGCCGAAAAGGTAACGGCGCAGCTGGACAAGAAAATTCGCCTTAAATAAGTTGCTTGGCGATGCGGGGGCCATCCCCGCAGCCGGAGAGCAATGGATATGGTCAGGCAGTTGGGGACGGTGCTCGGGCGTCTGGTGATGGGTGCAGCCCTGCTGCTTGCCAACCCTGTGGCGGCGCAAGAGACCGCATCCCCGAAACCCGCAGCCACCGAGAAACTGCCCGCCAGCGCTTTTGCCAAATTGCCATTTATCGAACGGCCGCGCCTGTCGCCCGATGGCACGCACATCGCCGGTTTGCTCGGGGTCAGTGGCGAACAGCGGCTGGCAATCATGCCGGTGCTGGGAGATCGCAGCGCTGGCCGGATGATTGCCTTACCCGAGCTGACCGAAGTCGGCGAACTGCGCTGGGTCAATGATAACTATGTGATCGTCCAGCTCTACGCGCTGATGCCGGTCGCCGGGGACAACTGGTATGTGACGCGCTATATCGGCGTGGAGCGCGCGACGGGAAAGCCAACCCGCCTGCTGTGGGATCTGGCGGGCCAGTCCGCCGACCTCATCTGGGTACCGCACGATGGGTCAACCGAAGTGCTGATTGCGGCGCAGAGCTCGATTTACGCCGATGGGTACTGGCCCTCCGTGTATCGCGTCGATGTTGCCTCCGGCAAAAAGCGGATGGTGGAGGCCGGGCGCGTCAATATCTTCGCATGGGGCGCCGATCGGCTGGGGCGGGTGCGCTACGCGATCAGCTATCGCGACACCTCGACGCGCTCGAACTTGCTCTATCGCGGCGAAAATGGCGGGCCGATGCGCATCGCCGGGCGGGCCAGCCTGCGTGATGAAGAGCGACTGACCATACCGCTTGAATTCGTCGATGGTGGTGACAATGCTTGGGTTTTCGCCGAAACGCCAGCGGGCGAAGATGCGGTGGCCGAAGTCGATATGCTGACCGGGGAGCAGAAGAAACTGCTCTTCACATCTGCCAAGGGCAATATCGCCGGCATTTTGACCTCACGCGACGGCCGCCGTTTGCTTGGGGTGCTCGATTCCGATCCCGATGTGCCGATGCATTGGCTTGACCCGGTCTTGGCCGCGCATCAAAAAGCGCTCAGCGCGCGGTCCCCCGCCGCGCGGGTGGACATTAGCGACCTGAGCGCTGACCAGACCAAAATGCTGTTGCGCATCAGCACGCCCGACAATCCGGGGCTGTTGTTCTTTTTCGATGCGACCAAGGGCGAAATGGCGCGGCTCGCCGCCATGAACGATGTGATTGGGGGCAAGCGGCTGTCGCGCGCCAAGCTCGTCCGCTACAAGGCGCGCGACGGGCTGGAAATTGAAGCGGTGCTGACCTTGCCGCGCGGGCGAGCAGCGAAGGCGCTTCCCTTCATCGTCATGCCGCACGGCGGGCCCTGGGCGCAGGACACGCTGACCTATGACTATTGGGCGCAATATCTGGCCGAACAGGGCTATGGCGTGATCCAGCCCAATTTTCGCGGCTCGACCGGCTATGGCGAGGCCTTTGTGGAAAAGGCGCATGGCCAGATCGGCCTTGCCATGCAGGACGATCTGACCGACGCGCTCAATTGGGCGGTGGCCGAAGGGCTGGCCGACGCGCAACGCGTCTGCATCGTTGGCGCCTCCTACGGCGGCTATGCCGCCATGTGGGGATTGGCCAAGGACCCGGACCTCTATCGCTGCGCCGTTTCCATCGCGGGTGTGTCAAACCTGCGCAAGGAAGCCTCCGACTTTGGCAACTCGTCGCGCGAAAATCTGTACCGCAGCCAATGGGCGAAGATGAGCAATGACTTTTCCGCTGTGTCACCCATCTATGCCGTCGATCGCATCACGGCCCCGTTGCTGCTGATCCACGGCAAGCGCGATGTGACCGTCGACCACCGTCAGTCCGAGAAGATGCACGCCGCAATGCGCAAGGCCGGCAAATCATCGGAATTTCTGTCGCTGCCGCTCGCCGACCATTATTTCACGCGTGAGGCCGACCGGCTGGCACTGCTCGAGGCGATGGGAGCGTTCTTGCGCAAGCATAATCCGCCCGACTGAGCGGCTGCTGGGATGCCGATCGGGTAACTTCACCAATTCAGGACAAGTTTTTTCGCTGCGCCGCAGCAGGCGATGATGATCCTGGGCTTTGGCCTGGTCGGCGGCGCACTGCGCAACCGCAAGGCGGGCGTGACCACCAAGGTCGCTTACGCCTGAGCATCGGTCTGGCAATGCATTGCAAAAGGGGGCTGGCGACAGCCCCCTTTTTCGTTTGCACCGCGCGGATGTTGCCAAGTCCAAGCAAATGGCGATAAGCGCTGGTGATGACTGATACCGCCGCTCCGCCGCACCCGCGCGGCATTTCCCCTTCGCTCCTTCTCTTTTCCGTCGTGTATGGCGGGCTGGTGGTCGTTGCCGGGGTGCTCGGGGTCAAAATTGTCGCCATCGGGCCGTTGACGGTTGAGGCGGGGATTTTCGCCTTCCTCCAGCTCGTTGTGCTGTCGAGCGCGGTCAATGAACTCCATGGTCCTGCGGCGGCCAACCGGCTGGTGCGCTTCGGCTTTATTCCGCTGATCCTGTCGGCGCTGCTGATCCAGCTGGTCATCGCGCTGCCAGCGGCGGGCTTCTGGGACAAGCAGTCGGAATATCAGCTGATCCTGGCGCAAGGGTCGCGGCTGATGGCAGCGGGCCTGATCAGCTATGGCATTTCGCAGACATTGAACGTCTATATTTTTGACCGGCTGCGCAGCGGCACCGGCAAGATGGTGTGGCTGCGCGGCGGGATTGCGGCGGTCGTCAGCCAGCTGGTTGATACCACCTTGTTCATCACCATCGCCTTTGCCGGGGTCGAGGGTTATGATCTGCCCCAGCTTCTGATCGGCGCGCTGACCGCCAAGATTTTCCTGTCGATCATCATGGTCCCGCTGTTCGTGCAGCTCGCCGTCGCGCTCGGCCGCTGGGTGGACGCGCGCTTCCAATGACCGCCACCGATCCACGCATGGCCGAACTGCTCGCCAAGGCGGAAACTTTGGTCGAGGCGCTGCCATATCTCCAGCGCTATGCCGGCCAGACTTTCGTGGTCAAATATGGCGGCCATGCCATGGGGAATCCCGAGCGCCAGCGTGATTTTGCCGAGGATGTCGTGCTGCTGCGCGCCGTCGGCATCAATCCGGTGGTCGTCCACGGCGGCGGGCCGCAAATCGGCAAGATGCTGGCGCGGCTGGGGGTCGAATCGCAGTTTGTCGGCGGCCTGCGCGTTACCGATGCGGAAACCGCCAGCGTCGCCGAAATGGTGCTGGGCGCGATCAGCAAGGATATTGTCAGCTGGATTGCCGAAGCGGGCGGGCGCGCGGTTGGCCTGTCGGGCAAGGATGCGGGGCTGGTCATTGCCGAAAAGGTCGGGCGCGACGCCAATCCGCAGATCGGCGTCGAACGCCATGTTGACCTCGGCTTTGTCGGCGAACCCGCGCGGGTCGACCGGCGCGTGATCGATACGCTGATTGCCGCCGACATCATCCCGGTGATTGCGCCCATCGGCATTGGCAGCGACGGCCACACCTATAATATCAACGCCGACACTATGGCAGGCGCGGTCGCGGCGGCACTGGGCGCGGCGCGTTTGTTTCTGCTGACCGATGTCGCCGGCGTGCTCGACAAAGCGGGCGCACTGCTCACCGACCTCGATCCGCCGCGCATTGCCGAGCTGATGGCCGATGGTACGATTTCCGGCGGAATGATCCCCAAGCTCGACACCTGCACCGCCGCGGTCGAGGGCGGGGTCGATGCCGCCGTCATCCTCGACGGGCGCGTGGCCCACGCCATGCTGATCGAAATTTTCACGGCAAGGGGTGCCGGAACGCTGATAAGGCGTTAAGAGGCGGCAACATCCCTTTTTCGGCGAGTTTTCCCGTGCTCCTGATGCTTCTGCAAATCATCGATATCCTGCTCACCGTTGCCTGGTGGTTCATTATCATTCAGGCAATCTTATCGTGGCTGATCGCGTTCAATGTCATCAACACCACCAACCCCTTTGTCGCGCAGATTTGGATGACGCTCGACCGCATTTGCGAGCCGCTCTACCGCCCCTTCCGCCGCATCATGCCCGATTTCGGCGGGCTTGATCTGACCCCGATGATTGTCTTGATCATCATCATCATTTTGCAGGGGCCGGTGCTGGGGTATTTTTACCGCTTTGCGGCGCTGAATTCGCTCTGATGGCGGCAATGCCGCCCGCTACGCTGATCGACGGCAAGGCCTTTGCTGCCGGTTTGCGTGCGCGCGTTGCGGCAGCGGCAGCGAATTTTGCTGCGCAGACCGGGCGTTCCCCCGGCCTTGCCGTCGTTCTGGTCGGCGAAGATCCCGCCAGCCAGGTCTATGTAAAGAGCAAGGGCAAGGCGGTCGCCGAAGCGGGCATGGCGGGGTGGGAGCATCGCCTGCCCGCCGATAGCGATGCCGCGACGTTGCTGACGCTGATCGACAGCCTCAACGCCGATGCAGGCGTGGACGGCATCCTCGTCCAGCTACCGCTCCCTGCGCATCTTGATGACAAGGCGGTGCTCGACCGCATCGACCCCGCCAAGGACGTTGACGGTTTCCACGTCGTCAACGCCGGCCGTCTCGCCGTCGGCCTGCCCGCGCTGGTGCCGTGCACGCCCTTGGGATGCCTGATGTTGCTCAAAGAACAGCTGGGCGACCTGAGCGGGTTGGAGGCCGTCATCATCGGGCGATCGAACATTGTCGGAAAGCCGATGGCGCAGCTGCTGCTGAACGAAAGCTGCACCGTCACCATCGCGCACAGCCGCACCAAAGACCTGCCGCAAGTCGTGCGCCGCGCCGACATTGTGGTTGCCGCCGTCGGACGGCCCGAAATGGTGCGGCAAAGCTGGATCAAACCCGGCGGATGCGTCATCGATGTCGGCATCAACCGCGTCCCCGCCGCCGAACCCGGCAAGACGCGCCTTGTCGGCGACGTCGCCTTTGCCGAAGTCAGCGCGATTGCCGGGGCGATCACCCCTGTGCCCGGCGGCGTCGGGCCAATGACTATCGCCTGCCTGCTGCGCAACACCATCGTTGCCGCGCACCGCCGCGCCAGCTTGCCCGAACCGGAGGGATTATAATGCGCCGAGTTGCACTGACCGGACTGATCCTGCTGGCGCTGGCGGGGTGCGTCAGCCCACAGACGCGCGCCGAACGCAATCGACCCTTGGCGGCCAACCCGAGCGCCATCATCGCCGCCGAGCTCGCCTTCAACCGGCTGGCGCAGGACAAGGGCATGATCGCCGCCTTCCGCGAAACCGCGCATAAGGATGCCGTCATGTTCGTGCCGCAACGCGTGCGCGCGCTTGACTGGCTGAAGACCGGCAACCTCGGCAGCGGCATCAGCTGGGCGCCGCACGCGGTGTACACCAGCTGCGATGGCAGCGCGGGCGCGACCACCGGCGGCTGGACCGGCCCGGGCGGCAGCTCTGGCTATTTCACGACGGTGTGGCTCCGCGAGCGCGACGGCAGCTTCAAATGGGTGCTCGATCACGGTGTGCCGCTGGCCGGCACCCCGCGCGAGGCCCCCGAATTTATCGAAGGAAAGCAGGCGGTCTGCGGGTCGCGTCCCGCCGTCGGCATCGAAGCCGGGGCCGAGGGCGAGGATCTGTCGATCGGCCTTGCCGCCGACCAGACGCTAAGTTGGCGCAGCCTGGTCCGCCGCGACGGATCGCGCCGGATTACCGTGCGTATGTGGGATGGAAGTGCGATGCAGCCGGTTATCGACGATGACGTCGCGGCAGCAGCGGCAAAATAGGGCGCGCGCCAGATGCTCGACCTCTTCTTCTCGGCCTTTATCACGCTGTTCGTGGTCATCGACCCGCCCGGCTGCGCGCCGATTTACGCCAGCCTGACCCACGGCGCGAGCGCGGCGCAGCGGCGCAACATGGCCATCCGCGCGGTCCTTGTCGCGGGCGTCATCCTCGTCATTTTCGCACTGTTCGGCGAACAATTGTTGGGCGCGTTGCATATCGAGCTCGACAGTTTCCGCATCGCCGGGGGCATCATGCTGTTCGTTATCGCCATCGACATGGTGTTCGAAAAGCGCACCCAGCGGCGCGAGGAGCGCGCCCAGAAGATCATCGACACGCCCGAGACCGAGGATGTGTCGATCTTCCCGATGGCGATGCCGATGATCGCCGGCCCCGGCTCGATCGCGTCGATCATGCTGCTGGTGTCGCAGAATGAAGGGCTCGACCGCGCCCTCATTGTGCTGGCAGCGCTGGGCTCGGTTCTTGCCGTGACGCTGGCGGCGCTCGTCGCGGCAGGCCCGCTGATGCGCGTGCTCGGCGAAAAGACCGAGGCGGTCATCACCCGCCTGCTCGGCGTGCTCCTCGCCGCGCTCGCCGCGCAATTCGTCATCGACGGCCTGCGCGGCAGTTTCGGGTTAGTCTAGGCGCTTCGCCACCGCCGCCTTCAAATCCGTCTGCGCCCTTGGCCCGATTTGCGCGATAATCACCCCTGCGCATACCGCACCGCTGATCAGACAGCGTTCCATGCTTTCCCCGCGTGCCAGCCCCGACAGGAAGCCGGCCGCGAACAGATCGCCTGCGCCGGTCGTATCAACCACCGCATGCACCGGCTCGGCGCCGACAGTCGTGCGCACGCCATCGGCCACTGCAATTGCCCCGTGTTCGCCGCGCGTTACGACCAGCAGCGGCACCAGCGGCGCGATGGCCGCGACCGCCGCTTCGAAATCCTGCGTCTGCGCCAGTGCGCAAATTTCGGTTTCGTTGGCGAACAATATGTCGAACAGCCCTTCGGCCAGCAGCGCGCGGAAATCGTCACCGTGGCGATCGATGATGAAAGCGTCGGACAAGGTGAAGGCGACCTTGCGCCCCGCCCCACGCGCCACGTCAATCGCGCGCCGCATCGCCGCGCGCGACAATTCGGGATCCCAGAGATAGCCTTCGAGGTACAGGATCGCCGCGTCGGCAATCATGCCCTCGTCGATCATTTTCTGCTCGAGCAAATGGCTCGCGCCCAGAAAAGTGTTCATCGTGCGCTGGCCATCGGGGGTGACGAGGATCAAACAGCGCGCGGTCGGCGCGCCTGCGCTCAATGGCGGGGTGGTATATTCGACGCCGGTGGCGGTGAGATCGTGGGTGAACACCGCGCCCAGCTGGTCATCGGCGACCTGCCCGATGAAGCCGCAATTGTGCCCCAGCGCGGCCATCCCCGCGAGCGTGTTCGCCGCCGATCCGCCCGACATTTCGACCGCCGGGCCCATCGCCGCATAGAGCCGCTCGGCCTCGCCCGCATCGATCAGCCGCATCGACCCCTTGGTCAGCCCCTCGGCGACAATCAGCGCGTCGGCGGCACGGGCGATAACGTCGACGATGGCGTTGCCGATGGCGACAACGTCGAGGCGGGCGGGGTTGGTCATACGCAGGCTGGCTTTCGCTGAGAGGGGGTTTGGCGCGCCCTAGGCGGCAGCGGCACCTTGCGCAAGTCCGGCCCGCCGTGGCACAGCAGCGCGATGATTTTGCGCGCCTTCACTCTGTCGCTGCGCCAGCTGGGTGATGCGCGCACCTTTCGCCTCGTCGCGGCGGTGGCGGCGCTGTCGTTGCTGGTCTTTGCGCTGCTGGGTGCGGGGCTGTGGGCGTTGCTCGACGGGTGGCTGCTGCCGCGCTGGTTTCCCGAGGCAGAGGGTTTTTCCGCGCTGGTCGCCGCCGGCCTGACGGTCTTGCTGGGCTGGTTCCTGTTCCGGGCGGTGGCAATGGCGGTGATGGGTCTGTTCACCGACGGGATCGTCGAAAGCGTCGAGGAAGATCATTATCCCGCCGCCGCCGCGCGCGCGACGCCCGTCACCTTCACGCGCGGCGTGCGCATGGGGCTGCGTTCGGCCCGGCGGGCGGTCGGCTGGAATCTGGTCGCGGCGCCCTTTTACCTGCTTCTGCTGGTCACTGGCGTCGGCACGCTGGCGCTGGTGCTGATCGTCAATATGCTCGTGCTGGGCCGCGATCTGGAAGCGATGGTGCTGGCGCGCCACCCGGGCATGCCGCCGCTGTCCGCGCGCGACCGCAATCTGATGGGGCTCGCGGCATCGGCGCTGTTCGTCATCCCCGTGGTCAATCTGCTCGCCCCGGTGCTGGGCGCGGCGATGGCGGTGCATCTGCTGCATGGGCGGCAAGCTGGCTAAGCGCCCAGAGCGCCGCCTCCGCCACCACCGGGTCGCTGTCGTAACGCAGCCGTTCCAACGCAGGCACAAACCCCGCATCGCCGCTGTTTCCCGCCGCAATCGCTGCGTTGCGCACCATTCGTGCGCGGCCGATGCGCTTGATCGGCGATCCAGCGAACACGGCGCGAAAGCCCGCGTCGTCGAGCGCCAGCAGGTCGGCCAGCGCGGGCGCCGCTAGCTCGGCGCGCGGCAGAAAGGCGCGGTGGCGCGCCGCTGTATCGGCAAATTTGTTCCACGGGCACACCGCCAGACAATCGTCGCAGCCATAAACGCGGTTGCCGATGCCGGCGCGCAGTTCCTCAGGGATCGCTCCCTTATGCTCGATGGTCAGGTAGGAAATGCAGCGCCGCGCATCGAGCCGGTAGGGCGCTGGGAAGGCATCCGTCGGACAGGCGCGCTGGCACGCATCGCACGAACCACAGCGATCGCGCCCCGCCAGCGACGGCGGCAGCGCCAGCGTCGTGTAAATCGCCCCCAGAAACAGCCAGCTGCCATGGTCGCGGCTGACCAGGTTCGTATGCTTACCCTGCCACCCCAGCCCGGCGGCTTCCGCGAGCGGCTTTTCCATCACCGGCGCGGTGTCGACAAACACCTTCACCGCAGCCTCGGGGGCCAGCGCAACCAGCTCGCGCGCGACGGCTTTGAGCGCGCGTTTGACCACGTCGTGATAATCGGCCCCCTGCGCATAGACCGAAATCCGCCCGCGCGAAGGCTGCTCCGCCAGCGCCAACGGGTCGGTGGCGGGGGCATAGCTCATCCCCAGCATAATCACCGATTGGACCTCGGCCCACAGCCCCGCCGGGCTGCCGCGCTCGTCGGCACGGCTTTCCATCCACAGCATCTCGCCATGGCAGCCGTCGGCGAGCCATTGGCGCAGCCGCCCCTGCGTCTGCGGTGCGGCAGCGGCGGCGGCGATGCCAAAGGCGACAAAGCCGTGCGCGCGCGCCGCGTCGGCCAGCTGCGTCGCCAGATGGTCAGCGGTTGGAGACAGTTGGCGCATTAACTTCGCTGTCATTCCTGCCCTTTAGGCGATACGGCCCATTATTGGTCGTTTTTCTTTGCAACGGAAAATCATGCCGCAGGATATCGTGGTCGAGGCTGACAGCCTCATCAAAATCTATGGCGATCATGTCGCGGTGAACGGCGTCAGCCTGGCTGTCGCGCAGGGCAGCATTTACGGTGTGCTCGGCCCCAACGGCGCGGGCAAGACAACCACGCTGCGCATGCTTTTGGGCATCATCGACCCCGATGGCGGGACGCGTCGGCTGTTCGGCAACCCGCGCCCCGCCAGCGTGCGCGCACGCATCGGCTATCTGCCCGAGGAACGCGGACTCTATCCGGGGATGAAAACCACCGAGGCGATCGCCTTCATGGGTGCGTTGCGCGGGCTTGACTGGACCGAAGGGCGGCGGCGCGGCGGCGCGATGATGGAGGAGCTGGGCCTCGCGCGCGTCATCGACGCCAAAATCCGCAAACTGTCCAAGGGCATGGCGCAGATGGTCCAGTTGATCGGTGCCATCGTCCACCAGCCCGAACTGATCGTCCTCGACGAACCTTTTTCGGGGCTCGACCCGGTGAATCAGGAACGCCTCGAAGCGCTCGTCCACCGTGAACGCGCGCGCGGCGCGACGGTGCTGTTCTCCACCCACGTCATGGCGCACGCCGAGCGCTTGTGCGACCGGCTCGCCATCATCGCGCGCTCCGAGCGCCGCTTCGAAGGCACCGTCGATGATGCGCGCGCCCTGCTCCCCATGCAGGTGCGCTATACCCCGCGCGATGGCGCCGATCCGGCCGCCGTTGCGGCGATGCTGCCCGCAGACGCGCAGCCGGTCCACGACCAATGGCGCTTTGCGATTGCCGCCGACGCGGTCGAACCTTTGCTCGTGCGCCTGACTGGCAGCGGGCTGGGCGTGGCGGGCCTCGCCATTGCGCGGCCGGCGCTGCACGATGCTTTTGTCCATATCGTGCGCCAGTGCGAGCCCGACTATGTCGACGCCGAAGCCAACAATAGCGATGATTCGGCGGAGGAAGCAGCATGAACGCCTTTCTGCGCACCATGTTCGTGATCGCACGGCGCGATTTCCTGTCGATTGTCGCGACGCCGACCTTTCTGCTCTTCCTGCTGGCGCCGCTGTTCATGCTGGCGATGGGGTTGGTCGGCGGGGCGGGCGCGGCGGGCCTTGCCGATGCCAACCGCGCGACGGGACGCATTGTCGTGCTCGCGGCCGAGGACCATGTTGCCGTGCTGCGCGACACCGATGCGCGGCTACGCAGTGCCACGGGACGCTTTGCCGCGCCCATGCTTGAGGTGCGCAGCGTCGATCAAACCCCCGATGCCGCCGCTATCCGCGCCGTATTTGCGGAAAGCGGGAGCGATACGCTGGCGGTGATGGCAGGGCCGCTGGGCAACCCGGAAATCTGGGAGCGCGAACGCGGCGCGCTGTCCGGGCGCTACCTCGCGCTGCTCGCGGAGCAGGCGCTCACGGCACGCGATCTGGGGGCCAACGCACCGCGCAGCATCGCCACCTTTGCCCAGCTCGGCACCAGTGGGCCCAGCAATGCGCTGCGCCAGACCTTGGGCTTTGGCGCGGTGTTCGTGCTGTTTTTCCTGACGCTGCTCCTCGCCGGGCAGACGGTCAGCAGCCTGGCCGAGGAAAAGAGCAACAAGGTGATCGAAATCCTGGCCGCCGCCGCGCCGCTGGAGGCGGTGTTCATCGGCAAGCTGATCGGCTTTCTGGGCGTCGCGCTCTTGTTCATCAGCTTCTGGGTCGGGCTCGGCGCGGTCGCCGCGCTGGTCGCGGCGGGCACCATGGCGGCCCCCGCCGCCGCCAACGCCAGCGCCGCCGCAACGTTGCTCGCCGCCGCACCCGCCACTGGCTGGGGCTTTTTCATTGCCATCGGCTTTGCCTATTTCGTGCTCGCCTTCCTGCTGCTTGGCGCGATTTTCCTCGGCGTCGGGTCGCAAGCCGCCACCGTGCGCGAAATCCAGATGCTGTCGCTGCCCATCACCATTTTCCAGGTTGGCATGTTCGGCCTTGCTTCGGCGGCGTCGAGCACGCCGGGCAGCCCGCTCGCCCGCGTGGCCGAGGCCTTTCCCTTCTCCTCGCCCTTCGCCATGGCGGCGCGGGCCGCGACCGACCCCGACCGGACCATCCATTTTGCCGCCTTGGGCTGGCAGCTCTTGTGGTTGACGATTGTGGTGTGGCTTGCGGCGCGCTTGTTCCGCTCGGGTGTACTCAGCGGGCGCAACTGGTCGCTGCGGCGGCGGGCGCGGCGTTGACATCGCTGTAAATAGTGGCATTCTGCAACCGAATTTCCGCACCGACGGAAAATTGCGCAAGGAACTCCCGATCATGGCCACCCAGATTCGCTTGGCGCCCGAAATTCCGCACCCCAATGATGTGTCCCGCGCCGAAATCTGGGCCGAGGATCGCTGGCAGGAACCGTTTCGCCGCATGCGTGCGGAGGCGCCGATCAATTATTGTCCCGAATCCAAATTCGGCCCCTATTGGTCCATCACGACCTACAAACCGATCCAGCATATCGAGGCGCTGCCCAAGATTTTCTCTTCCTCATGGGAATATGGCGGCATCGTCGTGGCGGGGCAGCGCGTCCAGGACCTGCCCGAAGGCGCGATCCCCATGCCGATGTTCATCGCCATGGACCCGCCGCAGCACACGGCGCAGCGCCGCACCGTCGCGCCCGCTTTTGGCCCCAGCGAAACCGAACGGCTGCGCGCCGACACCATCGCGCGCACCAGCAAGGTGATCGACAGCCTGCCGGTTGGCCAGCCGTTCGATTGGGTTGAGAAATTGTCGATCGAGCTGACCACGCAGATGCTGGCCATATTGTTCGATTTTCCGTGGGAAGAGCGGCACAAGCTGACCTATTGGTCGGACGAGCTGGGCGACATCGAAAATGGTGACACGCTCGAGCAGCGCCAGGCGCGGCTCGCCACCGCCTTTGAAATGGGCGCGGCGTTCAAACAATTGTGGGACCGCAAGGCCGCCAACCCCGGCCAGCACGACCTTATCTCGATCATGCTCCAGTCCGACGCGATGAAGGAAATGAGCGAGCAGGAATTTATGGGGAACCTCATCCTCCTGATCGTTGGCGGCAATGATACGACGCGCAACAGCATGTCGGCCTATGCCTATGGCCTGTCGCAATTCCCCGAAGAGCGCGCCAAGCTCGAGGCCAACCACGACCCCGAGTTGGCCGTCAATGCGATGCACGAAATTATCCGCTGGCAAACCCCGCTGGCGCACATGCGCCGGACCGCGACCGAGGATGCCGAGGTCGAGAGCCAGCTGATCCGCAAGGGCGACAATGTGGTGCTGTGGTATGCCTCGGCCAACCGCGACGAAAGCGTGTTTCCCGATGGCGATCGCATCATCGTCGACCGCGCCAACGCCCGCCGCCATTTGGCCTTTGGCTATGGTATCCACCGCTGCGTCGGCGCGCGCGTCGCCGAGCTGCAGCTGACCGCGCTGATTTCCGAAATGCAAAAGCGTCGTTTGCGCGTGAATGTGCTTGAAGAACCGACGCGCGTCCCCGCCAGCTTCGTCCACGGCTATAAAAAGATGATGGTCGAGCTGGAGCGATATTGAGCGGGTGAAACCAAAGTCCGCCCTGCTCCGTATATAGCAGCATGAACCGACGCACATTCTTCTCCGCCGCGATGCTCGCCGGATCGACCGCGCTCATCGCCCCGAAACTGCTCGCTGCCCCGCGCCCCAAGGGGCAGAAGGGCTGGCAACTGACCGATGCCGAATGGAAAAAACGGCTGACGCCGCAGCAATATTATGTGCTGCGCCAGGCGGGGACCGAACGCCCCTTCAGCCACCCGCTCGACCGGGAAAAGCGCAAGGGCACATTCGCCTGTGCGGGCTGCAGACTGCCGCTGTTCGACAGCGGCACCAAATTTGACAGTGGCACTGGTTGGCCCAGCTTTTATGCGCCGCTGGCGGGTGCCGTCGGCACCATGACCGATTATGACATCGGCTATCCGCGCACCGAGGTGCATTGCAAACGCTGCGGCGGGCATTTGGGGCATGTCTTTGACGACGGCCCCAAACCGACCGGCAAACGTTACTGCATGAATGGTGCGGCGCTGGTCTTTATTCGGGCTTAGCCGGCAGCACACGATAAATGCGCAGCCGCGTTTTGGTAAAGGCGGGTTCAGGCGCAAGCCAGCCGGGAACCTTGTTGTCGATCAGCGCGCTGGCAAGTCCCTTAGGCGCATTGCGTGCAAAATTCTGCAGCTCGGGGATAAGCGGACAAACAGCGACATATGTCGCGCCGCTTTTCCTGATCATGGCTTCGGCCGCCGCCGGTTCGGCCATGAAACCCGCGATGACATGGTGGATGGCGCGGTGATTGCGGTGGTGGCCGGTGGCGACGACGCTGTGATGCGTGGCTTCCAGCAACCCCGAAGACATGTCCAGCGACGCAAAAATCGTGCCTTCTGGTAGTTTGTTCAGCCGCGTCAGCTGATCGCGCTTAATGCAGCGGGCAAGTTCGTCCGTTGATTTGTCCGCTGTGACCATCGACATCACCCACACGATGGCTGCTGATAAAGCGATCGGCGTGGCTAGCACGCACGCTGCTGTAGCTGGGATGCGTACCAGCGCCGACGCATGCGATCGTCCCCACCGGAAAATTGCAATGACGGCGGGTACATAGCCGGCAAGGACATAGGCATGGGTGGTCGAGGTAGCACGCAACACCAGCACCGAAAGCACGGAGCTGGCCAGCGACACCAGCAGCAAACGGTGCCAATCGTCACGATAGGCCGCCTGTCCGCCCCGCCAAACCTGCCACGCAATGCCGATCAAGCCAAACAGCGAGAGCAAACCAAAGCTGAGCGCCGACGACAATGTCTGCGTCCAGATGGGATGGCCTTCGCTGATCCCTTCATACCAGAATTCGCGCACCAGCGGGCTGAGATTGCCAAATGGTCCGGCCAAACAGGCCGGTGCCGATGCCGCGAAAAGCAGCGCCCCAACCCCGCCCGCCAGCGCCAGCGCGCCAATGCGATGATGGATCGAAGCGCGCACGGGCAGGATGCGCATCAGGCCCAGGAGCAGCGCGCCGGTAACGGCCGCGCCCAGCAAATAAGGCCGCGAGAAAGCGTCGCAATAGATGCCGGTTGCTGCGTTCCAGCCGCGCATCGCCGCCACCCACAAGGAGGGAATGAAGACCAGTCCCAGCGCAAAGCCCCTAAGCCGCGGTGCCTGCGCCGGGTCGCGCAGCCAGTCATAGGCAAACAAACCGCCAAACATGACCAGATAGGGCAGGCCTTCGAGCGAAATTTCGACATGCAGGCTGACCACCAGCGCCGCCACCAGCCCGCGTGCGACCGTGCCCGGACCCAACGCCAGCCACAGCAACATCAGCGATAGCAACAGCTGCCAGTTGTGATGGTCGATGCGCATCGGCACGAAATAATGGAGGAAGGAAAAGGTCGTCGCCGCGAGCAGCATGCCGACCCGGACAAAGGCTGTATCGCCAAGATGCCCAAGCACCCGGCGGAACACGATCAGCAACAACCCGATCAGCAACAACGGATAAGTAACCAGCGCCCAGCGCTCGGCCTCGGCGGCGGGCATAAATGTCTGAAATGCAATGATTGTGGCGGCAATCTGCGCATCGATAAAGCGCGACCAGTGCAAATCTCCGCCACCTTCGGCGGGGTTAATCCGATATTGCGAATGGTCATACCACGCCTGGCCAGCCAGCAGGTCGCGCACCTGAACCAGGCGCAGCGAGTCATCGGGATCGGTCAGCGTGAAGTCGGCGATACTTTCGCGATAGGCATACAGCATCATCAATGCGACCAGCAGCCAGAGAATAGCGAGCAGCGGCCAGTCGGCACGGTTACGGCGCGCAGGGTTCGAACGCGATGACATCATGGCAAATGGGCTTTCGGCATCACCGCACGGCAAAGACGAAAAGGCGGCGAAGAAGATAAGTGGTGGTAAAGCTGATGATGATCGCGATTCCTTTGGCTGCGCGGGGGTCCATGCCCACCACTGCGCCATAGCTGACAATCGCAACCGTTAATGTCAGGCCGACCCCGGCGGACAACAGAAACAGGAATTTTTGGCGCCAACGCTCCGCTCCGCCACGGGCCGTTGTCGTGACAAAAACAACCCGCGATGACATCAGCCAATGAACCGCTATACCCAGGCAAAAGCCGATCGCCGACGCCGCAGGGGCCAGCAAACCGGCACTCAGCAGCAGCAAAAACAAGCCGACGTCGGCGGCCAGCGCGACCACGCTGGCGCCAACATATCGGAAAAAGTTCAGCGTCCAAAGTTGATGAAGCAGCGAGGAGAGCATTGCCGCATCCCGCTCAAGCGGCCTTGGCAATCCGGCTCGGCACTTCGCGTACCGATGCCAGCGCGGCCTGTTCGCCCTCGGTCCCGCTTTCATGATATTCGGCGTCCTCGTTGACGCCCCAGATGTCATAGACGCGCGCACCTGCCTCGATATTGCGCGCGGTCAGCATCGCGGTCATCATCGCATGATCCTGGTTGTTATAGCGGTGCATGCCGTTGCGGCCGACCAGGTGCAGCGTCGGATATTTTTCTTCCAGTTCGGCGCGCATCGTTTCGACATTGGCGGCATAATCATCGTCATAGACCGGATAGGCCTTTTCCTGCCGGACCACCGCACCGCCGACGACATGGTCGGGATTGCACAGCCCGAGGATGGCCATTTCGCGCTTGGCAAGGTCAATCAGGGCTTCGTCACTCGACGCCCACAGCCCGTCACCCTCGAAACAGAAATATTCGAGGCCGACGCAGGCAATCTCGGGATCGGGCACCATTTCGGGCGACCAGCTGCGGAAATTCTGAACGCGGCCGACCTTCACCTTGCTGTCGTGGATATAGATCCAGTTGTCGGGGAACAGGTCGGGCGATTTGATCATCAGCGCGACGGTCAGAAAATCGCGGTACTTCAGCTGCGGCGCAGCCGTAAAGGCGCAATCGGGCAGCGGATGGATCCGCGCCGCCAGTTCGCGCATCGGCGCCGAACTGATGACATGTTCGGCATCGATAACGACATCGCCATCGGCCCCGCTGGCCGTCAGCCGCCAGCGCCCCGTGGTCTGGTCCTGCGCCAACTGCTTGAAGCTATGGCCCATCAAAACCTGGTTGCCGCCCGCGACGACCTTGTCGCGCGCCGCGTCCCACATCATCCCCGGTCCCTGCCGCGGATAGCGGAAGGTTTCGAGCAGGGTTTTGGTCTCCATCCCGTCGTTGGGTTTTTTGTTGAGGCCGAGGCTGCGCTTCAGGCCGTCCAGTACCGCCGCACCCAGGCTCAGCCCCTTGATGCGCTGCGCCGCCCAGTCGGCCGACATGGTGTCGCACGGCATGCCCCACACCTTTTCGGTATAGGTTTTGAAAAAGATGGAATAAAGTTTCCAGCCAAACTGGTTGACGGTCCAGTCTTCAAAGCTGCGGACATTCTTGTTCGGAAACGCCTTGGCCTTGACATAGCTCGCCATGCACAGCGTCGAACGGACAATGCCAAGGTTGAACAGCGCTTCAAACGCGCGCAGCGGATAGCTGTAAAATTTGCCTTCATAATAGATACGGCTCATCCGCGGCCGCTGAATAAAATCATCGGGCAGGATCTCGTTCCACAGGTCGACGACCTCCTGGCTTTTCGAGAAAAAGCGGTGGCCGCCGATATCAAAGCGAAAGCCTTCGTGCTCGACGGTGCGGCTGATGCCGCCGACATAAACGGCATCCTTTTCAATCACGGTTACGCTTTTGCCTGCTTTGGTCAGCAGATAAGCGGCGGTCAGCCCCGCCGGTCCCGCCCCGATGATCGCCACATCCGCGCTGGTAGCCGATTTGGTCACGTTGATAACCCCTTGGTTTGGTTGGTCCGTCATCTGTTTTGCGCGCGCGGCGCACCGCTGCAGCACCCTCTGTCAACCATCGTGGCTAATTAAAGGTTAACGCCGCAGCAGTTGTCGCAGCGGGGGACATCTGCGGCGGTCCGCGCGCACTCGTGTCGGCGGTCGGCGGGGGATCAACCGCTGTCTCTGCCGCCTCCGCCAGTGGCGGGGCGCGGCTCTGTAATGTCAGTGTGCCGAGCCGCGCACGTGGCTGGCTGGGGCCGGGCGTCGCCGCGACCGAAAATCCGGGATCAACCTGCACCGCCTGCGCCGAGGCAGGGGCGATGCGCACGGTGTAGCGGCCATAGGCGACGCCTTCGAACAGGAAATAGCCGTCAAATTCGCTGAGCGTGGTCGCGCGGACATTGCCCTCGGCATCGACGAGCTCCAACGCCACGCCCTCCAGCGCGGTGCCGCTCGACCGCACCAGCTTGCCATCGACATCGCCCGCCGCCACCAGCGGCAGCGCCACCAGCGCTGCCACGCCGGGTCGCGGGGTCACGACTTTGCCGGGCAGGGCGGGCTGGACATAAGGATCGGGCAGGCTGGCGGCATCGATGCCGATCAATACGGCACGGAAGGGTTCGAGGCCGTCGATCATCGCACGCCCGCCCTTGTCGGTGGCGGCGTCGACAAAGCTGCTACCGGCGGTTAACTCGACCCCCGGCATGACGGGTTCGTCGTCCTGGCGGACGCCGTCGGCGTTGCGGTCCTGCCACACCAGTGCCTCGACCTGACCGCCGGTGGCGAGACGCTTGCTTGACGCGCGCACGCCGCCGCCGGGCTTTGGCCCCAGGCTGAAGGCAACCGCCAGCGAAGCCGCCAGCGACCCGTCGCTGGCCACTTCACCGCCGGCGGTTACCTCAAAGGCCTTGAAGCGCCGGGTATAGCCCAGCCCGGCGCGCGCCCGATCGAGCCCGCCATCATAGCCCAGCTCGGCGCGCCATTCGGCGTTCTTGCCCGCCGCCCATTCGCCAATCATGCCAAAGCGCGTGTCGGACTGCTGCCCTGACAACGCGAATTGCGCCTCGCCGCGCAAGCGGAGGCGCCCGATACTGGCATTGGCGAGCAGACGCGCGGTAACCTGATCGGGCGGATCGGGTCCGAAGGGCGAATTGCTGCGCGACCAGTCGATCTGGCCAGTAAGGTTGATGCGGCGAAAGCCGACCGACGCGCGCGCGGTGGCCTCGACGCTGTTGACGCCGGAGGCGCGGGTGACGTGACGCAGGTCGAAGTGCAGCGGCAAAATGGTTTGCCCCAGCCGCACCGACTGATCGAGGCCAATCGAATAACTGCCGCTAATGCCCTTGATCAGGCGGTCGGACACAAAGCCGCCAAAGCCGCGCTGCGCCTCGGCACGAACATAGGTATCGCCAAACGCCGCCAGCCAGTTGGCGCGCAGCGCGCTGCCCCCGCGCGAAGACAAGGCTCCCGCCAGCTCGAGCAAGGTCGGCCCCAGCGCCCGGCGCACCGCGACTTCGCCATAATGGCGCCGGACATTTTCAATCAGCAGGCTGTGGCCATAGGCGGCGAGCGAGGTGCGCGTATCGATGCCGCGCTCGATCCCGAATGTCCCGCGCCAGCCGCGGCGGAACGGGCCGCGCTCGTTGGCAAGGTTGATAAGGTCAGTGTCCTCCTCGGCAATCCCCGCCCAGTACCACGTCTGGCGTGGCGGGATGGAATCCATCCCGACCTGCAGTTGTTTGATTTCGCGCCGGACCTGCCCCTGCGGCCCATAAAGGACAATTTCGAACCGGTTGCTGCCATAGAGCAGCTGGACGTCGAGAAATTCATAGCGCCCCGCCGCGTTGGGCGTGGCAAAGGCCAGCAATTGGCCGTTGCGATAGAGCTCGGCGTCCCAGCCAGCGGGCAGGTCGCCGCGGAAATCGGTGCGGTCAAAGCTTTCGGGGCGCTCGATCGGCCGGTTGGTGACGACCGCGCCGCGCCCGACGCTACTTTGCGACACCAGCCCCGTGGCGAGCAGCGCCACATCGCCCAGCGCATAATGGGTCGCGTGCATCGGGCCGAGCAGCTGCCCGGTCGGATCGGACCGATAGGCGCGTAACCGCAGGCTTTCGGGCAGACCGTTTTCATCCGACGATAGTCGCGCATCAAAGCTGTGGCGCAGCAGCTCGCCCGACCCGAAAATCTCGTAGCGCGCCGCCAGATTATTGCCGCCGCGCTGATCGTTCACCCACGCCAGGCTTGCGGCAACATCGACCGATGGCAATTGCCACATTTTATACGGGCGCGTTGCCGCCGGCAGCTTGGCAAGGTCAAAGCTTTGCGCCGGACGGATCCCCGCAGCCCGCGCGCGACGCTCGGCGGCGAGCTGAAAGGGCAGTTTTTCCTTGGTGTCGATGCGCAGCACCGCGTTGGATTGATCGACCAGCAGCGGCACTTCCAGCCATGCGGACAGGCTGTTCAGCTGCACGCACCAGCCTTCAGGGGTGTCGCGGATCGTTGTCGCGCCCAGCGTCATGCTACGGCTGCCGATGCGGACGGTCCCGGCATCGCGGTCGATGGTCAGCGTGCGGCGTTCGTCGAACAGCCAGCCCGTTGCGCGGCGCAACTTTTTGTCGATGCGCACGGCAAGATCGAGCCCGATGACCATGTCGGCCAGATCGACGCACATCCCTTCGGGCGTCTGATAGCCGCGCACGCCTTCGCCTAGCCGGTATTGGCCCGAGCGCAGGTCGAACAGCCACTGGTCGTCCTGATTGGCCTGCCAGTCGTCATGCCCTGGCGGTGCCGGCTTTGGCGCCGCCTCAACCGCCGCCGCGCCGACCGGCCGCATGCCGATCAGCGCGATCGCCGCAAAGCCGGTAAAACGGCTCCAGTTGAAGAGATTAGGTTCAGCCATGGGCGCGCGGCCTAGCCGGTATCGGGCCCGTCCCTATTCCACCGTCAGATTGGCTTCGGCGATGGTGCCGCCGCCCAGTTCGCGGTCTTCGGTGTAGCGGATGCGCACCGGACCTTTCAGCGCCGCGGCGACTTCGGGGGGCACGGGAATGGCGACGCGGCGGTCGGTGACTTCGGGATAGACGGCGATGCCACGCGCCAGGAACAGCGGATCCTTCACCCCCGGACGCGTCACTTCAATATCGCCATAGACCGAGCGGTTGCCGCTGCGCGCCAGATCAAAGGTGAAGTGCGGCTGGCCATCTTCATCGCCGATCCACGCCTTGCCGATCTGGGCGGTGGCCGACAGCTCGCCGACGCGGACGATGATCGGAATGGTGATGCCGTAAATCGGGGTCAGCGCGATATTGACCCCGCCCGCTGCGCCGCTGGAGGGTGCCGTCGCGGCAACGGTGTCGGGAATGGCGCGGAACAACATGTGCGCGCGATATTCGCCCGGTGCGATCCCTTCGGGCAGCCGCACGCCCACGCGGATCACCTGCGGCTGGTTCGGCGGCAAGGTGACGCGGCGCGGCGAAAAGCTGATCATATCGAGCGCCGCGCGCTCGGCGGCATTGGCGTCTGTTTCCTCTATTTCCAGCAGCCCGCCCTCGCCCGTCATGCGCTTCACCTCCAGGCTGATGCGATAGGTGGCGGGCGCGCTGCCGATATTGTTGAGCACCACTTCGGTGCCGCGCGACCCGTCGAGCACCACGCGCGTCGGGGCAACCAGCAGATCGCCCGCGGCATGGCTGGGCGCACTGGGCAGCAGCAACGCCAGTGCGGCAATCATCGGGGCAAACAGGCGGCGGTCCATTATCATTCTCCGGCAAGGACGCCGGGGGCCATTGTCCGCCCCCGCGCATAGCCGGACGGATTGCCGCCTTATGGTTGATATTTTGCTAAGCATATTTCCGGGTAAGTCGGTTAACCCAAAAACAAGGGGAGCCACCGGCGCCCGCCGATGACTCCCCGTTGCTGTTCGGTTTTGTACGAACCGGCCGAAAGACCGGTCAGCACAAGGACTTACTGATAGTCGGCGGTGACGTTGAAGGTGCCGACATAGTCGCCCGACGTCTGGTTCGCGCCCACGCTCAGCGTGCCGCCAACCTGGAAGCTGCCACCGACGGTGCCCGGCCCCGCGGTCAGCGTGACCGAGTTCGCCGAGTAAACCAGGGTTGCACTCATCGTGCCGCCCAGCGAGCCGTTCAGCGTTACCGCAGCGTCACCGCCAACCAGCACCACGGCGCCGTTGGTGCCCTGGATGTCGAAGTTGGCAGCAGTCGTCGTGCCGGTGCAGACCAGCGTCGGACCGCAGGTCGCCACGCCAGCAGTCGAAACCGCAACCGTCGAAGCCGTCGCGCCGCTGATGATCGTCGCGAACTGCAGGTCGCTGGTGTTGGTCAGCGTCAGCTGACGCAGAATGCGAGCGCGGGCATCACCCGTCGCGGTCGCAGCCTGCGCGGTGCCGACGGTCAGAGCCGCCGCTGCCACCGCTGCGCCGATCATGGCGCGCTTGAAATTCATTTTGCCCATCGGATTTGGTCCCTTGCGAAAAAGTTGGCGAATGGAAATCCCACCCCATTCGAAGGCCCCTTTACCCCCGAAGTGGTTCCATTTTTGCAAGCGAGTGTAGTTAACATTGGCTTACCAGCGGCACCGCGCTTCCGCACAAAGATGTTCTATTTCATATGGTAAGCCAAAGGGACCGATGGCGGCGCGACCGTTGTGTCGCTTGCCAGATCCTGCACCGGACCCGATTTTGCACCGATTCGGACCGGCGCCCGCCCGCGCCCGATCAGATTGATTCGCCGCTCAGCCGCTGGCAGATCATGTCGAGCTGGTCGAGCGTGGCAAAGCGCAGCGTCAGCGCACCGGCCCCCGCGCCCTTATATTGGATCGCCACCGCCACGCCGAGCAGCTCGGCCAGGTGGCGCTCGACCGCGGCGATGTCGGCGTCGTGCGCGCGCGGCAGCACTTTGGCTCCGCCCTTCATGCTCTTGGTCTCGATCCGCCGCGCCAGTGCCTCGACCGCACGCACCGACAGACCCTCGCGCACCGCCTGCTGCGCCAGCCCAACCGCATCATGATGGCCGATCAGCGCGCGCGCATGCCCCATCGACAAGGCGCCTTCAACCACCAGCTGCTGCACCTCGTCGGGCAGATCGAGCAAGCGCAGCAGATTGGCGACATGGCTGCGCGATTTGCCGACCAGTTTGGCCAACGCCTCCTGCCCATGGCCGAAATCGGCGATCAGGCGGCGATAGGCCAGCGCCTCTTCAATGGCATTCAGGTCCTGCCGCTGGATATTTTCGACCAGCGCGATTTCATAGGTTGCGCCATCGTCGAGCCGCCGCACCAGCGCCGGAATATCGTGCAGGCCGACCCGTTGTGCCGCGCGCCAGCGCCGTTCACCTGCGACGAGCTGATAGCCATTGCCGTCAGGCGCGGGGCGGACGATCACCGGCTGGAGCAACCCTCGCAGCCGGATCGAATCGGCGAGCTCGGCAATCGCGGCTTCGGCAAAATGGCGGCGCGGCTGACCGGGCAGCGGGTGGATGGCGGCAACCGCGATACGCGCGACACCGCGCTCTTCGCTGGCAACCGCGCCAGCAGGGGCCATCCCCGCCGGGTCGACGCGCACTTCGCCCAGCGCATCGCCGAGCAGCGCGTTCAGCCCGCGCCCCAGGCCGGTCGGGCGCTTGCGCGGTGCCTCTACGTCGGATTTTTCATTATACTTTTCAGACATTTAAGCCGCCTTTCGCAGGTCCGGCAAACGCCCGATGACCTCGCGGGCGAGCGCGATATAGGCCTCGGATCCCGGGCAGCGATGGTCATAGATGAGCGCGGGCAGCCCGTGGCTCGGCGCCTCCGACAGCCGCACATTGCGCGGGATCACCGTCGAAAAGACGATCGGACCCAGACAGGCGCGGACATCGTCGGCCACCTGATCGGTCAGCCGGTTGCGCCGGTCGAACATGGTCAACGCGACGCCCAGAATCGACAAGCCGGGATTAAAGCGTCCGCGAATCCGCTCCACGGTGGTGAGCAACTGTCCCAGTCCTTCGAGCGCGAAAAATTCGCACTGCATCGGCACCACCAGCATTTCGGCGGCAATCATCGCGTTAAGCGTCAGCATCCCCAGCGAGGGCGGGCAATCAATCAGGCAAATGTCCCACTGCGCCGCCTCTGCTGCCGCCAGCGCCGCGCGCAGCCGGTGCAACCTGTCCTGAAACTCGACCAGCTCGATTTCGGCACCCGACAGGTCGACCGTCGCCGGAACGATGGCGAGCCGCGGAATCGCCGTCGGCACAATCGCTTCGCCCAGCGTCACATCGCCGCGCAGCAATTCATAGGACGAGGCATGGCGCTGCGCCTGCCGGATCCCCAACCCGGTCGAGGCATTGCCCTGCGGATCCAGGTCGATAATCAGCGTGCGCCAGCCTGATGCGGCGAGCGCGGTGGCAAGGTTGATTGCGGTGGTGGTCTTGCCCACCCCGCCCTTCTGATTGGCTATCGCAATGCGAATCATCTGTTTTTCCGCCGTTCCTGCACGGTGCCGGTGCCGATGATGATGCCGCTGGCGGCGTCGGTCAGGCTGTGTTCCACGTGAAACAGCTTGTGCCACGCCGGAGTCAGCAGCGCCAGTTCCTTTGCGGCATTTTGTCCCTTCGGCAGCAACCAGCGCGTCGTGGCTGTGGAAAAGCGGGCTGATAAGTCGATCAGGCGCGGCAGCGGCGCAAAGGCGCGCGCGCTGATCGTCGCGGCAGCGGTAGTCGCAACCCGCTCCAGCCGCTGTGGCTGCACCGTCACGCGTTTCCCCAGATCGAGCGAATCAATCACCTCTCCCAAAAAGCGACAACGCAGAGCGCGGGACTCGACCAGCCACACCGGGCGCTCAGTCAAGATCGCCGCGACCAGCCCGGGCAGCCCGGGTCCGCTCCCCAGATCGAGCCACAGCCCGTCCCCGTCGCGCCGGTCGTGCACCAGCAATTGCGCGCTATCGGCGATGTGCCGTACCCACAGCGCGGGGATGGTCGAGGCGGCGAGCAGATTTTGCCCGGCGTTGGCCGCGACCAGCATGGCCGCGTAGCGCTCGAGCTGTTGCCATTGCGCCGGGCTGGGCTGCAGCGCCGCTTCGATCCAGCTACGCGCGTCGGCCTCGCTGGCGATCACGCCGCCGACCGCCGACTGTGCACCAGAATGGCTGTCAACGCCGCGGGGGTAACGCCAGCGATGCGGCCTGCCTGCCCCAATGTTTCGGGGCGCGCCCGGCTCAGCCGCTCGACCATTTCGTTCGAAAGTCCACCGATGGCGCGATAATCGAGCGCCGGATCGAGCAAAATGGCCTCGTTCGCCGCCAACGCGCGCAGCTCGGCGTCGTGCCGCGCGACATAGGGGGCATAGCGCCCATCCTCGGCCACTTCGGCAACGATATCCGCCGGAATCTCTGCCAATTCAGGGATGATCGCGACCAGATCGGCCACCTTCGCCCCGCTCCCCACCAAGTCTCCGCGCGCCCGCGCCAGCCCATCGGCGGGCCAGGGCGCGCCGATCGCCGCATGGTCATCGCGCGTCGCCGGGGCAGCCAACAGGGCTTCTACGCTTGCCCGATGCTCTTGCCGCTTGGCAAAGCGTTCCGCAATCTCTGCACTGACCAGCCCGATCGCTATGCCGCGAGGCGTCAGCCGCGTCGCGGCGTTGTCGGCGCGCAAGCGCAAGCGATATTCGGCACGCGCGGTGAGCATGCGATAGGGCTCGGTCACCCCTTGCAACACCAGATCATCGACCATCACGCCGATATAGCTTTCGCTGCGGTCGAGGATAAAGGGGTCGCGCCCCAGTGCGGCCAGCGCGGCATTGGCGCCGGCCACCAGCCCCTGCGCGGCGGCCTCCTCATATCCGGTCGTGCCGTTGATCTGCCCGGCGCAATAAAGCCCCGCAATCGCGCGCAATTGCAGCGTGCGGTCGAGCGCGCGGGGATCGATATGGTCATATTCGACGGCATAGCCCGGCACGACCATGGCCACGCGCTCCAGCCCATCCATCGTCCGCAACATCGCCAGCTGGACATCGGCGGGCAGCGACGTGGAAATGCCATTGGGATAGACCAGAGTGCTGTCCAGCCCTTCGGGCTCCAGAAACACCTGATGCCCGTCGCGGTCGGCGAAGCGGTGAATCTTGTCCTCGATCGACGGACAATAGCGCGGACCGACCGCGCCAATTGCCCCGGAGAACAACGGCGAGCGATGGAGATTTTCGGCAATAATCGCGTGACTGCGCGCGTTGGTGCGGGTGATCGCACAGAAAATCTGCGGCACCGTCCGGCAATTGTTCCACGTGGAAAAAGTCCAGCCCTCCTCGTCCGACGGCTGCTCCTCCAGCGCCGCCCAGTCAATCGTCCGTCCGTCGAGCCGCGGCGGGGTGCCGGTCTTAAGCCGCGCCATCGGCAACTCAGCGCCGCGCAGCTGCGCTGCCAGCAAGTGCGCGCCATCCTCACCAATGCGCCCGCCGACCATCCGCTCTTCGCCGCGGAACATTGTCCCGCCCAGAAAAGTACCGGTGGCCAGGACCACCGCCGGAGCGTGCAAAACGGTGCCATCAGCCAGCTTCAGTCCGGCAATCTGGCTGTCACCTTCTTTCAGGCACAGCGCCGCCGCTTCACCCGCAACCACACGGATCCGCTGCTCCGCGGCCAATAGCTGTTGGATGGCCGAACGATAAAGATTGCGGTCGGCCTGGATGCGGGGTCCACGCACCGCCGCGCCCTTGGACGCATTGAGCATACGGTAATGGATTGCGGCTGCATCGGCCGCGCGCGCCATCCAGCCACCCAGCGCGTCGACCTCGCGCACCAGATGCCCCTTGCCCAGCCCGCCAATCGCCGGATTGCACGACATCGTGCCGATCAGCGCCGGATCGAAGCTGACCAGCGCCACGCACGCGCCGAGCCGCGCCGCAGCCGCCGCAGCCTCGGTCCCGGCATGCCCACCGCCGACGACGATGACATCAAATGCGTGCTTACTGTCCATGAGTGGCGCGGCGCATAGCGCAAAGGCGCGTGCGAATCCACCTCCCACGCAGGAGCGCTGTTTCACGTGGAACAGCGCTACTTGCCGATGCAGAATCGCCCGAACAGCGCATCGAGCATATCTTCCACCCCCGCGCGACCGGTGATGCGGTCGAGCGCGGCGCGTGCCAGTCGCAACCGTTCACCCAGCAAGACGGCATCCGTCGCCTCGGACGAATCGCTGTGCAGATTTAACCAGTCCGCTGCCTCGCGCAGCGCCGCGCGTTGGCGGGCATGGAGCGCCGCTTCGCCTTCCGCCGGGATCAGGCCGCGCGCCATCGCGACGATCGCGCCATGCAGTTCAGCCATCCCGGCCCCGCTTTGCGCCGAAATGGCAAGGTCGGCGGCGCGATCGACCGGGTGGCGGTCGCTCTGCGGCGACAGCGTGATGGCATGCGGATGATTGGGACAGTCTTGCGCTGCGCCGAGCCACAGCAAAATGTCTGCCGCCGCTACCGCCGCCGCCGCACGGTCGATTCCGATGGCTTCGATGCTGTCGCGCGTCGCATTGCGCAGCCCGGCGGTGTCGGCAAAGCGCATCGCTATGCCATCGAGCGCCAGCGGCACCTCGACAATATCGCGCGTGGTGCCCGCAAGTGGCGACACAATTGCCGCCTCTCTTTGCGCCAATGCATTGATTAACGTGGATTTTCCTGCGTTCGGCGGACCAGCAATCACCACCGCCAGCCCATCACGGATGCGTTCGGCGGCGGGGCGCGCGAGCCAGGTCGCCAGTTCGGCGTGGAGCGCGCGGCTTGCCTGCGCGACTTGCGCCAGCGCCGCCGCTTCGGCCGCGACATCGCCTTCATCGGCGAAATCGAGCGCCGCCTCGACCTGCGCGCTCAGCGCGAGCAGCTGTGCCTGCCACGCCGCAATTTGCGCCGACACATGGCCGCTCGCGGCATAAATCGCCTGCCGCCGTTGGCTTTCGGTTTCGGCGGCGACCAAATCGGCCAGCCCTTCGGCTTCGGCCAGATCAAGCCGGCCAAGGTCCATCGCACGGCGGGTAAACTCGCCTGGCGCGGCAGCGCGCAGGCCATCGATCTGCCCCAGCGCACCCAGCACCGCCGCCACCACCGCGCGTCCGCCGTGCAGGTGCAATTCCGCCATATCCTCGCCCGTCGCGCTGCCGGGTCCGGGCAGCCACAGCACCAGAGCCCGGTCCAGCAGCGCGGCGCTGTCCGGTTCCCTAAGGCTGCGCAGCACCGCGCGGCGCGGCGGCGGCAGCTTCCCCGCCAGCGTGGCCAGCGCCGCGCCCGCCGCCGGTCCGCTCACCCGGACCACCGCAACGCCCGCCGGCGGCGCGCCGCTCGACAGTGCAAAAATCGTCTCTTCTGAAATAGTTAACTCCGTCAGCGCTTGCGACTGCTTGACGGTTTGACGTCACTTTCGGCCTTCTTCGCCCCGCCCAGGATGCCGCCGCCAAACTGGCCGAGCAAGCTTTGCACCAGCCCCATCCCCGCCTCGCCCATCGGCACCCAGTTTTTGACCATGCTCTCGACCAGGTCAGGGGTGATTCCCTTCTCCATCAGCTTCTCGACGCGGCTCAGGTAAATGGCGTGCAGCGGGGTCAGGTCGGGCAGCCCGAACAGGCGGCGGGCTTCCTCGGGCGTGCAATCGACTTCGACGTTGATTTTCATCGGTTCTCTCCAGAAGCTGCGCCTTCCCCCTTGAGCGGCGCGGCTTGCTCCTGCTAGCTTCGCGCCATCAAGCCATTTTGGCAAGCCAAGGGACGATATGCGCAATGATAGTCAAGATAGACGCGCTCGACGATGAAGGCCAAATCCCCGCTTATGTCGCGCGCCCCGCGGCGCCAACGACGCGCGCCATCATCGTCATCCCGGAAATCTTCGGCGTCAACGCCGGTATCCGCAGCAAATGCGACCAATGGGCCGCCAAAGGTTATCTCGCCATCGCGCCCGACATTTTCTGGCGTTTCGCCCCCGGCGTCGAGCTCAACCCCGATGTCGAGGCCGAATTTCAGGAAGCGTTGGGCTATTTCGGCCAGTATAATGCCGATGACGGCGTCAAGGATATCGAGGCGACGATCCGCTGGGCGCGCGGGCAAGGCGCGGCCAAGGTCGGCCTCGTCGGCTTCTGCCTTGGCGGGCGGCTCGCCTATATGGCCGCCGCGCGCACCGACATCGACGCCTCGGTCGGCTATTATGGCGTGATGATCGACACGATGCTCAACGAAGCGCACGCGATTGCGAAGCCGCTGATGCTGCATATCCCCACCGCCGACCATTTTGTCGGCCCTGCCGCGCAAGCCGCGATCCACGATGCGCTCGACCCGCATCTGCGCGTGACGCTGCACGATTATGCTGGCCTCGATCATGGCTTTGCCGCCGAGACCGGCAACCGCCGTAACGAGGCAGGTGCGCGCCTCGCCGACAATCGCACCGAGGCCTTTTTCGAAGAGCATTTGCGTTGAGCGGGGCAGCAACCGCAGGGCTCGCCGCCTGGCACGCCTATATGGCCGGGGGCGAGGACCCCGCTGCGCTACGCGCCATGCTCGCCGATGACGCTGTCTTCCACTCGCCGGTGGTGCACACCCCGCAAGCGGGCGCGGACAAGGTCTTCGCCTATCTCCACGCCGCGGCGCATGTGCTCGGCGGCGGCGACTTCGCCTATGTGCGCCAGATCGTGGACGGCGACGAAGCCGTCCTCGAATTCACCCGCACCGTCGATGGCATCCACGTCAACGGTATCGACATGATCCGTTGGAATGCTGACGGCAAAATTGCTGATTTCAAGGTCATGGTCCGCCCGATGAAGGCGATGAACAAGCTGTGGGAAATGATGGCCGCGCAGCTGGCCGCGCAAAACAGCTAGCGCGGCGCTAAATCAGCGCCAGATGGCTGAGTTCGCGCGCAAGCGCGGGCGGCAGATCGCCGACACCAGATGCTGAATCGAGCAGCGGCGGGGCGTCCTTCGCATCGAGATAACGCCACCCCTGATGCGCGCGGCGCGGGGTTGGCACGACCAGCTCAAGCCGGTCGGCGCAGACGATGTTGGTGCGCCCATCCGCTGCCGCGTCAAACCGCAGGATCGCTAGCCGCGCCACCAGCGTATGCCTGATGATGAAATGCAGATAGCCGCCGATCACTTCACCTGCCCGGCGCGGACGGTTGCGCGTCGTGAAAAACACTTCGCCGTCACTGGCACGCTCAACCAGCCGCGCCTGCAACATCGGCACATCGGTGCAACCAAAAGCAACGCGGGTGAGGTGGAGATCGGCCATAACGGCTTAATCCCCACCGTCCGTCATCGTTCCCGTCACCCGAACAATGTCCCCACGCCTACACGTGGGTCGACCCACCCATCGTAAATCATCTTGACCGCGACATAGACGATCACGGCCAGGCCGATGTAGGCAATCCACTTATAACGCTCGATATATTTGGCGATGATATTCGCCGCGACGCCCATCAGCGCGACGGCGAAGACCAGTCCGACGATCAAAATCCCCGGATGCTCGCGCGCCGCACCCGCCACCGCGAGCACATTGTCGAGGCTCATCGACACGTCGGCGACAGCAACGGCCCAGGCGGCGCCCGCAAAGCTCTTGGCTGGTTTCAAACCGCTATGCTCGTCGCCAGCAATCTCGGCGGACCCAGGCGATTCGCCGCCATGATCGCGCAGGTCGCGCCACATTTTCCACGACACCCAGACCAGCAGCAGGCCGCCGATGAAGATCAGGCCAACAATCGCCATCAGCTGCGTCACCACCAGCGCAAAGGCGATGCGCAGCACCAGCGCGGCGATAATCCCAATCAGGATGACCTTCTTGCGCTGCTCAGCGGGCAACCCCGCGGCGAGCGCGCCGACGACAATCGCATTGTCGCCTGCCAGCACCAGGTCGATCGCCAGCACCTGAAGGAAGGCCGCAAAGGCCGACGGCTCGGTGATGTTGGAGAAGTCTTTGACAATCGCATCCCACATCCCTGCGGGACCGCCAAAACCCTCTGCCGCGCCGGTGGCGGCCATCAGAAATTCAAACATGGAAAACGTCCCCGGCTTACTGGTTCATCGAATCGAAGAAATCTTCGTTCGTCTTGCTGTTCTTGATCTTGTCGAGCAGGAACTCCATCGCATCGACAGTGCCCATCTGCATCAGGATGCGGCGCAGCACCCACATTTTCGACAGCTTGTCCTTGTCGAGCAGCAGCTCTTCCTTGCGCGTACCCGATTTACCGACGTCGAGCGCCGGGAAGATGCGCTTGTCGGCAACCTTGCGGTCGAGCACGATTTCGCTGTTGCCGGTGCCCTTGAACTCTTCGAAAATCACTTCGTCCATGCGGCTGCCGGTATCGATCAGCGCGGTGGCGATGATAGAGAGCGACCCACCCTCTTCAATGTTGCGCGCGGCGCCAAAAAAGCGTTTGGGGCGCTGCAGCGCATTGGCGTCGACACCGCCGGTCAGCACCTTGCCCGACGAGGGCACGACTGTGTTGTACGCGCGGCCAAGACGCGTGATCGAATCGAGCAAGATAACCACATCCTTCTTATGCTCGACGAGGCGTTTGGCCTTCTCGATCACCATTTCGGCGACCTGGACGTGACGGGTGGCAGGCTCATCGAAGGTCGAGGACACCACCTCGCCCTTCACGCTGCGCTGCATGTCGGTGACTTCCTCGGGCCGTTCGTCGACCAGCAGGACGATCAGATAAACCTCTGGGTGGTTGTCGGTAATCGCCTTGGCGATATTTTGCAGCAGCACCGTCTTACCCGTGCGCGGCGGCGCGACGATCAGCGCGCGCTGGCCCTTGCCTTGCGGGCTGACCAGATCGATGACGCGCGCCGATTTGTCTTTCTCGGTCGGATCGAGCGTGTCGAGCCGCAGCTTTTGATCCGGGTACAGCGGCGTCAAATTGTCGAAATTGACGCGGTGGCGTACCGCTTCGGGGTCGTCGAAATTGACGCTAACCAGCTTCGTCAGGGCGAAATAGCGCTCGCCATCGCGCGGCGCGCGAATCTCGCCCTCAACTGTGTCACCGGTACGCAGGCCATATTTGCGTACCTGGTTGGGCGAGACATAGATATCGTCAGGACCGGCAAGGTAATTGGCTTCGGATGAGCGCAGAAAACCAAAACTATCGGGCAGCACCTCGATAGTGCCCGACCCGATGATTTCCTCGCCCTCTTCGGCAAGTTCTTTCAGGATCGAGAACATCAAATCCTGTTTGCGCAGTGTCGATGCGCCTTCGACCCCCAATTCCTCGGCCATTTCGACCAGCTGTGCGGGGGATTTTTTCTTAAGGTCTTTCAGATGCATTATGATGTTTTCCAAAGTGGGAAAATGAAAGTGGAAATGCCGCCACAGCGGCGCTGGAGGAGGTTGGGACCATCGGGGGCGCCAAAATCGCCGTTACCGATCCCGGTCGCGCGAGGACCGCGCGCCAAGCCGATTGCTTGTCGCTAATTTAGGCGCGCCGCCCACCCAAGTCAATCAAGCCGCCGTTAAAAAGGACGCACTACCGCCAGAACAACGGCGACGGCGGCCGCAACACCCGGCACCTCGTTGAGCAATCGAAGGGCTTTTTCGCTCAGCGGGCGTTCCCCCGCGCGGAGTTTTTTGAAATAGCCTGACATCCAGCCATGATAGCCGCTGAGCGCCAGCACGATCAGCAATTTGCCATGAAACCAGCCCTGCGACCAATAGCCACCGTTGAACGCCAGCAGCAGCCCCAACCCCCAGACAATGATCATTGCCGGGTTTAATATGATCCGCCGCAGCCGGTCCTCGCGCTCAATCCATTTCGCATCTTCGTCTGATCCCACCGCGCATTGGTGGTGATAAACAAAAAAACGCGGCTGCATGAACAATCCGGCCATCCAGAAAATCACAAAGATGACATGCGCCGCCTTCACCCATGGCTGCGCTGCCCCCATAAAGCCGATCAGCGCATCCATGGCCTCAACCCCCGCGCAGCCGGGCCAGCAACGCTTCAACATGCGCCACCGGCACCTCCGGCGTGATACCATGGCCCAGATTGAAGATATGCGGACGGCCGACAAACCCCTGCACGATGGCATCAATAGCAGAATCGAGCGCAGCGCCGCCCGCCAGTAAGGCAAGAGGATCAAGGTTGCCCTGCACTGGCAAATCCTTGGGCAGCGCCTGGTGAGCCCAGACCGGATCGACGGTTTCGTCAATTCCCACGGCATCAACACCGGTTTCGCGGGCGTAGGCAACGAGCTTGCCGCCCGCGCCTTTGGGAAAACCGATGATCGGCGTATCGGGATGCCGCGCCCGCAAACGCCGGACAATTTCAGCATTGGGCGCAATGACCCAGCGTTCGAACTGGGCCGGGCTCAGCGTCCCCGCCCAGCTTTCAAACAATTGCACCGCATCGACCCCGGCACCGATTTGCGCCGAAAGATAGTCAACGGTGGCATCGACAATCGCATCAATGATCGCGCCGAAATGCGCCGGATCTTGATAGGCCATAGTTCGCGCCGCGCCCTGGTCCTTCGATCCCTGACCGGCCACCATATAGGTCGCCACGGTCCACGGGCTGCCCGCGAAACCCAGAAAAGTCGTGCTGGGCGGCAGGGCCGCCGCAACGCGCCGCACGGTTTCAATCACCGGGGCGAGCCGCTCGGGCACCGCGGTCAGGTCCGACAATGCTGCTTGAGCCAACGGCGGGGCCAGCCGCGGTCCTTCACCCGCTTCGAACCACAAATCCTGCCCCAACGCGTGGGGGATGACCAAAATGTCGGAAAACAGGATGGCACCATCAAACCCGAACCGGCGGATCGGCTGCAACGTCACCTCGGTTGCCGCCTCGGGATCATAGCATAGCTCGAGGAAACCGCCTTTCTGCGCACGCAGTTCGCGATACTCGGGCAAATAGCGCCCTGCCTGACGCATCAGCCATACAGGGGGTGGATCGCGGCGCTCACCCTTGAGCACCGCCAACAAGCTCTTTTCCGTCACGCGCTCCGTTCCCCTATTTCCAATATCATTATAATGTCCTTGTGGTGGATAGTTGGGGGCCGCGCCAGCGGGGATTTAGCGCGCGACCCCGCCTTTGCCAACAACTTGACTCTGGCGTGCGGAAGCAAGCTTCGCGAGTCGAAGGATTGCTGCAAACTTATCCACATGCCGGGGATGATTCCGCCTGGCTGTGGAAAAAGCTGCGCGGGGAATCGGTGCGGCGGTGGAGGATTGTGCCATGCCTGACCTATCCACAGCTTTGCCCGCCAGCTTGCCCCCACCCGCAAAGGTGCTTGCCAGCGCGTCCGGCGCGGGCAAAGACGGGGCGTATCATGCGCTTGCACGTTCATCTCATATCCGATTCCACCGGCGAAACGCTTGAAAATCTGGCGAAGGCCGCGATTGCGCAATTCGATGATGTCGAAGTGGTGCGCCATTTCTGGCCAATGGTGCGCTCCGAAGCGCATCTCGACCGGATTATGGCCGAAGTGAAGGCAAGCCCCGGGTTGATCCTGTTCACGCTGGTCAACCTTGATTTGCGAGCCAGTCTTGAACGCCGGACCGCTGCGCTTGACCTTCCCGCCGTGGCGGTGCTCGACGCGGTCACCGACGCGCTGTCACGGATGCTGGGCCAGAAGGCAAAGGCGCGCCCCGGTCGTCAGCACCAACTCGACGCTGCTTATTTCGCGCGCGTCGAGGCGATCCAGTTCACTGTCGCGCATGACGACGGAATTGCCTGGGAAGATTGGGAGGAAGCCGACATCATTCTTGCTGGCGTGTCGCGCACGTCGAAGACGCCAACCAGCATTTATCTTGCCAACCGCGGTTTCAAGACCGCGAACATTCCGATCGTTCCTGAATCGCCGCCGCCACCGGCGCTGTTCCGGCTTGAACGTCCGCTGGTCGTCGGACTGACGACGGGTGTGGATCGCCTTGTCCAGGTACGGCGCAACCGCCTGTTGTCGCTTAACCAGGCCCCCGAAACCGCCTATGTCGAAGAGGCTGCAGTGAAGGCCGAGCTGGCCTTTGCGCGGCGGATGTTCGCCGACAATGGCTGGCCGGTCATCGACGTGACCCGCCGGTCCATCGAGGAAACCGCGGCGGCGATTATCAAGCTAGCCGAAGACCGGGCGGGTTCCAGCGCATGACACGCTTGCTGCTTGCCTCGCAAAGCACTGGGCGCGCGCAAATGCTGCGCGATGCGGGGCTTGATTTCGCGGTCGAAGCGGCCTCGCTTGACGAGGCTGCGCTGACCGATGCCTTGCTCGCCGAAGGGCAGTCTCCGCGGCAAATCGCCGACGCACTGGCGGAGGCAAAGGCGCTCAAATTGTCGGCCCGGCGGCCCGGCCAACTGGTGATCGGCGCCGATCAGTTACTCGCGCTCGACGACGGTAGTATTCTAGCCAAACCGGCAACGCCTGCCGAAGCCGAGGCTCAACTCGCGCGCCTGTCGGGCCAGCGCCACCGCTTGCTCAGTGCAGTGGTCGTTGCGGAAAATGGCGTGCCCCAGTGGCGGCACATTGGCGAGGCGCAGCTGTGGGTACGCGCGTTGAGCCAGACCTTCATTGCCGCCTATGTTGCGCAGCACTGGGAGCGCATTCGCTGGACGGTCGGCTGCTACGAAATCGAAGGCGCGGGCGCGCAACTGTTCGCGCGAACCGAAGGCGACCGTTGGACGATCATCGGGCTGCCGTTGCTGCCGCTGCTTGGCTGGCTGCGCGAGCGCGGGGAGATCGCATCATGACCAGCGCGCGGCCCTTTGCCGAAGTCATCGGCGATCCCATCGCCCATTCCAAATCGCCCCTCATCCATAATTTCTGGCTCAGCCAGCTGGGCATCGCGGCCGACTATCGCGCCTGCCATGTGCGACCCGACGGTCTCGCCGAATATGTTGCGTCGCGACGCGATGACCCGCTTTGGCGCGGCTGCAACGTCACCCTGCCCCACAAACAAGCGGTGCTGGATCTGGTGGCCGATCCGGGCAATATCCGGGCCAGCATCGGCGCTGCCAACACCCTGTTCCGCCAGGGTGAGGCACTTGCCTGCACCAACACCGATGCGGCGGGCTTCTATGCTCCCATTTCCGATGCTGACCTTTCTGGTGCGCCGGTGGTCGTGGTGGGCAGCGGCGGTGCGGCACGCGCGGTGCTGTTTGCGCTGGCGCAAATCGGTGTGGGACCGGTAACCATCCTGGCCCGAAGCGTGCTCAAAGCCAGCGCCTTGCTGGCCCATTTTGGGCTGAAGGGGCAGGCGCTGATGTTGGATGCAGCGTTGCCGCCGGCCGCGCTGTTGGTCAACGCGAGCAGCCTTGGCATGGCGGGTCAACCGGTGTTCGCGCCTGATCTGGCGCCGCTGCCCAAAGACGCGCTGGTTTATGACATCGTCTATGCCCCGCTTGAAACGCCCTTGTTGGCGGCAGCGCACGCGCGCGGTCTTGAGACCATCGACGGGCTCGAAATGTTGGTCGGGCAGGCGGCGGTGGCGTTCGAGCTTTTCTTTGGTGCGCCGCCGCCCGACGATCCCGAGGGACGGCTGCGCGCCCTCTTGCTGGCAGCCTGATGCATTATCCGCGCCCTGCCTCGCGCCTGCGCCGCCCTTTCCTGCTCGGGCTCACCGGTTCGATCGGGATGGGCAAGTCGACGGCTGCGGCGATGTTCGCTGCCAACGGCGTGCCGGTGTTCGACGCTGATGCCGAAGTGCACCGATTGCAATCGCGCGGCGGTGCGGCGGTGACGGCGATTGCGGCGCGGTTCCCCGGCACGACCGGGACGCAGGGGGTTGATCGGGCCAAACTGGGGGCGCTGGTGCTCGCGAACCGGGCCGAGCTTGCAGCGCTAGAGGCGATCATCCACCCGCTGGTCGCGCGCGCGCAGCGGCGATTTCTCCTGCGCCATCGCGCGCGACCATTGGTGGTGCTCGATATTCCTTTGCTGTTCGAAAAAGGTGGCTGGCGGAAAGTTGGCGCCATTGCGGTGGTGAGCGCGCCGCAATGGGTTCAGCGCCGCCGCGTGCTGGCGC
The DNA here is from genome assembly GCF_057220455.1 of Sphingopyxis sp. sgz302558. NCBI lineage: Bacteria > Pseudomonadati > Pseudomonadota > Alphaproteobacteria > Sphingomonadales > Sphingopyxidaceae > Sphingopyxis > Sphingopyxis sp. sgz302558. The sequence continues at coordinate 490,107 of NZ_JBXPUZ010000001.1, read as the reverse complement.
GGCCTGGCATGACCCCCACTAAGCTGCGCGCGATCCGCCACCTCCAGACGCCCGACCGCGTCAAACGCGCGCGCGCCGACTTTCTGATCGACACCGGGCGGCCCAAAGCGACGATGCGGGCACAAATAAAGTCTATCGTCTCTTGTTTCCAAAGCTGAACGGGTGAATATTGCAGGTTCGATGCGTGAGATTATTTTCGATACCGAAACCACTGGCCTCGATCCCAAGAGCGGGCACCGACTGGTCGAGATCGGCTGCATCGAACTGGTTGACCGGCGGGAGACCGGGCGCAGCTTTCACGCCTATTTCCATCCTGAACGCGACATGCCGACCGAAGCCGAAGCAGTGCACGGGCTGTCGCTGGCCTTTCTGTCGGACAAACCGCGCTTTTCCGAGCGGGCGGGTGAACTGATCGACTTTCTGGGCGACGCCCCTTTGGTCGCGCACAACGCGGCCTTTGACTTCGGCTTTGTCAATGCCGAGTTGGCACGGGTTGGGCTGGGCATCCTCGACCTCGACCGGATGATTTGCACAGTCCAATTGGCGCGCAAGCTCCATCCGGGCGCGAAACACAGTCTTGACGCGCTGTGCGTCCGCTATGGCATCGACCGGTCGCACCGCGTGAAGCACGGGGCCCTGCTCGACGCCGAACTGCTCGCGCATCTCTATATCGAAATGACTGGCGGGCGGCAGATTGGTCTGGGTCTCGGGGCTGGTTTGCGCAGCGGCGATCGGGCGGTCGGGCCGAACGAGGCCAGGCCGGCGCGGCGACCGTTTCGCGAACCACGCCCGCACACCGCTTCGCCGCTCGAACAAGCGCGCCATGCCGAATTTGTTGCCATGCTAAAGCAGCCGCTCTGGCACGACGGCGCCTGATCAAGCGCCGGTATCCGGCAAAGCCGAGGAGAAAAAATATGGAGATTCGCGTTTCGGGCCATCAAATGGACACCGGCGAAGCGTTGCAGACGCATGTCGGCAACCGCATGAACGCGATCGCCGAGAAATATTTTGCCCGGGCAATCAGCGCGCATGCCACCTTTGGCAAAGGTCCGCACGACAGCTTTACCTGCGACATTGTGGCGCATGTCATGCAGGGCCTGGTGCTCAAGGGACATGGCGAGGCGCAGGATGCGCATGTGGCATTCGAAGGCGCCGCTGACCGGATCGAGAAACAGCTTCGCCGCTATATGCGCCGCCTCAAGGATCGCAGCGGCATTGGCGAAATACCCGCACCCGCACCGGACAATGCCGCCTACGTCGTTTTCGACGGTGGTGATGAGGAAGGTGAAGTTGGCGAGGCGCCGGCGATCATCGCCGAAACGCGGGTCGATATTCCCACCGCCAGCGTTTCCGACGCGGTAATGATGATGGATTTGCGCAATACCAATGCCCTGCTGTTCGTAAACAGCCGGTCGGGCACCCATAATATGGTCTATCGCCGCGGTGATGGCACGATCGGCTGGGTCGAGCCGCAATAAAGGGCTGGATTTTTGTCCCAATGCCGACTATCCGGCCCGCCTTTCCGGGGCTGTCGCAAAAGGCAGCTCGCCTGTTGTTTCCTGCGTAGTTGGCCCGCCGCCCCGATCGGGTAGCCCGCCGCCTGCGCCGACCGATCTGAACCGTCATGACTCTCGACACGCTTGTCTATCCCGCCTCGGTGCGTGCGCATGTTGCGATTGATTCGAAAAAGGCGCTGTTCGCCTATTTCGGCGATCTGGCCAGCCGCACGCTGGGCCTTGATGCTGGGCAAGTGGCAGAAGCCCTGCTCGAACGCGAACGGCTGGGGTCTACCGGCTTCGGGCGTGGCATAGCTTTGCCGCACGCCAAGCTTGAAGGGCTGGGCGGGGTGCGCGGCCTGTTCGTGCGCTTGCAGCGGCCAATTGATTTTTCCGCGGTCGATGGCCTCCCGGTCGACTTGTTTTTCGTGCTTTTGTCGCCGCTCGATGCCGGGGCCGATCATTTGAAGGCGCTGGCCAGCGCATCGCGTATGCTGCGCAATGAAGCTGTCGCTGACCGGCTGCGCGGTGCGGGCAGTGACGAGGCGCTTTATGCGCTGCTCGCCGACGGTGAGGCGCGCGACGCCGCGTGACGCGGCTTCCGGCGCGGCTGTTGGTTGATTTGTTGCTGCGCTCGGCAGTCGCTGGCGGAGGCTTTGCGACTGTGCTGGCGCGCGGCGATGACCATGGCGGCGCGGTGTTGATCCAGTGCCGCGATCGCGGCGCCGAAGGCCCGCTGCTGGAACGCCTGTTTGACGGTTTGTGGCAGCCGGTCGGGCCCGAATCCGCTGCGGGGTCGGCCGAGCGCGACGCCTATATTGCCCGCCGTCGCCGCGCCGATCCGGACCTATGGTTAATCGAACTGGATATCCCGGATGCGCCACAGTTCGTCGCGGAGTTGACGCACGGGGCTTGACTTTTGTGCGCTGCACAAAGATAGGCGCCGCACGAAATCGCGGAGGTCGCTTTGCATCGTTGCCGGTCCGGAACGGACGGTACGATGTTGACGAAAGTGGACACGCAGACGGACGAAATCCGCCCGGGCCGCTGATCTTTCAGCACTTTCCTGCCACGGACACGGACCTTCGGCCGCATTTGTTGACGGATTGAATGAGTCGCATTTTGAACGTTGCCAGCCTGGCGGCGGTCGCCTTGACTGCCACCGCCATGTTGGCGTTGACCGAACCCGGTCAGGCCAGCGATCTGGCCGCCGCCTCGGTTGCTCCGGTGGTGCTTGCCCCGCAGCCCACCGCGCCGGTTAACCCTGTTGATTCCCCGGAAACCCCTGCAGACCCAGCCCTCGCGGCCGAAGTTGCCGAACCGGTTCCAACCCCTGAGCCCGTCCGTGCCGCGTCGTTGGCTGAACTGGTCGCGGCAACGGCGATGCCCGAAACCATGGACGAAGAGTTGCACTGCCTCGCCGGCGCGGTTTATTTCGAATCGCGCAGCGAGTCGCTGGCCGGCCAGCTGGCGGTTGCCCATGTGGTGATCAACCGCGCCGAATCGGGCCGCTTTCCGAGAACAATGTGCGGCGTGGTCTATCAGAAAAGCCAGTTCAGCTTCGTGCGCGGCGGGCAAATGCCGCCGATCAACACCGCGCATCGCCAGTGGCGCAACGCGGTTGCCATCGCGCAAATCGCCCGCGACGGCAGTTGGCAGAATGCCGCGCCGGGCGCGTTGTTCTTTCACGCGCGCCATGTGTCGCCGGGCTGGAACCGTCCGCGCGTCGCGCAGATCGACAATCATATCTTTTATCGCTGATCCGCGGCGGCGTATCGGCCGCACGACGGGTCAATGATTGCCAAGGCGGCGGGGCTGGCGCATGGTGCGCCAATGTCTCGCCGCCTTTCGCATTTGCGCACGATCGCACTTACCGTCCCACTGATGCTGCTGATGGGCTGTGCCACCGCCGTGCCGCCGGTAGAGGTAACGCGCTTCCATACCCCCGCCCTTGCCAGTCTGGCCCCCGGCACGGCCTATCGCTTTGCCGATGCGCCAGCGATGGTCGGCGAAACCCTGACTTATCGCACCGCCGTCGATACCGAGCTGCGCCAGTTGGGCTTTGTTCCAGCCGCGACAGGCGCGCCCGCGCCATTGACCATCCGCATCTCGATCGCTCGCAATGAACGGCGCGGCGACGGCGCATCGCCGGTCAGCGTCGGGGTGGGCGGCAGTACGGGCAGCTATGGTTCGGGCGTAGGCGTGGGGCTGGGCTTCAACCTCGGCGGTGGACCGCGGCGCTGGGTTGATCTGACCCTCGGCGTGCGCATCGATGACACGGCAACCGGAACTGCGCTGTGGGAAGGCCGCTCCGCCACGGCGATTCCGGCCAAGGCGCCAGGCGCCCAGCCGTCGCTGGCAGCGGCAAAACTGGCCGATGCCTTGTTCGGGGGCTTCCCCGGCGAATCGGGAACGACTATCAGCGTCCCCTGATCACATTGGCAGGGCGCGCCGCGCTCGCGCGCTCAGGGGATTTTCATACGCATGACCATCGGCATCAACGCTGCCTTCGACAGCGGCAACATTATCGTGGACGAACTGGCGGGCACGCGCGCGCGGCTGTCGATCCGCAAGGACCGCGAATCCGAATTTTTCCAATGGTTCCATTTTCGCGTCGATTGCGCGGTCGGCGATGATCTTGAACTTGCCATCACCGGCCTCGCCAGCGCCGCCTATCCCGATGGTTGGCCGGGCTATGCGGCTTGTATCAGCGAGGACCGCGAAAATTGGACCCGCGCTGACACCAGCTACGACGCCAGGCTGGGTGGCGGCACGCTGATCATCCGCCACAGTGCCGCGACGCCGATCCTGTGGGTCGCCTATTATGCGCCCTATTCGATGGAACGGCACCATGATCTGATCGCCTCGGTCGCTGCGTGCGACGGGGTCGCTTATCGCTGCCTTGGCACCAGTCTGGAGGGGCAGCCGATCGACTATCTGACGATGGGTGATGGGCCGAAGCAGCTGTGGCTATATGCACGCCAGCATCCGGGCGAATCAATGGCCGAATGGTGGATGGAAGGCGCGCTCGAAAAGCTCACTGACCCGCACGACCCGCAGGCGCGGCTGTTGCGCCAAAAAGCGACGCTGCACATCGTCCCAAACATGAACCCTGATGGGTCGCGGCGTGGCCATTTGCGCACCAATTTTGCGGGCGTGAACCTCAACCGCGAATGGCACGAACCCTCTGCCCAACGTAGCCCCGAGGTCCTGTGCGTGCGAAACCGCATGGATGAAACTGGGGTCGATTGGGCGATGGATGTGCACGGCGACGAAGCCATTCCGGCCGTGTTCCTCGCCGGATTCGAAGGTATTCCGTCGATGCGCCCGGGCCAGATTGAAACCTTCCGCGCCTATCGCGACCGGCTGGCGCAGCGTACTCCCGATTTTCAGACGGCATTGGGCTATGTCGAAAGCGCGCCGGGACAGGCCAATCTTTCCATGTCGACAACGCAACTCGCCGAACGATTCGGTGCGATCGCGATGACGCTGGAAATGCCCTTCAAGGACAATCAGGACCTGCCCGATCCGGTGGCGGGCTGGTCTCCCGAACGCTGCAAATTGCTGGCCCACGCCTGCATCGACACACTGGCGGAAATGATCTGATGTCCCAATGGATCATTGTCGAAGATGATCTGTCTGGCGCTCCTGTGCGCGCGCTGCTGGAACAGCATTTTGCCGGGATGCTTGCAAATTCCCCCGAAGAAAGCTGCCATTTCCTCGACTTTTCCGGATTGCGCAGGCCTGATGTGACTTTCTGGTCGATCTGGGATGGCGACACGCTCGCAGGTTGTGGTGCGCTCAAACGCATTGATGCGACCCATGGTGAAGTCAAATCCATGCGGGTTCACGATGATTACCGGGGCCGAGGTGCGGGGCATGCCATGCTCCGCCACATCATCGTCACGGCGCAAAATCTGGGCCTGAGTCGCCTCAGTCTGGAAACCGGTACCGCGCCTGCTTTCGATGATGCAGTGCGCCTTTATACGCGCGCCGGCTTTTCGCCTTGCCCGCCCTTCGCTGATTATGGGGAAGATCCCTTCAGCCGGTTCATGACGCTGGCCTTGTAGCGCACCCGCAAAAATGGGCGCGGCACCCGCAAGTGCCGCGCCCCCTTTCGGCCAGCTACAAATCAAGCAGCCTTCTTTTTCCCTTCAATCAGCGGGGTCGGTTCGCCGCCGATGTTGATCTTGTGCGGCTTCATCGCCTCCGGCACTTCGCGCACCAGTTCGATGGTGAGCAGGCCGTCGGCTAGGTCGGCGCCGCTCACCCGCACAAAGTCGGCCAGTTGGAAACGACGCTCGAACGCGCGCGTCGCAATGCCGCTGTAGAGCAGGTTGCGCGGGGTCTCGCCCTCGGCGACCGGTGCCTTGCGTGCAGCGACGGTCAGCGAATTCTGATGCGCAGTGATTTCGATTTCCTCGCGCTTGAACCCGGCGACCGCGATGGTGATGCGATACTGGTCATCACCCGTGCGCTCGATGTCGAAAGGCGGATAATTCTCTGCAGCCGTGCTGCTGTTCTCCAGGAATTCGAACAGGCGGTCAAAACCGACGGTGCTACGGCGATAGGGGGTCCAGTCAAGATTACGCATAATGATATTCCTTCTGTTGAAGCGAAACATGCGCGCGCCGTGCCATATGGCCACGGCGGCATCCGGTCCCATGCTGGCAACCGGACGGCGATGATTTAGGAAGGCGCAGCGGCGGTTCAAGGGGGTTGGCCGACCGCTCCGGCATCGCTACGGCGAGGGCGAACTTGCCCAACGAAAGGCCTTTCGATGCCCACCCTCATCCTGCTGCGCCACGGCCAGTCACAATGGAATCTGGAAAACCGCTTCACCGGCTGGTGGGATGTCCTTGTGACCGAAAAGGGGGCTGAAGAGGCGCGCGCGGCGGGTGCGCTGATGGCGGCCAAGGGGGTGCTGCCCGATGTTGCCTTCACCAGCGTCCAGACGCGCGCGATCCAGACGCTGCACCTGGCACTCGAAGCCATGGGACGGCTGTGGATTCCCGAGATCAAGGACTGGCGCCTTAATGAGCGTCATTATGGCGGCCTGACCGGGCTCGACAAGGCCGAGACAGCCGCGAAGCACGGCGACGAGCAGGTAAAAATCTGGCGGCGCAGTTTCGACATCCCGCCGCCGGTGCTCGAACCCGGCTCGGCTTATGACCTCGCCGCCGACCCGCGCTACGCCGGCATCGCCATCCCGCAAACCGAAAGCCTTAAAGACACCATCGTGCGCGTGCTGCCCTATTATGAAAGCACGATTGTGCCGCAGCTGGCGGCGGGCAAGGTTGTGCTCGTCGCAGCGCACGGCAACAGCCTGCGCGCGCTGGTAAAACATCTTTCGGGCATTTCGGATGCCGACATTACCGGGCTTGAAATCCCGACGGGGCAGCCGATCATCTATGACCTGGATGAAAACCTGAACGCGCGCGAGCGTTACTATCTCGCCGAACGCTAAAGCGTCCCCGTCACCGTCAGCTTGAACAAATGGCCAAAGCCGCGGCGGCGGCTTTCAAAACCCGCCACTGGTCCATCGCGGCGATCGACATAAATGGTGCGGTCCAGCGCATCCTCCATCTTGGCGATGTTGCGCATTTCGGCCCGCACGGTGAAACCGCCGACATTCTTGTGCTCGACAAAGGCGGTAACAAAGGGCCCCGCCGTGAATTCATTGTTGATCTCGTCGAGTCGCAATTCGGGGCTATAACGTTCGTCAAAGAAATTCGCGCCCCACGCGAACGGCGTGCCCTTCACATCGTGGCGCAGGCCAAGATCGACGACATATTCCTGTCCGTAGCTCTGGTTGCGCCAGCCCCCAGTGAGCGGATCGCGCACACGGTTGCGGCGCAGTGTGATGTCGCTGTTGATGCGCACGCCGGCCAGCCCGATGGGGTCAAGTTGCAACGTCGCGCGCGACGACAGGCGGTAAAGGTGCGCATTGGGCAGGTTGCCGCGCCCCTCGGTCGTCGGCGACAATGGCACCTGGTCGACCAGATCCTGCGCGAGCGCATAGGCGACCGCGACCGAGACATTGCCCCACGCCCCAAGATCGCGGACAACCTCCAGCTCGGTCCGGTTGACGATCGGCGGCACCAGCAACCCGTTGCCGCCGTTGCCATTGTTGTTGGCAACATCGACGCTGCTGGCAAAGTCAAAGAAGTTGAGCTGATCAACGCGGCGTTGCAGCACATAATTGACGGTGGTTTTGGCGCCCGGTTTCCATGCCAGCGCCAGCCGGCCTTTCGGGCGAATAAAGCTGCGGGTCAGCCCGCCGGGTCCCGACGAGGCGAGCTGGCTATACTCGGCACCCAAGTTAAGCTGCGCAGTCAGATTGCTGGCCAGCGCGCGACCCCAGGTCAGCGACAGCTCGGCCCGTTTTTCGTCGACCTTGGTGCGCTCGCCGCCAAAAGTGACGGGCAAATAGCTACCGGTCGGCTGCAACAGGGCAAGCTCGGCCTCGACATCAAGCAGATTATACGCCCCCTCGAGTGCCACTTGCCAATCGGTTCCGCCGCCGGTGCGCCAGCCATATTCGCCGCGCAGGATGGATTCGCTTTCATCGGCAGTCTGGCGGAAGCGCGACCCTGTGGCGGGCGATGCTTCTGGCGTCACCGTAAAACTGCTGATCACCGGGCTATGTTCCATCCGGTGCTGGCCGATCAGCTTGAGCCGCCCCGTGCCAAGGCTGAATTCATAATCGCCGCCAATATTGGCGTTCCATTCGTCTTCGGTCTGCCGAAACAATTCGTCGACCTGTCCGATACCCGGCTGAATGGACGTGCCGGTCACGCTGTTGCGGATATCGACGAGCTGGCCGGCGAGGTTGAGGTTGAGCTTGTTGCCGTTCGCCGCGGTGCGCGCCAGCGCGACGGCAAGGCGCGGACGATCACCGAAATAGCGCCCGAATTCGTCGCGCACATACAGCAAATCGCCATTGCCATCGAACACCTGCTCGGGTCCCCAATGCCCTTGCCGGTTGGCCTCGTTCGACAGGCTGATGGTAACCGTACTGCCGCCGATCGGGCCGGTGGTTGAAACTTCGCCCCACAACCAATTGTTGGGCAGCCGCGGGCGGGCCTCGGGCGTCCAGCGCAGCGTGGTGGTGAATTTGCGGCTGGCACCGCCTTGCAGCACGATGTTGGCCACCTGCCCGGTCAGGCCGGGAACATTCAGGCTGGCCCCATCAACGACGTCGATGTGAAGCACCGATGCAGCGTTGATACGCGCCAGCGCGGTGCGCGCGTCGGTCGATTTGTCGGCAATGCGTTCGCCGTTGATCAGGATGTTTTCGCGCGCTGCGCCCAGCCCGCGGGTATTGCCGCCGGCGTTGGCGATGATGGCAAAGCCGGGCAGCTGATCGACCATGTCGAGCGCGGTGCGCGGGGCAAAGCGGGCGAAATCGGCGGGGGTATAGCGCTGGCCGCTGGCCGGGGCCGTGTCGGCTGCCGCTTCGGGCAGCGCAGGCGGCGGCGCGGTCTGGGCAGTGGCGGGACCCGCCACCAGCGCCGCTGACATCGCTGCCAGCGACAGGCCGTGAATGATACGCAAAATTATCCTCCCCTCAGCCACCCCCGGCTGGGGCGGCTGCTGGCGCAGCGCGGCAAGATTGGAAACTTTGCTGCTACCAGCGGCCCCTGCGCATCGACCAATGACAAGTGTAGTCCGCGGACCGGGGCCAGGCTGCGATCAGTCGCGCAGCAGTTCGTTGATGCCCGTCTTGGCGCGGGTTTGCGCGTCGACCTGTTTGACGATGACCGCGCAATAGAGCGACGGGCCGGGCGATCCGTCGGGCAGCGGCTTGCCTGGCATCGCGCCGGGCACCACCACGGCATAGGGCGGAACCTCGCCGATATGCACCTTGCCAGTCGCCCGATCGACAATCTTGGTCGATGCGCCCAGATAAACGCCCATCGACAGCACCGCGCCTTCGCGAATGATGACGCCCTCGACCACTTCCGAACGCGCGCCGATGAAGGCCCCGTCTTCGATCACGACCGGCCCCGCCTGCACGGGTTCCAGCACGCCGCCAATCCCGACCCCGCCCGACAGATGGACATGGGCACCGATTTGCGCGCAGCTGCCGACCGTGGCCCAGGTATCAACCATCGTACCTTCGCCGACGCGCGCGCCGATGTTGACGAAACTGGGCATCAGCACCGCGCCCTTGGCGATATGCGCGCCGCGCCGCACGATGCTGCCCGGAACGGCACGGAATCCGGCGGCTTGAAAGCGATCGGCGGTCCAGCCAGCAAATTTCGAAGGCACTTTGTCCCACCAGTGCGCGCCGCCGGGACCGCCTGGAATCAATTCCATATCATTCAGGCGGAACGACAGCAGCACCGCTTTCTTCAGCCACTGGTGCACCTGCCACGACCCAGCCGCATCGCGCTCCGCCACGCGGAGGCTGCCGTTATCCAGCCCCGCGAGCGCCGCCTCAACCGCATCGCGCACGGACCCTTGCGTCGTAACGGTCAGCGTGTCGCGCGCGTCCCAAGCGGTATCAATGGTGGATTGCAGGTCGGTGGTCATGGCGGCCCCTTTTTCGCGTCAGGCAAACAGCGTGTCGAGCCAGTCCGCCAGATCGCTGGCGCGGTAATCAATATGCGCTGGGTTCAGGTCGCGATGACCGCTTTCGGCGCCATTGTCCAGCCACAGGGTGGTCATCCCCAGCACCTTGGCCGGGCTCAGGTTGCGCGCCATATCTTCCACAAACAGGCTGCGCGCAGGGTCGATACGATGCGCGGCGAGCAAATGCTGATAGGCCGCTGGTTGCGGCTTGGGGACATAGCCGGTCGCCCGAATGTCGCAGATGTCCTCGAACAGACCACCAAGCCCGCGCGCGGCGAGCACGCGCTCGGCATAGTCGGCGTTGGCGTTGGTAAAGATCAGGCGGCGGCCGGGTAAAGCCGCGATCCGATCCGCCAACCGCGCGCACGGCGCCAACCGGTCCAGCTCGATCCGGTGCACATCGATCAGAAACTCCTCCGGTTCGACACCATGATGGTGCATTAGTCCGGCAAGCGTTGTCCCGTGATCATGGAAAAACTGCTTCTGTACGCGCCGCGCCTCGGCGGTGTCGCAATTCAGCAAACGCGCGATATACGCGCCCATCCGCTCGTCGATTAAGTCAAACAGCCGCGATGATGGCGGATAGAGCGTGTTGTCGAGATCGAAGATCCAGGTGTCAATGCGGGCGAGCAGCTCAGCAGTCATGCGATTTGCCTAACCGCACGCTGCTTGCCCGGCAAGGACGATGGCCTTAACCCACTGGCAAGGCGCAACGGCGACAGTCGGGGGCCCGGTCGCAATCAGGGGAAGAGAAATGGTCCCGACCCGAAAATCATTGAAACTTGGGGCGGCACTGGCTGCCGTGGCACTGCTTGCCGGCTGCGGAGGCAGCGGCGGCGGGGTTAGCTCGACACCGCCCATTGCCTCGGCCCCGACCCCGGCACCGGCCCCCACGCCGGTCCCGACGCCCACGCCGACACCGCCTGCCACCAATTTCAACACCGCCGAGGCGCGGCGCACCGACAGCTTTGCTTTTCACAATGCGCTGACGGCGTACAACCGCAACATCACTGGTGCGGGCGTGATTGCGGGCGTGATCGACAGCGGTATCGACATCGATAGCCCCGAATATGCAGGGCGCATCCACCCACAATCCTTTGATGCCACCGGCGGCGGGCGCAGCATCGATGCCGAGGGCAGCCACGGGACGCAGGTGGCGCAGATATTGGCCGGCGCCAAAAATGATGTCGGGACCTTTGGTATAGCCTATGACGCCAGCCTCTTGGTGCTGCGCGCCGACCGCGCGGGCAGCTGCGCGGGCACTTCGCCCGATGCCGAAGCCGACGGTTGCCGCTATCCCGAATCGGCCATTGCCGCGGGCCTTGACCGTGCGGTCGCGGCGGGTGCGCGTGTGGTCAATATTTCGCTGGGCGGTGATACGCCGCCAGGCTTCACGCTGCGCCAGGCGGTGGCGCGCGCAACGGCGGCGGGGGTGATCATTGTCGCCTCGGCGGGCAATTCGGGCGATACGACCGCTGACGGCAATGATCCGAACAACCCCGAACCCTTTGCCCAGGGACTGCGCGATGCGGGCGGCGATCTGGTCATCATCGTTGGGTCGGTGGACGAAAATCGGGCGATTTCGGATTTTTCAAACCGCGCGGGCAATTATGCGGGCAGCTATCTGACCGCGCTCGGCGATTCGGTGTGCTGCGTTTATCAAAACGGTGTCCTGCAGACCGAAACCACCCCCAGTGGCACTTTCGTCTTTCTCTTGAATGGTACCAGCTTTGCCGCGCCGCAAGTTGCCGGGGCCATTGCGCTGGTGGCGCAGGGCTTTCCCTCGCTGACGCCGCAGCAAATTGTCGCGCTGCTCTACCAGAGTGCACAGGACGCCGGGGCAGCGGGGAATGATGCCGTGTTCGGGCGCGGTATTCTGGACGTGGGCCGCGCCTTTTCGCCGATCGGCGCAACGTCGCTGGCCGGGACCAGTACGCGTGTCGCGCTGAGCGACCCGTTGGGCACCCTGGGCGCACCGATGGGCGATGCGCGCGGCAGCGCGCTGGGCGTCATCACCGACGGTTTTGGCCGCGCCTTCAATGTCGACCTGGCCCCAGGGCTGGTGGTGCGGGGTCCGGCGCTGCGGCTGCTCCCCGCGCTCGACCAGCAGGGCGTGTCGCGCGTCGCAGCCCGGGGCCCGACCGCGCTGTCGCTGACCGTTGTGCCGCAGCCCGGCGAGTGGGCGGCATCGCCGCTATCCTTCACCGGCGATCGCCGCACCCGCGCGCTCGCGGCCTCGCTGGTGACCAAATTGGGTGCGCGCGACCGGCTGGGCTTTGCCGCCGGGCGCGCGCTCGACGGCCTGCTCGCGGGCGAGCGCGGTCTGCGCGACACCGGCCACCTGATCGCACACCGTGCTGGAGATGCAACGGCGCCGCTGCTCGATCCCAGCCTTGCCGCGCTTTGGCGACACGATGCGCGGCGCTGGGGGCAAATCACGTTGCTGGCGGAAAATGGCTGGGTCGCAGGGCGCGGGCTGGAGGATGATCCGCGCCGCAGCACCAGCGACCCGCGCGACAGCCGCTATACCAAATTGGGCGTTGGCTGGGACCGGCGCTTCGGCGCGCTGGCGCTCGCGTTGACGGCGCAGCGGCTGCGCGAAGACGGCAGCCTGCTCGGCGCACGCTTCGGCCCGCTGTTCGGCGCCGGCGGCGCGACCAGCCATGTTGCAAATGCTGGGGTGACGCTGCAGCTGCCCGGTGGCTGGTCGCTGGCGGGCGAATGGACCGGACTGACGGCGCGGCCTGACCGGGCGGGCCTTGTTGCCGGAGGGACGCTGCGGGCTCGCGCGCTTTCGATGGATGTTGCGCGCAGCGGATTGGCTTGGCCCGGCGACCGCTTGGCCCTGCGCTATGCCGAACCGCTGCGGGTAACGGCCGGCGGGCTGGGTCTTGATCTGCCCATCGCCTATGACGAATTTGCACGGACCGCAGACTTTGGCCGCCGCATCCTGGCGCTCTCGCCATCCGGGCGCGAAAAGGTGGTCGAGCTTGGTTACCACTTGCCGCTGGGCGATGCCTCGCTTGGCTTCAACGGTTGGTGGCGGCAGGATCCAGGGCATTTTGCCGCTATCGACGATGACCTTGGCGCGGCGGTGCGATTCACGCTAGGCTATTGACCATGACCTTTCGCCTGACCGCGCTTGCCCTTGCAGGAATGCTTTTCACCATGGCCCAGCCCGCCGCCGCCAAAAACTGGACGCTCGTCATCCACGGCGGCGCGGGCACCATCGACCGCGACCGCATCACCCCTGAACAGGACAAGGCAATCCGTACGGCGCTCGATGCCGCGCTGGCGGCGGGCGAAAAGGTGCTCGCCGGGGGTGGCGACGCGCTTGATGCGGTGCAGGCGGCGGTGGTGGTGCTGGAGGATGACCCCAATTTCAACGCCGGGCGCGGCGCGGTCTTCACTTATGAGGGCGTCAATGAACTCGACGCCGCCGTGATGCGGGGCGACACGCGCGCGGCAGGGGCGGTGACGGGCGTAACGGCAACAAAAAATCCGGTAAAGCTGGCGCGCGCGGTGATGGAAAAAAGCCCGCATGTGTTTTTGAGCCGCACCGGGGCCGACCAGTTCAGCCGCGAACAGGGGTTGGAACAGGCTGGTCCCGAATGGTTCGCCACCCCCGAACGCTGGCGGCAGCTGGAGGAGCTGAAGTCCAAGCAGTTCGGCTGGTATGACGTCGATCTTAAATATGGCACCGTCGGCGCGGTTGCAGTCGATCAGTCGGGCAGCGTCGCCGCCGCCACCTCGACCGGCGGGCTCACCGGCAAACGCTGGGGCCGCATTGGCGATTCGCCGCTGATTGGCGCTGGCACCTATGCCGACGATCGTGCCTGCGCGGTGTCGGCAACAGGCGCAGGCGAATTTTTCATTCGGGTTGGTGTGGCGGCAGAAATTTGCGCACGGGTGCGGCTCGGCGGCATGGGCCTGCAAGCCGCGGCCGACAGCGTGATGGCCGAGGTAAAGGCACTCGGCGGTTCGGGCGGCGTCATCGTCGTCGCACCCGACGGCACCCACGGCTTCAGTTTCAACACGCCGGGCATGTATCGCGGGCGCGCCAGCAGCAGCGGGCAGCGCGAGGTTGCGATTTACGGCGACGAAGGGCAGAACCCCCCGCAACAATAACAGGCGGGGAGCATTCAATGGCGAGTTTTGCGGCGCGGTTGACCGGGTTCATATTGCGCAGGACCGGCGTTTACCGCCGCATGTTCGCCGGGGGAGATGCCTTCGCCCGCACCCGCACCAAACTGACCGCCGACGGCATCGGCCCCACGCAGAAACAAGAAAGCGGCTTGGCGGTCCGCCATGACGAATTTCAGGGCCGCTGCGTGTGGACCATCGCCCCCGAACGCGGCGAGGTGACGGCGACCGTGCTGTTCTGGCACGGCGGCGGCTATGTCTATCCGCCCATGTCGGGGCATTGGGACTTTTTCGGGGTGATGGCGCGCCAATATGGCTGGCGCATTGTTGCCCCGCTTTATCCGCTTGCGCCCGAAAGCGAAGCGTTGGCCACAACGCGCTTTGCCACCGATTTCTACGCCGACTTCGTTGCGCGCGAAGGCGCGCCGACCCTGATGGGCGGCGATTCGGCGGGCGGCGGATTGGCTGCGGCAACGGCGTTGGCGCTACGCGATGCAAAGGCTCCGATGCCGTCGGGGCTGCTGCTCATCTGCCCCTGGCTCGACGCTGATCCGGCGCACGCCGACCAGCGCAGCATCGAGCCGCGCGACGCCATCCTAACCATCGCAGGTATCCGCGATGCGGGTGCGCTTTATGCCGGGTCGGCGGGGGTGCGCGATTGGCGCGCCAGCCCGATCAACGGCGACTGGAGCGGCCTGCCGCCGATCCTCGCCTTCGGCGGCGGCGACGACATCCTCGTCACCGACGCACGGCGGCTGAAGGAAAAATTGCCTTCGGTCGATTATGAGGAACAGGCGGGCCTGATCCACGACTGGCCGATGTTTACCTTCCCCGAATCAAAGGCCGCGCAAGCCCGCATGGCCGGGTTCGCCGCCAAAACAGGATTCAAACCATGATGCTGCGCTTGCTTGCTGCCACTGCCGCCATCGCGTTCGCCGCGCCGGTGCAGGCCGAAACCACCGTCATCCACGCGGGCAAGCTGCTCGATCAGCCGGGCAAGGCCCCGCGTGGTCCGGCGACGATTGTCGTCGATGATGGCAAAATTGTCAGTGTCAGCGACGGGCATCAGCCGGGACCAGCGGGCGCGCGGTTGATCGACCTTAAGGACAAATTTGTGCTCCCCGGTCTGATCGACAGCCATGTCCACCTCACCAGCGACGCGGGCGGGCTGGCGGGGCAGCTCGAAAGCGTCACCCTGTCGCCCGCGGCGCAGGCGTTCAATGCGCAGGCGAACGGGATGAAGACGCTGCGCGCGGGCTTCACCACCGTGCGCAATCTGGGCGATGGCGACGGCGCGGTCATCGCGCTGCGCGATGCGGTCAATGCGGGGAAAGCGATGGGGCCGCGCATCCTCGATGCCGGCTCGTCAATCTCCGGGACATCGGGGCACAGCGACGACGCGCTGGGTTTCCGTGACGAGCTGCGCCCGCTGTTTGCCGGCCAGGGCAATATCTGTGACGGCGCCGATGCCTGCCGCGCGGCGACGCGGCATCAGATCGGGCGCGGCGCCGATGTCATCAAAATGACCATCACCGGCGGCGTCAACAGCCGCATCGGCGCCGGGCTGGGCAGCCAGATGTTCGACGACGAAGCCGCCGCGGTGGTCGCCACGGCGCGCATGTTCGGGCGCAAGGTCGCGGTCCATTCGCACGGGGCTGATGGCACGCTGCAGGCGCTGAAACTGGGCGTGGATTCGATCGAACATGGCACGATGCTGACCGAAGAAGTCATCGCGCTGTGGGCCAAATCGAAAACCTATTATGTCCCGACGCTGTCGACCGTGAACGGCTATAAAGAACGGCTCGCCGCCAACCCCGACGCCTATGAACCCGATGTGCTCGCCAAGATTAAATGGCGCATCGACATCACGGGAAAAACGCTGCAGGTGCTTGTCCCGCGCGGCGTGAAGATCGCCTTCGGCACCGACGCGGGCGTTTCGAAACATGGCCGCAACGCCGATGAATTTGAACTGATGGTCGCCAATGGCATGACCCCGATGACCGCAATTCAGGCGGCCACCGTCAATGCCGCCGACCTGCTGGGCCTGTCCAAGGACATTGGCACGATCGAACCTGGCAAAAGCGCCGACATCATCGCGGTCAGCGGCGATCCGCTGAGCGATGTGAAGGTGCTGACGCAAATGGACTTTGTTATGGTGCGCGGGACGGTGGTCGACTAGACGCAGGCGATGGATTCACCGTCATCGGGTCTCCGGATTTGGACCTATCGCCGCAACTTCATGGCGGATGGTCTGGCGTGCACGCTTGTTTATCGCGCCGGCTTTAAGGGTATGACCAGCGTGCTGACCATCGCCGGGGTGGAGCATGGCTGGGATTTCACGCCGATGACCGGTCAGGAAGCGGTGCGCAACCACCGCATAACAGCGCGGTTGCCCAGCGGACGCATGCTGACGGTCGAGTCCGGCTACTATAATTGGTGGAACGTCGCGGTGGCGGCGCGGGTGGACGACCAACTTGTTTACGAAAGCCATCCGGGCACGCCAATCATCCTGCCAGAACGGGCGCGCCGAATGATCGCTGGGCAAGCGGCAGATGGTCAATCGGCCTATGACATGGAAAAGCTGCGTGCCAACCGGGTCCCCATCATGGTCGATATCGCATTGGGGCTGATGTTTTTTGTTGTCGGCAAATATGTCGGGCTGACCGAGGCCGCGCTGGGCGGCGCGGCAGCGGGAATCATCCTGCTGGTAATCCAGCGCATTACCCGCATCGATCTGCTAGGCGGCTTGGCGAGTTTCGGCATCATCATGCTGCTGTTGTCTGCCGCGTTCGCCTGGTTCTTTCAGGACGAGGAATGGGTCAAGCAACGCTCGACGATCATGGGCCTGATCGCGGCCTCCGCCTTTCTGACCGATGGTCTGCTCGGTGGCCGCTGGCTGGGTCAGGCTTTGTCGCGATATATGGCCTACCGCGATATCGTCCCGGCGCGGCTATCCTTGTCGATGGGCATGGTCGGTCTGGCCATGGCTGGTGCCAATTGGACTGTGGCGCGCACTACATCAACCGACGTCTGGCTGTTCTATACCACCTTTCTTGACGTGTTTGTCGCATTCCTGCTGGCACTGGTTGCCATTCAATGGTCACGGCAAAGCCCGGGCGGTGCCGCAGGAGCCAACCCCACCCCTTGACCCCCGCGCGAATCCCCGCTAACGGCCCCCACGTCCGGAAACAGCGGGTTCCCGCCATTTCCTGACACAACAGCGCTTGAACATTGTTGGCGCTTTACGAAGCCTCCGGGGTCCTTTGGACTATCCGGGGTCTTTTTGCTGTTTTTGGACCGCGCTTCGTAAGGGCTGGCACAGTAACCGTTCGCTCCGATGGGCGGACAATTTAAGGTGAAGCATTCATGCCCACGATCAACCAGCTGGTCCGCAAGGGCCGGGACCCGCAGAAGGCGAAGTCCAAAGTGCCCGCGATGGAAGCGAACCCGCAAAAGCGCGGCGTTTGCACCCGTGTCTATACCACGACCCCGAAAAAGCCCAACTCGGCGCTGCGCAAGGTGGCCAAGGTCCGCCTGACCAATGCGCGCGAAGTGATCACCTATATTCCTGGCGAAGGCCACAACCTGCAGGAACACAGCGTTGTGCTGATCCGCGGCGGGCGTGTGCGCGACTTGCCCGGCGTGCGCTATCATGTGCTGCGCGGCGTGCTCGACACGCAGGGCGTTAAGGATCGCAAGCAGTCGCGTTCGAAGTACGGCGCCAAGCGCCCGAAGTAATCGGCTTATTCGCAGTTGATCGTCCCTAGAGCGCCATGCGTCGGGACGCTGTTAGACAAAGGAATTACCCATGGCACGTCGTCGCCGTCCTGAACGCCGCGAAGTCCTTCCCGATCCCCGCTTCGGGGATGTGGTGCTGACCAAATTTATGAACTCCGTCATGCTCGACGGGAAAAAGTCGGTGGCCGAAAGCATCGTTTACGGTGCACTTGAAGCTGTCGAGGCCCGCGCCAAGAAGGAGCCGCTCGGCGTGTTCCACGATGCGCTGAATAACGTAAAGCCGAACATCGAAGTGCGCAGCCGCCGCGTCGGCGGGGCGACCTATCAGGTGCCGGTCGAAGTGCGCGACGTGCGCGCGCAGGCGCTCGCCATTCGCTGGCTGATCACCGCGGCGCGCAACCGCAGCGAGCCGACGATGGCCGGCCGTCTGTCGGGCGAACTACTCGACGCCTCGAACAACCGCGGCAACGCGGTGAAGAAGCGCGAAGACACCCACCGCATGGCCGAAGCCAACCGTGCCTTCAGCCATTACCGCTGGTAATTGTTTTTCCTCTCCCCGCGCTTGGGGAGAGGGGCATTTTTTCGACACCACCCGCCCGGTCGCCGGGCAATTGGAGTAACTATCATGGCCCGCAGCCATCCGCTTGAGCGTTACCGGAATATCGGCATCATGGCGCACATCGACGCCGGCAAAACGACGACGACCGAGCGCATCCTTTATTACACCGGCAAGTCCTACAAGATCGGTGAAGTCCACGACGGTGCGGCCACCATGGACTGGATGGAGCAGGAACAAGAGCGCGGGATCACGATCACCAGCGCGGCGACCACCTGTTTCTGGAATGACCACCGCATCAACATCATCGACACCCCCGGTCACGTCGACTTCACCATCGAAGTCGAACGCTCGCTGCGCGTGCTCGACGGCGCGGTTGCCTGTTTCGACGGCGTGGCCGGCGTGGAGCCGCAGTCGGAAACGGTGTGGCGCCAGGCCGACAAATATAAAGTGCCGCGGATGTGCTTCATCAACAAGCTCGACCGCACCGGCGCCAACTTCGAATATTGCGTCCAGTCGATCATCGACCGCTTGGGTGCGACCCCGGCGGTGCTCTATATCCC
Source organism: Sphingopyxis sp. sgz302558 (assembly GCF_057220455.1). Taxonomy (NCBI): domain Bacteria; kingdom Pseudomonadati; phylum Pseudomonadota; class Alphaproteobacteria; order Sphingomonadales; family Sphingopyxidaceae; genus Sphingopyxis; species Sphingopyxis sp. sgz302558. Next base: position 471,034 of record NZ_JBXPUZ010000001.1, on the reverse strand, counting down.
CATCGGCATCGAAGCCGACCTCAAGGGCCTCGTCGACCTCGTCGAAAACCGTGCGATCATCTGGAAGGATGAATCGCTCGGCGCCGAATTCTTCTATGAAGAAATCCCCGCCGACCTTGCCGACAAGGCTGCCGAATATCGCGAAAAGCTGATTGAGCTTGCCGTCGAGCAGGACGATGACGCGATGGAAGCCTATCTGGAAGGCAATCTGCCCGACACCGCGACGCTGAAGAAGCTGATCCGCAAGGGCACGCTGGCACAGGCCTTTGTGCCGGTGTGCTGCGGCTCGGCGTTCAAGAACAAGGGCGTGCAGCCTTTGCTCGACGCGGTGGTCGACTATCTGCCCTCGCCGCTCGACATCGAAGACGTGCAGGGCATCAACCCCGACACCGATCAGCCCGACAGCCGTCCCACCGACGACGCCGCGCCCTTCTCGGGCCTGGCATTCAAGATCATGAACGACCCGTTCGTGGGCAGCCTTACCTTCGTGCGCATCTATTCGGGTACGCTGACCAAGGGCAGCTATCTGAACTCGGTCAAGGACAAGAAGGAAAAGGTTGGCCGCATGCTGCTGATGCATGCCAACAGCCGCGAAGACATTGACGAGGCGCATGCGGGCGACATCGTTGCGCTGGCGGGTCTGAAGGAAACCACCACCGGGGACACGCTGTGCGCCGAACGCGCGCCGATCATCCTCGAGCGGATGGAATTCCCCGAACCTGTGATCGAGCTGTCGGTCGAACCCAAGACCAAGGCCGACCAGGAAAAGATGGGCGTTGCGCTCAACCGTCTGGCTGCCGAAGACCCTTCGTTCCGCGTTTCGACCGACCATGAATCGGGCCAGACGATCATCAAGGGCATGGGCGAATTGCACCTCGACATCCTTGTCGACCGCATGAAGCGCGAATTCAAGGTCGAGGCCAATGTCGGCGCGCCGCAGGTGGCCTATCGCGAATCGCTCGCCCGCGCGGTCGAGGTCGATTACACCCACAAGAAGCAGTCGGGCGGCTCGGGCCAGTTCGGTCGCGTCAAGGTGCAGGTGGCCCCAGGCGAGCGTGGTTCGGGCATCAGCTTCATCGACGAGATCAAGGGCGGCAACATTCCGCGCGAATATATCCCGGCGGTGGAAAAGGGTTTCCGCGAATCGGCCGAAAACGGTCACATGATCGGCTTCCCGATCATCGATTTCGAAATCAAGCTGGTGGACGGCGCCTATCACGACGTCGACTCCTCGGCGCTGGCGTTCGAAATTGCGGGCCGCGCGGCAATGCGCGAAGTCGCGGCCAAGGCCGGCATTAAGCTGCTCGAACCAGTGATGAAGGTCGAGGTCGTGACGCCCGAAGACTTCATGGGCGACGTCATCGGCGATTTGAACAGCCGCCGCGGGCAGATTCAGGGCACCGACAGCCGGGGGAACGCCCAGGTCGTCGAGGCGCTGGTCCCGCTCGCCAATATGTTCGGCTATGTGAACCAGCTGCGCTCCTTTACGCAGGGGCGCGCGCAGTACACGATGCAATTCTCGCACTATGAAGAAGTGCCGACGAACGTTGCCGAAGAAGTGAAAGCGAAGATGGCCTGACGCGCGCCGCCGGTTTTGGCGCGCACAGGGCTTGCTTCACCATAGAAAGCCGACTAAGGGCGGCGCCTTGTTTCAGCAGGCGCTCGTCCGTGTCTGAACATCAATCAATCCAAAGTTGAGGGTTTAACGAAAATGGCCAAGGCTAAATTTGAGCGGACGAAGCCGCACTGCAACATCGGCACCATCGGTCACGTCGACCATGGCAAGACCTCGCTGACCGCAGCGATCACCAAGGTGCTGGCCGAAAACGTCGCCGGCAACGCGGCCGTCGACTTCGCCAACATCGACAAGGCGCCCGAAGAGCGCGAGCGCGGCATCACCATTTCGACCGCACACGTCGAATATGAAACCAACGCGCGCCACTATGCGCACGTCGACTGCCCGGGCCACGCCGACTATGTGAAGAACATGATCACCGGTGCCGCCCAGATGGACGGCGCGATCCTGGTGGTGTCGGCCGCTGACGGCCCGATGCCGCAGACCAAGGAGCACATCCTGCTCGCCAAGCAGGTTGGCGTGCCGACCATGGTGGTCTTCCTGAACAAGGTCGACCAGCTGGACGATCCTGAACTGCTCGAACTGGTTGAGCTGGAAATCCGCGAAGAACTGTCGAAGCGCGATTTCGACGGCGACAATATTCCGATCATCCCGGGTTCGGCGCTGGCCGCACTCGAAGGCCGCGACGACGCCATCGGCAAGGACGCGATCCTGAAGCTGATGGACGCTGTCGACAGCTGGATCCCGCAGCCCGAGCGTCCGCTCGACAAGCCGTTCCTGATGCCGATCGAAGACGTGTTCTCGATCTCGGGTCGCGGCACCGTCGTTACCGGCCGTGTCGAAACCGGCATCGTCAAGGTGGGTGAAGAAGTCGAAATCGTCGGCATCAAGGACACCAAGAAGACCGTCGTTACCGGCGTCGAAATGTTCCGCAAGCTGCTCGACCAGGGCCAGGCTGGCGATAACATCGGTGCGCTGATCCGCGGCGTCGGCCGTGAAGAAGTGGAGCGTGGTCAGGTGCTGTGCAAGCCCGGCTCGATCAAGCCGCACACCGAATTCACCTCGGAAGTTTATGTGCTGTCGAAGGATGAAGGCGGCCGTCACACGCCGTTCTTCGCCAACTATCGTCCGCAGTTCTACTTCCGCACCACCGACGTGACCGGCGAAGTCGTTCTGCCCGAAGGCACGGAAATGGTGATGCCGGGCGACAACGTCCAGCTGAGCGTGAAGCTGATTGCCCCGATTGCCATGGACCAGGGTCTGCGCTTCGCTATCCGCGAAGGTGGCCGCACCGTTGGTGCAGGGGTTGTCGCGGACATCACGAAGTAATATAGGGCCGCGAGCCGCGCGATTCGCCTGATTCGGCAAAATCGCGCGGCCCGTAGCTTTTGGGATTTTGAATGGCCTCACCGGCCTCCCTCATTGGGGGTCGGCGCGGGCCATTTCGGCTCTTTCGCATCGTCAGACGGGATTCGACTGGAATAGTCATGGAAACGCAGAATATTCGCATCCGCCTCAAGGCTTTTGACCACCGCGTGCTGGATCAGGCCACTGGCGACATCGCCGACACGGCCCGCCGCACCGGCGCGCTTATTCGCGGTCCCATCCCGCTGCCGACGCGCATTGAAAAATTCACCGTGAACCGCGGCCCGCATATCGACAAAAAGTCGCGCGAGCAGTTTGAGGTGCGCACCCACAAGCGGCTGCTCGATATCGTGCAGCCCACGCCGCAGACGGTCGACGCGCTGATGAAGCTCGATCTGGCCGCCGGTGTAAATGTTGAGATCAAGTTGGCGTAAGCCAACACAGCTCCCGCGAAAGCGGGGGCCTCTATCGGTCAGGCAATAGCCTGACGCCACGATAGGGTGGATACCGCCGGTGCCTCTTGTGAGAGGATTTTCACCGGGCTGCGTCCCCCGTCTTGTCCCTCCGCTGGTGGAGAGGACATTCAGCCCGGACGGGGCGCAGCTAAAATATCGGGTTGGCAAGCCGCGCGGGATGGTCCCGCCCGGCCTCTGTTGAGGAGTTTGATCATGCGTACTGGCGTGATCGCGCGAAAGATGGGGATGACCCGGCTGTTCCAGGAAGACGGCCGCCATGTTCCCGTGACCGTCCTGAGCCTCGAAGGCTGTCAGGTCGTGTCCGTGCGCGAAAAAGATCGCGATGGCTATGTCGCCGTCCAGCTTGGCGCAGGCAGCGCCAAAGCGAAGAATGTTGCCAAGCCGCAGCGCGGCCAGTTCGGCAAGGCCGAAGTGGAGCCCAAGGCGAAGCTTGTCGAATTCCGCGTCGCTGACGATGCCGTGCTCGAAGTGGGCGCCGAAATTTCGGCCGACCATTTCGTCGCTGGCCAGATCGTCGATGTCTCGGGCGTAACGCAGGGCAAGGGCTTTGCCGGTGCGATGAAGCGCTGGGGTTTCGGCGGTATGCGCGCCACCCACGGCGTGTCCATCTCGCACCGTGCGCATGGTTCGACCGGTAACCGCCAGGATCCGGGCCGCGTCTTCAAGAACAAGAAGATGGCCGGTCATATGGGCGCGCGCAACCGCACCCAGCAGAATCTGGAAATCGTGCGCACCGACGCCGAGCGCGGGCTGCTGTTCGTCAAGGGCTCAGTCCCGGGCTCGAAGGGCGGCTGGCTGATGGTCAATGATGCGGTCAAGCTGCCGCGTCACCCCGAAGCGCCCTATCCCGCCGCGATCAAGAGCGCGGCCAACGCCAACAATCACGACGCGCCTGCCGCGACGCCTGCGGAAGACACCGCAGCCGCCGAAGTGGCAGCCGACGGCGCGCAGGAGTCCTGATCATGAAGGTCAAGGTTCAAACCCTTGAAGGCAAAGCCGGCAGCGATGTCGAGCTGAACGATGCCGTGTTCGGTGTCGAGCCGCGCGCCGACATTTTGCACCGCGTCGTCACGTGGCAGCTGGAAAAGCGGCGCGGCCCGGCCCGCGCCGCGCGCGAGCGCAGCGACGTTGCGCGCACCGGCAAGAAGTTCGGTCGCCAGAAGGGCGGCGGTACGGCGCGTCACGGCGATCGCCGCGCCCCGGTGTTCATCGGTGGTGGTAAGGCGCATGGTCCGCGTGCCCGCACCTTTGGCCACAGCCTCAACAAGAAGATCCGCACGCTGGGCCTGAAAATGGCGCTGTCGGACAAGGCGCTGGGCGGCAAGCTGGTCGTGCTCGACACACTGGCGCTCAAGGACGCCAAGACCAAGGCGCTCGCTGGCCAGCTCGACAAGCTGGGCTTTGGCCGGGCGCTGTTCATCGACGGTGACGCCGTGGAAACCAGCTTTGCGCTGGCCTCCGCCAACCTGATCGGGGTCGACGCGCTGCCCGCCATCGGTGCCAATGTTTACGACATCCTGCGTGCCGACACGCTGGTGCTGACCCGCGCTGCGGTCGAAAAGCTGGAGGCACGTTGCAATGGCTAAGGCAAAAACCATCGATGCGCGTCATTACGACGTCATCCTCGCCCCGGTGATCACCGAAAAATCGACGCTGCTCAGCGAAAATAATGCGGTGGTCTTCAAGGTGGCGGACGATGCGACCAAGCCCGCCATCAAGGCGGCGGTCGAAGCGTTGTTCGATGTCAAGGTCACCAAGGTCAACACCATGGTTACCAAGGGCAAGACCAAGCGCTGGAAGGGCAAACCCTATACCCGCAGCGACGTCAAAAAGGCGATTGTGACGCTGGCCGAAGGCCAGTCGATCGACGTCACCACGGGCGTTTGAGCGAGGAAACGGAAAAATGGCACTCAAATCCTATAATCCGACCAGCCCCGCCCAGCGCGGCCTGATTCTGGTCGACCGGTCGAAGCTGTGGAAGGGCAAGCCCGTCAAGGCGCTGACCGAAGGCAAGTCGAAGACCGGCGGCCGCAACAATATGGGCCATGTCACCTCGCGCGGCATCGGCGGCGGACACAAGCAGCGCTATCGCATTGTCGATTTCAAGCGCCGCAAGTGGGACATGCCGGCCACGGTCGAGCGGATGGAATATGACCCCAACCGCACCGCCTTCATCGCGCTGCTGCGCTACGAAGACGGCACCCAGACCTATATCCTCGCGCCGCAGCGCTTGGCCGTTGGCGATACCGTCGTCGCGGGCAAGAAGACCGACGTAAAGCCGGGCAATGCGATGGAACTGGCGCAAATGCCGGTGGGGACAATCGTCCACAACATCGAGATGAAGCCTGGCAAGGGCGGTCAGATCGCACGTGCTGCTGGCACCTATGCACAGGTTGTCGGCCGTGACCGCGGCCTCGTCATCGTCCGCCTCAACTCGGGCGAACAGCGCTATATCCGCGGCGAATGCATGGGCTCGGTGGGTGCGGTGTCGAACCCTGACAACGCCAACCAGACGCTCGCCAAGGCCGGCCGCAATCGCTGGGCAGGCAAAAAGCCGCTGACGCGCGGCGTTGCCAAGAACCCGGTCGACCACCCGCATGGCGGTGGTGAAGGCCGCACCTCGGGCGGCCGCCACCCGGTCACCCCGTGGGGCAAGCCGACCAAGGGTGCCCGCACCCGCAACAACAAGCGCACCGATGGCATGATCATCCGGTCGCGCCATGCGAAGAAGAAGAGGTAAGTCATGGCACGCTCCGTCTGGAAGGGTCCGTTTGTCGACCTGCACCTGCTGAAAAAGGCCGAAGCCGCAGGCGAAGGCAGCACCGCGCCGATCAAGACCTGGTCGCGCCGCTCCACCATCCTGCCGCAGTTCGTTGGGCTCACCTTCAACGTCTACAACGGCCGCAAATTCGTGCCGGTGTCGGTCAACGAAGACATGGTCGGCATGAAGCTGGGCGAATTTGCGCCGACGCGCTTCTTCCCCGGCCACGCTGCTGACAAGAAGGGCAAACGCTGATGTCCAAGCCTAAAGCTCCCCGCCGCGTGGCGGAAAACGAGGCGCTGTCGGTTGGCACGCAGATTCGCGGTTCGGCGCAAAAGCTGAACCTCGTTGCGGCGCTGATCCGCGGCCGCAAGGTCGAAGATGCGATGAACGTGCTCGCTTTCTCGAAGAAGGCGATGGCGGTTGACGTGCGCAAGGTGCTTGCCAGCGCCGTTGCCAACGCGGAAAACAATCACAACCTCGACGTCGATGCGCTCGTCGTCAAGGAAGCGAGCGTCGGCAAGTCGATCTCGATGAAGCGCTGGCACGCGCGTGGCCGCGGCAAATCGACGCGCATCATCAAGCCGTTCAGCCGCATCCGCATCGTCGTTCAAGAACAAGCAGAAGAGGCGTAAGATGGGCCAGAAGAGCAATCCGATCGGCCTGCGCCTGCAGGTCAACCGCACCTGGGACAGCCGCTGGTTCGCCGAAGGCGGCGACTATGGCCGCATGCTGATCGAGGATCTGAAGATCCGCCAGTATATCTTCAAGGAGCTGCCGCAGGCCGCGATCTCGAAGGTGGTGATCGAACGTCCCGCAAAGCTGTGCCGCGTGTCGGTCTATGCCGCACGTCCGGGCGTGATTATCGGCAAAAAGGGTGCCGACATCGAAAAGCTGAAGAAGGCGCTGGGCGCTTTCACCGGCAGCGAAGTGTCGCTCAACATCGTCGAAATCCGCAAGCCCGAAGTTGACGCCAAGCTTGTCGGCCAGGGCATTGCTGACCAGCTCGAGCGCCGCGTGGCCTTCCGCCGTGCGATGAAGCGCGCGGTGCAGTCGGCTATGCGCCTCGGCGCCGAAGGCATTCGCATCAACTGTGCAGGTCGTCTCGGCGGCGCGGAAATCGCGCGGACCGAATGGTATCGCGAAGGCCGCGTGCCGCTGCATACGCTGCGTGCCAACGTCGACTATGCCGAAGCCGAAGCCCACACTGCCTATGGCGTGTGCGGGATCAAGGTCTGGATCTTCAAGGGCGAAATCCTGGGCCATGACCCGATGGCGACCGACCGCCTGATGCTCGACGCGCAGACCACGGGCGTGCGCCCGGCGCGCGAAGACCGCCGGTAAGGACAGCTGACATGTTGCAACCGAAAAAAACCAAGTTCCGCAAGGCGTTCAAGGGCCGCATCCACGGCAACGCCAAGGGCGGTACCGACCTCAACTTCGGCTCCTACGGGCTGAAGGCGATGGAACCCGAGCGCATCACCGCGCGCCAGATCGAAGCGGCGCGCCGCGCGATCAGCCGCGCCATCAAGCGCCAGGGCCGTTTGTGGATCCGCGTGTTCCCCGACCTGCCGGTATCGTCGAAGCCTGCCGAAGTCCGTATGGGTAAGGGCAAGGGTTCGCCCGAATTCTGGGCCGCGCGGGTTAAGCCGGGCCGCATCCTGTTCGAACTCGACGGTGTGCCGGGTCCGGTCGCTGCGCTGGCATTCGAACGCGCTGCAATGAAGCTGCCGATCAAGACGAAGGTCGTTGCCCGCCTCGGCGACACCTCGCATCTGGAGGGTTAAGGGCCATGGCTATGGAAAAAACCACCGACCTGCGCACCAAGACCGACGACCAGCTGGCGGAATCATTGGGCGAGCTGAAGCGCGAGGCGTTCAACCTGCGGTTTCAGGCTGCCACCGGCCAGATGGAAAAAGCGTCGCGGGTAAAAGAAGTCCGCCGCTCGATCGCGCGTATCAAGACCGTCCAGACCGAGCGCGCGCGCTCGGCGGCGAAGTAAGGAGCACCCAGATGCCAAAGCGCATTCTGACCGGCACCGTGGTGTCCGACAAAGGCGACAAGACCGTCGTCGTGAAAGTGGAGCGCAAGGTTAAGCACCCGCTCTATGGCAAAATTATTCGCCAGTCGAAGAAATATCATGCCCATGACGAGGCCAATGAATTCAAGGCCGGCGAGACCGTCCGCATCGAAGAGACGCGGCCGATTTCAAAGCTGAAGACGTGGCGCGTGCTCGACAAGGTCGATACCCGCGCGACGCCGCAAGCCGCCGCCCCCGCTGCCGAAGGCTGATTGCCCCAGGCGTTGATTTTGCTGGAACCGCCGGGATGGCCCGGTAGGCCGAAAAGGAAGGAAATGCATCGATGATCCAGATGCAGTCACAGCTGGAGGTCGCCGACAACAGCGGCGCCAAGCGCGTCCAGTGCATCAAGGTGCTGGGCGGCTCCAAGCGCCGCACCGCGGGTGTCGGCGACATCATCGTCGTGTCGGTGAAGGAAGCCCAGCCGCGCACCAAGGTGAAGAAGGGCGACGTCCACCGCGCCGTCATCGTTCGCACGCGCAAGGATGTGCGCCGCGCCGACGGCAGCGTGATCCGCTTCGACGGCAATGCCGCCGTGCTGATCAACAAGAATGAAGAGCCCATCGGCACGCGTATCTTTGGCCCCGTCGTGCGCGAACTGCGCGGCCGCGGGTTTATGAAGATCATCAGCCTGGCGCCGGAGGTGCTGTAATCATGGGCATGGCCAAAATCAAAAAGGGCGACACCGTCGTCATCCTGTCCGGCAAGGACAAGGGCAAGACCGGCGAAGTGACGAAGAGCCTGCCGAAGGACGGCAAGGTTATCGTCGCTGGCGTCAACATCATCACGCGGCACAAAAAGCCGACCCAGACCAACCCGCAGGGCGGGCTTGAGCGGAGCGAAGCGCCGCTTGCTGCCAGCAAGGTTGCGATTGCCGACCCCAAGACCGGCAAACCGACGCGCGTGCGCTTCGAGGTCAAGGACGGCAAGAAGGTCCGCGTCGCCGTCAAGAGCGGGGAGACCCTGTAATGGCTGACAAATATACCCCGCGCATGAAGTCGCTCTATGATGACAAGATCATCAAGGCGATGACCGAGAAATTCGGTTACAAAAATGCAATGGAAGTGCCGAAGATCGAAAAGATCACGCTCAACATGGGCGTGGGCGACGCGGTCCAGGACAAGAAGAAGGTCGAAACGGCCGCTGCCGAAATGGAACTGATTGCCGGGCAAAAGCCGGTAATCACCAAGGCGAAGAAGTCGATTGCCGGCTTCAAGCTGCGCGAAGGCATGCCGATCGGTTGCAAGGTGACGCTGCGCCGCGAGCGGATGTACGAATTCCTCGACCGGCTGATCACCATTGCGATGCCGCGCATCCGCGACTTTCGCGGCGTGTCGGCGAAGAGCTTTGACGGTCGTGGCAACTATGCCCTCGGCCTCAAGGAACAGATCATCTTCCCCGAAATCAACTATGACCGCATCGACCAGGTGCGCGGCATGGATGTGATCGTGACCACCACCGCGCGGACGGATGACGAAGCCCGCGAACTGCTCCGGCTGTTCGGCTTCCCCTTCCCGATCGAAGCCCAGGAGAAGGAAGCAGCCTGATCCCTAGACGGATCATGCTGGTTCCTCTGACCGACAAGGAAAGAGAACTTAAGTCATGGCGAAACTGAGTTCGGTAAACAAGAATGAGCGTCGCAAGAAGCTGGTGAAGAAATATGCCGGCCGCTATGCGAAGCTGAAGGCGATGGCAAAGGACACCTCGCTCGACGAGGGCGAGCGGATGATCGCGCGCCTGAAGATGGCGGAAATTCCGCGCAACGGTAACCCGACCCGCATCCGCAACCGCTGCGAGCTGACCGGGCGTCCGCGCGCTTACTATCGCAAATTCCGGCTGTGCCGCGTGCAGCTTCGCGATCTGGCCAACAAGGGCCTGATCCCGGGCGTCGTGAAGTCGAGCTGGTAAGGAAGACGCAAGATGGCAATGACCGATCCTCTGGGTGATATGCTCACCCGCATCCGCAACGGCCAGCGCGCGAAGAAGGACAGCGTCCTGACGCCCGCCTCGACGCTGCGCGTCCGCGTGCTCGACGTGCTCCAGCGCGAAGGCTATATCCGCGGCTACAGCGAAGAAGCGCTGGGTGCCAAGGGCCAGCACAAGGGCCTGCGCATCGAGCTGAAATATTTCGAAGGCCAGCCGGCGATCCAGCATGTCGCCCGCGTGTCCAAGCCGGGCCGCCGCGTCTATTCGGGTTCGAAAGAACTGCCGATCGTGCGCAACGGCCTCGGCATCACCATCGTCTCGACGCCGCGCGGCGTGCTTTCGGATGCCGAAGCGCGCGAACTCAACGTCGGCGGCGAAGTGTTGGCGGAGGTATTCTGATCATGTCGCGTATTGGCAAGAAACCCGTGGCATTGCCGGGCGGTGTCTCGGCCTCGATCGAAGCGGGCACGCTGTCGGTTAAGGGGCCGAAGGGCACGCTGTCGCTGCCGCTGTTCGATGACATCAGCTACGAAGTCCGCGAAGGCGAGATTTCGGTCCAGCCCGCCAATGCCACGAAGCGCGCTCGCGCGTTCTGGGGCATGCAGCGCACGCTGGTCCAGAACCTCGTCACCGGCGTGACCGACGGCTTCACCAAGGTGCTGGAAATCACCGGCGTTGGCTACCGTGCCAACGCGCAGGGCCGCACGTTGAAGCTGCAGCTCGGCTACAGCCACGATGTCGATTACGCGATCCCCGAAGGGATCGAGATCAAGACCCCGGACAACACCACGGTCGAAATCAGCGGCATCGACCGGCAAAAGGTCGGCCAGGTCGCGGCGGAAATCCGCCGTTGGCGCAAGCCCGAACCCTATAAGGGCAAGGGCATCAAATATCGCGGCGAGTTCATCTTCCGCAAAGAAGGCAAGAAGAAGTAAGCCATGGCACATCTTACCCCCTTTCAAAAACGCCGCCAGCGGGTGCGCACTGCCCTGCGCCAGCGCGCTGCCGGTCGTCCGCGCCTGTCGGTGCACCGTTCGGGCCGCCACATTTATGCGCAGGTCATCGACGATGCTGCCGGGACGACGCTCGCCGCCGCCTCGACGCTCGACAAGGACGTGCGCGGCGTGGCTGGCGCGACCTCGGCTGCTGCTGCCGAAGTGGGCAAGCGCATTGCCGCCGCTGCCAAGAAGGCGGGCGTGACGCAGGTCGTGTTCGACCGTGGCGGCTTCCTGTTCCATGGCCGCATCAAGGCGCTGGCCGATGCCGCGCGCGAAGGCGGATTGGAGTTTTAAGACATGGCTGATGAAGTAATGAACGCCGAAGTCCCCGCCACCGAAGACGCTGGCGCGCCGCGCCGCGGCCGCGGCGGTCGTGGTGGCCGCGATGGCGGCGGCAACCGTGGTCGCCGCGACGAACGGCGTCCTCCGCGCGATGGCGAAGAAGGCGGCGAAGAGCTGATTGAAAAGCTCGTCCACATCAACCGCGTGTCGAAAACGGTGAAGGGCGGTAAGCGCTTCGGCTTCGCCGCGCTCGTGGTGGTCGGCGACGGCAAGGGCCGCGTTGGCTTCGGCCATGGCAAGGCGCGCGAAGTGCCCGAGGCCATCTCGAAAGCGACCGCCGCTGCCAAAAAGGCAATGATCCGCGTGCCGCTGAAGGATGGCCGGACGCTGCACCATGACGGCCGCGGCCATTTCGGCGCGGGCAATGTTACGGTGCGTTCGGCTCCCGCCGGGACCGGCATCATCGCAGGTGGCCCGATGCGTGCGGTGTTCGAATCGCTGGGCGTTGCCGATGTGGTGACCAAATCGGTCGGCACCTCGAACCCCTATAACATGGTGCGCGCGACCTTTGAGGCGCTGGGCGAACAGACCAGCCCCAAATCGGTGGCGCAGCGCCGCGGCAAGAAGGTTTCGGACCTGCTGAAGCGCGGTGGCGCCTCGGCCAAGGTTGCTGACGCCGAAGCCGCCGCTGTGACGGAGTAAGCAAGCATGGCCAAGATCAAGATTAAGCAGGTCGGCTCGCCGATCCGTCGTCCGTCGAGCCAGCGCAAGATCCTGACCGGGCTGGGCCTCGGCAAGATGCACCGCGTCGTCGAGCTGGAAGACAGCCCCGAAGTGCGCGGCATGATCCGCAAGCTGCCCCATATGGTGGAAGTAGTCGAAGGCTAAGACCTTCGTCGTTCCTGAAATTTAGCGCGAACATAGCGAAAGCGAGTGCAAGACAATGAAACTCAACGATCTTCGTGACAATGATGGCGCCCGCAAGGGCCGGATGCGCGTCGGACGCGGCATCGGCTCGGGCAAGGGCAAGACCGCCGGGCGCGGGCAAAAGGGCCAGAAGGCACGCTCGGGCGTGGCCATCAACGGCTTTGAAGGCGGCCAGATGCCGCTGCACATGCGCATCCCGAAGCGCGGCTTCAACAATATCTTCGGCACCGACTATGCCATCGTCAATCTGGGCATGATCCAGAAGCTGGTCGATGCGAAAAAGCTCGATGCCAAGGCCGTGGTCGATCACGCCGCGCTCAAAGCCGCTGGCGTGGCCCGCGGCGGCAAGGATGGCGTGCGCCTGCTTGCCAAGGGCGAACTGACCGCGAAACTGAACTTTGAAGTCGCGGGCGCTTCGGCGAGCGCGGTGGCCGCGGTGGAAAAGGCTGGCGGCACGGTCAAACAGACCGCCAAGGCGGCTGAGGCCGCTGAAGGTTGACAATCAACGAAGGGGCGGGGCCGCAATGCCACCGCCCCTTTCGCCATAATGCCGCTTCCCCCTTGCAACTGCGCCGTGGCATCCGCATTTAGGCGCAAAGGTCGCGCCGGGGTGGGGCCGCAGCTAAGCTATTAAGGACAAGCGTCGATGGCCTCTCGCGCCGATCAACTGGCAGCCAATCTCAATTTTTCGAAATTCGGGCAGGCGACCGAACTCAAGAACCGCATCTGGTTCACCATCGGCGCGCTGATCGTTTTCCGCTTTTTGTCGTTCGTGCCGTTGCCGGGCGTCGATCCGGTCGCGCTGGCGCGGCTTTATCAGCAAGCAGCCTCGGGCGGCGTGCTCGACATTTTCAACACCTTTTCAGGCGGCAGCCTCGAACGCATGAGCATCATTGCGCTCGGCGTTATGCCCTATATTACCGCCTCGATCGTGGTGCAGCTGGCCTCGGCGCTGTCGCCAACGCTCGCGGCGCTTAAGAAAGAGGGCGAAAGCGGGCGCAAGAAGCTCAACCAATATACCCGCTACGGCACCGTCGCACTGACCGCGATCCAGGGCTATTTCGTCGCGCTCAGCCTCGAAACATTGGGTCAAACCTCGGGCATCAATGCCGTCATCGATCCCGGTATGATGTTCCGCATCTCGGCGGTGATCAGCATCGTCGGGGGCACCTTGTTCCTGATGTGGCTGGGCGAACAAATCACCAGCCGCGGGATCGGCAACGGCGTGTCGCTGATTATCATGGCGGGCATTTTGGCTCAGCTGCCGCGCAGCTTTGCCCAATTGTTCGAACAGGGCCGTTCGGGCGCCACCGGCGGCGGCACCATCCTCGCCGTGCTGATCGGCGCGGTGGCGATCATCGCCTTCATCAGCTTCATGGAACGCGCGCAGCGCCGCGTGCTGGTGCAATATCCCAAGCGCGCGACGCAGAACGGCGTCATGCAGGCCGACCGCAGCCACCTGCCGCTGAAGGTCAACACCGCCGGCGTCATCCCGCCGATCTTTGCCAGCTCGCTGCTGCTGATGCCGCTGACCATCACCCAGCTGATGGGACAGGGCGTCGATGGTGACACGACCTCGGGCAGCTTTCTCATTACGCTCAACCAGCTGCTTGCCCACGGCCAGCCGCTCTACATGCTGCTCTATGGGCTTGGTATCGTCTTCTTCTGCTTCTTCTATGTCGCGGTGGTCTTCAATCCTGAAGAAACCGCCGACAATCTGAAGCGCCAGAACGGCTTTATCCCCGGCATCCGCCCGGGCAAAAACACCGCCGCCTATCTCGACCATGTGCTCACCCGCATCACCGTGCTGGGTTCGGCCTATCTGGTCGTTATCTGCCTGGTGCCCGAATATTTCATCGCGCAGGCCGGTCTGCCCTTCTACCTTGGCGGTACCAGCCTGCTGATTGTGGTCAATGTCACCATCGACACCATCACCCAGATCCAAAGCCATTTGCTCGCGCACCAATATGCCGACCTCATCAAGAAATCGAAGCTGAAGGGCGGCGCGGTCCGCCGTTGACGGCGGCGGCGCAGCGCGGCAGGACGGCATTGGGGTTCTTGGGGGCGCATAGGGCATGACCATCGACATCATCCTGCTGGGTCCGCCCGGCGCGGGCAAAGGGACGCAGGCAGCGCGGCTGGTCGATGAGCATGCCATGGTCCAGCTGTCGACCGGCGACATGCTGCGCGCCGCGGTGAAGGCGGGCACGCCCATCGGCCTCCAGGCCAAAGCGGTGATGGACGCAGGCGAGCTGGTCTCCGACGAAATCGTCTCGGGCCTGATCGGGGAAAAGCTCGATGGCCTGCCCCCCGGCACCTCGGTGATTTTTGACGGTTACCCACGCACGGCGGCGCAGGCAGAGGCGCTCGACGCCATTTTGAAATCGCGCGGGCGCAAGCTTGACCATGTCATCGAATTGGTGGTCGACGAAGACGCGCTCGTCGACCGCATTACCGGCCGCTTCACTTGCGGTACTTGCGGCGAGGGCTATCACGACCGCCACAAACTGCCGGCTAAGGCGGGCACGTGCGACAAATGCGGCGGCACCGACTTCAAACGTCGCCCCGATGACAATGAAGAAACCGTGCGCACGCGCATGGCCGAATATCGCGCCAAAACCGCGCCAATCCTGCCGATCTATGAGAGCCGCGGCATTGTCGCGCGCGTCGACGGTATGGCCAGCATGGATGCGGTGGGCGAAGCCATTGAGGCCATTATCAAAAAATAACCTCGTCATTCCCGCGCAGGCGGGAATCCATCTCCGGCTGTCGCCTTTCCTCCAAACTTGCGTTAATCGGCGCGCTTGGGAGATGGTTTCCCGCTTTCGCGGGAATGAAAAGGGGGGCTTGAGAATGCGCAAATCGAGATGGTTCGCTATGGCGTTGGGTCTCGCCCTTGCCCCACTCCCCGCCGCCGCCAAGGTCATCGACCAGAGCGACGCCGGCTTCACCGCTGCGCACAGCGCGCGCGTCGCGGCCAGTCCTGCCGACGTTTGGAAAATGCTGCGCGCGCCCCAAAGCTGGTGGTCGGGTGATCATAGCTGGTCGGGCGATGCCGCCAATTTCTGGATGGACGCCCAGGCGGGCGGCTGCTTCTGCGAAAAGCTGCCCGGCAGCGAAGGCATGATGGGCAGCGTCCAGCACGCGCGCATTCTCTTTGCCAAGCCCGGCGAGCTGCTCCGCCTGTCGGGCGCGCTTGGCCCACTGCAGGGGGAGGCGGTCACCGGCACGCTGACCATCCAGATCAAAGCGGTCGAGGGCGGCAGCATCATCCGCTTCGACTATGTTGTCGGCGGCTATATGCGCTTCAAGGTTGCCGACATCGCCCCCGCTGTCGACGGCGTGATTGGCCAGCAGCTCGCTGGCCTTGCTAAGGCACTGGGTGGCGCGCTGCCCGCCGAGAGCGCGGCGGCAAAAGAGGAAGGCGATCTGGCCGCTACCGCCAAGGCGCTGGCAGAGGACGCGAAAAAGGAAGAGGAAGCGCCGGAAGATTGACGGCGGTCGCTGATTTCGTTCCCTCTTTTCGTCATCCTGAACTTGTTTCAGGATAACGAACCACAGCCAGTTGTCCTGAAACAAGTTCCGGACGACGAACTATCCTATATCTTCTTCAACCCCGCCAGCGCCGCAAACGGCCCGGCCTGATCCTCGCGCAGCACGCCGCGCTCGGCCAGAATGCGGTCGGCATCGGGATGGCGCGGAAAAGGATCGAGCGCCAGCGCCAGTGACTGGACCGCGGCTTCGCCAACATCGACCCCGCCGGGCTCGAGCGGCATGATATCCAAATCGGCATCGCCAAGCTCAACCTCGGCATCGGCCTCGTCGGGAAGGCTGAGCGCCGCGACATAGCGCAGCGCAAAGGGTTCGGTCAGCGTGGCGGCCACGGGCAGGCTTGTCGCGGCGCAGGCCTGAACCACATCAGCGGCTACCGTGCCCTTCAGCAGCGCCCCGCCGGCCACCGGCTCGAGCGTAGCGGTAACCTCGAACCGGTCCAGCGCCTCCAGCCCCAGCCGCGCTGCCACCCGCGCCCGCGCCTCGGCATCGGCGACGACCGCAATCGGCCCCGTCCGCCCGATCGCATCCTGCGCCACCAGATGCGAAAATTCGCTCATGCAGGCAGCCGCTCCGCCGCGACCAGTTCGGCCACCGGCATCGCCGCCAGTGCGGCGCGCAGCGCGGTCACTTCCGCCAGCACATGCGCCATCGCTTCCGGCTCGGGCGCTTCGCCGCGATACAGGTTGCGCAGCAGCGCCGCCTCCATCGCCGCCGGGTCGCTCGCGCCATCGCGATACGCCCCCAGCCGGCCCCCCAGCGCGCTCATAATCTGGCCGATCTGTTTGCCGACGATCAGGTCGCCAAAGCCGATCTGGCGCATCTGTCCGTCCATATCGTCGACGAATATCTCGGTCAGCAACACGCCGTCGCGCCCATGCTCGGGCGCTTCCTCGATGCGCAGCAGCACTTGGGCCAGCACCAGCGCGACCATGTCAAAGCGTCCGTCGAGCGTGTCGGCGACGCCGCCGCGCCGATACCAATGCTCCTCGCGCGCGCGCGCCACAACGGCGTGCCACAAGGGGCGCAGGGCATCGCGCGGGTCGGCGGCGCGGCGAAACAGTCGATCAAACAGGGCCATGGCCCGCGCATAGCGATTTCCGCGCGCCAGCGAAAGCCGTCCACAAAGCCGTTCACCGGGGCGACAAGCGGCTTGTGCGAGGGAAGCGCTTGCGGCTAAGCGGGGCGGTACCGCAGCGCGCCGCGCCGCACGGGAGAATTTGTTGATGCATGCCAGCCGTTTTCGCACCGCCATCGTCGGCGGCCTGATCGTCACCACCTTGCTCAGCGGCTGTGCGCAATTGCGCGGGCGGCAGGGCTATGTCGTCGATCCGGTGCTCGCCGATTCGGTGACCGCTGGCGTCGACAACCGCGAATCGGTGGAAAAAACGCTGGGTCGCCCGACGTTCGTGGGGCAATTTTCGGACCGCGACTATTTCTATGTCGCGCGCGAAACCCGCCAGCTTGCCTTTGCCAATCCGCGCCCGGTGGCGCAGATTGTTATGCACGTGAAGTTCGACGCGGCGGGCAATGTCACCGCGGTCGAGCGCACCGGCCTCGAAAACGTCGTGCGTTTGAGCCCCGAGGGCGACAAAACGCCGACGCTGGGCCGCGAACGCAGCTTCTTTGAGGATATCTTCGGCAACATCGGCGCGGTCGGCGCGCCGGGCGCTGGAGCGCCGCAGCAGTAACCGCTGTCCTGAGCCCGTCGAAGGGTCCGGGACGACAAGGCGGACCTAAACCGCAATCCCGCCCGCCGCCAGCACCGCCAGTGTTACCAGTTCTGAGGCGGGCGACGCCATCGTTGCGATCTGCACCGGATATTTCATGTTCAGCAGCATCGGGCCGATAATGGTTCCGCTACCCAGCTCGCGCAGCAGCTTGGCGGACAGGTTCCCCGATTGCAGCCCCGGCATGATCAGCACGTTTGCTGGCCCCGACAGGCGGCAAAAGGGATAATTTTTCATCACATTGGGATTGAGCGCGACGTCGGGGGCCATTTCGCCTTCATATTCGAATGCACATTCGCGCGCGTCGAGCGCGCCCACCGCGCCGCGGATGCTGTCGAGCCAATTGCCCTCGGGATTGCCAAAGGTCGAATAGGACAGGAACGCCACGCGCGGCTCGTGCCCCATCGCGCGCGCGACCATTGCCGTGCGCTCGGCAATGTCGGCGAGCTGCTCGGACGTCGGCCGTTCGTTGACCGTGGTGTCGGCCAGGAAGATGGTCTGGTGCTGGCCGACAAAAATATGCACGCCCAGCGGCGTCTTGCCCGCGGCGGGGTCGATCACGCGCTTCACCTCGCGCAGCGTCTGGGCATAGGTGCGCGTCACCCCGGTGATCATCGCATCGGCCAGCCCCATTTTCAGCATCAGCGCGGCAAAGGTGTTGCGGTCGCGGTTGACCATCCGTTCGCAGTCGCGGCGCAGATAGCCGCGCCGCTGCAGCCGCGCATACAGCATCTCGACCATTTCGGGCACGTGCGGCGAATTGGTGCTGTTGTGAATCTCGAATTCGTCGGCGTTGGGCACCCCCATCTCCACCAACCGCTCGCGCGTCCAGTCGCGCCCGACCAGCACGGGGATGCCATAACCGCCATCGCGGAACTGGATCGCGGCGCGCAGCACCACCTCCTCTTCGCCTTCGGCAAACACCACGCGCTTGGGGTTCGCCTTGGCGGCGTCATAGGCCAGCGTCAGCACCGATGTCGTGGGGTTGAGCCGCGCGCGCAGCGACCGCGCATAGGCCTCGAAATCTTCGATCGGCTTTTGCGCGACGCCCGATTCTATCGCCGCCTTCGCGACCGCGCAGGGGACAATTTCCATCAGCCGCGGGTCAAAGGGCGACGGGATGATATAATCGGGGCCAAAGCTCGACGCCCGCCCGCCATAGGCCGCCGCGACCTCCTCGGGCACCTGCTGGCGCGCCAGCTCGGCAATGGCGTGCGCGGCAGCGATTTTCATTGCATCGTTGATCGTGGTTGCGCGCACATCCAGCGCGCCGCGAAAGATGAAGGGGAAACACAGGACATTGTTGACCTGGTTGGGATAATCCGACCGCCCCGTCGCGATAATCGCATCGGGCCGCGCCGCACGCGCGTCGGGGGGTGAAATTTCGGGGTCGGGGTTGGCCATCGCAAAGATGATCGGCGCGGCCTTCATATCCCGCACCATCTCGGGCTTCAGCGCGCCTGCCGCCGACAGGCCCAGGAAGATATCGGCATCGACCAGCGCCTCGGTCAGCGTGCGGGCCTTGGTCGGAATCGCATGCGCCGATTTCCACTGGTCCATGCTTTCGGTGCGGCCCTGATAAATCACGCCCTTGCGGTCGCACATCGTCACATTTTCGTGTCGCACCCCCATCGCCTTCATCAGCTCGGTGCAGGCAATCGCGGCGGCGCCCGCGCCGTTGACCACCACCTTCACTTCGTCGAGCTTGCGCCCGGTCAGGAAACAGGCGTTGATGATCCCGGCGGCGGAAATGATCGCCGTGCCATGCTGGTCGTCGTGGAACACCGGAATGTTCATGCGCTCGCGCAGCGCTTGCTCGATGATGAAGCAATTGGGCGCGGCAATATCTTCCAGATTGATGCCGCCAAAGCTCGGCTCGAGCAGCGCGACGGCGTCGATAAACGCCTGCGGGTCCTCGGTCGCAACTTCCAGATCGATGGAATCGACGTCGGCAAAGCGCTTGAACAGCACCGCCTTGCCTTCCATCACCGGCTTCGACGCCAGCGCGCCCAAATTGCCCAGCCCCAAAATCGCGGTGCCATTGGAAATCACCGCCACCAGATTGCCCTTGGCGGTATATTCATACGCCGCCGCCGGGTCTTCGGCGATCGCGCGCACCGGCACCGCGACGCCGGGCGAATAAGCCAGCGACAAATCGCGCTGCGTCGCCATCGGCTTCGACGCAATAATCTCGATTTTCCCTGGCCGCCCCATGGAATGAAACAGCAGCGCCTCGCGGTCCGAAAACTGCACCTTGCTCTCGTCGCTCATCGCCCCGCTCCCGTTTAACGCGCCGTAAGACGTCCCTATGACCGGGGCGTGGCAAGGGCAAGGGGGGCGGGGCGATACTGGCGTGCGCCCCTTGCGGACCTATGGCTCTGCGCCCTAAGCAGATGGCGCATGTCATCCGCCCCCGCCTTTGCCCCTACAGCCACGCCCGCCACCCCGATGATGGCGCAATATTGGGCGCTGAAGGCCGAAGCCCCCGATTGCCTGCTCTTCTATCGCATGGGCGATTTTTTTGAGCTCTTCTTTGACGATGCCAAGGCTGCCGCCGCGACGCTCGACATCGCGCTCACCTCGCGCGGCGAGCATGGCGGCGAAGCGGTGCCGATGTGCGGGGTGCCGGTGCATGCTGCCGAAAGCTACCTCGCGCGCCTCATCCGCGCCGGGCACCGCGTCGCGATTGCCGAACAGGTCGAAACCCCCGCCGAGGCCAAAGCGCGCGGCGGGTCGAAAGCGCTCGTCGCGCGCGCCATCGTGCGCTTTGTCACCGCGGGCACGCTGACCGAAGAGACGTTGCTCGAGGGGCGCAGCGCCAACCGCCTCGCCGCGCTCGCGACCATTGCTGCGACCGGCGAGACCGCCATCGCCGCCGCCGATATCTCGACCGGGCGCTTCGAGGTGGTGCTGACCGACGCGGGCCGGGTAGAGGCCGAACTCGCGCGCCTCGCCCCCAGCGAAATTTTGGTGGCCGCGGGGAGCGCGGTCCCCGCCCTCTTCGCCGCGCGCGCCATCGAACGCCCCGCCGCCGACTTCGCCAGCGCCGCCGCCACCAAGCGGCTGCAGGCGCGCTTCGGCGTCGCCACGCTCGACGGCTTCGGCGATTTCTCCCGCGCCGAACTTGCCGCGATGGGCGCGCTCGACGCCTATCTCGGCCATGTCGGGCGCGGCAGCGCGGTGTTCTTGCAGGCGCCCGTGCGCGCGGCGGCCGGCGGCGTCATGGCCATCGATGCCGCGACGCGCGACAGTCTGGAGCTGACCCGCACCGCCGACGGGCAGCGCGGCGGCAGCCTGCTCGCCGCCATCGACCGCACCGTGACCGCGGGCGGCGCGCGCCAGCTCGCCGACGATATCGCCGCGCCGCTCACCGATAGGGCCGCCATCACCGACCGGCTCGACCTCGTCGACTGGTTCGCGCGCAATGCCTTGCTGCGCGCCGAGGTGCGCGATGCCCTGCGCGCGCTGCCCGACGCAGCGCGGGCGCTCGGGCGGCTGGTGGCAGGGCGCGGCAGCCCGCGCGATCTCGCCCAGCTGCGCGATGCGCTCGGCGGCGCGCGGCGGCTGCGCGAACGGCTCGGCGCCTTGGCGCAGCGCCCTGCATTGCTCGATGCCATCCTCCCCGCGCTCGACGGGCACGGTGCGCTTGTCGATGAACTCACCCGCGCGCTGGTGGAAAGTCCGCCGCTCGATGCGGCCCAAGGCGGCTATATCGCCGAAGGTTACGACCACGCGCTCGACGCGCTGCGCCACACAGCGCGCGACGGGCGGCAGGCGATTGCCGCGCTCGAGGCCGATTACCGGGCGCGCACCGGCATCGCGGGGCTCAAAATCCGCCATAACGGCGTGCTCGGCTATCATGTCGAGGTGTCGGCGAAGGCCGCCGATGCGCTGATGGCGCCCACATCGGGCTTCACGCACCGCCAGACGCTCGCCGGGGTGGTGCGCTTCAATGCGCCCGACCTCCATGAAGCCGCGCTGCGCGTGACGCAGGCCGGCGCGCACGCGCTGGCCGCCGAAGCGGCGCATCTGGAGGCGCTGACCGCGCTTGCCGTCGCCCGCCGCGAGGCCATTGCGCGCAGCTGCGATGCGCTCGCCCGCATCGATGTTGCCGCCGCGCACGCCGACCATGCCATGACCCACGGCTGGTGCCGCCCCGGGCTGACCGATGACAATGTGCTCGCCATCACCGGCGGTCGTCACCCCGTGGTCGAAGCGGCGCTGGCGGCGCGCGGCGAACAGTTCGTCCCCAACGATCTGGCTTTGTCGCCAAGCGACCGGCTGTGGCTGGTCACCGGCCCCAATATGGGCGGGAAATCGACCTTCCTGCGGCAAAATGCGCTGATCATAGTGCTCGCGCAGGCGGGCGCATTTGTGCCCGCGTCGGCGGCCACCATCGGTCTCACCGACCGGCTGTTCAGCCGCGTCGGCGCCAGCGACAATCTGGCACGCGGACGCTCGACCTTCATGGTCGAAATGGTCGAAACCGCTGCGATCCTCGCGCAGGCGACGCCGCGCAGTTTCGTGATTTTGGATGAAGTCGGTCGCGGCACGTCAACTTACGACGGCCTCGCGCTCGCCTGGGCGGTGGTCGAGGCGGTGCACGAGGTCAACCGCTGCCGCTGCCTGTTCGCGACCCATTATCACGAATTGACGCGCCTTGCCGAGACGCTGGACGCGCTCTCGCTCCACCATGTCCGCGCGCGCGAATGGCAGGGCGATCTGGTGCTGCTCCACGAACTCGCCGATGGCCCCGCCGACCGCAGCTACGGCCTCGCCGTCGCGCGCCTCGCCGGGGTCGCCCCGCGCGTCGTCCAGCGCGCCGAAGCGGTGCTCGCCAAGCTCGAGGCCGGGCGCGCCGCCACCGGCGGGCTCGCAGCGGGGCTCGACGATCTGCCCCTCTTTGCCGCAACCGTCGCTGAGGCGCCCGCGCCACCAACCGACGCGCTGCGCGACGCGCTCGCGGATATTCAGCCCGACAGCCTGACCCCGCGCGACGCGCTGGAACTGCTCTACCGGCTTAAGGGTCTGGCAGA
Organism: Sphingopyxis sp. sgz302558; assembly: GCF_057220455.1. Taxonomy (NCBI): domain Bacteria; kingdom Pseudomonadati; phylum Pseudomonadota; class Alphaproteobacteria; order Sphingomonadales; family Sphingopyxidaceae; genus Sphingopyxis; species Sphingopyxis sp. sgz302558. The sequence goes on along the minus strand of NZ_JBXPUZ010000001.1, from coordinate 448,325 downwards.
CGGGGCATGACCGACCGCTTCGCCAGCCTTGACGACCGCCGCGCCATCATCGACCGGCGCGCGCTTGCCGATGCGCTTGACACAGCGATGGCGAATGCGCGGCACGGCAGCGCGCGGCGGCGCATTTTGGTGCTCATGCTCAAAGATGCGCTGGACGCGGGGCGGGCCGAGGTAGCGCGGCGGCTGGCCCTCCACCCTACCGCCGGACGCGCGGCGGCGCTGGCGCAAACCTTTCTGATCGACCAGATCATCCGGTTGGCGCACGATGTCGTGACCGACCACCTCTATCCTTCGGGCAACAAATCATCGGGTGAACGCCTCGCATTGATCGCAGTCGGCGGTTATGGCCGCGCCGAGCTGTGCCCGCACAGCGACGTCGACATCGGCTTCATCACCCCGTTCAAACAAACCAGCTGGACCGAGCAGGTGATCGAGGCGATGCTCTACACCTTCTGGGATCTGGGGCTGAAGGTCGGCCATTCATCGCGCTCGGTTGACGAGATGATCCGCGCTGCGCGCGACGATCTGACCGTGCGTACCGCGCTCTTGGAAGCGCGCTTCATCTGGGGCGATCGTGCGCTTTACGAAGCCGCCTCGGCGCGCTTTGCTGCCGAGGTGGTGGCGGGCAATGCCAAGGCGTTCGTCGCCGACAAGCTCGCCGAACGTGACGAGCGCCACGTCAAAATGGGCGATTCGCGCTATGTCGTCGAACCCAATGTGAAGGAAGGAAAAGGCGGCCTGCGCGATCTCCACACGCTGTTGTGGATCGGCAAATTCATTCATCAGGTGCGCGCCGCCCCCGAACTGGTCGACGCCGGGCTGCTGACGGCGGGCGAATTGCGGCAATTTGCCCGCGCGGAAAATTTCCTGCTCGCGGTGCGCTGCCACCTTCACCTGATCACCGGGCGCACCGAGGACCGGCTGACGTTTGACGTCCAGCGCGAGATCGCCGAACGGATGCGCTTTGCCGCGCGGCCGGGCAAGAGCGCAGTCGAACGTTTCATGCAGCTATATTTCTTGCATGCCAAAGCGGTGGGCGACCTCACCGGCACATTCCTTGCGCACCTCGATGACCAGCAGGCCGCGCGCGGCCGGCGATTCCTGCCGACGATGTTCCGCCGTCCGGCCAAACTCGGCAGCTTTGTGCTCGACCGCGGGCGGCTGGCGCTGCCTTCGGACAAACATTTTATCGAAGACCCGGTGCGCCTGCTCGAAATTTTTGCGCTTGCCGACAAGCACGGGCTGGAGGTCCATCCCACCGCGATGCGCCAGGCGCGCCACGATGCGCGGTTGATTGATCAGACGGTGCGCCGCGATCCGCGCGCCAATGCGCTGTTTCTTGACGTACTGACGTCACCGCGCGACCCCGAAACCGTGCTGCGCTGGATGAACGAGGCGGGGGTCTTCGGTCGTTTCATTCCCGATTTCGGCCGTGTCGTCGCGCAGATGCAGTTCGACATGTATCATCATTACACCGTCGATGAACACACTATCCGTGCCATCGGGCTGCTCGCGCGGATCGAGGCGGGCAAGCTTAAGGGCGATCATCCGCTGTCCAGCGTCATCATGGCGCAGATCCAATCGCGCCGCGTGCTGTACGTCGCGGTGCTGCTACACGACATCGCCAAGGGGCGCGGCGGCGACCATAGCGTGCTGGGGGCCGAACTCGCGCTCACGCTCTGTCCGCGCCTCGGCATGACGGCGGCAGAGACCGAAACCGTATCCTGGTTGGTGCGCTATCACCTGCTCATGTCGGCGACCGCCTTCAAGCGCGACCTCGCCGATTTCAAAACCATCCTGGATTTTGCGGGCGCGGTGCAATCGCCCGAACGGCTGCGCTTGCTGTTGGTGCTCACCGTGGTCGATATCCGTGCGGTCGGCCCGGGCGTGTGGAACGGCTGGAAGCGCCAATTGCTCAGCGAACTCTATGATGCCGCCGAAGAAGTGCTGCGCCTTGGCCACAAGCAGCGCGGGCGTGAGGCCCGCATCGCGGCCAAGAAAGAAGCGGCGGCGGAGCGGCTGGCGCTTGCTCCTAGCGCCTTTGACGCGCTCGCCCGGCGCTTGCCCGAAAGCTATTGGATCGCCGAATCGGTCGATGTAATCGCCGCCAACCTGCGTCACATGCTCGCCCATCCCGGCGCGGCACTCGCGGTCAGCGCCATCCCCGACGCCGATCGCGGCGCGACCCTTGTGATGGTGCTCGCCGCCGACCATCCGGGGCTCTTCTACCGCATTGCGGGCGGCATCCATCTGGCCGGCGGCAACATCATCGACGCACGCATCCACACCACGCGCGACGGCATGGCCCTCGACAATTTCCTGGTGCAGGATCCTTTGGGGCGGCCCTTCGCCGATGATCGCCAGATCGAACGGCTGTCGCGCGCGATCGACGATGCGCTCGCCAACCGCCAGAAATTGCTGCCCAAGCTCGCAGCCCGCCCCTTGCCGCGCACCCGTGCCGAAACCTTTCGCATCGCGCCCAATGTGCTGATCGACAACAAAGCGTCGAACCGGTTTACGGTGGTCGAGGTGAATGCACAGGACCGCCCGGCGCTGTTGAACCAGCTCGCCTATGCGCTGTTCCAGTCGAAGGTCACCGTGCACAGCGCGCATGTCGCTACCTATGGCGAACGCGCGGTCGACGTCTTTTACGTCACCGACCTGCTCGGCGGCAAAATCGACAGCGCCGCGCGCGTGCGGGCGCTGGAAAAGCGCTTGCTTGAGGCGGCTGCCGGCGAAGTGGCCGGCGCGGTCGCGGCCTAACTGCGCAGCACTGCCCCCAGCTTCGCCGCTGCTGCCACCACGGCGTCGCTGATGGCTTTGAGATCCGCATCGGTGAAGCTCTTATCGCCGGGCTGCAGCACCACCTCGACCGCCAGGCTGACCTGACCATCGGGCACACCCGCGCCGACAAAGCGGTCGAACAGCCGCGCCGCGACGATATGCGCCTTGTCCGCGCCTTTGACCGAACGCACCAGCTCGCCCGCCGTCAGGCTGTCGGGCGCGAGGAAGGCAAAGTCGCGGGTCACCGCCTGCAAGGCGGGCGGGGCGAAGGGCGCGCGCATGAAACCTGACGCGCGCTTGGCCGGAATGGCGTCGAGATGAATCTCCGCGACCGCAACCGGCCCATCCAGATCGAACGCCTTAGCCGTCGCGGGGTGCAGCATGCCGAACGCCGCGAGCACCGTCTTGGGCCCCAGCCGCAGCGTCGCCGACTGGCCGGGGTGATAGTGCGCGCCTGCTTCGCCCATGACCTGCAGATTGTCGGTCGGGGCGCCGGCTGCTGCCAGCAAAGCCAGCACTTCGGCCTTGGCGTCGAACGCATCGAAGCGCGCGGCTTTACCGCTCGCCCAACCGCGCGGCGTTTTTTCGCCGCCCAGTAACAGGCCCAGCGTCGGCCGTTCGATGCTGGTGTCGTCGGCGCTGCGAAAATAACGCCGCCCGATTTCAAACAGGCGGACACTGGGCGCGCCGCGATCCATATTGCGCTGCGCCGCCATCAGCAGCCCAGGCAACAGCGACGGCCGCATGACCTTCAAATCCTCGCTGATCGGATTGGCAAGCGTCCAGTCGCCGTCCCCGAACGCCGCCGCCGCACTTTCGGGCAGGAAGGACCAGGTGATCGCCTCGTTCAGCCCGCGCGCCGCCGCCGTGCGCCGCACCCGCCGCTCGACCTTCTGCATCGGCGTGGCTGTCGGCTTGGCGACCCCGTCTGCGCGCGGCAGCGGGGCGCTGGCGATATTGTCGAAGCCGATGATCCGCGTCACTTCTTCGACCAGATCGGCAGGCCCATCAATATCACGCCGCCAGCTGGGGATGGTAACCGTCCAGTCGGGTGCCACGGCAAAGCCAAGCGAAGCCAAAATGGCGGCCTGCTGCTCGGCGGGAACTTCAATCCCGCCCAGCCGCGCACAATGTGCCGGATCATAGGTCAGCGACCGCGCAGCGAGCGGGGGTTCACCGGCGCGCACCACCTCACTCGCTGTCCCGCCGCAAATATCGATGACCAGCGCCGCAATAATCTCGACCGCATCGTCCAGAAACGCCGGATCCACCCCCCGCTCGAACCGCGTGCGTGCATCGCTGGTCAGCCCCAGCGCCTGCCCCGTCCGCGCAATATGTTCGGGGGTGAAATAGGCGACCTCCAGCAGCACATCGGCGGTGGTCTCGCTGCACCCCGAATGCTCGCCGCCCATGATGCCCGCGATGTCGTGGACGCCGCTGTCGTCGGCGATCACGGTCATCGCCGACGTCAGCGCATATTGCTTGCCATTCAGCGCGGTGACGGTTTCGCCGTCCTGCGCCCGCCGCGCCACGACCGCACCGGTCAGCTTGGTCAGGTCATAGGCATGGCTCGGCCGTCCATGGTCAAGCATCACATAGTTGGTGATATCGACCAGCGCCGAAATCGGTCGCTGCCCGGCGCTCTTCAGCCGCGCCTGCATCCAGGCGGGCGACGCGCCATTGGTCACGCCTTTGATAACGCGGCCATAGAAAGCGGGGCAGCCTGCAGGATCGTCGGTGCGAATTTCGGTCGGGCAGGGATAGCTCGCTGCCACCGACGGCACTTCCAAGGGCCTCAGCGTCCCCAGCCCGGCTGCCGCCAGATCGCGCGCGATGCCGCGCACGCCCATGCAATCCTGCCGGTTGGGGGTCACCGACACATCGATCACCGGATCGTTCAAATCGGCATAGTCGCAGAACGCCATGCCCACCGGCGCATCAGCGGGCAATTCGATGATGCCGTCATGGTCATCGCCCAGCTCCAGCTCGCGCGACGAACACATCATGCCGTTCGATTCGACGCCGCGGATCGCGGCCTTGCGCAGCACCATGCCGTTCGCCGGCACCACCGCGCCCTCGCGCCCGAACACCCCGACCAGGCCGGCGCGCGCATTGGGCGCGCCGCACACGACCTGCAGCGGCACGCCTTCGCCCGGATCGACGGTCAGCAGCTGCAATTTGTCGGCCTGCGGATGCGGCGCGGCGGTCAACACGCGCGCAACGGTGAAGCCCGCAAGGCGCTCGGCGGGGTTCTCGATGCCCTCAACCTCCAACCCGATGCGGTTCAGCGTGTCCGCAACGGCCTGAATGTCGGCGTCGGTATCAAGGTGGCTCTTCAACCACGAAAGGGAGAATTTCATGCGCCGACTCCCCCGCTCAATGTGGGCACATCGAGCGCGCCAAAGCCATAATGGCCCAGCCAGCGCATATCGCCGTCAAAGAAGGCGCGCAGGTCGTCCATGCCATATTTCAGCATCGCCAGTCGGTCGACGCCCGTGCCAAAGGCAAAGCCCTGCCACTCGTCGGGATCGAGCCCGCAGGCGGCAATCACCTTGGGGTGCACCATGCCGCTGCCCAGCACCTCCATCCACCCTTCGGCCCCACCGATCACGCGCTTGCCGTTCACCAGGCTATAGCCAACATCAACCTCGGCGCTTGGCTCGGTGAAGGGGAAATAGCTCGGCCGCAGCCGCAGCACGACATCGTCGCGCTCGAAAAAGGCTTTCAGGAACGTCTCGAGCGTCCATTTGAGATGCCCCAATGTGATCCCGCGATCGATGACCAGCCCCTCGATCTGGTGGAACATCGGCGTGTGCGTGGCGTCGCTGTCCGACCGATAAACGCGCCCCGGCGCGATGATGCGAATGGGGGGTTGCTGCGACATCATGGTGCGGATCTGCACTGGCGACGTGTGGGTGCGCAGCAACATCTTGTGGTTGCTGCCTGCGATGTCCGGGAAATAGAAAGTGTCGTGCATCGCCCGCGCCGGGTGCGTATCGGGGATATTGAGCGCGGTGAAATTGTGCCAGTCGTCCTCAACCTCCGGCCCTTCGGCGACGGCAAAGCCCATGTCGGCGAAAATTTCGGCCAGCTCGTCCATGACTTGGCTGACCGGATGCACCGATCCGCGCGGCGCTTCGGGCGCGGGCAGCGTCAGGTCGACGCGCTCGGCTGCGAGCCGCGCGGCCAGTGCTTCGCTTTCCAGCGCGGCTTTGCGTGCAGCCAGCGCGGTGCTCACCGCTTCGCGCAGACCGTTGATGCGTGGGCCTTCGCTGGCGCGCTGCTCGGGGGTCATCCCGCCCAGCGTTTTCAGCAGCGCCGACACGCTTCCGGCTTTGCCCAGCGCTTCGATGCGGATCGCCTCGACCGTGTCGAGATCGGAGGCGGTATCGATCCGCGTCAGCAGGTCGGATTGCAGGGTATCGAGGTCACTCATCATCATTTTCCCGGTAGAGCCGGTTTGCCCATAAGCGAAAGGGCGCGAACGGCAACTGCCGTCCACGCCCTTCTCGCGCATTCCAACAAAGTTTGCGTTATGCCGCTTTCGGCAACGCAGCCTTCGCCTGCGCGATGATGGTGGTAAACACCGCGCCTTCGTTCATGGCCAGGTCGGCCATGACCTTCCGGTCCAGCTCGATACCTGCCAGCTTCACGCCGTGCATGAACTGCGAATAGGTAAGGCCCTCGGCGCGGACCGCAGCGTTAATCCGCTGGATCCACAGCGCGCGGAAGTTCCGCTTCTTAACCTTGCGGTCGCGATAGGCATATTGCCCGGCCTTCTCGACGGCCTGGCGGGCGATGCGGATGGTGTTCTTGCGGCGGCCGTAAAAGCCCTTCGCCTGATCCAAAATCCGCTTGTGCTTGGTGCGCGTCGTGGTGCCGCGTTTGATGCGTGACATGGGTGCGCGCTCCTTACTTCAGGCCGTACGGCGCCCACAGGCGCACATGACCCGCATCGGCATCGCTCAGCACACTGGTGCCGCGGTTGGTGCGGATATATTTGGAATTGTGGCTGATCAGGCGGTGACGCTTGCCGGCGACGCCGTGCTTCACCTTGCCCGTCGCGGTGAATTTGAAGCGCTTCTTCACACCGCTTTTGGTCTTCATTTTGGGCATTTCGGTCTCCTTGTTCTGGGACAATCTCGACCGGCCCTGGCAGCCCTTGTAGCCAGGCAGGTCATCACGCGATCGTCGGCGAAGCGGGGCCGTTAGCGAAGCACGCGCCGAAATGCAAGCGATTCGGCGCTTTGTGACTATTTCAAGCGCGGCTTGTTACCATTTCAAGCTCGGCGCTTGCTTACACCGACGCCTGCGTTAGGACAGGAGGCAATGCCACCGTCCTCCCCGCGCGCTTTTGCATGACAGCTAAGGCTCCCACGCCTGTCAATGGGCCGCTGCCGCAACCGCTGCCCAATGGTCCTGCGCGCGCGGAAGTGGACAGCGGCGCGCTGGCCGATCCTTGGCTCGCCGACGCCGATCTGGTCGACCCCGCCTATGCCGAAACCATGGCCAAGGAAGGTTTGCAGACCAACCTTCCCGAAGCGCCCCCGCCACCCCCTACGCCGCGCTGGCTGGAGGACTTTTTTGACTGGCTGGGCGACGTCTTCAATGCCATCGGCAACTTCTTTGAAGCCACCGGCGTCGGCTTCACCTATGTGCTGTGGGGCCTCGCCGCGCTGCTCATCTTGTTCATCGCCTATCGCCTGTTTCCGGGCTTTGCCGACTGGATTAACGCGCTGCTCGGGCGCAAGGTCGACGAAGCCGAACCCGAGCAAGGCTTGGCCGAAGCCAGCGCGGCGCGCGCGCGGCTTGCCGATGCCGACGCCCTCGCAGCCGAAGGGCGCTACGCCGAAGCCGTGCATCTGCTGCTCTATCGCAGCGTCGATGACATCGCTGCGCGCCGCCCTGGTCTCGTCAAACCCGCCATCACGTCGCGCGATCTTGCGGGGTCGCGCGACCTGCCCGGTATCGCACGCGCCGCTTTTGCCCGCATCGCGCGCGCGGTTGAAGTCAGCCTGTTCGGCGGCCAGCCGGTTGATGCCAATGTGTGGGGTGAATGCCGCGCCGCCTATTCGGAATTGACCGTTCCCAAGGCATGGGCCACGGCATGAGCGCCGATACCGTCCGCACCCCGTTCGACCCGCGCGTCATTGGCGCGGTGATCGTCATCGGCGTCATCGGCTTCATCGCCATGTGGGCACTGATGGCGCTCGGCCCGCAATTGTCGGCGGGCAATAATGCGCAGGGTCATGCGCTTTCGAAGGGCGTGGCGGGTTATGCCGGGATCGTCGATTATGCCGAACGCGCCGGGATGGCGGTCGATGTGCGGCGTGAGGTGGTGGAGGCCGTGCCGCTGAAGGATGACGAGGGCGGCACCTTGCTGGTGCTCACCCCCGATCGGGACAGCGACCCCGATGAGATTTCCGCACTCATCAAGGCGCACGGGCGCGAACCGGTACTGATTGTCCTGCCCAAATGGCAAACCCTGCCGCATCCGCAGCGCAAGGGCTGGGCGGGCGCGGCATTTCCCGTGACAGCGCCCAAGGCCTTGTTGTCCAAGGCCTATATTGGCGGTGGCATTGGTGCGCCGCGGATCGCACCTCTGGCCGCGCCAGCTAGGACCGTTTTTGCGGCACCCGCCAATCGCCGCCAGACGATCACGCTGGCGGCTGGACGCTGGCAGCGGCTGAAGGCGGGTTCGCTGAACAGCGCCATGCTGGCCATGCCGGGCGGCGATGAAGCTTTGCTGGTGCGCCGCTATGAGGGGCAGATATACGTCCTCGCCGACCCCGACCTCATTAACAATTTCGCTTTCGCCAGCCGCGAACGTGCGCGCACCGCGCTCGCCGTGCTTGATCTGGTGGCAGAGGACAGCGACGCAGCTGGAATCGCCTTCGACGTCACGCTCAATGGCCTCGGCGGCGGCAGCGGCTTTCTGCGGCTCGCGTTTGTGCCGCCTTTCATCGGCATCACCGCCTGCCTGATCGCGGCGGGGCTGTTCGCGCTGTGGCAAGCGGCGGCCCGCTTTGGCCCTGCCCGCGTACCTGCGCGTGCCATCCCCATTTCCAAGCGCGCGCTCATTGAAAGCAGCGCCGAACTGGTCGCACAGACGCGGCGTGAGGCCGATGGTGCCGACGCCTGGCTGCGTGGTCAGCGCGAGGCGCTGGGGCGTGCGCTGCACGCGCCGCCGGGGCTCGAAGGTGCCGCGCTCGATGACTGGATCGACCGCCGCCGGCCGGCCAGGGACGGGGGCGATGGCTTTGCCGCGCTCGCCCGCCGCCTCCCGCTCGCCCGTAATAGCAACGAATTATTGGGGCTCGCCCGCGCCCTGCACACCATCAGAAAGGATTTGCTGCGTGAGCATTGATAACATCGACGGCGTCGCCAAACTTGCGGGCCAGCTGCGCGCCGAAGTGGGCAAGGCCGTGGTCGGGCAGGACGCCCTTGTTGACATGGTCAGCATCGCGCTGCTCGCGGGCGGCCATTGCCTGCTCGAAGGGCCACCGGGTACCGCCAAGACGCTGCTCGCCCAATGCTTTGCCCGCGCCGCCGGGCTGGGTTTCGGGCGCATCCAGTTCACGCCCGATCTGATGCCTGGTGACATTTTGGGGTCGAACCTGTTCAACTTCCAGACCTCGACCTTCACCCTCACCAAGGGGCCGATTTTCACCGAGCTGCTGCTCGCCGACGAAATCAACCGCACCCCGCCCAAGACGCAGGCCGCGCTTTTGGAAGCGATGCAGGAACGCCGCGTCACCATCAACGGCGAGCCGCACAGTCTCAGCCCGCGCTTCACCGTGCTGGCAACGCAAAACCCGATCGAGCAGCAGGGCGTCTATCCACTGCCCGAGGCGCAGCTCGACCGCTTCCTGTTCAAACTCATCGTCGGCTATCCCGATGCCGCCGAAGAACGGCGGATCGTCGCCGACCATGGCGGACGCTTCAAGGCGCCGGCGGCGGGCGATTTCGGGGTGACACAGATTGCCGACGCCGCGGCCATCGCGGCGGCGATTGATGTCGTCGCCCAAGTGCGGCTGGCCGACGAGATTGTCGACTATATCGTGCGCCTCGTCCGCGCGACGCGCGCCACCGCCGATCTCGAATGCGGGGCCAGCCCTCGCGCCGCCAGCCTGCTTGCGCGCGCTGCCTGCGCCAGCGCGGCTATCGACGGGCGCGACTATACCATCCCCGACGATGTCAAACGCCTCGCCGCCAATGTACTGCGCCATCGTTTGATTCTGTCGCCCGCCGCCGAAATCGACGGGCGCAATGTCGAAACGGTGGTCGAGGAACTGGTGAACGCGACCGAGGTGCCGCGTTGATTCTGCCCACGCCGCTCACGATTCTGTTGCTGCTCACCGGCGCGCCGGTGGCGCTGGGACTGGGCCTGATCCGCCCCGACTTGTGGCTCTTGTCGCTGGTGTGGATTGGGGTCATCGCGGCGCTGATGCTGGTCGATGCGCTGGTCGCGGGCGATCTGCGCCGGATCGCGGTTGATCTGCGCGCGCCGCGTAGCGTGGGCATCGGCGACCCCTTCAACCTGCTGGTGCGCCTCGACGCGCCGGGCGCGCGCTGGAAACCGGCCAAGATTGACATTGCCATGGCGGTCGATGCGCGGCTCGATGCCGGGGGACGGATTGCGGGCATCGGTTTCCCGGCCGATGCGCCCGGTGGGGCGGGGCTGACGCTGATCAAGAATTTCCCCCTCGCCGCTGCGCGGCGCGGCACCGCGCGCGTCGACGGGCTGTGGCTGCGCTGGCGCGGACCCTTGGGCCTCGCCATCCTCCAGCGCCGCTATGCCGAGCACCGCGAGATCGCCGTTGTGCCCAGCTTGCGCAGCGTGCGCGAAGACGGCCTCAAGCTGTTTCGCCGCGATGCCCAATTCGGCCTGCGTCAACAAATGCTGGTGGGCGAAGGCAGCGAATATGAAGCGCTGGGCGAATATCAGTCCGGCATGGACCGGCGCAGCATCGATTGGACCGCCTCGGCGCGCCATGTGAAACTTTTGGCGAAAGAATATCGCATCGAACGCGACAACCGGCTGGTGCTGGCCATCGACGCCGGCCGCACGATGAGCGAGCCGGTTGACGGCATGCCGCGCGTCGACCGTGCCGTTTCTGCGGCGCTGCTGCTCGCCTTTGTTGCCTTGAAGATGGAGGACCGGGTCAGCCTGTTCCACTTCGCTGCCAAGCCCGGCGGATCGACGCCGGTGCTGGCGCACAGCAGCGATTTTCCGCTGCTCCAGGCGGCCGCCGCACGCATCGATTATGCGCATGAGGAAAGCAATTTCACGCTGGCGCTGGCAACCCTCGGCGCGCAGCTCAACCGCCGTTCGCTGATTGTCCTCTTCACCGAATTCACCGATCCGACCAGCGCCGAGCTGATGATCCGCGCCGCCGGACGGCTGGTGAAGCAACACCGCCTGCTGTTCGTGGTGCTCAAGGACAGCGAGTTGGAAGCGGTTGAACGGATGGAGCCAACCGAGCCCGCCGATCTGGTGCGCACGAATGTCGCTGCCGCGCTGCTGCGCGACCGCCGTATTGTCATCGCGCGGCTGCAACGCATGGGCGTCGATGTGGTCGAAGTGGCGCACGACCGCGTGTCGAGCGGTGTGCTCGATGCCTGGATGGCGATCAAAAAGGCCGGGAGTCTCTGATGCCTGCCGTGCAAGCCCCCGCCTTTTCCGCCAGCCGCTTCCGCGCCGAGCGCGAGGCCGACTGGATCATTTTCGACCAATTGCTCACCCGGCTGGAAAAAGGGTCGGCATCGTCCTTGTCCACCGACGAGCTGCTGCGCCTGCCCGTGTTATACCGCGCGACACTTTCGTCACTTTCCATCGCGCGCGCCACCAGCCTTGATCGCGCGCTCAATGACCATCTGGAATCGCTCGCGATGCGCGGCTATTTCCTGCTCTACGGCGTGCGCGAAAAGCGCAGCGCGCGGCTCCTGCGATTCTTCGCCCACGACTGGCCCGCCGCCGTGCGCGCGGTTTGGAAGGAGACACTGGTGATCGCGCTGGTGCTCTTGCTTGGCATCGCGACCAGCTGGTCCTTGACCGCCAGCGACCCGCAATGGTTCTTCCAGTTCGTTCCCGAAAATCTGGCGGGCGGGCGCACGCCCGAAGCGAGCACCGAATATCTCCGCTCGACCATCGGTCACGGCAAAGCGCTGGTCGAAGATGGCGAAAGCAGCGGCATGGCTGTCTTTGCCTCCTATCTGTTCCAGCACAACAGCCGCATCGGCATTATGTCTTTTGCGCTGGGATTTGCCTTTGGCGTGCCGACATTGCTGCTTATCTTTTACAATGGACTGTCGCTGGGGCCGATGCTGGCGGTGTTCGCGGGCAAGGGACTGGGCGTCGACTTCGGCGGCTGGCTTGCCATCCACGGCACGACCGAGCTCTTCGCGATCATCCTTGCAGGCGCTGCGGGGCTCAAGATCGGCACGACCATGCTTTTCCCCGGCGAAATGGACCGACTAACCGCACTGTCACGCGCTGGGCGCACCGCAGGGAAGGTCATGGTCGGCGTCATCATCATGATGCTTTGCGCTGGCCTGCTCGAAGGCTTTGGGCGCCAGCTGATCACCGACACCGTGCTGCGATATAGCGTCGGCGGCACGTTGCTGCTCGGCTGGCTCGCCTTTTACTACGCGCCGCGGCGGACAGCGGCATGACCCCCGAAGCCACCGCACAGGCCGCCGCCATCCAGAACAAGCGCGACAAGCGCCGCCAGTTCGTCACCCCCGAAGGCGTCGATCTGGAACTGGCGATTGCCAGCTCGGGGCTGCGCTTTGCTGCGCTGGTGATCGACCTGACATTGCTGATTCTGATCCTCATCCTCTTCACCCTGCTCGCCATCTGGATTGGCTTTGGCGGCGGGGCGGACGCTGCGGCCACCATCTGGCTGCTGGGCTTTTTCCTGCTGCGCACCTTCTGGTTTATCGGCTTTGAACTCGGCAAACGCGCTGCAACGCCGGGCAAGCGTATTGCGGGCATCCGCGTCGTCGCGCGCGACGGTGGGCGCTTGACGGCGGACGCCGTGATCGCGCGCAACCTGATCCGCGAACTGGAAATCTTCTTGCCGTTCACTTTTCTCGGCGCTGGCGCGGCCGAGGATATGGTGGGCTGGGGCACCAGCCTGGCGGGCGCGGCGTGGACGCTGACCTTGGGCTTCTTCCTGCTGTTCAACCGCGACCGGATGCGCATGGGCGATCTGATCGCCGGCACCTGGGTGGTCCAGGCAGGGCGAGCGCGGCTGGCCCGCGATCTGGCCACGGCGAGCGCCGCTGATGAAGGTCTGCGCTTCACTGACGCCGAACTTGCTGTTTATGGCGAATTTGAACTGCAGGAACTGGAACGCGTCCTGCGCACCAACGAATCACGCGTGGTGGCACAGGTCGCCGACACCATTCGCGCCAAAATCGGGCGCATGCGCGCCGAGGATGATGCCATTTTTCTCGAAGCCTATTACCGTCAATTGCGCACGCGGCTGGAACGGGGAATGCTTTTCGGCAAGCGCCGCGCCAACAAATTCGCCAAGGAATGAGCTTATGTCTGTAGCCGATGCCCTACACTCCCGCCGTTCGGTGCGCGCATTCCGCCCCGATCCCGTTGATCCAGCAATTCTTCGCGATGCCTTGGCGGCGGCGCAGCGCGCACCGTCGGGCGGCAACCTTCAACCCTGGCGCGCCATCGTGCTCACCGGCCAGCCGTGGGAGCGGCTCAAGGAAGCGGTCGCCGCGCGCGTCGCCATGGGGGCCGAGGGGCAGCAGATGGAATATTCCATCTACCCCGAAATCCTGCCCGATCCCTGGAAGGCGCGCCGCTATGGTGTGGGCGAGGCGCTCTATGGCGCGCTTGGGATTCCACGCGAAAACAAGATGGGCCGGATGCTGCAATTTGCCGAAAATTTCCGCGGCTTCGGCGCGCCGGTGATGCTGTTTCTCTATACCCCGCGCACTATGGGGCCGCCGCAATGGTCCGACATGGGGATGTGGCTGCAATCGCTGATGCTGCTGCTGACCGAAGCGGGCCTCGGCACCTGCGCGCAGGAATGCTGGGCGGTTTATGGCGAAACCATCCGGAACGAACTCGGGATCGCCGACGACCAGATCCTTTTCTGCGGCCTCGCCATCGGCCACACCGATATCGACAATCCGGTCAATAATTGGTCCGTGCCGCGCGCGCCGCTCGATGAGGTGATTGAATGGCGCGGGTTCGAAGGATGAAACGGCGGATCGCGGCCGGGCTGCTTGTCGCCATGCTGGCCGGTTGCGTGGCAGCGCCCAAGCCGGCTGCCCCGCCGCCCCGGCCGCCAGTGGTTGTCGCGCCGCCGCCTGCGCCCGTGCTGCCCCCGCCGCCAGTGCAGCCGTGGGACGAACTGCCGGTCACCGAAGGCGGCTGGCAACTGGCTGCAGACGGCCGCGCTGCTCGCTTCGTGGATGACAGCGGCGTTGAACGCGCGGCGATCGTCTGCGCGGCTCCGGGGCGCATCATCCGGATCGGCCTGAACGGAGAGCGGGCCATGCGGCTGGGCATTTCAACGAGCAGCGAGCTGCGCGAACTCATGCTCGCTGATGGCTCCGCCGACTTGCCGGTGGGCGATCCGATCCTCGATGCCATCGCCTTTAGTCGTGGCCGTTTTGCGCTCCGCGCCTCGCAATTGCTTGTGCTGCCGGTGCAGGCCGAAATCGGCCGCGTGATAGAGGATTGCCGCGGTTAGGGTCCTGACCCTAGCTCCCCAGCCGCACCGTCCCGCCCTTGATCCAGCCCCAGCGGCACGGGCCCTGATACTCGCGCGCATCGCGTACCGGACGGCCGACTTGGCACAGGTCCATATCGCCGCCGGGCGCGGGAAACACCACACCGAACCAGCGGTCGTCGTCCGTCGCCTCGCACAGCGCAACCCGCGCCCCGCCCGCCAATCGCGCCTTGATTACCCGGGTTTCGTCGGGCGCCCAATAAACCTCGGTCCCTGCCTCGATGACCCGCGAGACGCTAGGGCAGGCGGGCAGGCTTGCGCCTTCGCTGCCGATATTCACCGGGCGTGATGCAATCGGCGCCCCGCCATCATCCAGCGCGGCATTATCGGGCGGCGGCGGCGCTTCGCTGCACGCGGCGACACACAGGATAAGGACGACGGCAAGAACATATTTCATCGCTGCAAACTAGCCGCGCGCGGCGCTGCTGGCAATCGCTGCCGAATTACGTTTTTCCTTGGGTTTTGCGCTGCTCATCCCTATAGAATCGGCATGAACGAGACCCCTGAAAATCCGCGTCAGCAAACGCCCAATACCAATGCCTATGGTGCCGATTCGATCAAGGTGTTGAAGGGCCTCGACGCCGTTCGCAAACGCCCCGGCATGTACATCGGTGATACCGACGATGGCTCGGGCCTGCACCATATGGTGTTCGAGGTTAGCGACAATGCGATTGACGAAGCGTTGGCGGGCCACTGTGACCGCGTGCTCATCACCTTGAACGCCGATGGCTCGGTCAGCGTCGAGGACAATGGCCGTGGTATCCCCACGGGCATCCATGCCGAAGAGGGCGTCAGCGCCGCCGAAGTTATCATGACCCAGCTGCACGCGGGCGGCAAATTTGAAAATACCAGCGACGATAACGCCTATAAGGTCTCAGGGGGCCTGCACGGTGTTGGCGTGAGCGTGGTCAACGCGCTGTCCGAATGGCTTGAGCTCACCATCTGGCGCGACGGCCAAGAACATTGGATGCGCTTTGAACATGGCGATGCGGTCGCGCCGCTGCGCGTCAGCGGCCCGGCGCCGGAAGGAAAGAAGGGCACACGCGTTACCTTCCTCGCCTCGACCGACACGTTCAAAAATGTCACCGAGTTCGACTTTGACAAGCTCGAGCATCGCTACCGCGAGCTCGCCTTCCTCAATTCGGGCGTGCGGGTTATTCTGGCTGACGAACGCCACGCCGAACGGATCGAGCATGATCTTTATTATGAGGGCGGCATTGCGGCTTTCGTGAAGTGGCTCGACCGCAACAAGACCGCGCTGCTGCCTGATCCGATTGCAATCAGCAGCGAGCGCGACGGTATTGGTATCGACGTCGCGCTCGAATGGAACGACAGCTATTATGAAAATGTGTTGTGCTTTACCAACAACATCCCGCAGCGCGACGGCGGCACCCACCTTGCCGCCTTCCGCGCCGCGCTCACGCGCACGCTCAACAATTATGGCGAGAAATCGGGCATCCTGAAGAAAGAGAAGGTCAGCCTGACTGGCGAGGATATGCGCGAAGGGTTGACCGCGATCGTCTCGGTCAAGCTCCCCGACCCCAAATTTTCTTCGCAGACCAAAGACAAGCTGGTCTCCTCGGAAGTGCGCCAGCCGCTGGAAAGCCTGATGGCCGATCGCATGAGCGAATGGCTCGAGGAAAATCCCGCTTATGCCAAGGCAGTGATCGCAAAAATCATCGACGCCGCCGCCGCGCGCGAAGCAGCGCGCAAGGCACGCGAGCTCACGCGGCGCAAGGGCGCAATGGACATCGCAAGCCTTCCTGGCAAGCTCGCCGATTGTCAGGAGCGCGATCCGACGAAGTGCGAACTCTTCCTCGTTGAAGGCGACTCGGCGGGCGGCTCGGCGAAACAGGGCCGCGACCGCCATGTTCAGGCGATCCTGCCCTTGAAAGGCAAGATTCTGAACGTCGAGCGCGCGCGCTTTGACCGCATCATCTCGTCAAAGGAAGTTGGCACACTGATTCAGGCGCTGGGCACCGGCATCCGCGATGAATTTAACCTCGAAAAGCTGCGTTATCACAAAATCGTGATTATGACCGACGCTGACGTCGACGGCGCGCATATCCGCACGCTGTTGCTCACCTTCTTTTACCGACAAATGCCCCAAATCATTGAAAAGGGGCATCTTTATATCGCACAGCCGCCGCTCTACAAAGTCGCCAAGGGACGGTCCGAGGTTTATCTGAAAGACGATGCGGCGCTTGAAAATTACCTTGTCGATGCCGCGCTCGACGGCCTTCGGCTCGAAACTGCGGGCGGCGCGCGCAGCGGGGCCGATCTGCGCGGGCTGATCGACCATGCCCGCCGCACCCGCGCGCTGATGCGCTATGTCCCGCGCCGCTACGATGCTGCGCTGGTCGAGGCGCTGGCGCTGAACGGCGCGCTTGACCCAGCGCTCGATGTTTCCGCGCGCTCCGCCGCTGCCGCCCGCACAGCCAGTTGGCTCGACGCCGCCGATGCCGCGACCAGCGGCACGCGCGAATCGCAATGGGCCATCGCCCTGGTCGAAGGTGGCTACAGTGCCGAGCGGCGCTGGCGCGGCGTGTCCGACCACCACGCCATCGACGCCGCATTCCTTGCGAGCCAGGAGGCGCGGCGCGTCCACGCTCTCGCCATTGCCGAGGCCGACAGCTATGCCGCCCCCGCGCGCCTTGTGAAGCTGACGAGCGCCCAAGCCGCTGAGCCCGAGATCGAAAGTGACGACGGCGAAACCCCCGCTGCGCGCACACCCGCCAGCACCGTCGTCACACGCCCGTCCGACCTGCTCGAGGGCGTGTTTGCTTACAGCCGAAAGGGCCTGGCGATAAGCCGCTACAAGGGGCTGGGCGAAATGAACGCCGAACAATTATGGGAAACCACGCTCGACCCTTCAAATCGTTCACTTTTGCGCGTCGAGGCCGAACAGGCCGATGTCGCGCACGACATCTTCGAACGGCTGATGGGTGACGAGGTCGAACCGCGCCGCGACTTCATTCAGGCCAATGCGCTCAACGTGGCCAATCTGGACGTGTGACCAGACCAACGCTGATCCTCATCCTCGGCGACCAGCTGTCGGCAGAGATTAGCAGCCTGACCGATGCCGACCCGGCGGCAACCGTCATCCTGATGGCCGAGGTTGCGGCTGAGGCCGACTATGTCTGGCACCACCGCAAAAAGCTCGCCTTTGTGTTCAGCGCCATGCGCCACCACGCTGCCGCGCTACGCGATGCCGGCTGGATGGTCGATTATGTCGCGCTTGATGATCCAGGCAACAGCGGCAGCTTGTGCGAGGAAGTGGCGCGTGCCATCCGGCGCCACCGGGCGCAGCGGCTCGTTGTCACCGAAGCAGGTGAATGGCGGCTGCGCACCGAAATGGCGGGCTGGACCGGCGCGCTGGGCGTGCCGGTCGACATCCGCGCCGACGACCGGTTCCTGTGCAGCGAGGCCGAATTCGCCGCTTGGGCCGATGGCCGCAAGGCGCTGCGTATGGAATATTTCTACCGTGACATGCGCCGCAAGACCGGCCTGCTGATGGAGGGCGGTCAGCCCGCGGGCGGCCAATGGAATTACGACGCCGATAATCGCAAGCCCGCCAGCGCCGACCTGCTCATGCCGCGCCCGCGTCGTACAGCACCCGACGCCGTTACGCAGCAGGTGCTGGCGTTGGTTGCAGCGCGTTTCCCTGACCGCTTTGGCAGCCTTGACGATTTCTGGTTCGCAGTAACGCGCGAAGAGGCAGAGGCACAGTTTGACAATTTCATCGCCGACGCCCTGCCTCGCTTTGGCGATTATCAGGATGCGATGCTGTTCGGCGAACCGTGGCTCTATCACAGCATTGTGGCGCTCTATCTCAATATCGGCCTGCTAGATCCCTTGAGCGTCTGTCAGGCCGTTGAACGGGCATGGCGAGCGGGGACGGTGCCGCTCAACGCTGCCGAAGGCTATATCCGTCAGATCATCGGCTGGCGCGAATATGTGCGCGGCATCTATTGGCGCGAGGGGCCTGATTATGTGGATCGCAACGCCCTCGCCGCCACGCGCCCGCTACCCGATTTCTACTGGAGCGCGCAGACGGACATGGCATGCATGCGTGCTGCCATCGAGCAAACGCGTGATCACGCCTATGCCCACCATATCCAGCGACTGATGGTCACCGGCAATTTCGCGCTGCTTGCGGGCATTGATCCGCACGCGCTGCACCTTTGGTATCTCGCCGTCTATGCTGACGCCTATGAATGGGTCGAGGCACCCAACACCATCGGCATGAGCCAGTTTGCAGACGGCGGCCTGCTTGCGTCCAAACCCTATGCGGCGAGCGGCGCCTACATAGACCGCATGTCGGACTATTGCCGAGGATGCCGACATGATGTGAAGGCCAAGAGTGGCTCGAAAGCCTGCCCCTTCAATCGCCTCTATTGGCCCTTCCTGATCCGTCATACCGACCGGCTGGCGCGCAATCCACGCATGGCGCCGATGTACCGGACGTTGAACAATTGGGGCGCAGACAAGCGCGCCGCACTGATGGCAGATGGTGAAGCTTGTCTTGGCGAGCTTGGCCTTTAACCAAAAACCGACCAACCGGTCGCCCAAGCGAAATGTTCCAGGGCCTCTGCCCCGGCCAGCGAGGTCCCGGCGGCATTCAGTCCTGGCGACCACACCGCGATCGACCCGCGCCCAGGTGCGATGCACAAAATGCCGCCGCCTACGCCCGACTTGCCGGGCAGTCCGACCTTGAAGGCGAATTCGCCTGAATTGTCATAATGGCCGCACCCCAGCATGATGGCGTTGATGCGCCGTGCGCGGTGCGGTTCAACCAACTGCTCGCCGGTGCGGGGGTCGCGGCCATTGCACGCTAGGAACAGCCCCGCTTGGGCGAGCTGGCGACAGCTCATCGCCAGCGCGCATTGGCGAAAATAAACCTCCAGAACGGTTTCCACGGGATGCCGCAGATTGCGGAACGCCGCCATGAAATGCGCGAGGCTGCGGTTGCGCGCGCCAGTCTGCGATTCGGAACTCGCAACCTCGGCATCAATGGTCACGCCATCATCGTGGGCGCGCGCGCGCATATATTTCAGGATCTCGGCAACCACGACATCGCTGGCGCGCCCGTCAATCAGCCGGTCGGTCGTGGCAATCGCCCCGGCGTTGATGAACGGGTTGCGCGGGATCCCTTGCTCGTTTTCCAGTTGGACAATCGAATTGAACGCGCTGCCCGACGGCTCGCGTCCGACGCTGGACCATAAATCGCTGCCCAGCCGCCGCAGCGCCATCGCCAGGGTGAACACTTTCGACACCGACTGGATTGAAAAGGGCACATCGGCGTCGCCCGCGACATGCACTGTCCCGTCGGGCAGCGCGAGGGCAATGCCCAATGCGCGTGGTTCGACGTTCGCCAGCGCGGGAATATAATCAGCAACCTTGCCCTTGCCGACGTGCGGCAAAGCGACCTCATAGGCTTGGGTGACACAGCGTTCGAGATCGATAAAGGGGGCTTCGGTCATGCTAGCTGGCTAGCACAGTTCATTAAGGCACCACCAGTTCGCCGTTCCAGTCGCGCTGCTGCCCCGATTGTTCCGGCGTTGCCGCATCGAGCACCGCCAGCATCGCGCCTGCACTCGCCTCGGGCGTCAGCAGATTGGCGACGCCACGCTGGAATGGCTGCGACAGTGCGGTGTCGACCGTGCCCGGATGCAACATCAGCACGGCGAGCTGCGGATGCGTGCGCGCCAATTCGATGCTCAATGTGCGCAGCAGCATCGCCAGCGCCGCCTTGCTGGCGCGATAGCCATACCAGCCGCCCAGCCGGTTATCGCCGATGCTTCCCACCCGCGCGCCGACGATGCCAATCAGCGCGCGGCGATCGCGTGGAACATGCGGTAGCAAAGCTTTCAGTGCCAGCAACGGTCCGGTGGCGTTGACCGCGAACAATTCCGCGAACGCATCGGCCTCGATGGTCTTCCAGCTCTTTTCCGGCTGCACCGCGCCGCCGCGATGCAGCAGCCCGCTGGCGATGAAGATCAGGTCGATGGGGCCGTCCGCGCCGATGGCGGCGGCCGCACCGGCCATGCTGGCGGCGTCAGTCAAATCGGCGGCATGCCGGATGGCGCTCGTCGGCCCGGCGTCGCCGCTGCGGCTGACACAGTGCAGCGCCACGCACCGCGGATCGCTCGCCAGCCGCGCCGCCACCGCCGCGCCAATGCCGCCTCCTGCGCCGATGACGACGCCGCGGTAGTTCGACTGCAATGATTTCATGTCCGCCATATTCTGCTGCCGCCCGTCCCAAAGCCTCGTCATGCTGAACTTGTTTCAGCATAACGCGCCACTGACGGTTTGTTATCCCGAAACAAGTTCGGGATGACGAGACACGGGTGCAATGTGCATAACTCACCCGCCAGAAGCGAGATTGCGCAACTTGATGCCCCTCCCCGCCCCCTTCACCAACTGGTTTGCCCAGCGCGGCTGGACCTTGCGCCAGCATCAAGCGGCCATGATCGATGCTGCGGCAGCCGGCGACCACGCGCTCCTCGTCGCCGCCACCGGCGCGGGGAAAACGCTCGCGGGGTTTCTCCCCAGCCTCATTGATCTGGCTGATGGCGTGCACGACGGCCTCCACACGCTCTACGTCTCGCCGCTCAAGGCGCTCGCTGCCGATATCGAGCGCAATCTCGCTGCCCCCATCGCCGATATGGGTCTGCCGATCCGCGTCGAAACCCGCAGCGGCGATACATCGAGTGACGCCAAAGCGCGCCAGCGCAGCCGCCCGCCGCATATCTTGCTGACCACGCCCGAATCGCTGTCGCTGCTGCTCTCCTATCCCGACAGCTTCACCCTGTTCGCGAACCTCAAAACCGTGGTGATCGACGAGGTTCACGCCTTCGCTACCGGCAAGCGCGGTGACCTGCTCGCCCTTGCCCTTGCGCGGCTGCACAGCATCAACCCCGCGCTGCGCCGCGCAGCGCTGTCGGCGACCATTGCCGACGTGGATGCCTATCGCCGCTGGCTCGCCCCCGGCGGCGATGTTGCGCGCGTGCGGCTGGTGGAAGGCGAGGCAGGGGCGGACCCCGATGTGCGCATTTTATTGCCCGAAGGCGCAGTGCCCTGGGCGGGCCATTCGGGCCGATATGCCATCCACCAGGTGATGGCCGAGGTGGCGCGGCACCGTACCACCATCATTTTCTGCAACACGCGCGGGCTGGCCGAGCTATTGTTTCAGGAATTGTGGAAGGCCAATGACGCGGGCCTGCCCATCGCCATCCACCACGGCAGCCTTGATCGAGAGGCCCGTCTGCGCGCTGAGGCAGCGATGGCCGCAGGGCGGCTGCGCGCGCTCGTCGCCACCTCTAGCCTCGACATGGGGCTCGACTGGGGCGACGTCGATTGCGTCATCCAGATGGGCGCGCCCAAAGGCTCCTCGCGGCTGCTCCAGCGCATCGGCCGTGCCAACCACCGGCTCGACGAACCCAGCCGGGCGCTCCTAGTGCCGGGCAACAGGTTCGAGTTTCTGGAAGCACAGGCTGCACTCGACGCGGTCGCCGCGGGGGAGCGCGACGCCGATGCTTTCCGCCCCGGCGCACGCGACGTGCTGGCACAGCACGTCATGGGCATGGCCTGTGCCGCGCCCTTTGCCGAAGCGGAACTGTTCGCCGAAGTGCAAAGTGCCGCTCCTTATGCCGATATGTCGGCCGAAGAATTCGCGCGCATCATCGGTTTTGTGCGCGACGGCGGCTATGCGCTCAAGGCCTATGACCGCTTTCGGCGGTTGGCGCCCGATGGACCCGTCAAAGATGGCAAGATACGCTGGCGCATCGCACACCCGCGCCTTGTCACCCAGCACCGCTTGAATGCTGGCATCATCGTCGACGCCCCCACGCTCGATGTGCGCTTCAAGAATGGGCGGCGACTGGGCAGTGTCGAGGAGTATTTTGCGAGTACATTGACCGTGGGTGACACCTTCGCTTTCGCCGGTTTGTCGTTGGAGGTAGAGGCGATGCGCGACCTTGATCTCATCGTTCGCGCAACCAGCAAACCGGCGCGCATTCCCAGCTATGTCGGCGCGCGAATCGCACTGTCGACGCGCCTCGCTGACCGGGTACGCGACTTTCTCGCCCATCCGGCCAGCTGGGACCGCTTCCCGCCTGATGTGCAGGGATGGCTGCGCCTGCAGGCCGCTAAATCGGTGCTGCCCCGCCCCGGCGAGCTGCTTGCCGAAACCTTTCCGCACGAAGACCGCCACTATCTGGCGCTCTATCCGTTTGAAGGCTGGAACGCACACCAGTCGCTCGGTATGCTCTTAACCAAGCGGATGGAACGCGCGGGCCTCCAACCTCTGGGTTTTGTTGCCTCGGACTATGCGCTCGCCATCTGGTCGGTGCGCCCGGTAGCCGACCCCGCTGCTCTCCTGTCGCCCGACATTTTGACCGACGAATTCATCGAATGGGTCGAAGGTTCGAACCTGCTCAAACGCGCTTTTCGGGAGGTGGCGGTGATCGGCGGCCTCATCGAACGCCAGCATCCGGGCAAGCGCAAGACCGGCAAACAGGTGACCTTTTCCACCGACCTGATTTACGACGTCCTGCGCAAGTTCGAGCCCGACCATTTGCTGATTCAGGCGGCGTGGGCCGATGCGCGCACGCGCCTCACTGATGTCGCCCGGCTCGGCGACCTCCTCGACCGCGCGGCGGGGACCTTGCTCCATCAACGATTGCCGCGCATCAGCCCGCTGGCCGTGCCGCTCTTGGTGCTGATCGGGCGCGAAAGCGTCGGCACCGACGCCACTGACGATGCGTTGCTGATGGAAGCGGCAGCGCAGCAATTGGCGGCAGTGGCGGCGGGTTGAGCATGCTTGCGGACCCGGCACGATAGGCATATCATCAGGTCGGGAGAGGAGCGGCAGCATGGCCCGCAAATTCATCGTACCTGCCACGCTGCTTGCCGCGCCGCTGCTGCTTGGCGCAGCCTCGGTCGGTGCGCCCGCAGCGCCTGTCCCCGATCTAGGCCAGAGCGCAGTGGCCACCGAAACCGTCGCAACGCCGCTGATCCAGCCCTTTGATATCGACGCCTCGCGGCGCATGGCGGTGCCGGTTACCATAGGCGATCAAGGGCCGTTCAGCTTTCTGGTCGATACAGGCGCGGAGCGCACCGTCATTTCGCGCGAACTGGCGAGCCGGCTGGCATTGGCGCAGGGCCAGCAGTTGCGCCTCGCCACCATCAGCGGCCCCGCCACCGCGCCGTCCTATAAAATTGCGGCGCTGGCCATGACCGACCTCACGCTGGCGCCCTTTGAAGCGCCGGCGCTTTATGGAAATCATATCGGCGCAGCCGGGTTGTTGGGCGTGGATATGCTGCAAGGCCGCCGCGTGCTTATCGATTTCCGCCGCGAGGAAATGCGTATCAGCGCCAGCCGCCGCAATTTGCGTCCAATAATTCGCGATGATGATGCGATTGTCGTCACCGCACGCAATCAGGCGGGGCGCCTGATCCTCTCCGATGCGCGCATTGACGGCAAGCGCGTGGACGTGATTGTCGATACCGGCGCCCAAACCAGCATCGGCAATCTGGCGATGATGCGGCTGGTGAGCCAGCGCGGCGAGAATCGGTTTCCCTTCGTCGCCAGCCAGCTGACCGGCGTGAACGGCGAGACAATACCGGCTGAAAAAACCGTGCTGCGCCGCATCAATATTGAGGGCATTGATGTCAACGACCTGACCGTCTCTTTCGCCGACAGCCATGCATTTCGCGCGCTCGGCCTGCGTGACCGCCCGGCGATGCTGCTGGGGATGGACGGGCTGCGACTGTTCGACCGGATCGAGATTGATTATGCCAACAAACGCATCATCCTCGATCTGCCGGATGGCGCGGGACGCAGCGAGGGCCAGCGGCTGGCAGCAGGGGCCAAACGCGCGCGCGCATCCTGATCGGCCTTGCCGCAAGCGGCGCGGCGGGTTAGCGCCCCTGGGGTGATGGAAACCGCGACGCCTGACCCATTTGCCTTTGATTTCGCGGGGGAACGCTGGTCAGCGACGCCGGAAGGTGCGCTGTTCTGGCCGCGTCGCCGCGTGCTGTTGGTAGCCGACCTGCACCTGGAAAAGGCGAGCTGGTTTGCCGCGCATGGCCAGCCCCTGCCACCCTATGACAGCCGCATCACCATGGCGCTGCTGGCAGTGTTGGCCACCCGCCTCGTCCCCGACGAAATCTGGTGTCTGGGCGACAGCTTCCATGACCATGGCGGTCAGGCGCGGCTTGACCCGGCGGCGGCGACTCTATTGGCTCAGCTCGCCACCCGCCACCGCTGGCGCTTCATTGCGGGCAACCATGACGGGCTGCCGGATGGGCAGTGGGGCACTCAATCGTGCGAAGAATGGATCGACCAAGGCATTGTTTTTCGCCATGAGCATGACCCTGCCGACCCGCGACCCCAGATTTCCGGCCACTTCCATCCCAAAACGCTGGTGCAAATGCGCGGACGACAGGTGCGCCGCGCCTGTTTTGCTTGCGGGGCCGGTGTTTTGATCCTGCCCGCATTCGGCAGTCTGACCGGTGGTCTTGACATCGATGATCCTACGATCGCACGGCTCTTCGCTGGACCCTATGCCGCCTTGGTTCCCACAGCGCAGGGGCTCGCCCGCTTTGCCCGCGCGCCTGTGGCGAAAATGTCGCATATCCCCGAATAATATGCGGTTTTTGCTGCACCGCGCCTAGCAACATGGCCGTTGCTCGCTATTACGGTGCCATAAAGAAAAATGGTTTGATTGGAGAGGATCACATTATGAACAAATTCCGCTCGACGGGCGTGGCCAATTTGTTGCGCGGCTCGGCTCTCGGTTTCTCGCTGGCGGTCGCTGTCGTCGCGATGCCCGCCGCGGCGCAGGATGCTGAAGCTCCGGCCGAAGAAGAGGTCGCGGACGACGCCATCGTCGTGACCGCACAGGGCCGATCACAGCTCCTGTCCGACGTTCCTGTCGCCATTTCGGCGGTCAACGCCGAAACGTTGCAGAACAGCGGCGCCAACGACATTCGCCAGCTCAACCAGGTGGCGCCGTCGCTGCTCGTGTCGTCAACGGGTAGCGAGGCCAATGGATCGGCGCGTATTCGCGGTATCGGCACGGTCGGCGACAACCCCGGTCTGGAGAGCTCGGTGCCGGTGTTTATCGACGGCGTCTATCGTTCGCGCTCGGGCATCGGCCTTAACGAGCTCGGCGAAATCGACCGGGTCGAGGTGCAGCGCGGTCCGCAGGGCACGCTGGGTG
The DNA here is from genome assembly GCF_057220455.1 of Sphingopyxis sp. sgz302558. Taxonomy (NCBI): domain Bacteria; kingdom Pseudomonadati; phylum Pseudomonadota; class Alphaproteobacteria; order Sphingomonadales; family Sphingopyxidaceae; genus Sphingopyxis; species Sphingopyxis sp. sgz302558. Next base: position 422,551 of record NZ_JBXPUZ010000001.1, on the reverse strand, counting down.
GCCGCAACTCGTCGGCAGGCCTCATCAGCATCTATTCCAAGCGGCCTCGCTTCGAATTTGGTGCCAATGGCGAAGCGACATATGGCAATTATGATTTCCTGCGCTTTACCGGCAGCGTTACGGGCCCCATCACCGACACCATCGCCGCGCGTCTCGACGGCGTCTATGTCAAGCGCGACGGTTTTTACCGCGATACGACCAACAATACCGACGTCAATGATCGCAACCGCTATTTCGTGCGCGGCCAATTGCTGTTCGAACCCAGCGACGCGGTCTCGTTCCGGCTGATCGCGGATTATACCTATCGCGATGAAAAATGCTGCGCGGCGACCTATGTCGACAGCTCGGTCAACCAGTTCATCGGCAACCTCAACAATCCGTCGACCCCGCTCGCGCCGCTTCAGCAGAATGGCAACAACATCATCAACGTGCTGCGCGATCTGGGCCAACCATTGGCGGCGTTCAACCAGGGCTATGGCCGGGCTATTTCGGTCACCCGGGGCCGCAGTTTTGCCGGCGAGACCAAGGACTATGGTATTTCGGGTGAGCTCGAATGGGATATTGGCGCTGCCACGCTGACGTCGATTACCGCTTACCGCGAATATCGTTCGGGACAAGGGTCGGACACAGATTATGGCGCGGTTGACATCCTCTATCGCGCCCCCAGCGACGATGCCTATCGCCAGTTCCACACCTTCACGCAGGAAGTTCGCCTGCAGGGTGAGGCATTCGATGGCAAGCTCGACTGGCTCGTCGGCGGCTTCTACGCCAATGAAAAGCTCACTGTGCGTGACAATCTGCGCTTCGGTTCGCAATATGGCCGCTTTGCCAATTGCCGCATCATCTCGGGCGGCGGTCTGGCCGGGCTCTATTCGCCGACCAGCCCCTTGTGCGTCGCCCCGGGCGTCGGCCCGGCAACACTGGCCGGTGCCACCGGCGCATCGGGGCCCGACATTGTCGCGGCCTTCACCGCGCTCGATAGCCTCAGCGATCGCGGCTCGATCAACGACCGTTATTTCCAGGAGGGTAATAACTGGGCGTTGTTCACCCACAATATCATCCACATCACCGACACGGTCGATTTGACGCTCGGCTTGCGTTATACGAACGACAAGAAGGATTTCGACGCTACCTTCAGCAACGACAATACCGTTTGCACGACCATTCAAGGACTGGTGTCGGATGATCTGGCCAGCACCAACGCCACCGCGCGGGCGCTTGCCGGTGCACTGATCGGTCTCGGCTGTCAGGGCAACTCGACCGCCGAACTCAACGGCGTGTCGATCAATGACAGCCGCAGCGAGGACGAATGGACCGGCACCGCCATCCTGTCGTGGAAGCCGATTGATGACCTTCTGGTCTACGGCAGCTTCGCGCGCGGTTATAAGGCGGGCGGGTTTAACCTCGATCGCTCGGCGCTCAAATCGTCGGTCCCGACCTTTGCCTCGGTCGGCGGCGCGCAGGCGCTGGTCGGCAATCTCCAGTTCGATCCCGAACTGGTCGACAGCTATGAAGTCGGCGCGAAATATTCGAGCGGGGCGTTCAGCGCCAGCCTGTCGGCCTTCCGCTCGGACTTCAGCAACTTCCAGCTGAACACCTTCAACGGCTCGGTGTTCCTGGTCGCCACGGTCAATGGCTGCGACAATCTGGTCGGCGGCCCCGGCGCGGATAGTGATCTCAGCAACGCCACTGGCACCTGCGCGCCCGGCGATGTGACTTATGGCGTGCGCACTCAGGGCTTCGAGCTTGAAACCTCGCTGTCGCCGGTGCGCAACTTCCGTGTCGCCGCTGGTCTCACCTATGCGCGGACCAAATATCGCAACGACCTCATCGGTACGGAAAGCGGCCTGGTGCCGCTCGATGCTGCCCTGCGCGTTCTGCCGGGCAAAAATCTGTCGAACGCGCCAGAATTTGTTGCCACCAGCAGCATCACCTGGACGCCGGACATCGGCAGCAATGGCCTCACTGGTCTCGTCTATATCGATGGCCGCCTGACCAGCGATTACAACACCGGGTCGGACCTGTTCCCGCAAAAGGCGCAGGACGGCTTTGCATTGTTCAACGCACGCGTCGGCCTGCGCGGGCCCGATGAAAAATGGAGCATCGAGCTGTGGGGGCAGAATATCTTCAACAAACAATATGCGCAGGTCGCCTTTAACTCGCCCTTCCAGGCGGGCACCACGGCGGCGCCGTTTGTTGATCCCAACTATCCCGGTGGCCGCCAGATCTTCTCGCAGTTCCTTGCCGAACCGCGCACTTATGGCATCACGCTGCGCGGCAGCTTCTGATCGCCTGACCGGTTAAGCAAAAGGCCCGTCCACCTCAGCGGTGGGCGGGCCTTTTTCTATTGTTTCAGCTGCGCAGAAACGACCGGCACCGGCCCATGCAAGTGGAACGAAACCTAACTCCGCGCGCCGAACAGCGCAGTGCCGACGCGTACATGCGTCGCGCCCAGCATCACCGCGGTGGCAAAATCGCCGCTCATCCCCATACTGCGCAGCGGTAAGGCGTGCCGGTCGGCCAGCTCGGCGAGCAGCGCGAAATAGGGCGCGGCTTCAGTATCGGCGGGCGGAATCGCCATCAGCCCGCCAATGGCCAGCCCTGCATCTTTTGCCTCGGCCAGCAATGCCGGAAGTTCGCCAATCGCCACCCCACCCTTCTGCGGCTCGTCGCCGATATTCACTTGCACGAACAAGGTCGGCTGCTTCCCTGCCTTGTCGCAGGCCCGCGCCAGTGCCGTCACTAGCGACGACCGGTCGAGCGAGTGCACGGCATCGAACACCGCCACTGCCTCGTCCGCCTTGTTGGATTGCAACTGGCCGATCAGATGCAGCGCTATGCCGGGCGTTGCGGCGCGCAGCGCGGGCCATTTAGCTGCCGCCTCCTGCACCCGGTTTTCGCCAAACACGCGCTGACCGGCGGAAATCAGCGGCACTATGGCGGCGGCGTCGTGCGTCTTGCTCACCGCGATCAGCGTCACATCATGTGCCTCGCGTCCGGCCCTGCGCGCCGCTGCGGCGATGTCCTGCTTTACGTCAATCAGCCGCTGCGCTGCATCGTCGGTCATTGGGGGCCTCTTGCTTGTGCCGGTCGAAGCCGTGCCTATAGGTGCGTTCATGGTTTCTTGTAATCCCTCGCGCGGCTGGCTGCTCACCGATGCGCGGCTCCCAGGGCATGGGCTGGCAGCGGCGCAGCGCTTGCCGCCCGGTAGCACGATTGTCCTGCGCAGCGATAAACTTGCCCCGGCTGCGCGGCGGGTGCTTGCGATCAGGCTCAAGCGCATCTGCCGCGCCCGTCGGCTGCGGCTGCTTGTGGCGGGTGACGATATTGCTATGGCGCGGCGGATAGGTGCCGACGGCGTGCATTTGCGAAGCCGCTCGGCGCGGTTGGCAGGGGCTGCACGCCGCGCCGGGCTTCGCGTCAGCGCACCGGTGCATAACTGGCAAGAGGCGCGCGCGGCGGCGCGTGCGCGCATCGATTATGCGCTGATTTCGCCGCTCTATGCGACCCGCAGCCATCCGGACGCTTCACCAATTGGACAGCGTTGCTTTATCCGGCTGGCGGTGGCGGCGCGCGCTGCACCGGTCGCGCTTGGTGGGATGACGGCGGCGCGCCACCGCGCGCTATGTTTGCGCTGCAGCCATATCAGGCCCGGTTGGGCCGCCATCGATGCATGGGAAATCGGGCGGCGCAGACCAACGCCGGCAGTTTCAGTCTAATGAAACCAGAACCCATTTCGCAGGGTCAGAAACGGAACTGCGTACCCACATAGACCGCCTGATTGTCACGCTGGTCGTTGGTCAGCGGACCAAGGCGCTCATCGCTCGAATAGCGCACCCCGGCGGTCACATCGATATTACGGCTGACACGGTACCGCCCGCTCAGGTCCACTTCCTGTCCGGCGGCCGGTGCGCCAGCGCGCGGAGTTGCGCCCACGGGATCAGCGGCAACGCTGCTGACGCGCGAGGCAAAGCGCGACGGCCTACCTTCGCGTTCCTCCGGAGCGCGCACCTGCGGCAAATTGCGGATGTCGAGCCCACGCCCAACTTGCGGCAAAACAAATTTTTCAAAGCCAACCGACTTGCCCAGATTATAGGCGACGGGAGCAATTGTCACCGGTTGGCTAGCGCCGCCGACCAGCGCGCGCGTGCGGGCTGCGTCTCCGACGGGCGCGCCGTCGCGGGCACGCACCACCACGGTAATCGCGCGATTGGTCTGTCCGCTAGCAACGACCGGCGTAAAGCTGAAATTCTGGCGCGCCCGCTCGGACACCTGCGCATATCGGGCGATCAAGCGCGGATCCCCCGCGGCGGGCGTAAACTGACCGAGCAGTGCGTTTGACAGGCCGGTTTCGCGGATCCGGTCGGTGCGGCTCATTGCGGCCAGTGCGGGCGGAAGCGCAAGCGCAGCGAGGGCCGCAACCGCAACCCCCCGCTTCATCCAGTTTGCCCCACGCTCTGTCATTGTCACAAACGACTCCAGCCAACCTTTGTTACATAGGCGTTGGTGGCCATATTGCAAAGCGCGCTAACCAGAAAATTGGGGAGGTAAACCGGCAAGCTCGAGAATCCTGCCGTGCTGTTGCAATGAGTCCACACCTGCTGCAGTCCGCCCCGCTTGCCCGCCCCCGCGAACATGGCTAGAGCAGGCCACCAACAGGATCATGCGCCCGCCCGGCACGCGGCTACGCCAAGGAAAGACAAGATACAGCGATGATTCCCATGAACCAAGCAACCCGACTGATTGTGGCTGGCGCCGCACTCGCCATGCTGACGGCATGTGGCGGCAAGGAACGCCCGCGCGCCGATGTCGCTGCCTCGCAGGTTACCACTATCGGGGTGAACAGCTTTTTGTGGCGCGCTTCGCTCGACGCCCTGTCGTTCATGCCGTTGCTGCAGGCCGATTCGTCAGGCGGGGTTATCATCACCGACTGGTATGCCAATCCGTCGAACCCCAATGAACGGATGAAGGTCACCGTTTCGATCCTCGACCGCGATTTGCGCGCCGATGCGCTGCGCGTTGCGGCCTCGCGGCAGGTGGCGCAGGGCGGAACCTGGGTCGATGCACCGGTGCAGGCGGCGACCGTGCAAAAGCTGGAGGAGATCATCCTTACCCGCGCCCGCGACCTGCGCCAAAGCGCGATCGAAGGCTGAATTTCTTGAACTGAATATGCGGCCGCGTCCGACGGCCGAAAAGGATATCGCATGACCCGCGACCCGCGCTTCTCGCCGCTCGCCGCCGATGCGCGCTGGCAGGCAGCATGGGAGGCGTCGGCCAGCTTCCGTGCCGACGATGCCAGCCCCAAACCGCGCGCCTATGTGCTCGAAATGTTTCCCTATCCCTCGGGGCGCATCCACATGGGGCATGTGCGCAACTATACGATGGGCGACGTCATCGCGCGATTCAAGAAGATGACGGGGCACGAAGTGCTCCACCCGATGGGCTGGGACGCGTTTGGCATGCCAGCGGAAAATGCCGCGATGGAAAAGGGAGTGCACCCAGGCGGCTGGACCTATGCCAATATCGCTGCGATGCGCGGTCAGTTGAAACGCCTTGGCCTCGCTATCGACTGGAGCCGCGAACTCGCCACCTGCGATCCCGCTTACTATGGTCAGGAACAGGCGCTGTTCCTTGACCTGTTTGCCGCTGGCCTCGTCTATCGCAAGGAAAGCTTCGTCAACTGGGATCCGGTCGATATGACCGTGCTCGCCAATGAGCAGGTGATCGATGGGCGAGGCTGGCGCTCGGGCGCGCTGGTCGAACGGCGCAAGCTGTCGCAATGGTTCCTGAAAATCACCGACTTTGCCGACGATCTGCTCGCTGGCCTCGGCACGCTTGACCAATGGCCCGACAAGGTGCGGCTGATGCAGGAAAACTGGATCGGCAAGTCGGTTGGCATGCAGTTCGGCTTCCGCTTTGTCGGCGGCAAGCCCGCGTTCGACGTGTTCACGACGCGCCCCGACACGCTTTACGGGGCCAGCTTCACTGCGATTTCGCCCGACCATCCGCTCGCGGCAGACCTCGCCGCGAACAGCCCGGAGCTTGCCGATTTCATCGCCCGCTGCCGTCAGCAGGGGACCAGCGCGGCCGAGGTTGAAACCGCGGAAAAAATGGGTTTCGACACCGGCCTTGCGGTTGAACATCCGCTCGACCCCGCCCGGCATCTGCCCGTCTGGGTGGTCAACTATGTGCTGATGGATTATGGGACTGGCGCGATTTTCGGCTGCCCCGCGCACGACCAGCGCGACCTCGATTTCGCGCGCAAATACGACCTGCCGGTGATCCGCGTGATTGCCGATGGTGACAATAATGACCCGCATTTCACCGGCGACGAGGCATACACTGGCCCGGGCAAAGTGGTGAACAGCCATTTCCTTGACGGCATGACCATTGAGCAGGCCAAGGCGGCGATCATTGCGCGTGCCGAACATGACGGCTGGGGTAAAGGGACCACCGTGTGGCGGCTGCGCGATTGGGGCGTGTCGCGCCAGCGCTATTGGGGCACGCCCATCCCCTTCATCCATTGTGATGCGTGCGGCGTGGTGCCGGTGCCCAAGGATCAGCTGCCCGTTACGCTGCCCGACGATGTCAGCTTCGACATTCCGGGTAACCCGCTCGACCGCCATCCGACGTGGAAGCATGCCCCCTGTCCCCAATGCGGGCAGGCGGCGCGGCGCGAAACGGACACGCTCGACACTTTTGTCGACTCGAGCTGGTATTTTCTGCGCTTTGCCAGCGCGCCAGCTGATGCGCCGTTCGATCCGGCGGTGGTGCAGCGCTGGTTACCGGTTACCCAATATATCGGTGGGGTCGAACATGCGATCCTGCACCTGCTCTACGCCCGCTTCTGGACCCGTGCGCTCCAGCATATGGGCAAGCTAGACTTTGCCGAACCCTTTGCGGCGCTGTTTACGCAAGGCATGGTGACGCACGAAACATATAGCCGCGATCAAGGCCAAGGGCTGCCGCCGCTTTTTTTCACGCCGGATGAAGTTGACCGCTCCGCCGACGGCGCGAAGCTGCAGGCGGACGGTGCACCGGTTGACATCGGCCGCGTCATCAAAATGTCGAAGTCGAAAAAGAATGTCGTCGATCCCGACGCCATCCTCGACCAATATGGCGCCGACGCGGTGCGCTGGTTCATGCTGTCGGACAGCCCGCCCGAACGCGACCTGCCGTGGAGCGAAGCGGGGATTGAAGGCGCATGGCGCTTTGTCCAGCGGCTTTGGCGCCTGTTTGGCGAAGCAGAAAAGACCGGCGATGGCGGCGTCGACAGGCCGCTCGCTCGCGCTCTGCATCAGGCCATTGCGGGTTGCGCGCAGGATATCGAGGCACTGCAGTTCAACAAGGCGGTCGCCAAAATCCACGCGCTCGCGAATGCGGTCGAAAAGGCTGCCCCTTCGGCAACGCGGGCCGAAGCCTGCGCCACGCTCATCCGCCTAATCGCGCCGATGATGCCGCATCTCGCCGAAGAAGGCTGGGCCGGGCTGCCGCCTGCGTTGCGCCCCACCCTGCTTGTCGCCGATGCACCTTGGCCCGAGGTCGACTCCACCTTGTTGGTCGAGGATGAAGTGACGATCGCCATCCAGATGATGGGCAAGCTGCGCGAAACCATCACCGTGGCCAAGGGATTGCCGCGTGAAGAGCTGGAGGCCGCCGCGCTGGCCGCGCCGCGCATCATCGAATTGCTGGCGGGGGCGAGCCCTAAAAAGGTGATTGTCGTGCCCGACCGGCTGGTCAATATCGTCACCTGATGCGTCTGATTTTTCTCCTTGCTCCACTACTGCTGGCTGCTTGCGGGCTGCAGCCGCTCTATAGCGCAGGGGGCAAGGGCGTGGTTGCCGAAACACTTGCCGATGTCCGCGTCGCCCCGATTGAAGGGCAAGCCGGCTGGCTGGTGCGCAACGCGCTGCGCGACCGTCTGGTCGCGGCGCAGGGCGGCGAAGGACCGGGCGAACGCTTCCGTCTCGACATCAAGCTTGAAGATAGCATCACCGGCTTTGGCGTGCGCGCCGACGATTCGGTTACGCGCGAGCGCCGCACGCTTCGCGCGCGCTACCAGCTGGTCGAAGCAGCGACGGGCGAGGTGCTGCTCGACGCCACCGCCACGTCGGACGCGGGCATCGATGTTGTCGGCAGCGAATTCGCTACTATTGCGGCTGAACAAAGCGCTCAGGAACGCCTCGCCCAGGCTATTGCCGACCAGATTGTCGCGCGCCTGGCCGTCTTCGCGCGCCGCCGTGCTGCCGCGCCGGGGCGATGAAGGCGGAAAAGCCCGCCGACCTTGGCCGCCTGACCAGCCTCGGCGGCGGCACGCGGTTTTATCTGGTGGCCGGTCCCGACGAAGCAAGCTGCGCCGCGCTGGGCGCGCACCTCGTCGCCCTGGCCGGTGCCGATGCCGAGCGCATTGATCTGTCGAGCGACGAGGTAAAGCGCGATCCGGCGCGCCTCGCCACCGAAGCCGCGTCGCTATCGCTGTTCGCCGGAGCGCGGGTCGTGCGGCTGACCATTGCGGGCAGCGGCGATGACTGTCTGGATGCGGTGGCGGCGCTGCTCGCGGCCGACGCCGCACCCAATCCGGTCGTCGCCACCGCGCCGTCGCTCACCAAAAAGTCGAAACTGTTCAAGCTGGCGGAGGATTCGGCGCTGGTGCGCGCTGCCGTCTGTTATCAGCCCGACACGCGCGAGCTGGTCAGCATCGCTGTCGCTGCGGCCCGCGGCGAAGGGTTGCAGCTCGGCGGGCGCGAGGCGACGATGCTGGTTGAAATGGTGGCCGGCGACCAGCAATTGCTGGTGCGCGAGATAGAGAAACTGGCGCTCTATCGCGATGCCGCGCCCGACCGCCAGCGCGCAGTGGTGGCCGAAGACATTAGCGCTCTGGGCGCGGGCATTGATGAGGAAGATATCGGGGCCTGTGTCAATGTCGTGCTGGGCGGCAAGGTTGCCGAATTGCCCGCCATGCTGGCCAGCGCCGAAGCCGTGGGGGTCGCAGATATCCGCCTGTTGCGTGCGCTGGCCATCCGGGTGCAATTGCTGGCGCGGCTGCGCGCCGAGGTCGACGGAGGCCAGCACCCGCGCACGTTGGTTAGTGACAAACGCTATGGCATCTTCTGGAAAGAGGTTGATGCCGTCACGGTCCAGCTGCGGCTGTGGGATGCGATCCGGCTGGCGCGGCTGATGACCTTGCTTCTGGGCTGCGAACGCGCCCTCAAGGCATCGGGCACAGCGGGGTCGGTGCTGCTGCGGCGCCTGCTCGTCGATGTTGCTCGCCAAGCCGCGCGGGCGCGGTAAATCAATCTCCGGTCATCCCAGAATTGATCCGGGACGACGATACTGAAGCCACTTGGTCGGGCTGACCTCCAACCTTACTCATATTCTACCGAAATCGGAATACGCCCGCGGTAGTTGCCGTCGCCGTCGCTCGCCACGGTCAGCCGCCCGCCAAAGCGAAAGCGCAGCCGCCCGTTGGGGCCCAGTCGCGGCGCCGGGCCGAGGTCGGTCACGACATCAACCACGCGGGCGCTGCGCCCTTGATCGCCGTCCAGCAGGATTTCCGCGGGAATTGCGATGCGGACGGCGCGACCCGGCGTGCCGCTGATCATGGCTTCGCCGGACAGCGCCATGCCGCCCAGATCGCGCACGTCACCGCCCAGCCGCCGCTGCCCGCTTACCGGATCGACCGTTACGCTACCGCCGCTGCGTCCAGTGGCCACGCGGCTGAAATCCAAGGCAGATGAAATTTCGATGCGCAAGGGCAGTTCGTCGCTCGCCGGGACCGGCCGGTTGGCGCTGGCACCGCTTTGGTCGCACAGCAGGCACGGCGCGGCGCTGACGGACGGCCAGAACAGCACTGCCGGAAGCAGCGAAAGGGTCAGACGCAATATCACGGTATCGGGCTTGGCACATCATGGTTAACCACGCGTAACCACCGGGCGAGCAGGCGTAACCCGGCGGCCCCTTGCAGCGAACCCGCTGAGCCCCGATATGCGGGTTGCTCCAGTCACGAAAGGCTGACCCATGACCAAACCCAAACCGCTCGACCCCATGGCCGAATATGTGCTGCGCGAAGGCGGCACCGAACGCGCCTTCACCGGAAAATATAATAATTTCAAAGGTGACGGTATGTTCCACTGCGCCGGTTGCGGCGCGCCGCTGTTCGACAGCCAAACCAAATATGACAGCGGCTCGGGTTGGCCCAGCTATACCGCGCCTGCCGACGAAGCAGCGGTGAAGGAACTGGCCGATACCAGCCACGGCATGCGCCGCGTCGAGGTGCGTTGCGCGCGCTGCGAAGGCCATTTGGGGCATGTCTTTCCCGACGGTCCCGGGCCGACCGGGCTGCGCTATTGCATCAACAGCGCCGCGCTTGACTTCGCCGCGCGCGACGCGGATGACGCGGGCACGGGCACTGATTAACGCGGCATAAAGCGAGGCTGCGTCAAGGCCACACCGGGTGATGGACAAAAGGATGATGGCTTTTGCGCGGTGAACGGCGACAATTGACGGGCGGCGACGCTGGTGGCCGCAGTGTGAAAAAACCCACCGCGCCGCGCCCCGACGATGTGCCGCCGACCGGTTGGCGGCTGTGGTTGCGCCGCCTCGTCCGTTGGGGTCTGGGTGCGGGCTTGGTTGCTTTTGTCGCACTTGGCGTCGCGGTGGGCATCGCGGTGCAGCGCATCCCCAGCTTTGAACAGCTGAAGGGCACCCCGGCGGGCCAGACAATTCGCGTGCGCGCGGTCGATGGCACCGTATTCTTCACCCTCGGCCCTAACTACGGCCGCTGGCTGCCCTTGTCCGAAGTGCCGCAGGTGATGCAGGATGCGATGGTCGCGGTTGAGGATCGGCGCTTTCGCTATCACCCTGGCGTCGATCCGGTCGGAATTGCGCGCGCCGTCACGGTGAGCGCGACCGGCGGCGGTCGGCTGCGCGCCGTGTCCACCATCTCGCAGCAACTCGCGCGGAACCTGTTCCTGTCGAACAACCGCAGCTATGTCCGCAAATTGCGCGAAGCCGTGCTGGCGATGGCGCTCGAATGGAAATTCTCGAAGGACCAGATTCTCGAAATATACCTGAACAAGGTGTACTTCGGCGGCGGCAGCTATGGCATCGACGCCGCCTCACGCACCTTTTTCGGCCACAGCGCGACTGAAATGTCGCTGTCAGAGGCGGCGGTAGTCGCCGGGCTAGTGAAGGCCCCGTCGCGCTATGCCCCCACCGCCGACCCGCGTGCTGCGCTCGGCCGCGCCGGCGTCGTTTTGGACGTCATGGTTGATGCCGGTTTTCTGACTGCCGCAGAAGCCGCCAACGCCAAGCCTGCAAATGTCAAAATGGCGCAGGAAAGCGGCCAAAATAGCGCGCGCTATTTCACCGACTGGATGCTTCCCCAGCTCGATCTGGTCATCGACGAAGGCACCAAGGCGCTTGATGTTTGGACCACGCTCGACCTTAATCTCCAGCGCGCCGCCACCAGCGCGATCCAGGCCAATGTTCCGCGCGGGGTGCAGGGCGCGCTGGTCAGCCTTGACCGTGACGGCGCAGTGCGGGCGATGGTTGGCGGCACCGACTATGTCAGCTCCAATTATAACCGCGCGACCCAGGCCGTGCGGCAGCCGGGGTCGGCGTGGAAATTGTTCGTCTATCTGGCCGCGCTCGAATCCGGGCTGCGCGTCGATGACAAGGTGGTCGACCAGCCAGTGACGATAAACGGCTGGAGCCCTCGCAACGCGACCGGGCGCTTCTCGGGCGAAATGACAGTGCGCACCGCCTTTGCCAATTCGATCAACACCGTGGCGGCGGTGATCGGCGATGAAATCGGCTTTTCGGCGGTGGCGGGCATGGCGCGCCGCTTTGGTATCACCACCCCGGTCAATACCCAGCCCTCGATGGTGCTCGGCACGGCCGAGGTTCGCGTCATCGACATGACCGCCGCCTTTGCCGCGGTTGCGCGGCGCGGCGTGTCGGTCGAGCCCTATGGCATCACCAAGGTTGCGACGACCGAAGGGGAGCTGCTTTACCAGCGCAAGCCGCAAGCGGGCCAACGGCTCGTTGATGATTGGGTTGCGGCGGGGATCACCGACCTGCTGCAAACTGCGGTCAACACCGGCACCGGTCGCGCCGCGCAAATCGGCCGCCCGGTCGCTGGCAAGACCGGCACCACGACCAGCAACAAGGACGGCTGGTTCCTTGGTTTTTCCAGCGGTCTTACCACCGGCGTGTGGATGGGCCGCGACGATGCCAAAGCGGTCGGCGGGCTCCAAGGCGGCCGCGCCCCGGCACAGGCCTTTGCGCAATATATGCGCATCGCCGTCGCGCGCCGCCCGGTCGAGCCCTTTGACACCGAGGTCGTACTGCCCGAATGGCAGCTGGAAGAAGACGGTGAGGCCTACTTTGGCGAGCCGGGGGCTGAGGGTTATGTCGACGAAAACGGCATGCCGATCGAGTTGCCCGTCGAACCGGAGGCGGGCGAAGGCGGGGAATTCGTCGCCCCGCCCAAGGAGCCGGTCGAACCAAAACTCGACGAAGATTGGCTCAACGAACAAACCGGAGGCGGGGGCGCGCAGCCTCCGCCCCGGCCCTAGCCAAAGCGGTAGCGGTGCAGTTCGCGCCCGTTGGCTTTCAGCCAGCGCCGGGCGCCCGCCACCGGAGCGCCGTTGAGAACGTCGACCAACGCGTGAAACTCCGGCCCATGGTGCATGTGCACCCGGTGCGCCACTTCATGCGCCACGGTCGCGCGGCGGACCGCGTCGGGTGCCATGATTAGCCGCCAGCTATAGCGTAGCCGTCCGTCGGCGGCACAGCTGCCCCAGCGACTCCTTGGATCGCCCACCGCGACGCTGGCGATGGCAATGTCATGCGCGGCGGCGATGGTACGGCTTTCGGCATCAAGCAGCGCCAGCGCTTCGGCTTTCAGCCAGCGTCCGATCCGCGGGCCCACGGTTTCGGCGGGGCCGCCCAGCATCAGCGCCGCGCCGTCGTCCACCACCCTGCGCGCCCGGCCCGCGTCCCACTCAACCCGGCGCAGCGTTCCGCGCACGGGCAGGCTGACCCCGGCTGTTACCGCAATCGGGCCCTCGTCGCGCGCCACTTGCCCCGCGATCCACCCTTGCTGGTCCTTAACCCACGCCAGCGCCTGCCGTTCGCTCGCGCGGCGCGGGATGGTCAGGCGCAGCTCGCCGCGCACGGCGTCAAACACCAGCCGGTACCGCCGCGCGGCAGAGTGGCGCACGAGCCGCAACGGCCAGTCTTGCCCCGCAACGGCGATATGCAGCGCCTCAAACTTCGCGTTCGACAAGATGCTGCTCCAGCGGCCCGGCAATGGTTTCGCTCACTGTCCAGCCGACAATCGACTGCCCTGCACGGTGCACGGCGCCATGGTCCCCGCTTTCCAGATAATGCCAACTGGGCAATGGCAGGCCATCCGCGCGCAGCCGGTAGGCGCAGGTCAGCGGCAGCCACGCGATCTCGTCAATCTTGTGGCGGCTCAGCGCCAGGCAATCGGGCACATGGCGCTTGCGGTTTGGATAATCGCTGCAGCGCGCCGTCGCGGGATCGATCATTCGGCACACGACATTGGTGGGATAAATCCGGCCCGTATCCTCATCTTCCAGCTTGTGGAGGCAGCATTTACCACAGCCGTCACACAGCGCCTCCCATTGCCCGGCGTCCAACGTATGCAGCGGCGCATCCCACCAACGGGTCGCCGCGCTCATTTGACCCAGCGGTCAAGTTCGGCGGCGACCAGCGCGGGCCGCCCCTCGTCGTCGGGCGTGCTGATGTCATCGATGGGGAGCAACGCCAGCGGCTCGCCCTCAGGCCCCATCAGATAGGCGAGCTGCGTATGTGCCATCAGATAGCGGTCGGGGGCGGAGCCCTCCTGCTTCTTATATGTCACCAGAAACGCCTTGGCTGCCTCGGCCACCGCCGCATCGCTGCCGGTCAGGCCCAAGAGGCGCGGATGATAGCGCGCAACAAACGGCGCCAGCGCTTCGGGCGTGTCGCGCGCAGGGTCGATGCTGATGAAAATCGGCGCGACCTTTGCCCCGCGCTCGGGGTCGATGCTCTCGAACTGACGCAGCCCCGCCATCAGCTTCTGCAAATCGACCGGGCAGACATCGGGGCAAAAGCTGTATCCGAAATAGATCAAGCGATATTGCCCTTTAAAGTCACTATCGCGTACGGTTTTGCCGCTCTGGTCGGTCAGCATGAACGGGCCGCCAATGGTCGCACCCTGCAGCGGCGGTTCGGGCGGCGGGCCTGAACAGGCAGCGCTCAACAGCAGGATAGGCGCCAGCACACCCGTTCCTAGCATCACCCTTGCGTGGCGGGGGGCGAAGGCCCCATATAGTCGGTTCATCATGCCGCCAGCCTTGCTGGTGTAAGGCGGCAAAATCAAGCATTCGTCAGGTGGCCCCATGCTGCGATTTTTCCGTTTTGCCCGTTTTGCCCTTCCCGCCCTCGCCGCGGCGCTGCTCCTGCCCACCAGCGCCGCCGCGCAATTTTCGGACAGTTATAATTTCCTCAAAGCCGTGCGCGAACGTGACGGGGCCGAGGCGAGCAAGTATCTGAACGACGAAACGACCCGCGTTATCAATACGCGCGATACGTCGAGCGGGGAAACGGCGCTCGCCATCGTCATCAAGAACCGCGACCTTAGCTGGACGCGCTTCCTGCTCGCCAAAGGCGCCAATCCCGGCATCGCCGACCGCCAGGGGATGACGCCGCTCATGCATGCGACGCTTCTCGGCTTTACCGACGGCGCTGAAGCGCTGCTGGGGCGCGGCGCGCAGGTCGATCAGGCCAACAGCCGCGGCGAAACCGCGCTGATTCTGGCGGTGCAGCGCCGCGACGCGGCAATGGTGCGCATGCTGGTCAAACGCGGAGCGAATCCGGACAAAACCGACCATATTGCCGGGCTGTCGGCGCGTGACTATGCCAAGCGTGACGATCGCACCGGCACCATGCTGGCGCTGCTCGACGCAAAGGACGAAACCACCAGGCCGCTGGGGCCGGTGTTCGGACCGAATTGACCGGTTCAATGTAATTCTAACCTTGTAAATCACACTGTAGTGTGAAACAGAAACGCATCTCCACAGTGGAAGGTGTGTATCATGTCGACCGAACTCATCACCCGCCTTCGCGGCCTCGTCACCGAAGGCGGATTGTCGCGCTCGGGGCTCGCCCGTGCGGCGGGGTTGCATGCCAATACCTTGCGCGATCTGGACCAGCCCGACTGGAACCCCACCGCCGACACGCTGCGCAAGCTCGAAGCCTATTTGTTCGACAGTGACGACACGCCCGCGCTCGTCCCCATCGAAGAAATCATCGAGGAAGCGCGCAACGGCCGCATGTTCATCCTGGTCGATGATGAAGACCGCGAGAATGAGGGCGACCTTATCATTCCCGCGCAAATGGCCACCCCCGATGCGATCAACTTCATGGCGACGCACGGCCGCGGGCTTATCTGCCTCGCCATGACCCGCAGCCGGGTCGACCAATTGGGGCTCGACCTGATGAGCCGCTCGAACGGCACCCGCCACGAAACCGCCTTCACCGTGTCGATTGAGGCGCGCGAAGGCGTGACAACGGGTATTTCGGCGCACGACCGCGCGCGTACCATTGCGGTGGCCATCGATGCAGGCAAATCGCGCGACGATATCGTCACGCCGGGCCACGTCTTTCCGCTGGTCGCGCGCGACGGCGGCGTCCTGGTGCGCGCGGGGCATACCGAGGCGGCGGTTGACGTCGCGCGGCTAGCCGGGCTCAACCCGGCGGGCGTGATTTGCGAAATTATGAAGGACGACGGCACCATGGCGCGGATGGACGATCTCGTCGCCTTCGCGCGGCTCCACAAACTCAAAATGGGGACGATCCGCGACCTCATCGCCTATCGCCGCAAACATGATCACCTCGTCGAAAAGCGCGCCGAAATGACCTTCACCAGCCGCTGGGGCGGCGACTGGAAGGCGATTACCTTTTTCAACAAGGCCACCGGCGATGAAACCATGGCGCTGGTCAAAGGCCATATCGACCCCGGGCAGCCGACACTGGTGCGCATGCACACCATGTCGATGTTCGTCGATGTGTTCGGTGAAACCAACGAACGCGCAGGGCTGTTGTCGCGCTCGATGGAAATGATTGCCGAGGAAGGGCGCGGCGTGCTTGTGCTTATCAACAAGCCGATGCAGGGCATCGTCTCGCGCTTCATGGCGCTGCGCGCCCAAGGCAAAGCGGCGGGCGACCCACAGGTGGAGGAGCTGCGCGATTACGGTGTCGGTGCGCAAATCCTCGCCGAACTGGGGGTCCACGACATGGTGCTGCTGACCAACACACACCACAGCTTGGTCGGGCTCGACGGTTATGGCTTGTCGATCGTCGGCGAACGCGCCATTCCCGGTACCGGAGGCGAATGATTCATGGCCAATCTGCTGATTGTCGAGGCGCGCTTCTATGCGCATATCAACGACATGCTGCTCGATGGCGTGCGCAGCGCGATCGACGCGGCGGGACATACTCACGAAACGGTCACGGTTCCCGGCGCGCTCGAAATCCCCGCCGCCATCGCGCTCGCCAGCGAAACCGGACGCTATGACGCCTATGTCGCGGTCGGCGTGGTGATTCGCGGCGAAACCTATCATTTCGAAGTCGTGTCGAACGAAAGTGCGCGCGCGATCATGGCGCTCAGCCTCGACGGCTTTGCCATTGGCAACGGCATATTGACCGTGGAGAATGAGGCGCAGGCGCTGGTGCGCGCCGACAAGACGCTGAAGGACAAGGGCGGCGAAGCCGCCAAGGCGGCGCTCGCGATGCTTTCGCTCAAGTATCGGTTCGGCGTTGCCTGACCGGATGCCACCTTCGCGCTACCGCATTGTCGAGCGCGGCGGGCGGCTCGAAATCATCGACCGTGAAACCGGCGAACGCCCGCAAAGCGCCGCCGAACGCATGGCCGCGCACGACGCGGCGCATGGCAACGCCGCGCTGCGCTTTGACCGGCTTGAGGAACAGCGCGCCGAACCGCCGCCGCCCGCAGCGGCCAATCCGGCTGCGCCCAAGCCCGCGCCGCCCAGCGATCCGATCCGTGAGCGGCTTCAGAAGAAAGCCTCACCTTGGCAACCCAAGGGCGAAGCCAAACCGCCGCACGCCAAGCATCCGGCTGACCCGCCTATGCAGCGTCCCGCACAAACCGCTTCCTCGCTCGTAAAGGGCACTTTCGTCACTGGCAAATGGTGGGACAGCAAAGGCCCGCGCAGCGTAGCTTTGGGGGAAAAGGGCAAGGCCAAACTTGGCAACGGCTTGATGACCGCGCTCATCATCGGCTTCTTCATCCTGATCGCGCTCATCGTCGTCCAGCCCGCGCTGTTGCTGGTCGCCGCTTTCGTGCTGTTCCGCTTCGGCGGCACGATCGTTGGCCCCATCGGCGCCTGGCTGATCGACGACGCTATCAAGGCCGACGGCGGAACAGCTTAGCCAAGCCCGAACGTGGTTATTCCGGCAAGAGCTGAAACCGGCGGCGGGAGCGAAGTGATTTCTTACCCTTCGCGCGCAACGAAACCTATGCCGCTACCCCCGTCAGCGCCGGAAAGTCGGTGTAGCCCTCGGCGCCCGGCCCATACCAGTCGCGCGGGCTTGACGGGGTAAAGGGCGCGCCGGTGCGCAACCGCTCAACCAGATCGGGAGCACCGATAAACGGACGACCATAGCTAATCGCATCGGCGAGACCCGACGCCAGATCTTCGGCAAAATTCTCGCCGTCATATTCCTGGTTCAGCACCAGCGGCGCATGGAACACTTTGCGGATATCGGGCGACACGCGCGGCACATCGCTTTGCCCGAAATCGCCATATGGCTTTTGTTCGCGCAGCTCGAGGAAAGCGATGCCGATGCGCTGCAATTCGGCTGCCGCGGCGGTGAACAACACCACTGGATTGCTGTCGTCGGCCCCTTGCGTTTCGCCATTGGGCGACAGCCGCACCGCAGTGCGATCTGCACCGACGGTATCGGCCACCGCCTGTGTCACTTCAGCGAGCAGGCGGATACGGTTCTCGATCGGCCCGCCATAGGCATCATCGCGGAAATTGCTGTTGTCGCGCAAAAACTGGTCGATCAGATAGCCGTTGGCTGCATGGATCTGCACCCCGTCAAAGCCCGCGCGCATCGCATTCTTGGCGGCATGGACATAATCGCCAATGACGCGCGGGATCTCGTCGAGTCGCAGCGCGCGCGCCTGGACATAATCTTTTTTGCCTTCGGCGGTGTGGGCAAAGCCCGGCGCTTTGGTTGCCGACGACGACACCGGTGGCTCGCCGCCCATGAAATCCGAATGGACGAGGCGGCCCATATGCCACAGCTGCAAGATGATGCGCCCGCCTGCATCGCGCACTGCGCCAGTCACCGGCTTCCACGCCTCGACTTGTTCATCCGACCAGATGCCCGGCGCTGCGGGCCAACCCGACCCTTCTTGGCTAATCCCTGTGGCCTCGGCGATAATCAACCCGGCGGCGGCGCGCTGGCTGTAATATTCGGCCTTGAGTGCGGTGATGGGTACATGCCCCGCGCTCGACCGCCCGCGCGTCAGCGGCGCCATCAAAATGCGATTTGGGGCAGACACCGCACCCAGCTGGATAGGATCGAACAGGCTGGTCATGGGGGCGTTTCCTCCTTGCATTGCAGTTTGCAACCTTCTGCCTGTCAGCTAAGCGCGCGCCATGACCGATGCAAGCGCTCCGCAAGACAAGTTAATCTTTGCCCCTGCCAAGCGCGGCAGTGCGGGCCTTGCCTTTGCGGCACTGATCCTCGGCAATGTCGCTATCGCCTTCGGCCCGCTGCTCGTCCGACTGGCCGACACCGGGCCGATTGCCACAGGCTTCTGGCGACTTGCGCTTGCCGCGCCGCTGCTCGCGCTGATCGGCTGGCGCGCCGGGTTTCGCCCGCGTCAGTTGTCGGGCGGTGTGCTCGCGCTATTGCTGATCGCGGGGGCCTTGTTTGCCGCTGACATCATTGCCTGGCACCTCGGTATTTTCCAGACCAAGCTCGGCAACGCCACCCTCCTCGCCAATTGCGCCAGTCTGCTGCTCGCCGTTTATGGTGTGGTGCTCGCCCGCCGCCTGCCCACGCCGATGCAGGGAACAGCCATGCTGTTGGCGTTCGGCGGCGCCGCGCTGCTGATGCTGCAAAGTTTCGAACTCTCGCCTCGTCATTTCAACGGCGATCTGCTCAGCCTGCTCGCAGGCCTGTTCTACACTTGCTATCTCGTGGCGATGATGCGCGCGCGCGAACAGACCGAAAGCTGGATGGCGCTCGCTATCGCCAGCGCCGTCGCTGCAGCGCTGCTGCTCCCCGCAGCAATTTACGCGGGCGAACGGGTGTGGCCTGGTGACTGGACCCCGCTGATCATCCTGGCGCTGACCAGCCAGATTGTGGGGCAAGGGTTGCTCACTTTCGCCATGCCGCATGTCAGCCCGCTGGTGCTGGGTCTTGCGCTGCTGCTCCAGCCCGCTTTGTCGGCCTTTGCCGGCTGGTGGGCTTTCGGCGAAGCGCTGACTCCGCTCGATTTCATCGGTGGCGCGATGGTGATGGCGGCGCTCATACTCGTGCGCCTTGCCGACAGGCCCGGGCGGGCCTAGATTGCCGCTATGACCAGCGTTCTCCCCGCCGATCCCACGCTCGACGAAATTCGCAATGCCCTTGCTGCCGCAATTGCCGAGGCAGCCGCTTTTGACGGATTCACGCCGCTTGCTGTCGCCAACGCCGCGTGCGACGCGGGGGTTGATCCTGACGTCGCCCAGCTCGCCTTCCCTGGCGGCGCGCCGGATATGGTCAGCGCATGGTTCGCTGCGGTCGATGCCGAAATGCTCGAACGCTTGCCCGCCGACCAGCTCGCGGCGATGAAGATCCGCGATCGCATCACCGCGCTCGTCGAAGCGCGGATCGACATTCTCGCGCCGAACCGCGAATCGCTCCGCCGGGCGTTGGGCGTGCTGGCACTCCCGACCAATGTTGCCCTCGCCGCGCGGCTTGGCTGGCGCGCCGCCGACACCATGTGGGCAGCGGCAGGCGACACTGCCACCGATTTCAACCATTACAGCAAACGCGCGATTCTCGGCAGCGTCTATGCCGCGACCATGGCGGTGTTCCTGAACGACGAAAGCGAAGGCCACGCTGACACGCGAGCCTTCCTTGCCCGTCGCATCGCGGGCGTGATGAAATTCGAAAGCTGGAAGCACCGCCGCAACGCTGCCAAACTCGAGCGGCCAAGCCTGACCCGGTTCATCGGCCGCTTGCGTTACGCCGGGAAATAATCACCGTCCCGCACGTTATCGACTCGCCAAGCCAAGCTTCTATTGATAATCGCTCGCAAATGGACACTACGCTCGACCGACTGCCGCTCGGTCAAACCGCCCGCATCATCGCCATCGACTGGGACGCACTGGACGTTGCCGAAGGGCGACGGCTGCGTGAGCTGGGGTTGCTCGACGGAGTCGAGCTGACCGCGCTCCATCGGGGCAGTATGTTTTGGCGCGATCCGCTCGCCGTGGCGATTGGCCGGATGCGCATCGCCATCCGCGCGCGCCACGCCGCCGCCATCCGGGTCGAGCAGATATGACGACCGCTGCACCTCTGGTAGCGCTGGTCGGCAATCCCAATGCCGGAAAATCTAGTCTGTTCAACGCACTAACCGGCGCGCGCCAAAAAATCGCCAATTATCCTGGTGTCACGGTCGAACGGCACAGCGGCCGTACGAGTTTTGCCGACGGCCGCCCGCTTGAACTCATCGACCTGCCGGGCAGCTACAGCCTTACGCCCGCCAGCCTCGACGAAGCGGTCACCCGTGATGTCGTACTGGGCCAACAGGCGGGCGAACGCCGCCCCGATGGATTGATTATTGTCGTCGATGCAGGAAACCTTGATCAACATCTCTGCTTCGCGCTCGAGCTGATCGGCCAGGGCCTGCCCGTGGTGATTGCGCTCAATATGGTCGATATGGCCGCGCGCGACGGGTTGGAACTGGATGCTGCTGTGCTCGCTTCCGGGCTCGGCGTGCCCGTCGTGCCGACTGTCGCGGTGCGCAAACGCGGGCTCGACGCGCTGCTCGATGCGCTCGATGGGGTGCTGAAGCGGGACGCAGCCGCCGCGCCTGCCACCAACGATGATCAACGCGCGCTGCATCATCAGGCCCGCGCCCTTGCGCGCAAGGCAATCGTCCGTGAGGCCCCCGCGCGCCGCTGGACGCATGCGCTCGATCGCGTGCTGCTGCATCCGGTCGCTGGCTTTGCCATTTTACTCGCGCTCTTGTTCGTCATGTTTCAGGCTGTGTTTGCGTGGGCAACGCCCTTTGCCGACGCGCTCGAAGGCGGCATTGGCATGGTGCAGGGACTGGTTGTAGATGCCATGCCCGACGGTTTTTGGCGCGGGTTGATTGTCGAAGGTTTGCTCGGCGGGGTCGGCTCGGTGGTTGTGTTTCTGCCGCAAATTCTGATCTTGTTCCTCTTCATCCTGTTGCTCGAGGCGTCGGGTTATATGACGCGCGCGGCCTTTCTGATGGACGGATTGATGGCCAAGGTCGGCCTGTCGGGGCGCGGTTTCATTCCGCTGCTGTCCAGCTTTGCGTGCGCCATCCCCGGCATCATGGCGACACGCGCCATGCCTGATGCGCAGGACCGGTTGACTACCATCCTCGTCGCCCCGCTGATTACCTGTTCAGCACGGCTGCCTGTTTATGCGGTCATTATCGCCGCCTTCATTCCCGCAACTAATGTGGGCGGCTCGCCTGTGGGAGTGCAGGGGCTGGTGCTGTTTGGCCTCTATCTGTTTGGCATCGTCGGCGCGTTGCTCGTCGCGCTGGTGCTGCGCCGCACGGTCACCAAGGGGAATACGGCGGGTATGATGATGGAATTGCCGCGCTATCAAATGCCGCGTGCGAGCGATGTTCTGCTGGGCCTGTGGCAGCGCGCCTGGGCCTTCCTGCGCCGCGCCGGGACCATCATTCTTGCCACCACGGTCGTCCTGTGGCTGCTCCTCACTTATCCGAAGGTGCCACCGGGCAGCGAGGTCAGCCAGGTTGATTACAGCGTCGCTGGCCGCATCGCTTCGGGGTTGGAAGTCGTCGTCAAGCCTATCGGCTTCAACCACGACATTGCCCTCGCACTGATTCCCGCCATGGCAGCGCGCGAGGTAGCGGTCGCCGCGCTCGCCACCGCCAATGCGGTCGATGCGGGGGATGACGAGGAAGCCATGGCAACCGCGCTGGGTGATACGCTGGCGGGCAAATGGTCGCTGGCCACCGCGCTTGCCTTCCTCGCCTGGTTCGTGTTCGCGCCGCAATGCATCTCGACCATCGCCGTCACGCGCCGCGAAACGGGCGGGTGGAAATGGCCGCTGTTCATGGTGGGCTATCTTTTTCTGCTCGCTTATGTGGCGGCAGGCATCACCTACTGGACAGCGGTCGCCCTTGGGCTAGGGTGAATCCCATCAAATTTCCAAAGGGGA
The DNA here is from genome assembly GCF_057220455.1 of Sphingopyxis sp. sgz302558. NCBI lineage: Bacteria > Pseudomonadati > Pseudomonadota > Alphaproteobacteria > Sphingomonadales > Sphingopyxidaceae > Sphingopyxis > Sphingopyxis sp. sgz302558. The sequence continues at coordinate 400,069 of NZ_JBXPUZ010000001.1, read as the reverse complement.
GCAAACGGGGCCATGGCTGGCAGCGTCAATAAAGTCATTTTGATCGGCAATCTGGGGGCCGATCCCGAAATCAAATCTTTTCAGAACGGCGGCAAAATCGCCAACATTCGCATTGCCACGTCCGAACAGTGGAAGGACCGCATGTCGGGCGAGCGCAAGGAGCGCACCGAATGGCACAATGTCGTTATCAATGGCGACGGGCTGGTCGGCGTGGTCGAACGCTATCTGAAAAAGGGCAGCAAGGTTTATATCGAAGGATCCTTGCGCACCCGCAAATGGCAGGACCGCGACGGCAATGACCGCTATACCACTGAAGTCGTGGTCGCGGGCATGGGCGGAGCGCTGACTATGCTCGATGGCGCACCCGGCGGCGGCGCGCGCAGCAACGACGGCTGGGGCAATGGCGGCGGCAGTGGCGGCAGCAGCTGGGATCAAGGCGGCGGAGCGCCGTCGGGCGGCAGCGGGGGCGGGTCGGGCGGCCGCGCACCGTTTGACGACGATCTCGATGATGATGTGCCGTTCTGAGCACTGCTAGGCCATCAAAACCGTTCGTCCTGAGCGTGTCGAAGGACCGTTCTTTCTGTCGATGGTGGTAATAAAGGACAGCCCTTCGACAGCGACCCATCGGGAGCCAGGGCAAGCGGGGTAGGGGGAATCTTTGGCTCAACCAGCAAGCCAATCCATCACCGCCATAGATGTCTGCCGCGGTGTTACCCGCCTGTTCGCGCAAGCGGGGCTGGTGGCTATCCCCGAAGTGGCATTGCCCAACGGGCGCCGTGCCGACTTGCTCGCCATTGATGCCATGGGGCAGATTAGCATAGTCGAGGTCAAGGTCAGCCGCGCCGACCTGCACGGCGATGGCAAATGGCCCGACTATTGCGACTGGTGCGACCGCTTTTATTGGGCGCTCGCCGACGGGCTAGATCCCGCGATCCTCGATACGCCGCCCTACCGCCCCGAAATGGCGGGGCTGATTATCGCCGATCGCTATGGCGCAGCCCTGGTGCGCGAAGCGGCCGTCGAGCCAATCGCCAGCGCCCGCCGCAAGGCCGAGCTGCTGCGGGTGGCGCGGCTGGCGATGCGGCGGTTAATGGTCGCCAATGACCCCGATCTCGCCGCCGACTGGGCCGACGGCTAGCCGCGCGCCTGCAATTCCCTATCCTCGTTATTCCGGACTTGATCCGGGATAACAAGCGAATGGAGCCCGTTATCCCGAATCAAGTCCGGGATGACGAAATTTGTAGCGCTAGAACCGACATCAGCGCGTCAACCCCGCGCCTGCATCCGCTGCAGATAGCGCGCGAGCACGTCGATCTCCAGATTGACCGGCCGCCCAGGTGCTGCTTCGTCCAGCGTAGTCATCGCGCGGGTGTGCGGGATGATGTTCAGCGTGAAATGCGCGCGGCCGTCGCTCTGATCCGCCACGCTGTTGACCGTCAACGACACGCCGTCGACTGTTACCGAGCCCTTGGCGGCCAGATAGGGCGCGATTTCGGCGGGCGCGGCAATGGTGACCACCCAGCTGTCGCCGCTCGGTACGATGCTGACCACTTCGCCCACCCCGTCGACGTGGCCGGTAACGATATGCCCACCCAACTCGTCGCCGACTTTCAGCGCGCGTTCCAGGTTCAGGCGGACGCCGGCATCCCACATCCCCGGCGCGGTACGCGCCTGCGTCTCGGCGCTGGCATCGACCGCGAACCAGTGCCCATCGGCGTCGCTGCCCTTGTCCACGACCGTCAGGCACGCCCCCGAACAGGCGATCGACGCCCCGATCGCAATGCCGGCCGGGTCATAGGTGGTGCCGATCACCAGCCGCAAATCGCCACGCTCCTCGCGCGCGCGAACGGTGCCAATGTCGGTGATAATGCCGGTAAACATGGTTGGGCTCAATCCTCTCGCACCGCGTCGTAGACGGCCAGCCGGTCGCTGCCAAGCATCCGGTTGTCGCTGAGCTGCCAGCGTCCGTGCGCATCCGCCAGGTCGTCGAGGCCAAGGTCGGACAGCGCGCTGCGCCCTGCACCGATCAGGATCGGGGCCTGATAATGCAGCAGCCGGTCAACGCGCCCTGCGCGCAGGAAAGCAGCGGCGGTCTGCGCTCCGCCTTCGACCAGCAGCGATTCGACGCCGAGCAGCCTATCGGTCGCCTCGGGGCTGGCAACCGTAGTCCAGCCCTTGGGCGCACTACCGCTGGTAAGCACTAGTCGCTGTGGGCTGCGCCCCTCCAGCCCCCGCAGACGGACATCAAGAAGCGGGGCGTCGGCTTCCAAAGTCCCGCGCCCGACCAAGATCGCATCGTGCCGCGCGCGCTCCAGATGTCCATGCGCCCGTGCTCGCTCGCCAGTGATCCAGCGACTCTGGCCATCCGCGCGCGCGATCATCCCGTCCAGTGAAGTTGCGATTTTCAGCGTGATGAAGGGCCGACCGCGCCTGACGCGCGACAGCCACGGGGCCATGCTAGCGCGCGCTGCCGTGTCGCCAATGCCTTCGATCACCTCCACACCGGCGGCATGCAGGCGTGCAATACCTTGTCCGGCTGTGCGCACATCAGGGTCGGCCAGCGCGGCCACCAGGCGGGCAACCCCTGCCGCGATTAGACTGTTCGCACAGGCAGGCCCGCGCTCGCTGACATGCGCACATGGCTCCAGCGTGACATATGCGGTGGCACCGCGCGCCGCCGCTCCCGCCTCGGCCAGCGCCATCGCCTCGGCGTGCGGGCGGCCGCCGGGCTGAGTCCACCCGCGCCCGACGACTCGGCCTTCGTTCACCAGCACACATCCGACATTGGGATTGGGGGTCGTCCGCGCTGTCCCGCGCGCCGCCAGCGCTAACGCGGCTGCCATCCAGCGGGCGTCATCCGGGTCTGCGGCCTTGCTCAACGCGGCGGTGGTGCGCCGCGCGCGGCGCGCTCGGCCAGGGTGGATCGCTTGACTTCGGGCCGTTTGCCAATTGCGTCGGCTTCGGCCCCCAATGTCTCGCGCGTCAGCTTGTCGGCCTCGGTCGAATCATATTCGATGCCAAGCGACTTGGCGAGTTCCTGGTAATTGCGCCGCCGCTCGGCGTTGCGCCGGGTGGTTTCCTTGGCGCGCGCGATCCAGTCGGCGCGCACTTCGGCATCGCTGCGATCGGCCTTCCAGCTCTCGAAATAGACGATGCTCGCGCGGGGCGGATCGTAACGGATCAGTTTCTCGGAAAAACCCCAGAAAACAACCGCCGCCAGTGCGGCCGCAACGCCGAGCAGCGGCCAGCGGTGTGGGCGTGGTTCACGGATATAGGCCCAGAAATCACTCGCCCCGCCCGCTACATCCCAATTGCCAAACATGCGCATGACCATGATTTAGGCGATTCGGCGCGGCGTTGCCAGACATTGATGCGCAAGCCGTCATTCCCATCTGCTCAGGATAAACCGGCACCGAACGCCGCTGCTTGCTAAAATGCGATTGCAAATTCTGCAATTGTGAATGTGCATTTCGCAGTTGCACAATGAATGCTGCACTGCAATATCAGCCTTGCCTTTCAGGCATCCTCTCCCAAAACTTTCACAGGGCCACCCTCGGGTGGCCCTTTTTTCTTGGGCGCGGCGCCCTCCGCCGGCGCTCCTTTAGCTCTGGTCGGGCATTATCGCTTCGAATCGCCGCACCTCGGCGATAAAGCTACCGGGCAATGGCTCGGTTTCGCCGCTGTCCAGGCCGACGTGGGCAAAGGTCAGCGTGACGTCGCACAGCCGCTCGTCGCCACGGAACATCCCGCAATGCAGCGTGAATTGATCGCGTCCGAACCAGGCCACGCGCGCGCCGATGGTAACGATCTCGTCCAGCCGCGCCGGGGCATGATAATCAATTTCGGCATTCACCACGACAATATCGGTCAGATATTGCTGGAAATATTGCTCGGGCAATCCTTCGCCCAGTGCACGGAAATATTCGGTCAAGCCAAGATCGGCATAGACCAGATAGTTGCTGCTATAGACCACACCGGTGCGGTCGAGCTCGTTGAAGCGCACGCGCGCATCATGCTGCATGCGGAACTGCGCCTTGGGGACGGCGTGAAAGCGATCATCCATGACGGGTTCAGGCGGCGAGCGCTGGCTGCGCGATGCCGAGCGGAGCTGTCGCGCTTCTTAACCAATCCAGCTCTTCATCATTCATTCCATGTGCCAACTTGGCAAAAACATCGGCGTGATAGGCATTGAACCAGGCAATTTCCGCAGGCGACATCAGCGCCGCGTCGATCAAAGTCTTGTCGATCGGGGCGAATGTGATGGTTTCAAATGCCAGCATCGGCTGTTCAGCATCGGCCAGCGGCGCGGGTACCACCAGCACCAGATTTTCGATGCGGATGCCAAATTCGCCGGTCTTATAATAACCAGGCTCGTTCGACAGAATCATCCCCGCGTGCAGCGGCTCTTCGGTCCCAGCTTGCCCGCCCGATGGCTTGGCAATGCGCGCGGGCCCTTCGTGTACCGCCAGATAGGTGCCGACGCCGTGGCCGGTGCCATGCGCATAATCGACCCCGTCTGCCCATAGAAATTGCCGGGCCAGCGTGTCGAGCTGGCTGCCGCGCGTGCCAACCGGAAAGCGCGCAGTGGCGAGCGCGATATGACCCTTCAACACCTGCGTGAAGCGCCGTTTCATTTCCGCGGTTGGCTCGCCAATCGCGACGGTGCGCGTGATATCGGTCGTGCCATCGGGATATTGGCCACCCGAATCAACGAGGTAAATCCCCTGCATTGGCAAAGGCGCGCTATTTTCCGGGTCGAAGCGGTAATGCGGGCTCGCCGCATTGCCCGCCGCTGCGGAGATTGTGTCGAACGATAAATCTCTCAAATCGCCACTCATCTCACGAAAGCCGCGCAACTTGTCGGCAACGCTTGCCTCGGTCAGCCCGCCCGCCGGGGTGGCGCCCTCCAGCCAGCGCAGGAAACGCGTCACCGCAACGCCGTCGCGTACATGGGCATTTTTCATGCCGGCGATCTCGACAGGATTCTTGCACGCCTTGGGTAGCACGGCAGGGTCGCGGCGGCGCACGATGGTCGCTCCGCCATCCTCCAGCGCCTTAAAGATCGCCGCGACCGCGCGCTCGGGGTCGGTGGCAACGCGCTTGCCCTGCATCGCCGCCAATGCCGCGGTCAACGCACCATAATCGTGCAGCCGCACACTATTGCCCAAATGCTGGCGCACCGGGTCAGTCACTTTGTCGGGCGCGATGAACAAATCGGCGGTCGCGTCGGCGTGGATGATGGCAAAGGCCAGCCCCACCGGCGTCCGCGCCACATCCGCCCCGCGCAGGTTGAACGTCCAGGCGACCGAATCGAGCGCGGTCATCACGGTCGCGTCCAGCCCCTCGGCCTTCAGCCAGTCCGCGATGGTGGCGCGCTTGGCGCTCGCGCTCTGCCCCGCCAGCGCATCGCTGTGCACCGCCACCGGCGCGGCGCTGGGCGCGGGGCGGTCGTTCCACACCGCATCGATGGGGTTGCGCGCCACTGCGACCAACTCGGCCCTCTTGGCGGCGAGCTGGGCGGCGGTCGATTTTACCCAGTCAACGCCGTGCAGCCATGGATCATAGCCAATCCGCTGTCCCGCCGACACATTGTCGGCCAGCCACGCCGCCACGCTCGACACCGGCACATCGACATAGTCATAATCCGCGCCGCTCACCTGCTGGCGAACTTGCAACGTATAGCGCCCGTCGGTGAACATCGCCGCCTTGTCGGCCAGCACCGCCGCCGTCCCCGCCGACCCGCCAAAGCCCGTCAACCACGCCAGCCGCTGCGCATAGTCGCCGACATATTCGGACATATGTTCGTCGCTGATGGGGACGACGAAGCCATCGAGGCCGTCGGCGGTGAGCTGCGCGCGCAGTGCGGCAAGGCGGGCAGAATGTGGCGACATGGGGTTCCAGACTGTTGCGTTGATGGTGGCAGCATAGCTGCCGCACGCTCCAAGGGAAAGCATTTGCCACGGTGTTGCCGCGTCCGCATAGTCCCGCGGGGCGGCTCACCACCACAGCCTTTGCTGCCCGGCAAAGCAGCGGAGAGAGAATCATGAGCGGTTTCCAGAACAAGGTCGTCCTGATCACGGGGGCGACATCGGGCCTTGGCGCGACCGCGGCGGTGTCGCTGGCCAGCAAGGGCGCCAAGGTCGCCATCACCGGGCGGCGCGAGGAACAGGGCCATGCCGTGGTTGCGCAAATGGAAGCGGCCGGCGGCGAAGGAATGTTCATCCAAAGCGACGTCACGGTTCAGGCCGATGTCGATGCGATGGTCGCGAAAACTGTTGATCGCTTTGGGCGGCTCGACGGCGCGGTGAACAATGCGGGCATAACAGGCGGTATGTTTAAGCCGGTCGCCGACTTTTCCGACGAGGACTGGCACAGCGTCATCGACATCAACCTGACCGGGGTCTTCGCCAGCATGCGCGCTCAAATCCCTGCAATGCTCGCGAGCGGCGGCGGTTCGATTATCAACATTTCGTCGATGTACGGCCTGAACGGCGGCGACATTGGCAATTGCGGCTATGTGACCAGCAAATGGGGCGTCATTGGTCTGACCAAGACCGCCGCGATCGATTATGCGCAGGCGGGCATCCGCGTGAACGCCATCTGCCCCGGCTATTGCCATTCGGAAATGGTGGATCCCTATGCCGAAGCCGAACCGGCGCTGTTCGAAAAGCTGCTCGAACGATATACCGCATCGGGAAAGCTCGGCGAATCGCACGTCGTCGCCGACGCGATCGAATTTCTGCTCTCTGACCAATCGAGCTTTATTAGCGGTGCCGCCATCCCGGTTCAAGGCGGTCAGCATTCGCGCCTGTATTAGGCGCGCCGCCTTTATCGCAGCCGGAAAAATCCGCTAGCCGCACTGCGGCAGATTGTGCCAATGACCGGCGGTTGATCCTGCCGGAGCCTGAATTGATGCGTGCTACAGCCATCTTTGCCCTTGCCGTCGCTGCCGCCTTTTCGGCCCCTGCCCTTGCCCAGAAAGCCCCCATGACCGAACCGACCGCATCACCCGTCCAGCCCCCAATTGCCAAGAAAATCCCGCACAATATGGTGCGCCACGGCGTAACGATGGTCGACAATTACCACTGGCTCAAGGATCAGGGTTACCCCAAGATCGATGACCAGCCGGTGCTCGATTATCTGAATGCCGAAAACGCATATTTCGATGCGGTGATGAAACCGCATGCGGCGCTCACCGAGCGGTTGTTTCAGGAGATGCGTGGACGCATCAAGGAAGCCGACGCCAGCGTGCCCCAAAAGGATGGTGATTACCTCTATTGGGTCGAATATGAGGAGGGTGCCGAATATAAGAAATGGTATCGCAAGCCTGTCTCGGGCGGCGATGCGCAGCTGATTTTAGACGAGGTCGCGCTAGCCGAGGGCAAGGAATATTTCCGCCTTGGCGCCTTCTCGGTCAGTCCCAACGGCAAGCTGCTGGCGTTCAGCGTCGACGATAATGGCTCCGAACGCTTCGAGGTTCGTTTTCGTGATCTGACGACCGGGGCGATGCTAGCCGATGTAATACCTGGCACATTGTCGTCGCTGGTCTGGGCTGAAAACAACAATGTGTTGCTCTATGGCCTCGCCAACGAAAATTGGCGCACCGACAATGTTTGGATGCACGTCATCGGCACCAAACAAAGCGAAGATGTGCAGATTTTCAAGGAAGCCGACCCTGGCTTCGGCGTCGGCATCGGCACCACCGCCGCCGACGACTATATCGTCATCGCCACCGGCGACAATGAAACCAGTGAGGTTTATTTGCTCCCTGTCGACGAACCGAATGCGCAGCCTATGCTAGTGTCGAAACGACAAAAAGGCCGCGAATACAGCGTCGATGTGCGTGAGAAAACGCTTTATATCCTCACCAACGACGAACATCCCAATTTCCGTGTTGCCACCGCCAGCCTTGATACGCCCGATAATTGGACGACGCTGATCGCCGGGTCAGACGATGTCTACATCACCGACCTATCCATTTTTCGGGACTATTTCGTGCTTGAGACGCGCGAGGGTGGCTTGGACCAGATTGACTTGCGCAGCTATGCCGCGCCGACGGTGGCGGGACGAATCAAATTTCCTGAAACGACCTATGTTGCAGGGTTGGGCGACAATCCCGAATATCATCAGGACAAATTGCGCATCGATTATGAATCGATGATCACGCCAGATACAGTTTATGATTATGACGTGAAGGCGAAAACGCTCGCGACGCTAAAGGTCCAGGAAATCCCTTCGGGGTATGACGCGAGCCAGTATATAACCGAAAGGGTTAGCTTGAAGGCGCGTGACGGCACCATGGTGCCGGTATCGCTGATGTACAAAAAAGGGCTACAGCGCGACGGCTCGGCGCCGCTTCACCTCTATGCCTATGGCAGCTATGGCTATCGCGTGCCGCCGGGCTTTTCGACGAGCCGCCTCAGCCTGGTTGATCGCGGTATGATCTACGCCATCGCGCATGTGCGCGGCGGCGATGATCTGGGGCGCAAGTGGTATCTCGCCGGTAAGATGTTCGAGCGCAAAAATACCTTCAATGATTTCATAGACGTGGCGCGCGGCTTGATCGCGGAGAATTATACAAGCGCGGGCAAGATCAGTATCGAAGGCCGCTCGGCGGGCGGACAGGTTATGGGCGTGGTCTATAACGAGGCGCCCGAACTGTGGGGTGCCGTGCTCGCGGGGGTGCCCTTCGTCGATGTTATCAACACGATGACCGACGACACGCTGCCGCTTACGCCGGGCGAATGGCCCGAATGGGGCAATCCGATCACCAGCAAGGCATCGTTCGACTATATGCTGTCATACAGCCCTTATGAAAATGTGGGGACCAAAGCCTATCCGCCAATGCTCGTTTCGGCGGGTCTCAACGACCCGCGCGTGACCTATTGGGAATCCGCCAAATGGGTTGCCCAGCTCCGCGCGCGCCGGACAAATGACGCAACGCTGCTGCTACGCACCAATATGGGCGCGGGTCACGGCGGCAAATCGGGTCGCTGGGGCGCATTGCGCGAAGATGCCGAGGAATTTGCCTTCGTGCTGACGCAGCTGGGGGTGGAGAAGTAGGGGACAGCTCAGTCCGGCAAATAGCCGCGCGCCGCAAGGTCGCGGGCTAACTCGGAAGCGTCGACAAAGTGATGCCCCGCAATTCCCAGCGACTCCGCTCCGGCCACATTGGCGGCAATGTCGTCGATGAAATATGCGCCTGCCGGGTCAATGCCGAATCGTTGGATAGCTAACGCGTAGATCGCCGGGTCGGGCTTCACCAGCTTCTCTGTCCCCGACACAATAATGCCCTGAAAGCGGTCAAACACCGGCTGGGTCGGACGGAACATTTCCCAGAATTCATGCCCGAAATTGGTGATGGCGAACAAAGGCACGCCCGCCGCGTCGAGCCGCTCAACCAGCTCTAGGCTGCCCGGCACGGGCCCTGGGATGGTCTCGTTGAACCGCGTCGCATAAGCGTCGATCAACGCGGCATGCGCAGGAAATTCAGCCTTCAACTCGTGCACCATCTCGGCCAGTGGGCGCCCGGCGTCGTGCTGGAAATGCCATTCGGGCGTGACGACATGCGCTACAAACCATTCGAGTTCGGCGGGATCGGCGATCAGTTTCGTGAACAAATGACGCAAGTCCCACTGGAACAGCACTTTGCCAACGTCAAAGATGACACAGCGGGCGATCATGCGCGCAACCACGCGAAAGCGCCGCCGGAATCTTCCGACGGCGTAACGCTTTTCAACAATAGCGGGCGGGGCAAATATGCCCCGGCCAGCGGCATTAGCCCTGGCGCGCCTTGAACCGGCGGTTGGTCTTGTTGATCACATAGGTCCGGCCACGGCGGCGAATCACGCGGTTGTCCCGGTGGCGGTCCTTCAGCGATTTCAGGCTGTTGCGAATCTTCATGGCTGGTTCCGAATATATGGCGTTGCACGCGAAGCGGCGCACCTATGGGGCAAAGCGGTGATTGTCAACCGCAACCAAGACATGAACCGCGGCTTTGTTGGGGTTCATGCCCTCGGCGTGAACAAAAATCAGCCAGCAAGCGCTTTCTGTCGCCGCCGCTGGACCGACGAGCCAATCCCCATCGCCTCGCGATATTTGACCACTGTGCGCCGGGCAATGTCATGCCCCTCCTTCCCCAGCAGCGCGGCAATAGCATCGTCGGACAGGATCGCCTTGCCATCTTCGCCCTCGATCAGTGCGCGGATACGGCTCTTGATCGCCTCCGCCGATGCTGCCCCTTCGCCGTCAGTCGCGGCAATCCCGCTCGAAAAGAAATACTTGAGCTCGAACACGCCGCGCGGGCAGGACAGATATTTGTTGCTGGTGACGCGGCTGACGGTCGATTCGTGCATGCCGATGGCCTCAGCCACTTGCCGCAGTGTCAGCGGGCGCATAGCGCTCACCCCGTTGCGAAAAAAGCCATCCTGTTGCTTCACAATTTCACTAGCGACCTTGACGATGGTGCGCTGGCGCTGATCGAGCGCGCGCACCAACCAGTTGGCCTCGGCAAGCTGCTCTGAAAGCCACGCGCGGCTCTGCGTCGCCGCGCCTTTGGTCAGTTCGGTATAATAGCGGCGATTGACCAACAGCCGCGGCAGCGTCGCGCCGTTGATTTCAATGGCCCAGCCGGATTTGACCGGCCGCACAAATACATCGGGAACCACCGGCTCAGCGGTGACGGTCCCGAACCGCAGCCCCGGGCGCGGGTCATAGCCGCGCAGTTCGCGGATCATGTCTGCCATATCCTCATCATCGACACCGCAGATGCGCTTCAACTGGGGCAGGGCACCCTTCGCCAGCAAGTCGAGGTGCGCAATCAGCGTCGCCATGGCGGGATCATAACGGTCGGCCTCGCGCGCCTGAATGGCAATGCATTCGGCGAGGTCGCGTGCGCCCACGCCGCTGGGGTCGAAGCGCTGCACCTCGGCCAGCATTGCCTCGACCGCCGCGCGCGCCACCCCCAGCCTGTCCGCCAGTTCGGTAATATCGGCCCGTAAATAACCGGTCTCGTCGATCAGACCGATAATCTGTTCGGCAATCAGCAGGTCCAGCCCCGAAAACCGCTGGCCGGCCTGCGCCAGCAAATGGTCACACAAGCTGCCTTCAGGACAGGCAAAGCCATCGAAATCCACGCCTTCGCCATCACCACCGCCGGACACTGCACTGTCGCTCAGGCTATCGTGGTGAAAGGTTTCGGTGCCGAAATCGACGTCCAGATCGTCGGCTACCGGCGCATCACCGCTCAGCATCGTATCGGCCGCACCATCATTTGCGACGGTCGGTGCCTCGAATGCAGTGTCGTCGTTCACCTCGCTGTCGGCGTCGCCGCTGCCGCCATCCATCTCGAGCAGCGGGTTAGCGGCCAACGCGTCGCTGAGATAATCTTCAAGCTCGAGGTTGGACAGCGCGAGCAGCTTGATTGCTTGCTGCAGCTGCGGCGTCATCACCAGCGCTTGGCTCTGGCGAAGGTCAAGGCGGGGACCGAGCGCCATCCTTGGTTACTCCGCCGTCAGCTGCCGCGCCCGGATCGGCTCACAGCGAAAAACTTTCGCCCAGATACAGCCGCCGCACATCCGCGTCAGCCACCAGCTCGGCGGGTGACCCAGCGAGCAGCACCTTGCCGTCATAAATAATGCAGGCGCGGTCGACGAGTTCCAGCGTCTCGCGCACATTATGGTCGGTGATCAGCACGCCGATGCCGCGCGTCTTCAAATCTGCCACCAGATCGCGAATATCGCTGATCGATAACGGATCGATGCCGGCAAAGGGTTCATCGAGCAAAATGATTGACGGGTCGGCGGCCAGCGCGCGGGCAATTTCGGCGCGGCGGCGCTCGCCCCCTGACAGCGCCATCGACGGCGATTCGCGCAATCGCGTCAGGCCGAATTCGTCGAGCAGCCGCTCCAGCTTTTCGGATCGCGCCGCCTTGTCAGGTTCGCTTAGCTCCAACACCGACGCGATATTTTGTTCAACCGTCAGCCCGCGAAATATCGAAGTTTCCTGGGGCAAGTAGCCCAGCCCCAAAATCGCGCGGCGATACATTGGCAGTTGCGTAATGTCGGCGCCGTCCAGCATGATGCGCCCAGCATCGGGTTTGACCAGCCCCATGATCGAATAGAAACAAGTGGTCTTCCCTGCGCCATTGGGGCCGAGCAAGCCAACAACCTCGCCCTTTGCAACCGATAGCGAAACATCGGACAGAACAACACGCTTGTCATAGCTTTTGGCGATGCTGATGACGGCAAGGCCGTTGCCGCGCACGGCATCCTCGTGCGCGTGTGCGACATTTTCGGCAACGCCATGCGTGCTGCTGGACGCGGAAGTGGTGATTTCGCTGTCGGCCATGGAATTGCTTGCTGCCTGAATTGAATTGGCGCTGCGTTACCCCAGCGGCGCGGCAAAGGTCAATCTGGCAGGATTTTTGCTTGGTATACCAAAACGGCGCCAGATCGGGCGGGCTTGGCTGCGACACGCCACGCTGTTGGCGCCATGCTCCCGCTAATGTTTGAGACTGACCGTCCCGATTATCGCTTGCGCGCCGAGGCCATGCTGATTCTGCTGTTGCAAACCGCGATGCTGCTAGCGACCTTGGCCTAGTCCGCGGCGACCGGCGGTGCGAACAAATCGCCATCGGGGTGCATGCGTTCGCGCTGCGGCAGGTTAAGTCCCGCCAGCGCCTCGCGCAATTCCTGACGCGCGACCACATGTGCAATGGCAAGGCCGCCCAAATGCGCCTTGTCGAGCAAAGTCAGCCCGGTCGGAAACAGTTCGCGGTAAATCACCCGCTCGCCCAGCCCGGGGATCACACGAAAGCCAACGCGCCGCGCCAGCTGGTCCAGGGCATCGCCGACGCGGCGCATGTTGCGCGCTTCGACATGCTGCAAGCGGTTGCGCAGGATGACCCAATCGATGGTGCGCCCATCCGCCTTGGCGCGCGCTTTGCGCGTGTCCCAGATCAGCTCGGAATAGAAGCTGGGGCGGATGACGCGAAAATCCTCCGGGTCCACCTCGCCGATCAGGTCGAAATCGATAAAGCTGTCGTTGATGGGAGTAACCAATGTATCAGCGCGCGTTGCCAGATAACGGGTGAATTTGTCATCGCGACCCGGCGTGTCGATGACCAAATAATCGCAGTCAGCCGACAGCGTGCCCAACTGATTGTCCAGCGTTGCAATCGAATCGCCATTGAACACGTCAAAGCGTGGACTGGGCAAATCAATGTCGCGCCGCGCCGCCGTGCGCTGGCGGTTTTCCAGATAGCGGTGAAAGGTGCGCTGGCGCGAATCAAGGTCGATGCCCGAGACGCGCCACCCCATGGCGGACAAGGCCACAGCAAAATGCACTGCGCAGGTCGATTTGCCTGTCCCGCCTTTCTCGTTGGCGAACAGGATGACATGCGGGCTAGCTGGGTTCATGGGCATTGCGGCTTTGTAACTTGCGGGCTTAAAAGTCCGCGCGGGTTGGACGAGCTTGGTGTTAGAGGAGCAGGCGAAGCGGTGCAAATCATCCGTGAAGTGAGCGCGCTGCGTAGCGCCGTACGGCATTTGCGCACGGAGGGGGCGACACTGGCGCTGGTGCCGACAATGGGCGCGCTGCACGATGGGCACCTGGCGCTGGTCGCTGAGGCACGGCGCAAGGCCGATCATGTCGCGGTCTCTATCTTCGTCAATCCGACCCAGTTTGGACCGAATGAGGATTTTGCCGCCTATCCGCGTGACGAGGCCCGCGATGCGGCGCTGCTGATCGATGCCGGGGTGTCGCTGCTGTGGGCCCCCGATGTCGCCGCCATGTATCCGGCGGGTCATGCTACCCATATTGCAGTCGCGGGGCTCGGTGATGATTTTTGCGGCGCGGCGCGGCCCGGCCATTTCGACGGCGTGGCGACCGTGGTCACCAAACTCTTCAACCAGGTTCAGCCCGACATCGCGCTGTTCGGTGAAAAGGATTGGCAGCAACTCGCCATCATCCGCCGGATGACCGCCGACCTCGACCTGCCGGTTGCGGTGCACGGCGTCGCTATCGTGCGCGAGGCCGACGGGCTCGCCCGTTCGTCGCGCAATGCATATCTGTCAGAAGGGCAGCGCGCTGCGGCAGCGGCCTTTCCGCGCGCGCTTAAGGAAGCCGCGGGCGCAATTGCGGCGGGGACCCCTGTCGCGGAAGCATTGGCGGGCGCCGAAGCTACCATTTTGGCGGGCGGCTTTGAAAGCATCGACTATATTGCGCTCGCCGATGCGGTCACGCTCCAACGGCTCGAAACTTGGCGTGAACCGGCGCGCCTGCTGGCTGCGGCGCGCCTCGGGCGCACCCGATTGATCGACAATTGGCCGGTTGGTTAACGGATTAAACAACTTTTTTTCATACAGTTAATACCGAAATCAAAATTTCTGCTAGCGGCGTTAACCTTTTGTTGACCACGCTCGGCAAATTTCCCTCTGTCAGCCCGGTGTGTTCGGGCTTGGGGGGGACGGCACATGGCCAACAGCATGAAGAGCGCGCAGTATCTGGTCGAAGGCAGCCTGGCGGGGGCCGCACGTGGCGAAGCGGCGGCCTATTTCGACCTCGGCATCGCTTTCTCCACCGGCAGCGGCGGGGTCGATGTCGACCTCATCCAGGCACACAAATGGTTCAACTTGGCTGCGCTGGCTGGCAACCGCGAAGGCCAGCAGTGCCGCGCCGACGTCTCGGCCGAAATGAGCCGCGAGGAAATCGCCGAAGCACAGCGTCAGGCGCGCGCCTGGCTCGACGAAACTGCCCGCCGTCCCGTGGAAGAAGCACGCCGCTACGCGGCCTAAGCCTTGCGATAGGGCAAATGCCGCGCTAGCCAGTCGGCTTCGACTTCCTCGGCGGCGCGCTCGCGCTCCAGAAATTCGCCCACCGCGCGGCGAAACCCGGGATCGGCGATATAATGCGCTGACCAAGTGGCAACGGGGGCATAGCCGCGCGCGAGCTTATGCCCGCCCTGCGCTCCCGCCTCGACCGTCTTCAGTCTGCGTGCAATGGCGATGTCGATCGCCTGATAATAGCAAAGCTCAAAATGCAGGAAGGGGATGTCGGCGCGCGCGCCCCAATAGCGGCCATAGAGCGTGTCGCCGCCGATAAAGTGAAGCGCGCCTGCCACTGCCGCGGTGCCATCATAGGCCAACGACATAATGATGCGGTCCATCATCCGCTCGGCTAACAGGTCGAAGGCGGCGCGCGTCAGATAGGGCTGGCCCCATTTCCGCGCACCGGTATCCTGGTAAAAATACCACATGGCGTCCCAATCGGCGGGTGTCAGCTCCGCGCCACTGCGATTCTCCAGCGTCAATCCTGAGCTGGCCCGCGCACGCTCCTTCTTCAGTTGCTTGCGCCGCGCAGAGGTTAGCGTTTCGAGAAAATCATCAAAATCGCGGTAGCCGGGGTTGGTGAAATGAAATTGGATGTCGCGCCGCGGCAGCCAGCCGGCGCGTTCGAACAGCGGCATCTGGTCAGGCGCGACAAAGGTTGCGTGCGCCGATGACAGGCTGTTGCCCCGCACTACCGCTTCCGCCCCATGCACCAGTAGCGCAAGTGCATCGGCATCGCGCCCCAGCAAGCGTGGTCCGGGGACAGGGGTGAAGGGCACGGCAAGCTGCAGCTTGGGGTAATAATCACCGCCCGCGCGGTGCCAAGCGTCGGCCCAGCTGTGGTCGAACACATATTCGCCTTGGCTGTGCCCCTTCACATAGGCGGGCGCGGCGGCGAGCAACCTGCCCCCCGCATCCTCAACCATCAGCGGCGCGGCCTGCCACCCGGTGCCAGGGCCAACGCTGCCCGATTCTTCGAGCAAGGCTAGGAAAGCGTGGCTGACGAACGGATTGCTTCCATCGTGCAACGCGTCCCACGCGGCGGCCGGAACGTCGGCGACGCCGCTGCCGATTTTCAGGGTGAGGCGATCGGCCTCAGCCATGCTGCCTTACGCCGGGCGCACCGCAACGATGGCGTCAATCTCCACCGCTGCACCGCGCGGCAGCACAGCGACACCGACCGCGCTGCGGGCGTGCTTGCCGCTTGCGCCGAACACCGCCTCCATCAGCTCGGACGCTCCATTGGCGACCTGCGGCTGGTCCGTGAAATCGGGAGTGGAATTGACGAACACGCCCAGCTTGACAATGCGTTCAACCCTCGAAAAGTCGCCCCCCAGCGCCGCGCCAATCTGTGCAATCAGCATCACCCCGCAGCGCTTGGCTGCATGCTGCCCACCCGCCAGATCGACATCATCGCCAAGCCGCCCGGTGACGAAGCTGCCATCGTCCAGAAAGGGTAGCTGGCCCGAAATATGCAGCAGGCCGCCATACTCGACCGCCGGCACATAGGCAGCCACCGGCGCGGCAGGGGCGGGCAGGGTCAAGCCAAGCTCGGCAAAGCGGGCAGGAACATCGGTCATATGCGGTCCTTTCAGACGGTTTCGATGAGGGGGGCGGGCTGACCCGCGAGCAAAGTCGTGGCGATCCAGTCTCGCGCCTCTGCCCAATTGTCGATCCGCGCATGCGCATGGCGCGCGGGCTTGATCTTGTCGGCAATGGCGGGTTCGCCCACCATGTGCAGCCGCCACACGTCGGGGGCATGTTCGGCGACCGAACCATGATGCTGCGCCAGATCGTCGATGAATAGCGCGACCGTGGGCGCGCGCTCGGCAACTAGCGCCGCGACCGGTTCGCCCTTGCCGCCGCGACTGCCAATTACCGGAACACGCACGCCGTACCCGGCAAGCTGTTCCACCCGGCGCGCTTGATGCTCCGGCCCCACATTGGTCAAAATGACGATATCGGCAATCTCGGACAGCGCGGCCAAGGCCTCCAACGCCCCGGCAATCGGGGTCTGCGTCGGCATCTGGTGCGTGAAAAAGGCGTCGAGCAAGGGCCACACCTCGAGCGCCTCAAGCGGCGTGCCGCACTCCTTGCGCTTCAGCGCGCCCGCAAAACTCGCGTCCTCGATGCGAAATTCAATGCCATGTTCGGCGTCGACCCACTGCGCGAAAGGCACGACCATGTGCATCAGCACTTCGTCGCAATCGGTGATGATCAGCGGGCGGGTCATTAAAATCCGGTTCCATCGAGTCGGGCCGCCGCGGCAGCGAGTAAGGCGGGGTCGCTATCGATGGCCGCCGCGCAAGACACAAGGTCATTTTCGTGACCTGTCAGAAAGGTTAAGATTGCCGCCTGCGTCGCGCGGTCTTCCAATGCACCGCGCAAGGCATCGGGCGTCAGTCCCGTAAGCGCCAAAAACCGCTCCGCGCGCGCCTCGTCGCCCAAAATCCATGCCAAGGCGGTCAGCGCCAGCGCCGCATCGTCGGCATTGGGCGGGGGTGATTGTTTCATGCCCCCGCTTCGCCTAAACCCGCGCGCGACACAAGCCGCGAAAGTAGCGTGATATCATGGGCAAGACCGTATTGGTGGTCGAAGACAATGAGCTGAACCTGCGGCTGTTCTGCGACCTCTTGAACGCACACGGCTATACCGCCCACGCGGTGCGCGACGGCCGCGACTGTCTGGCGCGCGCGCGCGAGGTGCAGCCCGACCTCATCATCATGGACATTCAATTGCCGCACGTCAGTGGCATGGACCTGATCGTCCAACTGAAGGCCGATGCCCAGTTATCGTCGGTGCCCATCATGGCGGTGACCGCCTATGCCGGAAAAGGCGACGAAGACCGTATCCGCGCGGCCGGCGCCGAGGCCTATGTGTCGAAGCCGATCTCGGTAATCAAATTCATCGAGAGCGTGGGGGCGTTTGCGTGAGGGTTGTGATATTCCGCGTCACCCCGCACTTGATACGGGGTTAGACTTTCTGAGCCACAGCACAGGAAGCAGCCAAGCCGCGCATCAAGTGCGGGACGACGAACATGAACGAAAAAGGGCGGCACCATGGCCGCCCCGTTGGGTGCTGGACCCCGGATCAGGTCCGGGGTGACACATTTCCAAGGCCGCGCGCTTTCAGCGCACGGGGAAATGCGTCACTTAATCTTCGCTTCCTTGAACTCGACATGCTTGCGCACGACGGGATCGTACTTTTTCTGCACCATCTTGTCGGTCATGGTGCGCGGGTTCTTCTTGGTGACATAGAAGAAGCCCGTGTCGGCGGTGCTTACCAGCCGGATTTTGACGGTGGTCGGCTTGGCCATGACCCTTAATCCCTAAACAGTGCTGCGGGGCGGGACATTGCCCCGCGCCGCCGATGGTTGAAACGAAAAAGGGCGGCGCGCTGGCGCGCTGCCGCTCCGGTAGCGCGCGCCATTGGTCGATTCCCTCGGCAATGTCAAGGGGGCGGGGCGGTTCCGGGCTGGCCCCGCCCGCCGCAGATCAACCGCGATTCAGCTCGAAACGCACCGTCATGGTGACCCAGCTTTCCTCCGCAGTGCCGCCGCGCGTCGCGGGTTTGAACCGCCATTTGGCGAGCGCGCGGCGTTTGGTTTCGGTGAAGAAGCCAGGGCTGCTGCTCGACAGCTCGACGACCTCCTTCACCCGGCCATCGGCCCCGACCAACACGCGCACGCGGACGCTGCCTTCAATCTCGCTGCGCTGTTCATAGGCAGGATAATCGGGCTGGAAAGTGGATTTGTAACGCGGATCGAGCTTGGCCTCGATGAACTGGGGAACTGGCACCGGAATTGGCGGGTCAGCAACCGGCGGATCGGTGCCAATAGGGGGCAAGGGCGGTGGCAGCGGCCCGTCCATCGGCGGCTGCGCGACTGGAGGATCATAGACCGGCGGCAGCGGCGAGGGCGGTGCTGTTATCGGCGGCAGCGGCTGGTTGGGCGGCGGATCCTTCGCCTCGGGTGGCGGGGGCGGCGGCGGAGCCGGGAAATCAATGACAATCGGCCCACCGGGTTTGAACTTAATCGGCATTTCAAACGGCGACAGCGCCACCGCAACCACCAGCGCGACGGGCAATCCGACCGCGACCGCGCCGACAACCGGACGGTGGCCGCCGCCGGGATTGTAGCGTGCCGGACCGGCGGTTTCGGGGATCGCATGGGTCGCCGCGCGGCCCAGCAACAGGGGTATCAGGCTCATGGCATCTCTCCTTGCCAAAGGTCCGGTGCGCCGCCGCCAGCATGTCTTGTGCGCGGGTCGGCGAGGCACCGAAGCCAATCCCAAAACGGATTGACAGAGTGATAATATATCATCTTGGTCGTTACGGAAAGTTGACGCTCGCGGAAAGCAACGCGCGGCTTAGTTGGCCGCCACGCGCAGCCGCCGCACAGCTTCCTCCTGCCCGATCAGTGGCAGCAGCGCCGCCATATCCGGCCCATGGTCGCGCCCGGTCAGCGCGAGGCGCAGCGGCATGAACAGCGCGCGGCCCTTGCGCCCCGTCGCGTCCTTGAGCGCGCCGGTCAGCGTGTGCCAGGGGTCGGCGGCCCAGTTAAGGCCGGGCAACAGGTCAGCGGCAGCGCGCAGCAGGTCGGCATCGTCGGGAGCAGCGGCGGGCGGAGGGAATCCGGTCGCCAGCACGTCGGCCCACGCACCGGATTCCGCAACGGTCGCCAGATTGGGCCGGATTGCGTCCCATGCTGCCGCCGAAATCGCGCGTGGCAGCCGTTCGACGACAGTCGCATAGGGCAGCTGGTGGATGATTTTGGAGTTGAGCAACGCCAGTTCTTCCTCGTCAAAGCGCGCCGGGGCGCGTCCGAAGCGAGCAAAATCGATGCTGGCAATGAGCGGCGCTACTTCGGTCACCGGCTCGACCGGGTCGCTCGTCCCGAGCCGCGCCAGCAGCGCGAGCAGCGCGATGGGCTCGATACCGGTCTCGCGAAAATGGTCCATTCCCAGCGCGCCGAGGCGCTTGGACAGCTTGCCCTCGGTCCCCACCAGCAGCGCCTCGTGCGCAAATACCGGCGGCGCGGCGCCGAGCGCCGTGAACATCTGCACCTGCGCCGCGGTGTTCGACACATGGTCCTCGCCGCGCACGACATGGGTAATGCCCATATCGATATCGTCGATCACGCTGGGGAGGAGATAGAGCCAGCTGCCGTCGGCGCGGCGCACGACGGGGTCGGACAGCAATTTGGGGTCGAAATGCTGGGGGCCGCGCACCAGATCGTCCCAAACAATCGGCGCATCATGGTCGAGGTGGAAGCGCCAGTGCGGCGCGATGCCTGTTGGCACCGGCGCATCGGCGGGCTTGCGCTCGTAAACCGGGGGCAGACCGCGCGACAGCAATATCTTGCGGCGGATGTCGAGTTCTTCGGGTGTTTCGTAGCAGGCATAGACGCGTCCCGCCGCCTTTAGCCGTTCAAACGATTGCTCATAGAGGCTAAAACGGGCCGACTGCCGTTCCTCGCCGTCGGTGGTCAGGCCCAGCCAGGCCAGATCGGCGCGGATGCCTTCGACAAATTCCTCGCGCGACCGTTCGCCGTCGGTGTCGTCGATGCGCAGCAGAAAGCGGCCGCCGTGCTTCCTGGCCCACATCCAGTTGTGAATCGCGGTGCGGACGTTGCCGACATGCAAATGGCCGGTGGGTGAAGGAGCAAAACGGGTCACGACAGTCATGGGCAGCGCCTATAGCGGGTTTTTGGGGCAGCGCGAGGGCGACTGCCAATGTTTCATTCCAATGCGAATCCGTTAGCAAACGGGTCTTCGGTTTTACGCTTTGTTTTCCTTAACGGCCTATGCGAGCAGCATGGCTGGGCTGCAAACACTCCGGAACCAGATTTGGCCGCCGATTCCGGCGGAAATCCG
This sequence comes from Sphingopyxis sp. sgz302558, assembly GCF_057220455.1. Taxonomy (NCBI): domain Bacteria; kingdom Pseudomonadati; phylum Pseudomonadota; class Alphaproteobacteria; order Sphingomonadales; family Sphingopyxidaceae; genus Sphingopyxis; species Sphingopyxis sp. sgz302558. Next base: position 379,368 of record NZ_JBXPUZ010000001.1, on the reverse strand, counting down.
CGATGAAGTGGCGTTGCTTCGCTATGAGCAACTGCAGCAGCGGCTGCCGACCGTCTACCTCACGATCATATTGGTCGTCTTTACAGCAATGCTGGCGGCCGATGCTTCCGCGCCCTGGCTGGTGCGGATCGGCATCCCCTGCTTTGTCATTGTCGGCGCGGGGCTGCGGCTGCTGTGGTGGCTGACGCAGCGCGGCAAGTGCATCGCTGCCGATGCAGCGCGGCGGCAGATTGTGCGCACGGCGCTGCTGTCCTGCGCCATCTGTGCGCTGTGTTCGTTTTGGTGCATCGCCAGCTGGCACTATGCCGCGCCGGAGCAGCAAAGCTATTTCCCCATGTTCATCGCCATGGGTTCGCTGACGACGGCGTTCAGTGTCGCCGCCATCCGCATGGTGTCCTATGCCAATCTTGCCGGCGGTATTACGCCGATCGCGACTGCGCTGATGCTGTTCGGCAGCGAGCTCGACCGCGTGGCCGGGGCCTTTGTTGCCATCGCCACGCTCTTTCTGGTGCGGATGATTGCAGACCAGCACCGCCAGCTGCTCGACCTGATGCTGCTCAAACACCGGCTGCGTGAACAGGCAAACACCGATCCGCTGACCGGGCTGTTCAACCGCCGCGCGCTGGTTGAACTCGCCGAAGATGCCTTTGCCGCGCCCGACGCGATGGTCGGCCTTGCGCTCATTGATCTCGACGGTTTCAAAGCCGTCAACGACCGTCACGGCCATGCGGCGGGCGATTCGCTGCTGGTGCAGATTGCCGCGCGGATGCAGCGCGCGGTGGGCGCGGACGCGATGCTCGCCCGGCTGGGCGGCGACGAATTTGCGCTTCTCGTGGCCGGACCCGAAGCCGCGTCGCTCGCCGCGCGCGTCCATCGCATGCTGACCGCGTTGGTCCCCACCTTTCATGTCGGCAGCGCGCAGATCACGCTGGGTGCCAGCGCCGGGATGGCGGTATCACCCAAGGACGGTCGCAACCTGACCGAGCTGTTCGCCGCCGCCGATGCGACACTCTATGCCGCAAAAGACAGCCGTGACCGCAAGGCGGGCACGACGCGTCGGGCCAACCGCGCGGCCGCCTGATTCCTGCTTCAGCGGCGGTGAAACGCCCGGCCGCGCGCGCGCGCCGCTTCCACGCCAGCGCAGCAAACATTAACCCGTGCGGAATCCATGGGTGATGGGATAGCGCCGGTCGCGGCCGAAATTGCGCGTGCCCAGCTTTACTCCTGGCGGGGCCTGCCGCCGTTTATATTCGGCAATCGCCAGCAGCCGTTCGATCCGCACCACCGCTGCCCGGTCAAAACCGTAGCGCGCCACGACGTCATCGACGCTCGCCTCTTCCTCCACCAGCATGTGCAGCATGCGGTCGAGGTCCGCGTATGGCGGCAGGCTGTCTTCGTCTTTCTGGTCGGGGCGCAATTCCGCACTGGGTGGCTTGGTGATGATGGTGTCGGGCATCACCGGCGCGACAGGATTGAGCGACAGGCGCGGCACATTGGCGTTGCGCCATTTCGCCAGCGCGAACACCGTGGTTTTATACGCATCCTTCAGCGGGTTATAACCGCCCGCCATATCGCCATAGATGGTCGCATAGCCGACGCTCATCTCGCTCTTGTTGCCGGTCGTCAGCAGCATGGGTCCAAATTTGTTGCTGAGCGCCATCAGCGTCACGCCGCGAATGCGCGACTGCACATTTTCTTCGGTGGTGTCATTGTCGCGGTCGGCAAAGCTGCCCTCGAGCATGGCGTCAAACGCCTCGACCGCCGGGACGATGGGGATGACGTCGTGGCGGGCACAGATCATCTGGGCGCAGGCGGCGGCGTCGTCGAGGCTCGACTGACTGGTAAAGCGGCTGGGCAGCATCACGCACCACACCCGCTCGGGTCCCAGCGCGTCGGCGGCGATGGCAGCGCAGATTGCGCTGTCGATCCCGCCCGACAGGCCCAAGACGATGCCCGGAAAGCGGTTGCGATCAACATAGTCGCGCAACGAGATGAGCATGGCGTGATAGATGTCGGCGGGGTGATCGTCCCATGGCGCGATGACGCCATCATCGCAGTGCCAACCATCATCGCCGCGCGTCCAGTGGGTGACGGCTTCGGCCTCTTCCCAATCGGGCAGGCGGTGGCGCATCGTCCCGTCGGCCCCCAGCACGAACGAGCAGCCGTCGAACACCAGCTCGTCCTGCCCGCCAACGCGGTTCAAAAAGATGAGCGGCAGCCCGGTTTCGGCAACGCGCCCCGCGAACACCTCGCTCAGGCGGCGTTCGTCCTTGTCGATTTCATAGGGGCTGCCGTTGACCGAGATAAGCAGTTCTGCCCCCTGCGCGGCGAGGTGCGCGCAGACGGGCGGATACCAGCCATCCTCGCAAATCGGCAGGCCAAGCTTGACGCCGCGCCATTCGACCACATCGGGCATCGGCCCGGCAGCGAAGACGCGCTTTTCGTCGAACGTGCCGTAATTGGGCAGGTCATGCTTGCGCCGCACCGCGTGCACGCGCCCATCATCGAGCAGCGCCACGATGTTATAGAGCTTGCCATCCGCATCGCGCTCGACGCTGCCGACGAGCATCGCGGGGCCGCCATCGCCGGTGGCGGCGGCGAGTTTGGCGAGCTCCTCGGCGGCGCGGGTCGCCAGTGCGGGTTTGAGCACCAGATCCTCGGGCGGATAGCCGATCAGCTGGAGCTCGGGATAAAGGATCAGGTCGGCGGACGGATGCCGCGCGCGGACGGCGATCATCGCGGCAGCATTGGCGGTGAGGTCGCCGACGGCCTGCGTCAGCTGGGCAATGACGATGGTCAGTTTACCGGGGGTGAGGGCGTCGGTCATACCCCTGTTCCGGCGCTCGATGGGCGCGCTGAAACCCCAGCATTTCTCAGAAAGTAGAAGCTATCCCCCCCCCTGGACACCGGGTGCATCAGGGCAGGCAGGACGGCGCGGAGACCGGGGGTTAAGGATACAAAAGACACGGCCATGCGTCCCTTAGGTGTTGCTTTTGTAGCTTTAGCGCCGGGAACGGGGGAAGCATTGGCGAGGGCGGGCGCGTGGACGAACATTCCCGAAGCTAAGACATAAGCGGAGGATGTAGGAAAGCGGAAAATGGGGGTGCGCGGCCTGAGCTTGGATCTTGGGCGGTTTGGAACTAGCAGCAGGTATCGAAGGCAGGGCGACGGGCTTTTCATTGGGGGTACAGGAAACGGCGGCAATGGCGGGGTCGGCTGCTGTTGCATGCACCGGGCCAACAGGCCATGTTTGTCGATAGGACAATATAGGGAGATATGGGGTGGCGGCCGCTGATGTGGCGTCAGGGCGAGCTTCGGGTCGACAGGATCTCATGCGCTTGGCGGGCTGGGGTGCCCTGTTGGCGCCTATGGGGATCGTCCTGCATGAGTTAGGCCATCTTTTCGTCGGTATTGTCCTTGGGTATCCGGTTCGGCTGAACGTGGGCAGCGTGTCGGGTGGGCCCAAACTCGGGTCCGCGACCGATGTGGACGTGGCACTTCAGGCATCTGCGGGGCCGCTTGTGACCATCATCCTGATGGCGATCGCTGCATGGGGGCTGACAAAATTTCCCGGATCGCGCTGGGCCTTTGCCCTGGCGATAACGGCGCCGCTGCGCTTCATCGTTGGCGGCGTCTTCCTGTTCTGGGTGGCGAAGGCCTGGTTCGAAAATGCGGCATTTCAGGGCACGCCCAATTTCGATGAATATAATGCGGCCCTGGCGTTAGGGCTGTCGCCGGTCTGGCTGGTGGCTATCCAGATTTGCGGCCTGCTTGCCTTTTGGATCTGGGCGATAACGCGGCCAATGTCGCGGGGGATGATTGTCAGCATAGCATCCGTGCTGGTTGGCGGCATCATCGGGATTGCTATGTGGATGGCGTTGGTTGGACCAGCGATCCTTGGGCGGGCATGACAATGGCGGCGCTCTGGCCGGCGGTGATGATCGCAGCGGCGCTGGTCATCGTCGCGTTGGCCGAGGTGGCGCGGCCCGACCGTCCGGCGGCGCGGCGGCGTTGGCCGGTGAATTTCGCGATTGGGCTGGTCAATGCCGTGCTCGTCCGGCTGGGCAGTGTCGCCGCGCCGGCGGGCGTTGCGGTGCTGGCCGAGAGCGCGAACTATGGCCTGCTGCGCCAGGTCGATCTGCCGCTTTGGGCGGTGATTGTCATCGCCATCATCGTCATGGATTTTGCCATTTACTGGCAGCACCGCCTGTTTCACGCGACGCGCTGGGGGTGGGCTTTGCACCGGCTGCACCATGCCGACACGGGACTCGATGTGTCGACGGCGGTGCGCTTCAACCCGGCCGAGGCCATCGTGTCGATGCTCTACAAGAGCGCGCTGACTTTGTTTCTGGGTCTGCCATTGGTCGCGGTGCTGGCGTTCGAGGCGTGGCTGGCGATTGGGAGTGTTATCGAGCATGCCAATCTGCGCTTGGGCGCACGCGCCGATGCCGTGCTGCGCCGCATCTGGGTGACGCCCGCGATGCACCGCGTCCATCATAGCGCGCATGGGACAGACCATAATCACAATTACGGCTTTGCGCTGAGCATCTGGGACCATTTGTTCGGCACCCACCGCCGCCATGCGTCGGGCGAGCAGATTGGCCTTCCCCTTGCCAGCCGTGGTGGCTAAGGCGCGGCCAACATTTGGCGCGCGTGGGGACTCAGCAGCAATGAAACTCATCTCGGGCAACAGCAATCTGCCGCTGGCGCGCGCGGTTGCCGATTATCTCGACGCGCCGCTGACCGATGCCAGCGTGCGCCGCTTTGCCGACGAGGAAGTGTTCGTCGAAATCCACGAAAATGTGCGCGGCGAGGATGTGTTCATCATCCAGCCGACCAACTTCCCTGCCAACGATAACCTGATGGAATTGCTGATCATTTGCGACGCGCTGCGCCGCGCGTCGGCGAAGCGAATCACGGCGGTGGTCCCTTACTTTGGTTATGCGCGGCAGGACCGCAAACCAGGGCCGCGCACGCCGATTTCGGCCAAGCTGGTGGCGAATATCATCACTACCGCCGGGGCCGACCGGGTGCTGGCGATCGATTTGCACGCGGGGCAGATCCAGGGCTTTTTCGATATCCCGACCGATAACCTCTATGCCGCGCCGGTGATGAGCGCCGATATTCAGGCGCGCTTTGGTGACCGCAATTTGATGGTGGTGTCGCCCGACGTCGGCGGCGTGGTGCGCGCGCGCGCGCTCGCCAAGCGGCTCGACAACGCGCCGCTCGCGATCGTTGACAAGCGCCGCGAGCGCGCGGGCGAGAGCGAGGTGATGAACATCATCGGCGATGTCGCCGGGCGCTTTTGCATATTGATCGACGATATCGTCGATTCGGCAGGCACGCTCTGCAATGCGGCGGGCGCGTTGAAAGCCGCCGGGGCCGAGGGCGTCGTCGCCTATTGCAGCCACGGCGTGCTGTCGGGCGGCGCGGTGGCGCGGGTCGAGGCGAGCGAGCTGACCGAGCTGGTCATCACCGATTCGATCCAGCCGACCGATGCGGTGAACGACAGCGCGCGCGTCCGCGTGCTGACCGTCGCGCCGCTGCTGGGCGAGGCAATCAAGCGCATTGCCGATGAGAGCAGCGTTTCGTCGCTGTTTGATTGAGGCTGGGCAAGCCGCCAATCCCCCTACTCCGTTTGTCCTAAGCTTGTCGAAGGACTGTCCTTTTTCTTCGCCGTCCAAAAGAAAGAACGGCCCTTCGACAAGCTCAGGGCAGACGGGTAAGGGATAAGTGATGACCCTCCAGACCGACCTTGCCCTTGCGCAGCGCCTGGCCGACGCCGCCGGGGCGGCAATCCGGCCCTTTTTCCGCGCCGCATTCACCCACGAGACCAAATCCGACGCTTCGCCCGTCACCGAGGCGGACCGCGCGGCGGAGGAAGCGATCCGGCGGATATTGAATGCCGAGGTGCCGCGTGACGGCATTATCGGCGAGGAATTTGGCGCCGAACGGCCGGGCGCCTCGCGGCAGTGGGTGCTCGATCCCATCGATGGCACGACCAGCTTCATGGCGGGCAAGCCAACCTTTGGCACGCTGATCGCGCTGCTCGTCGATGGCTGGCCGGTGCTGGGGGTGATCGATCAGCCGATTGCACGCGAGCGCTGGGTCGGCGCGATCGATGCGGTCGATGGCGGGGCGTGGTTCAACGGCACGCCCATCCGCACGCGCGCCTGCCCGGTGCTGCACGGAGCGGTGCTGGGGACGACCAGCCCGCACGCCTTTGACGATCATGCCGCGGGGCATTTCCTGGCGCTCGCCAGCCAGCTCGTGTCGCGGCGCATCCTTTATGGCGGCGATTGCTATAACTACGGTCTGCTCGCGTCGGGGCACATCGATCTGGTGTGCGAGGCGGGGCTGAAACTGCACGATTTCGCCGCGCTGGTGCCGGTGGTCGAGGGCGCCGGCGGGATGATGTGCGACTGGAACGGCGAGCCATTGTCGGCGACCAGCGAGGGCCATGTGCTGGCGCTGGGCGATCCGGCGCGGCTGGAAGATGTGCTCGAGGCCATCGGGCAGGGGGAATAGACAATGGACGCCGCGCAGGCCGTACATGAGAAATTTCTGGCGCGGTTGAAGGACGGGCGTTTGCCCGACCGGCGCGGTTTGCCTGATCCGGCCAGCGTCGGTCTCGATGCCGCGACGCTCGCCGACATATACGAAACGCAGCTGACGACGCGCCAAATGGACCGGCTGTCGCGCAGCCTGCAAGCACGCGGCGAAGGGTTCTATACTATCGGGTCGTCGGGGCATGAGGGCAATGCCGCGCTCGCCGCCGCGCTGCGGCTGACCGACATGGCGTTTTTGCACTACCGGTCGAACGCATTCCAGTTGCAGCGCGCGCGGCAATTGCCGGGGACGACTCCGACCTGGGACCTGCTGCTGTCGTTCGCGGCGTCGGCCGAAGACCCGATATCGGGCGGGCGGCACAAGGTGATCGGGTCCAAACCCCTGTTCATCCCGCCGCAGACGAGCACGATTGCCAGCCATTTGCCCAAGGCGGTGGGCGCGGCTTTCTCCATTCCGCTCGCCAAGCGGTTGAAGCTGGATGGCACGGCGATGCCCGACGACGCCATTGTCGTTGCAACCTTTGGCGATGCGTCGGCCAATCATTCGACCGCGCAGGGCGCGTTCAACACCGCCGGGTGGAGCGCGTTTCAGGGATCGCCGTTGCCGCTGGTCTTTTGCTGCGAGGATAATGGCATCGGCATTTCGACGCGCACGCCCCAGGGGTGGATCGAAGCGCAGTTCCGTCACCGCGCCGGGCTGCATTATGTCCGCGCTTCGGGCCTCGACATCGCCGACGCGTGGCGCGGGGCGTGCGAAGCGGCGGACTACGCGCGGACCAGGAAGAAGCCGGTGTTCCTGCATATGGAAACGGTGCGGCTCTATGGCCATGCCGGGTCTGACGTGCAGCTCACCTATTTGCCCAAGGCGGTGATCGAGGCCGATGAGGAGCGCGATCCGCTGGCCTTTGGCGCGGCGCTGATGGTCGAAGCCGGGCTGATGACGCCGGTGCAGATTGCCGAGCTGTATGAAGATATCGGCAGCACGCTGGCGCGGGCTGCCGAGGATGCGATCCGCCGCCCCAAGCTGACCAGCCGCGCTGCCGTGCGCGCCAGCCTGATTCCGCCGAAGCGCGATGTGCCCGCCACCAACCAGCCGCCCGCCGACGCGCGCACGGCGATGTTCGCGAGCGATGCCGCGCAGATGGACAAGCCGCAGCATATGGCGCGCCTCATCTCGTGGGCGCTGGCCGACCTGATGCTCGCCTACCCCGAAATCGCGGTGATGGGTGAGGATGTGGGGCCGAAGGGCGGGGTCTATAACTGCACGGCGAAACTGCACGCGCGCTTCGGCTCGGGGCGGGTCATTAACACGCTGCTCGACGAGCAGGCGATTCTGGGGCTCGCCATCGGCATGGCGCACAATGGGTTCGTGCCGATGCCCGAAATCCAGTTCCTCGCCTATGTTCACAATGCCGAGGACCAGATCAGGGGCGAGGCGGCGACGCTGAGCTTCTTTTCCGACGGACAGTATAGCAACCCGATGGTCATCCGCATCGCGGGACTCGGTTACCAAAAGGGGTTCGGCGGGCATTTCCACAATGACAACAGCCTGGCGGTCTTCCGCGACATTCCGGGCGTGATTTTGGCGGTGCCGTCGAACGGGCGCGATGCGGTGCTGATGCTGCGCGAATGCGTGCGGCTGGCGCGCGAGGAGCAGCGCGTCGTGGTGTTTGTCGAACCCATCGCGCTCTATATGACGCGCGATTTGCATGCCGAGGGCGACGGGCTGTGGACCAGCACCTATGCTGCACCCGGCGCGGACGAAATCCGGCTGGGGCAGCTGGGCGTGCATGGCGATGGCAAGGACCTTGCCATCATCAGTTACGGCAACGGATATTATCTCTCGCGGCAGGCCGAAGCCTTGCTGGCTCAGGATGGAATCAAGGCGCGCGTCATCGACCTGCGCTGGCTGGCGCCGCTCGACCCGGCCGCGATTGTCGCGGCGGTGGGTGATGCAGCGCGCGTGCTGATCGTCGACGAATGTCGGGTGACGGGATCGCAGAGCGAGGCGCTGATGGCGCTGGTGATGGAGCAGATGCCGGACAAGCGGGTGGCGCGGCTGGCGGCGGATGATTGCTTCATTCCGCTGGGGAAGGCAGCGACCATCCCGCTGCCATCACGGGATGATATTGTTGCGGCGGCGAAGGCGCTGCTGGCATGAGTGCCAAGCAAACAGCGTTGGTGATCGCTCCCGGGCGCGGCACCTATGCCAAGGCCGAGCTGGGCTATCTGGCGCGGCATCATGGTTCACGGGCCAACATCATCGCGCGTTTCGATGCGGTGCGCGCGGGGCGCGGGCAACCAACACTGACCGAACTCGACAGCGCGGAACGCTTTTCGAACAGCCTACACCTGCGCGGCGATGTCGCGGCGCCGCTCATCTATGCGGCGAGCTATCTTGATTTCCTCGCCATCGACCGTGCGCGCTTCGACATTGTCGCGGTGACCGGCAATTCGATGGGCTGGTATTCGGCGCTGGCATGCGGCGGGGTGGTCAGCGGGGATGATGGTTTTGCCATCGCCGACGCGATGGGGATGAACAGCCAGGCGCACGGGCCGGGCGGGCAGATTGTCGTGACGGTGGTGGACGAGGAATGGCGCGAAGTTCCAGGGCTGCGCGATGCAGTGCTCGGGCTGTGCGACCGTATCTCGGCGCGCGCCGACCATTTTGCCGCGCTGTCGATTGACCTCGGCGGGATGCTGGTGCTGGCGGGCAATGAAGCGGGGATGAAAGCGCTCGCCGCCGAGCTGCCCGAAACGCCGGGGCGCGCGCCGCTGCCGCTTGCCGGCCACGGGCCGTTTCATACGGCATTGATGCACGAAAGTTCGGCGCGCGCGAAGGCGCAGCTCGCCGCCGCCATGTTCGCGGGCCCTGCCGTCCCGCTGATCGACGGGCGTGGGCAAATCTGGCGCCGCTTCGCCAGCGCGCCGATGGGACTGTGGGAGTACACCTTCGGTCACCAGATCCTCGCCGCCTATGATTTCACGAAGGCGGTGCAGGTTGCCGTCAAGGAATATGCGCCTGACCGCATCATCCTGCTCGGCCCCGGCGAGACGCTGGGCGGCGCGATTGCCCAGGCGCTGATCGCGATTGGCTGGCGCGGGCTATCGTCCAAGTCGGATTTTGTGGCGCGCCAGGCGGACGACCCGTTGCTCATCAGTATGGGCCGTGCAGGCCAGAGGGAAATCGTCACATGACCATTGCTGCTGAAACCGCCGCGCTTCTCCGCCAGCTGGGAGTGGCCGACGCCGCCTTCACCGGCGGCGATCTGTTCGCCCATTCGCCCATCGACGGCAGCGTGATTGGCGCGGCGCACAGCAGCGGTGAAATTGACGCAGTGCTGGCGCGCGCCGCCGCCGCTTTCCTGCAATGGCGCAGTGTCCCCGCCCCCAAGCGCGGCGAACTCGTTCGCCTGTTGGGTGAGGAACTGCGCGCGCACAAAGATGCGCTCGCACGGCTGGTGACCATCGAGGCCGGCAAGGTGGTGAGCGAAGGGCAGGGCGAGGTGCAGGAGATGATCGACATCGCCGATTTCGCCGTCGGCATGTCGCGCCAGCTCCACGGCCTCACCATCGCGACCGAACGACCCGACCACCGGATGATGGAGCAATGGCACCCACTGGGCGTCGTCGGCATCATCACCGCGTTCAATTTTCCCGTCGCGGTTTGGGCCTGGAACGCCGCGCTGGCGCTGGTCTGCGGCGACCCGGTGGTGTGGAAACCGTCAGAGAAGACCCCGCTGACGGCGCTCGCGGTGCAGGCGATCATGGACCGCGCGCTCGATCGCTACCGTGCGGCGGGGCACGACGCGCCTGATGGGCTGGCGCAGCTCGTCATCGGCGGGCGCGATGTCGGTGCGGCGTTGGTCGACGACCCGCGCGTTGCGCTGGTGTCGGCGACCGGATCGACTGCGATGGGCCGCGTCGTCGGCCCGCGTGTTGCGGCGCGTTTTGGTCGCAGTTTGCTGGAACTCGGTGGCAACAATGCCGCCATCATCGCGCCCTCGGCTGACCTGGACCTGGCCCTGCGCGGCGTCGCCTTTGCCGCCATGGGGACCGCAGGACAGCGCTGCACGACGCTGCGCCGTCTGTTCGTCCATGACGCCATTTACCCTGACTTCACCGCGCGGCTGCGCGCCGCCTATGCCAGTGTCGCGGTCGGTGATCCGCGCGCACCAGGCGTGCTGGTGGGCCCGTTGATCGACGCGCCCGCGGGGGCGGCAATGGACCGGGCGCTGGCCGCGGCGCGTGCGCTGGGTGGCACGATCCACGGCGGCGAGCGCGTGATGGTGGGCGGTGGCGGCGTCTATGTCCGTCCGGCGCTGGTGGAAATGGGAGCGCAGACCGGGCCGGTGTGCGAAGAAGCCTTCGCGCCGATCCTGTATATCATGCGCTACCAGAATCTGGATGACGCCATTTTGGCGCAAAATGCTGTCGCGCAGGGGCTTTCGTCGGCCATTTTTACCACGGACATGCGCGAGGCCGAGCGCTTCTTGTCGGCGGCGGGCAGCGATTGCGGCATCGCCAACGTCAACCTAGGCACTTCGGGCGCCGAAATTGGCGGTGCGTTCGGCGGCGAAAAAGAAACCGGCGGGGGCCGCGAAAGCGGTTCGGATGCTTGGCGCGCCTATATGCGCCGCGCCACCAACAGCATCAATTACGGCCGCGACCTGCCGCTGGCGCAGGGGGTGACGTTTGCGCTTTAGGGGTTGGTCCACAAGGGCAGGAGCGGCACGGGTCCGCGCGTTTCAGCCTAGCTGGAGCAGGACAGGCTCTAGGCCGCGCGCGCCAGCAGCGGTGCGACGGGCAATTCAGCCAGGAAATAGAGCCGCAGCAGCGCGGCCAACGTATCCGAACCGGTGCGGCGCATGATGCTGGCGCGGTGGACTTCGATGGTGCGCGGGCTGACGCCCAGCACGCGCGCAATATCCTTGCTGGTTTGCCCGCCCGCCAGCCCCGCCAGCACCGTGGCTTCGCGCGGGCTGAGCCGCGCCAGCGCCAGCCGCGCCGCCTGTTCCGCGCGCCAGCGTTCGCCAACCGCGGCAATGGCCGGCAACAACGCCTCAGCGCGGTCCGCCGCCGCCGTGACGTCATCGCAGCGCACAATCTCGCAGCGCGGACAGGCCAGCAGCGTCATGGCGTCATCGGCATCAAGCCCGGGGACGAGCGCGAGAGAAAAAATGGCCGGGCGATGCTCTAGCGAAGCGGTCAGCCTGCGAAAGCCCGACTGACGGATTGCCGCTTTGTCGATCACCAAGCAGGCCTGTTCAATCCCGCCAATGACTTCGGTAACATCATCGCTTTCGCCAAAGGCGCGGACAATGCGTTGGGGGCGGTCGGCCAATGCGGCGAAGCAGGCCGCGCGGCGGCCGGCGTCGGGCATCAGCAACAAGATGGTTTCGCTGGGCTGCATGAACATGGTTATGACGCGGCTGCGGCAAATACCTAAGCGCAACTGTCACCAAAGCAGCACCATTTTGGCGAGAACTATACGACGATGGGGAATGGAGCGGGTGAAGGGAATCGAACCCTCGTCGTAAGCTTGGGAAGCTTCTGCTCTACCATTGAGCTACACCCGCGCTCCGGCGGCGGCCTCTGGCACAGCGGCGCGGCAGCGTCAATTGGGAGCGCTTCGGTTCGGGCCACCATCTTCTCCGGGCGACCGTGCGGCCAGCAGCGCTGCGGCAATAGCCACAGCAGAATAGAGAACCGTAACGCCGAACATCGCGAGCGACAGGTCGATGTCCGCAACCAAAGATTGCAGCGCCAACGTCGCCACAGGGCCGACCGACAATATTACGCCGGACAAGAGCGGAGCTGTAAGCGCGAGGCCGGCCTGCGCCAGATAAATCGGCCCGATCAGTATCAGGAGAAAGACGAACGCTTGCTGCGACACGTCGGCTTCCGACATGCCTGCATAGGGTGTCGGCATCGCCGCCACCATCGCCGCCGCCAGCCCGGTGACCAGCAAGAAACGCACGCCGACGATGGCAAGCGCGCTAATGCCCTGCTGGTTCATCTGCTTGGCAAAGATTGTCTCGGCCGTGATGGCGATCCCGGCAAAAGCAGCGAGTGCCACACCAGCAAACCCGGCGTGCGATTCAAGGCGCGCGAATCCTGAAAGGCCGCTGCTGACAATGATGGCTAACAGAATGACGGTCGCCAGCAGGCCGCGATGCAACCAGCGCTCCCCTGCGCTTCGCGCCTGCCGCGCCCCGCTGGCCAGACCTGCCGCACCCAGCCATGCGACCGCCATCGGCGCGACGCCCGAAAAAGCGAGATTGGCCGCTGCCGGTTCGACCAGCCGCAGCGCCCCGAAATAGCTGGTCCAGGCCGCCATGGTGGTCACGTTGACTGCCAGCACCAGCCGCCAGTGGATGGCCAGCAAACGCAGCTGGGCGCGGTCAAACAGCAGCAGCAAAGCCCCAAAGAGCAGCGCCGCTGATCCGAATGCCAGCAAGGCCACCTCGAACAGCCCCAGTTGGCCGAACAAATGGCCCAGATGGACGTCACGAAACGCCTGTGCACCCACGAATGCCAGCAGCAACAGGATTCCGGCACGCGCTTGTGACATGATGGCCCCCTTCGGTTGGTCAGCAGGCGCAATTCGCACGCGCGGTGCCCTGGCTCCGTTCCGTTTCTTGCGGCCAAAGCTTTTTCTTTTGTCCGCAAGAAACGGAACGGCATGGGCGCGCCGCAATGGCACAGCAGAAGGGCAGGAGATTGCCATGACCTATGTAATTGAAGGACTTGACCCGGCCCCGTTCGCAGCGTTGTTCGCGTGTGACGATGCCGCGCTCGCGCAGCGCAACATCGTTGCTGTGACGGCCGCGGATGCGGGCTATCCGTGCCGCATTAGTTTGGCCGAGGCGATGCCCGGCGACCGGCTGTTGCTCATCAATCATGTGCACCAGCCGGCCGCTTCGCCCTATCGCGCCGCACACGCAATTTATATTGCGGCAGGATCGCGGACCAAGGCGGTCTATCGGGACGCGATCCCGCCGATCATGCAGACGCGCACGCTTTCGATCCGCGCCTTTGACCGCAGCGATATGATCATTGATGCCGAACTGGGTGAAGGTGCAGACGCTGAGGCGCTGATCGAACGGCTGCTCGCCATTCCCGAAACAGCCTATCTTCATGTGCATTTTGCCAAGCGCGGCTGCTTTGCTGCGGCAGTGCGGCGCGGATAAGGTCAACGGCACGCAGTGGCGGCGGCGAACCACGTCGGCTAAAGGCGGGGGTAATCCCTTATCGCCGGAGCACGCCATGACCCCTCCCCCCCTTGATCGCACTGCCATTCGCGCGCTGGCGGACACCGGCGAGGCCGACTGTGTGGCGAAACTGCGTGCGGCGCTGGCCGTTGGCGGGCCCGATGTAGCTAGCGTCAAAGCGCATGGCCTCGCGCTCATCCGCCGCGCCAAGGATGAGGGTGAGCGCGAGACGCTCGTCGCGCAACTGATGAACCGCTATCGCCTGTCAACCGAGGAAGGCGTCGTGCTGATGTGCCTCGCCGAGGCGTTGCTGCGCATCCCCGATTCGGCGACCGCCAATGCGCTGATTCGCGACAAAATTGCCGGGCGCCACTGGACCGGCGGCGAGGATGCCGATGCCAGCCCGCTGATCGTCGAATTGTCGGCGCGCGGGCTATCGCTGGGGTCGGCGACGCTGCTGCTCGACCAGATCGGCAGTCAGGCCAACCCTTTCACCATTTTGAAGCGGATGATCCGCCGTTCGGGCGAGCCGGTGATCCGCCAGGCCGCGCTCGCGGCGATGAAGCTGCTCGGTCAGCAATTTGTGATGGGCGAGTCCATCGACGCTGCGGTCCGGCGCGCCGACAAGGAGAGCCGCGAACTGGCGAGCTTTGACATGCTGGGCGAGGCGGCGCGTACTGCGGGCGATGCCGCGCGCTACTGGCAAAGCTATGCCGACGCGATTGCGCGCATCGGGCGCGATGCGAGGCCGGGCGATCCGCACGCCAACCATGGTATCTCGATCAAGCTCAGCGCGCTGCACCCGCGCTACGAATATCTGCAAGGTGCGCGCGTGCGGGCCGAGTTGCTGCCGCGCGTGATCGAACTCGCGCGCGCGGCCCGCGCCGTCAACATTCCCCTGATGATCGATGCCGAGGAAAGCGACCGGTTGGAGCCGCATCTCGATATCTTTGCCGGGCTGGTCGAAGCGGGCGTAGCCGACGGCTGGCCGGGCCTCGGGATTGTCGTGCAGGCCTATCAGAAGCGCGCGCCCGCGGTGATCGACTGGGTCGCGGCGCTCGCCCGCGCGCGCGGGGCGAAATTGGCGCTGCGGCTGGTCAAGGGGGCCTATTGGGATACCGAGATCAAGCGCGCGCAGCTGATGGGCCTTGCGGATTTTCCGGTGTTCACGGCAAAAGAGCATACCGACCTCAATTACCTCGCCTGTGCGCTGCGGCTGCGGGGGATGCAGGATGCGATCTATCCTGCCTTTGCCAGCCACAATGCGATGACGCTCGCTTATGTCGCGCGCGCCTTTGCTGGCGCGGATTATGAGCTGCAGCGGTTGCACGGTATGGGCGAGGGCGCGCACGACGCGCTGGTGGCGCTGGACCCGCCGCCCCGCCCGGTGCGGGTGTATGCGCCGGTGGGCACCCACCGCGACCTGCTCGCCTATCTGGTGCGGCGCTTGCTGGAAAATGGCGCAAACTCGAGTTTTGTGCACCAATTCTCCGACCCCGATGTCACCGCCGAGGAATTGGCGGTCGACCCGCGCGAGCTGGCATCAGGGCCAATCCCGGCGCAGGTGACCGGCGCGGCGCTGTTCGATCCCGTGCGGCGCAATTCGCGCGGGCATGATCTGGGACAACCCGGCGTGCCCGAAGCGCTGCTGGCGTGCATGGCGGCGGCGCGGGACGAGGGGGCGCTCGCGCTGCCCATGGTCGACGGCGACCGGCGCGACGGCCCGCGTATGGCCGTGCGCAACCCGGCGACGGGCGCGGTGGTCGGCCATGTCGTCGAGGCGGAGGCTGCTACCATCGATCAGGCCTTTGCTGCTGCGCGCGCGGCGCAAGATGATTGGAGCCTTGCGGGCGGGGCCTTTCGCGCGGCACGGCTGGAACGCGCCGCCGATTTGTTCGAGGAGGCCGAGCCACGGCTGCTGTCGCTGGCGACAGACGAGGCAGGCAAGACGCTGGCCGATGCCGTCGCCGAACTGCGCGAAGCGGTCGATTTCCTGCGCTATTATGCGGCCGAAGCGCGCGCGCATTTTGAACGTCCGGTGATGCTGCCCGGCCCAACGGGGGAACGCAACGAATTGCTGCTCGAAGGACGCGGGGTGTTCGTCTGTATCAGCCCGTGGAACTTCCCGCTGGCGATCTTCACCGGACAGGTCGCGGCGGCGCTGGCGGCGGGCAATGCGGTGCTCGCCAAGCCCGCCGAACAGACACCGCTGATCGCGGCGGTGGCGGTGGAGCTGCTCCATGCGGCGGGCATTCCCACCGACGTGCTGCACCTGCTGCCCGGGCGCGGCGAGACGGTCGGCGCGGTGCTGACGAGCCATCCTGGGATTGCCGGCGTGGCCTTCACCGGATCGACCGAGGTGGCGCGTGCGATCAACCGCACATTGGCCGCGCGTGATGGGCCGATTGCAACGCTGATTGCCGAAACCGGCGGGGCCAACGCCATGATCGTCGATTCGTCGGCGCTGCCCGAACAGGTGGCGCGCGATGCCGTCGCATCGGCCTTCCAGTCGGCGGGGCAACGCTGTTCGGCGCTGCGCCTGCTGTGCGTGCAAGAAGATGTCGCCGGCACGATGATCGAAATGATCGCGGGCGCGATGGCCGAGCTGAATGTCGGCGACCCCGCTGACCCCGCGACCGACGTCGGCCCGATCATCGATGCCGAGGCGCAGGCGAATATTGCCGCCTATGTCGCGGCGGCGCGCGCCGAGGGGCGGGTGCTCGCCGAGGCCGACCGGCTGCTATTGCCCGGCGGTGGCCATTTCGTCCCGCCGGTGATGGTGCGCCTGGACAAGGTGACTGACCTTAGCCGCGAGATTTTCGGACCCGTGCTGCATGTCGCCACCTGGAAAGCGGGGGAACTCGACCAGCTGATCGATGCCATCAACGCCTCGGGCTATGGCCTGACTTTGGGCGTGCATACGCGCATCGACAGCGTCGCCGCGCACATCGCCGCGCGCGCGCAGGTCGGCAATGTTTACGTCAACCGCAACCAGATTGGCGCGATCGTCGGCTCACAGCCGTTCGGCGGGCGCGGGCTGTCGGGGACGGGACCCAAAGCGGGCGGTCCGCACTATCTGTTCCGCTTTGCCGAGGAAAAGGTGATTTCGACCGATGTGACGGCAGCGGGGGGCAACGCGGCGTTGATGGCGGGTTAGTAGGGTTCCGAACGCCCCACCCGCATCGTCATCCCGGGCTTGATCCGGGATGACGACTCTGAGGATTTTGGGCACGCGACTTCAAACCCCCGGCACACCCAACAGCTCGGCCTGTGCGCGCAGACGGCGTTCGGCGGCGGGGTTTGCGGCGATGGCGTTTTTCAGCGCCGCGCTGGCCTTGGCGGTCTCGCCCAATGTCATGCGGCTGCGCATCAGCATGATCCAGCCGTCGACATTGGTGGGGTTGGTTTTGAGTTTGGCCTCCAGCCCCTCGACCATCGAATTGATCATCGCGTCCTGCTGACCCTTGGGCAGCTGGCTCGCGGCCTCCATGTCGGCGCGGCTGGGGCCGGGAATGGCGCGCGCGGCGACGGGCAGCACTTCTGCCGTCAGCGCGCGCGGCTTGGTGGCGGCGAGACGGCTTGCGACTTCGATTTTGTGGATTTGCCCGACCTGTTCGATGGTGCGCCGAAGGTCGGCTTCCCATGGCGCGCCTGCAGGCGTGTCGGCGAGCAGCGCCAGCCAGTCGTTGATCGCGCCCTGGTGGTCGCCGTCAATGTCGCGTTTGACAGCAAGGAAATAGCGCGTGCGCGGGTCCTTGGGATCGATCGCGGCGGCCTTGCGGAAAGCCTCCAGCGCTGGCGGCGGCATCGGGTCGCGCTCGCTCGCCATCACCCTGGCTTCGCCGAGTGCCGACCACAGCACTGCGGTTTGCGGAGCTATCGCGACGGCCTTTTCAAACGCCTGCGCCGCATCGGCAAAGCGCCCTGTATCGAACAGCGCCGCGCCCAGCGTCTGCCAGGCATCGACGCTTTGCGGGTTGGCGCGCGCGGCAGCCTCGAGCGCGGCGAGCGAGTCGGCCGGATTCGCGGCGGCGCCCGTTGGTGCAGGATTCGACGTGTCGCCGCCCTTGTCCCACTGGCTATAGGCGATGGCCCCGGCCAGCGCGGCAGCAGCAATTGCCAGCGTTGCCAGATTTATCCGCGAAATTCCGCCACTTTCTGCCATTAACCATCGATCCTACTGGACAGCAGCCACATTCTTGCGCCGCTGTGCTCCCGCGCACTTGCCTTTGAATTGCAATTGTGTAGCGTTCCTGCCCGAAGGTCGGTCAAGAAAAAACACGATCTCAAGGGTCGCACGGACTTACCAGCTATGACGCGGGGAGGGGTGCAATGGCAGTTTCGGATCATGTCGATTTTCCAACCTTCATGGAGGGCGTGAAGAAGCGCAATCCGGGCCAAACCGAATTTATCCAGGCGGTGCAGGAAGTCGCCGAGGACATTTTCGACTTCATGGCCGACAAGGAAGAATATCACGCCCAGCAAATCCTGCGCCGCATCGCCGAACCCGACCGGGTCGTGTCTTTCCGCGTCTGCTGGGAGGATGACAATGGCAATATCCGCGTCCAGCGCGGCTGGCGGGTGCAGAACAATAATGCCATCGGCCCCTATAAGGGCGGGATCCGTTTCCATCCGTCGGTCAACGAATCGGTCCTCAAGTTCCTCGCCTTTGAACAGACGTTCAAAAATGCACTGACCGGCCTGCCAATGGGCGGCGGCAAGGGCGGGTCGAACTTCAACCCCAAGGGCAAAAGCGTGCGCGAGATCATGCGCTTCTGCCAATCGTTCATGACCGAGCTGTATCGCCACATCGGCGCGGACGTTGACGTGCCGGCCGGCGACATTGGCGTCGGCGGGCGCGAGATCGGCTTTATGTTCGGCCAGTATAAACGCATCACCAACGAATTTACCGGTGTGCTGACCGGTAAAGGCCTCGAATGGGGTGGCAGCCTGATCCGCACCGAGGCAACCGGTTATGGCGCGGTCTATTTCCTCGCCAATATGCTCAGCGCCAAGGGACAGGATCTGACCGGCAAGACCGCCGTCATCTCGGGATCGGGCAATGTCGCAACGCATGCGGCGGAAAAAATCGTCCAGCTGGGCGGCAAGGTGCTGACCCTGTCCGATTCGGGCGGCTTTATCCACGATCCCGACGGCATCACGCAGGAGAAGATCGACTGGGTGAAGGCACACAAGACGCACCGGCGCGGGCGCATCGAGGATTATTGTGCCGAGTTTCCGTCGGCGAGCTTCCATGCGGGCAAAACACCGTGGGGCGTGCCGTGCGACGTTGCGTTGCCCTGCGCGACGCAGAATGAATTGCTCGGCGAAGATGCGAAAATGCTGGTCGCCAATGGCTGTATCGCGGTCAGCGAAGGCGCGAACATGCCCACCAATCTGGACGGCGTGCATGTGTTCAAGGATGCGAAAATCATGTTCGCGCCGGGCAAGGCCGCCAATGCCGGCGGCGTCGCGGTGTCGGGCCTCGAAATGAGCCAGAACAGCGAACGGCGCAGCTGGAAAGAAGCCGAGTTGCAACAGATGCTGAAGGATATCATGGACGGCATCCACGAACGTTGTCTGGCCTATGGTGATCAGGGCGGCGGCTATATCGACTATGTGAAGGGCGCAAATATCGCCGGATTCAAGAAAGTTGCCGATGCCATGCTGGCCTTTGGCGTGGTATAGGGGCGGGGATTAGACCGGGGGGTCAAAGGGGGGGTGACGGCCATGCAGGGGATGGAACTGCGCAGCTGGATCACGGGGCGGAGCGGACGCTTCGGGCTCGTTGCCATGTTGCTCGCCTGCGCCCTGCTGGCGTTTGGCATCATCCGCGCACCCGCGACGCAGGCGCAGGCCGATGGGGGGCCTCGCTTTACCGGGGTCGCCTCGTGCGCCGGATCGACCTGCCATGGCCGGATGGAGGGCGATGGCACCGTGGTGCGCCAGGACGAGCTGATGCGCTGGCAGGAACCATCAACCCCCGGCGGCGCGCACAGCCGTGCCTTTGCCGTGTTGTCGAACGGCCGCAGCCAATTCATCGCGCGCAATCTGGGGATTGGCGACGCGAGCAGCGCGCCGATGTGCCTGGGCTGCCACAGCAGCGACGCGGTCGGCGGCCGCGCCTATCGCAGCGACGGGGTTGGCTGCGAATCGTGCCACGGCCCGTCGGGGGGCTGGCTGGCGAGCCATTATGCCGGGGTGGGCACCAGCGCCGACCCTGACGCTGAGATGCGCGCCAAACATTTGGCCAATTTGGGTGCAGGCCTGGTCAAACTGGAAGACCCCAAAGTGCGCGCGCGCGTCTGCCTCGATTGCCACTATGGCGCGGCGGGCGATGGCCAGTTCGTCACCCACCGCATCATGGCGGCGGGGCATCCGCGCATCGCCTTTGAAATAGACCTCTTCTCGACGCTTCAGCAACATCATGCCGAAGACCGCGACTACACGGTGCGCAAGGGCGCGCCCGATCATATGCAGATGTGGGCGGTGGGCCAAGCGGCGGCGCTGTCGCGCAGCCTTGCGCTGTTCCAGTCGCGCCGCGGGACCGAAGGGGTGTTTCCTGAATTCTACTTCTATGATTGCCACAGCTGCCATCGCCGCATTTTCGATCAGGCAAAAGCGGTGCGCACCGGCGTGGACAATCCAGGCCGCACCGGGCTGCCCGAAGGGATGCCGCCGTTCAACGATGAAAATATGATCATGCTGGCGGCGGCCGCGCG
Organism: Sphingopyxis sp. sgz302558; assembly: GCF_057220455.1. Lineage (NCBI taxonomy): Bacteria > Pseudomonadati > Pseudomonadota > Alphaproteobacteria > Sphingomonadales > Sphingopyxidaceae > Sphingopyxis > Sphingopyxis sp. sgz302558. Next base: position 358,863 of record NZ_JBXPUZ010000001.1, on the reverse strand, counting down.
GCTGGCCGACCCGCGCCTTGCTGCCGAGCTTGATACGCGCGGCAAGGCATTCCATGCGGCGATGGCCGAGGGGCGTGCCAGTGCCGTCAAGGCCGCCGCCGCGCTCGCCGAAACCAGCGCGAAGCTGGAAAACGCCTTCGCCGCGCGCAATTTTTCGACCGAGGACGGCTTCCGGCTGGTCGATGCCATCGCGGGCAGCGCAATTGCGCCGCGTTTTACCGATTATTCCGGATCGGTGCAGGCAGTGATGGGGATCGACACGCTGCTCAATGCCATGGTCGCCTCGGGCCGCGTCACCATCGGCGCGGCGGCGGGCATCCGGAGCGACATCGACCGCGCCTATGGGGCGGTCAAAGATCCCAACACCTATCGCCCCGCCGATTTTCAAGCCTCGCTCGGCAGCGCGGTGCGCGCCATCCGTGCGCTGCGCTGAGGCTGGGGTAGTGCAGCAGCGGCGACCTTTGACCAGCAGTGCCGCGATTGCGGCGCTGTTGCTGGCGTCGTGCGGCGGCGGTGGCGGCAGCGCGCCGCCGGTGGTGCCCACGCCGACGCCCACCCCGCCGCCCGCAGGCAATCTCTTTTCGGTTCCCGCGGCCGAATCGCTGAGCGTTGCCGATGTCGAGCGGGTGCTGGCGCAGAGCATTGCCGAGGCGCAGGCGCGCAGCATGCCAGCCGTCATCGCCGTCACCGACCGCGTCGGCAATGTGCTCGCCGTGTTCCGAATGACCGGCGCGCGCGCCAACGCCACCACATCGCCAGCGGCCAATGGCGCGAACATTGACGCGCAGAATGTCACCTTCCCGGCCGAGGCGGGAGCCATCGCCAAGGCGATTACCGGGGCCTATCTGTCGAGCGGCGGCAACGCCTTTTCCACGCGCACGGCGAGCCAGATTGTCCAGGAGCATTTCCCGCCCGCGCCGACGACCGTTGGCCTTGAAAGTGGGCCGCTGTTTGGGGTGCAGTTCAGCCAGCTGCCCTGTTCGGACCTGAACCAGCGTTTTGGCGCTGCGGGCGCAGCGGCGCTGACAGGCCCCAAGCGTTCGCCGCTGGGGCTGGCGGCGGACCCCGGCGGGTTGCCGCTCTATAAAAATGGCGTACTCGTCGGCGGCGTCGGCGTGATGGCGGATGGCGTCTATGGCTCGGACCCCAATATCCTTGACGTCGACAATGACGCGGAAGAATTTATCGCGCTCGCCGGTACACGCGGCTTCGACGCACCCACGGATATCCGCGCTGACCGGATTACCGTCGATGGTACCAGCTTGCGCTTTTCCGACGCCACCGTGGCTGGGCTCAGCACCACCAGCGCGCCTGCCTTTGCGACGCTGAACGGACCCGCCGGAACGCTGGTTGCGGTGACCGGCTATGCTGCGGCGACAACCATTGCTGGCACTGCCTATGGCAGCGAAGCCTCGGGCATCCGGGCCTCCACCGCGGCCGAATTTTCGAACCGCGACGCCTTCCTGCTCACCAACGGCAGTGGCGCGGCGCGCTTTCCGCTGCGCGCCGGGACCGACGCCGCGAGCAATCCGACGCCGCTGACGCTCGCCGAATCGCGCGCCATCCTGGAAGAAGCCTTCACCGTAATGAGCCGCGCGCGCGCGCAAATCCGCCGCCCGCTCGACAGCCGCGCGCAGGTGACCATCAGCCTGGTCGACACGCACGGCGCGGTGCTGGGGCAGGTGCGGTCACCCGATGCGCCGATTTTCGGGATCGATGTGAGCCTGCAAAAGGCCCGCACCGCGAATTTCTTTGCGCACCCCAATGCCGGGGCCGAACTGGCCGCGAGCGGCAGCGCCGATGTCGCCGCGATGGTGCCCGCAACGCGCGCCTTCCTGAATGACCAGTCGGCGCTAACCGGCACCTTCGCCTATGGCAATCGCTCGGTCGGCAATATCGCGCGGCCCTATTTCCCCGATGGTGAAGTGGGCCGCCCCAATGGTCCGCTGTCGCGCCCCATCGCGCAGTTCAATCCCTTCTCGACCGGCCTGCAATCGGCGCTGGTGATCAGCAATATCGGCCAGCATCTGGGCTTTGTGCTGGGGCTGGGCCCCGATACGCCGCAGCGCTGCACCACGCTGCCCGATGTCGCACCCGCGCAGAACCGGCTGCACAACGGCATCCAGATTTTCCCCGGATCGGTCCCCGTCTATCGCGGCAGCCGGCTGGTCGGCGCGATTGGCGTGTCGGGCGACGGCATCGATCAGGATGACATGATCAGCTTTCTGGGGCTCCACAATGCCGGCGCGCGGGTGGGCGGCATCGGCAACGCCCCGCTCGCGATTCGCGCCGACCGCATTGTCGTGACGCTGGCTGATAATCGCACCGTCCGGCTGCGCTATGTCAGCTGCCCCTTTGCGCCCTTCCTCGATACCGCGGCGCAGAATGTCTGTGACGGGCTGTGAGCGTCGTGGTTGCCATCGTGCCGCTGACGGCTTCGCTGCTCAACGGGGCCAGCGTCTTTCCGCTCGCCGAAGATGTGCAGGCGATGGAAGATTTTCTGGCAAAGCCGGACCGCACGCACGCCGCCTTGCCGCAGCGTCGCGCCGAACTGCCCCCCGTCCAGTTGGAAATGCCGCGCTTGGCCGAAGCTTTCCTGACGGCCGGTGCCGCGCAGCAAGCCGAACCCGGCGACGCCGCTCCTGCGCACATCGCGCCCGACGATGCGGAGAAAGTGGCACAGACGGAAACAGAAGAGCTCACCCCGCCGCCGCCGCCGATCAACTGGCAGGACCAATTGTCGGGCGATCTGGTGACCCAGATTATCGAAGGCCGCCGCCGCCCCGGCTATCGCCCCGATCTGCCGCCCCAAGTGACGCAGGATAACCCTGGCGCGCTGCGCCCGCCGCCGCCCTCGGCCTTTCCGCTGATGGAAAACCAGCTGCCGGTTCCCGACCGCTGGCGGCTGATTGAATCGCTGGGGGTGGTCAAGGAACGCTGGTTCGACCCCTATAACCAGAATCTGTTGAAGGGCGACCGCCCCATCTGCATTCCCACCGACGAGGAACAGGCGCGGCGGAAGGCCGCCAGCATCCCCAAATGCGCGACGCCCAAGTTCCTCGGCCTTGAAAGCCCCGACTGGTTTTTCGTGCTGAGCGGTGTGTCCGACACGGTGGTGGAGCCGCGCACCTTTCCCATTCCCGTTGGCGTGCAGACGACCGAGCGGCCCGGCAGCCTGGATGTGTTCGGGCGCAACCCCAGCCTGGTGCTGTCGCAAACCTTTATCGGCGGCATCGCGCTCATCAAAGGTATGACCGCGTTCAAGCCGCCCGATGTCGAATATCGCCTGACGCTCGCCTATAACATCAACTATGTCGATGTGCCCGAACGGCGCGTGCTGTTTGTCGAACCATCAAAGAAATCCGACCGCCTTGACCATTTCTTGGGGGTGCAAGAGCTGTTTATCGACAAGCATTTGCGCGATGACAGCGATCGTTATGACTTCCACTCGATCCGGCTGGGCATCCAGCCATTCCAGTCGGATTTTCGCGGCTTTTTGTTCAACGACAGCCAATTGGGCGTGCGCCTGTTCGGCAACCGCGACAACAACCGTTTCCAATATAATCTTGCGGCCTTCTGGCGGCTGGAAAAGGACACTAATTCGGGACTCAACTCGGTGGTGCAGACGCCGCGTGAGGATTATGTCTTTATCGCCAATGTCTATCGGCAGGATTTCCCCTTCGTCGGGCTGACCAGCCAAATCACCGCCGTCGCCAACTTCAACCGCGAAGCCGGCGACGTCGAGATTGACACCAACGGCTTTCCAGTGCGCCCCGCGCTGCTCGGCGATCTGCGCGGGCGCAGCTATGATGCCTATTATATCGGTTATAATGCCGACGGCCGCATCGGCCGGATCAATGTGACCGCCAGCCTTTATGGCGTGCTGGGCGAGGACCGGAACAGCTTCTTCACCAGCCGCGCCGCCAAAATCCGAGCGGGCTTTGCCGCTGCCGAACTCAGCTATGACACCGACTGGCTGCGTTTCCGCCTGTCAGGGCTTTATGCGACTGGCGACAGCGACCCCTATAACAATACCGAGGGCGGGTTCGACGCCATTTTCGAAAACCCCATCTTTGGCGGGGCCGACACCAGCTACTGGATCCGCCAGACCATTCCCTTCGCCGGCGGCGGGCGCGTCATTGGCGTCAATGGCCGCAACGGCATATTGAACAGCCTGCGCTCGTCTAAAGAGCAGGGCCAGTCCAATTTCAACAACCCGGGCACGATGTTCGTCGGCGCGGGCGCGGACCTTGATTTCTCGCCGCAGACGCGGGTCAGCTTCAACCTCAATCATCTGTGGTTCGAAGATACGGCGGTGCTGCAGGCGCTGCGCACCGAAGGCTCGATCCCCAAGGATCTGGGCTGGGATGTGTCGGTCGCCGCGATCTGGCGGCCCAAGGCGATGCAGAATATCGTCGGGCGGTTGTCGGCGGCGGCCTTCGTGCCGAGGCGCGGTTTTAAGGATCTGTTCGATTCCAAGCCCAAAACCGACGCCTATTATTCCATCCTCGCCAATGTCATCCTGAGTTATTGACGATGCGCCTGCTGACCCGCCTCATCCTTGCCCTGCTCGCGCTGATTGCCGCACCCGTGGCGGTGCAGGCAGCGGAGAAGGAAAAACCGGTCAAGGTCGTCTATCGCTTCACCCCGCCTGCGCCGCGCGAGCAGACATTGGCGCAAATGGCTGAAAAATCGGACGGCTGTTACAGCTGTCACGTCCAGACAGACCAGCCGACGATGCATAAGACGCCCGCGGTACGGCTGGGCTGCACCGATTGCCACGGCGGCGATGCCAGCGTGCGCGGCAACCCCGCGCTCGGCTACGACCATGCCGACAACAAGGCCGCCGAACGCCAAGCCCATGTCCAGCCGACCTATCCCACCAGCTGGCACGGCACTTCGGCCAACCCGCAGCGCAGTTACACCCTGCTCAACCGCGAGGCGCCCGAGTTCATCCGCTTCGTCAACCCCAGCGATTACCGCGTCGCGCGCGAGGCGTGCGGGTCGTGCCATCTGGAGGTGATCGAGGCCGCCGAACGCTCGATCATGGCGACGGGCGCGATGCTGTGGGGCGGCGCGGCCTATAACAACGGCATCCTCAAACAGAAAAACTATATCATGGGCGAGGCCTATACGCGCGATGGCAAGCCTGCCTGTCTCTTGTCGCCGACGACGACGCTGACCAAGGAGGAATATGCTAGGGCGTGCGACCCATCCTTCCCCTTTGACAAGATTCTGACCGACAAGGAACGCGCGCGCGGCGCGCTTGGCAAAATGTATCCGCTGCCCAACTGGACCGTCATCCCGCCCGGCGACGTGTTCCGCGTGTTCGAGCGCGGCGGGCGCAACATCATCACGCAGTTCCCCGAAATCGGCCTGCCCAACCCCACGGGCAGCATCCAGCGGCTCGAGGAACCGGGGCGGCCCGACCTTAAACAGTCGAACCGCGGCCCCGGCACCGGCATCCGCGTCGCCATCCCTGTGCTCAACATCCACAAGACGCGGCTCAACGACCCCTTCATGTGGTTCATGGGTACCAACGACCAGCCAGGCGACTATCGCTCGTCGGGCTGCGCGAGCTGCCATGTTGTTTATGCCAACGACCGGGAACCGCGCCACAGCCTGACCTGGGCGCAATATGGCCGCGACGGCCAGACCGCGACGGTCGACCCGACCATTGGGGACAAGATGGTCGCGCCCGGGGCCAAGCCCGGCCATGGCGATGCGCATGACGAAAAGGGCGGGCATGGCGGTGATCATGGCGATGGCGGCAAGGCCGGCGACGGGTGGGACGGCAGCGGCCATGGCGCGCTGATCGATCCGAAAAGTGGCAAGCGCAAAGAATCGGGTCACCCCGTCCAGCACGCCTTCACCCGCGCCATCCCGACTGCGCAGTGCATGAATTGCCACATGCACCAGCCCAATATCTTCCTGAACAGCTATTTGGGCTACACCATGTGGGACTATGAATCCGACGCCCCGCAGCTGTGGCCGGGGCCCGAAAACACGCTGCCCAAACCTGCCGGGATGAGCGACGCCGAGTTCGCAAAGAAATATCGCGAGCAGCGCTATCCCACCGCAAAGGAAACGCTGGCGATCCTGCAGCGCAATCCCGAGGCGGCCGCGCCCAAGGGGTTGTGGGGTGACGTCGAATTCCTGCGTGACGTCTATGACGTCAACCCGACCAACAAGGACACGCAGTTCGCCGATTATCATGGTCATGGTTGGAATTTCCGCGGCATCTTCAAACGCGACCGCAACGGCAATTTGCTGAACGCCGACGGCAATATGGCGACCTATGGCACCGACACCGCCAACATCATTCGCCCCGATGACCCCGAACGCTGGCGCAAACGCTGCGCGCTGCTGCCGACGCCGGAGCAGGTAAAATTGTGCGAAGACAACGCCGATCCGGGCAAGCCGGGGGTCGAGGGCAAATTCGTCCCCGCAGGCCTCAATCCCGGCAAGACCGTGCACATGATGGACATCCACGCCGAAAAGGGGATGCAGTGCGCCGATTGCCATTTCGCGCAGGACAGCCATGGCAATGGTTATATTCAGGGCGAGGTCGCGAACGCCGTCGAAATTGGTTGCAAAGATTGCCACGGTACCGCCGACGCGCTGCCGAACTTGCTCACCTCCAACGTTGCAGCGCGGCCACAGGGGACCAATTTGGCGCTGTTGCGTAACCCCGACGGGCGGCGGCGTTTTGAGTGGCAGTATGATGATGACGGCAACGCGGTGGGCCTGATCCAACGCTCGATTGTCGACCCCAAACTCGAATGGCAGGTCAGCCTGGTCAAGCAAACGGTGACCAAGGGCGCCCCGCAATTCAATGCCAAGGCGGCGCGCGCCAAGCTCATGTCCCGCCTGAACAGCGGCAGTGGCGAATTCGCGTGGGACGCGAGCATCCCCGCCGCCGAGCGCGCGCATGGCGACGACAAGCTGACCTGTTTCACCTGCCATTTGTCGTGGACGACAAGCTGCGGCGGATGCCATCTGCCCATCGAGGCCAACTGGAAAACCAAGGGGCATCATTTCGAAGGCGACCAGTCGCGCAACTTCGCGACCTATAATCCGCAGGTCGCGCGCGACGAAATGTTCCAGCTGGGGCGGCACCAGACGACCAAGGGCAATATCATCGCGCCGGTGCGCTCCACCTCGGCGCTGGTGCTGTCGTCGACCAACATCAACCGCGAGCGCATCTATATCCAGCAGCCGCCAATTTCCTCGGCGGGCTATTCGTCCCAGGCTTTCGCGCCGCACTTCCCGCACACCGTACGCTTGCAGGAAACCAAGCAGTGCAGCGACTGCCACCTGTCGGCGGCGGACGACAACAATGCCATTATGTCGCAGCTGCTGTTGCTCGGCACCAACTTCGTCAACTTCGTCGGGCTGAACGTGTGGTCAGGTATGGAGGACGGGTTTCAAGCGACCCGCGTCACCGAATGGGATGAACCGCAGGCGGTGATCGGCAGCTACCTCCACCGCTATGCCTATCCCGATTATTACCGGCTGCACGTCGACCAGAATGGCCGCGAGCTCAAGAACTGGGTGCGCGGCAAGACATTCGACAAGAAATTTTCGGGCGAAACACAGGCGCTCGAGGAGTTCGCCAATATCGTCCAGGGCACCAGCGGGCGGGTGAACTGTCTGCAACAGCGCGGCGAATATATGTTCGTGGCCGAAGGACGCGGGGGTTTTCGCGTCTATGATATCGCGAGCATCGGCAACAAGGGCTTTTCCGAACGCATCGTCCGCGCACCGTTCAGCGCGCTGGGGCATGACACGCATGTGAAAACCAGCAACGCCACCTGTATGGCGATTGGCACGACGCAGCCGATCTCGGTGAAGCGCAACCGCGACATCATCGCCAACTTCCCCGAAAATCAGGAACAGGCGATGCACGAGCTTTATCGCTATGCCGTGATCACCGACGCCGCCGAAGGGTTGATCTTGGTCGACATCGATACCTTGGCTGACGGCGAATTTCGCAACAACCGGCTGACCCGCGCGCTGACGTGGAATCCCGACAATGTCCTTGCCGGGGCGCGGCACATCACATTGGCGGGGACGGTTGCCTATATCACCACCGATGCGGGGTTGGTTGTGGTTGATCTGAACACCCCGCTCGCCCCGCAAGTGAAGGCGCAAATCCCGCTGACCGACGCGCGCGCCAGTGCGATCCAGTTCCGCTATCTGTGGGTCACCGATGCCGACGGGGTGAAATTGTTCGACGTGACCAACCTGCGCCAGCCGGTGCCGGTGCCCGAAGGCACCATTCGCCTTGCCAACGCCCGCAAGCTCTATCTCGCGCGTACCTATCTTTATGTGGCGGCCAAGCAGGATGGTCTCGTCATCGTCGATGTCACCCGCCCTGCCGCGCCGCAGGTCTGGCCCTCGCTCACCTTTGGCGGGACAATGAACGATGCCGAGGATGTAATGGTCGCCACCACCAACGCCTCGCTGTTCGCCTATGTCGCCGATGGACGGAACGGGGTGAAAATCCTCCAGCTCACCAGCCCGTCGAGCCAGCCCAATTTCTATGGCTTCTCGCCGCGCCCCGTGCCCGAACTGATCGCCTGGGCCAAAACGCCCAGCGCCGCGCTCGCCCTGTCCAAAGGTCTCGACCGCGACCGCGCGGTGGATGAAACCGGCGGCCAGATCGCGGTGTTCGGGCGGCTGGGATCACGGCCATTCACGCGGTCAGAGATGGAGGCGCTGTTCCTGTACCAAAAGGATGGCCAGTCGCTGCTGTATAAGGTTAGCGATACACCCTAGCCCCGTTCGGCCTGAACCACCGTGTCGGAGGCGCGCAGCGCGGACAGGATGCGCATCAGGTGCTGGACATCCTGCACTTCGACCATCGCTTCATAGGTGTGGAAATCGCCATCGCGCGCGCTGATGCGCAGATTCATGATATTGGCATCGTGCGCCGCCAAAATGCTGGCCATTTCAGCGAGCGTGCCGGGCTCGTTGGGTACCACCACCTGCAGCCGCGCGCTGCCGCCTTCGCTGTCTTCCTGCCATTTGAGGTCAATCCAGTCGGCATCGCCGCGCTCGGCGAGCATCGGGCAATCGATGGTATGCACCTCGATCCCCACATTTTCGCGCGTTAACCCGATAATGCGGTCTCCGGGCACCGGATGGCAGCATTCGGCCAGCTTATAGGCGACCCCAGGGGTTAGTCCCGCTATCGACACCGCCGCTCCCTGGCGCAGCTTGCCGGGCTTAAGCTTTTTGTCGCTGGTAACGCCGGGGACCAGCGCTTCGAGCACATCATTGTCGCGCAGCCGCTGGCGCGCGATCGCGACGTAGAGGGCGTTGTCGTCCTCCAGTTTTAACCGCTTGACGGCTTCCGCGCGCGCCTTGACGCCGACTTTACCGGGTAACCGCGCGACCAGCTCGTCATACAGCTGTTTGCCGAGCGCAATCAGCTGGGCGCGCTCTTGCCCCCGCGCATGGCGGCGGATCGCCGCGCGCGCTTTCGCCGTGACGGTAAAGCCCAGCCAGGCGGGCTGCGGCGTTTGCTTGTCCGACACCAAAATTTCGACCGTGTCGCCATTGCTCAGCTGGGTGCGCATCGGCACCAGCCGCCCGTTGACCTTGGCCCCCACGGTGCGGTCGCCCAATTTGGTATGGACGGCATAGGCAAAGTCAATCGGCGTCGCGCCCTTTGGCAGCTGGTGCAGCGCGCCTTTGGGCGTGAAGGCAAAGATGCGATCCTGATACATGGCGATGCGCGTGTTTTCGAGCAGCTCGTCGGCATCGTGCGTCTGGTCGAGAATTTCGATAAGGTCGCGGATCCAGCCCGCCTGCCCGTCAGGCGACCCGCCCTTTTGCTTATAGGCCCAGTGCGCGGCGAGCCCGAATTCGCTCTGCTGGTGCATCGTGCGGCTGCGAATCTGAATCTCGATGCGCATGTTGAGCTGGTGCATGATCGTGGTGTGCAGCGAGCGATAGCCGTTGCGCTTGGGCGTTGAGATATAGTCTTTGAACCGCCCGGGCACCATTTTCCATTTGCGGTGGATCAGCCCCAGTGCCTTGTAGCAATCATCGTCGCTGGGCGTGATGATGCGAAAGGCGATGATGTCGGTGACCTGCTCGAAACTGACATGACGTTCCTGCATTTTGCGCCAGATTGAATAAGGATGCTTTTCGCGCCCCGACACATCGGCATCGATCAGCGAGGCTTTGAGCAGTTCACTAAATTCACGCTGGATGCGCGCGACCTGGTCCTTGCCGCCTGCCGACAGCTTGGAGAGCCGCCCGGTAATGGTTTCATACGCCTCGGGCTCAAGCTCGCGAAAGGCGAGCAGCTGCATCTCGCGCATATATTCATACATGCCGATCCGCTCGGCGAGCGGGGCGTAGATATCCATCGTCTCCTTGGCGATGCGCCGCCGTTTGGCCGGGTCCTTGATATGGTGCAGCGTGCGCATATTGTGTAGCCGGTCAGCAAGCTTGACCAGCAGCACGCGGATGTCGTCGGACATGGCGAGCAGGAATTTGCGCAAATTTTCGGCGGCGCGCTCATTTTCGGTCTGCGCTTCTATTTTGCTGAGCTTGGTCACACCGTCGACTAGCCGCGCCACATTGCCGCCGAACAGCCGTTCGATCTCCTCGGGCGTGGTCAGCGTGTCTTCGAGTGTGTCGTGGAGCAGTGCGGTGATGATCGACTCGGTGTCGAGCCGCAGCTCGGTGAGGATGCCCGCGACTTCGACCGGATGGCTGAAATAGGGGTCGCCCGACGCGCGCAGCTGGCTGCCGTGCTTCTGCACGGTGAACACATAGGCGCGGTTGATCAGCGCCTCATCGGCGTCGGGATCATAGTCGCGAATGCGCTCCACCAGTTCATATTGCCGTAGCATAAGGGCAATGTGGCGACGCCAAGCGGCCTTGCAAGCGAAACTTGTGCGGAGGCATTGTGGTTAAACCGGTTCGCCCGCGCCGTTTTCGGGATTATGGGGGCACGGTGACGACCGCCAAAGCCCCTGTCCCCCGCGTTTCGCTGGTGCTGCCAGTGCACAATGGCGAAGCCTATCTGGCTGAGGCGCTGGCTTCAATCGCGGCGCAAAGTTTCACCGACTATGAGCTCATATGTGTCGATGATGCCTCTTCGGATGGTTCGCCCGCACTGCTGACCGCTGCCGCGGCAACGGATTCGCGCATCCAATATGTTCGGATCGACCCCAATGGCGGGCTGCCCGCGGCGCTCAACGCTGGCTTTGCCCGTGCGCGCGGTGCCTATTTCGGCTGGACATCGGACGACAATATCCTGCGTCCAGCAATGCTGGCACGGCTGGTTGCAGCGCTCGATGCGCACCCCGAATGCGGCGTGGCGCACAGCGACTATAGCGTGATCGACGGCAGCGGTATCGTGCAGGAAATGGTCCGCGTCGGTCCGGCCGAAAATCTGCTGCTGGGCAACAATGTCGGGGCCAGCTTCCTTTACCGGCGCGAGGTTGATTTTGCGCTAGGGGGTTATGATCCCGACCTGTTCGGGGCCGAGGATTATGATTTCTGGCTGCGCGCCGCCGCGCATTATCGATTTCACCATGTGCCCGAGGATCTTTATCTATACCGCAAACACCCGCGCAGCCTGACCAACAGCCGCGCAGCAGCCATCCAGGCGCTGACAACCGCGGTGGTGGTGGAAGCGTTGACCGGCCACGTCCCAAAGGCACGCCGTGCTGCTGTCCTGCGCGATCAGGTGCGGCGCAACCATTTCCATTTGCGCGCCGATCTGATCTTGCGGGCGCTGCGGCTGGCACCGATCGACACGCTACGCAGCGCGCCCGGGCTGGCGTGGCACGCCTTGCGCGTACTGCGGCATCAGACTTTTGTGTGACAAGCCTGGATTTTGCGTTAGAACCCTTGGTCATGGGAAAGTTACGCGAGCCATTGAGCGAAGTCGAAGGGCTGAACTGCGCGCTGCCGGTTGCGCTCGAGGCAATGGGCGAGCGCTGGTCGTTCATGATTTTGCGCGCCGCTTTCAACGGCGTGCATCATTTCGAGGAATTTCAGCAAGTGCTGGGCATTGCCCGCAACATCCTGTCCAACCGGCTGGCGCGGCTGGTCGAACATGGCGTGCTGGAGCGCCAGGTGATGGTCTGCGATCGGCGCAAGGTCCATTATGCCCTCACGGAAAAGGGCATGGACCTGCTGCCGGCGATGATCGCGCTGCGCCAATGGGGGGAAAAATGGGGTGATGGCGTGCCCTCGACCCCAGTGCTCGTCGATATTCATGACGAACAGCCGATACGGCCGCTGACGCTGCAAGCGCACGACGGCCGTGCGCTCGCCTATCAGGAGCTGTGCTGGAAGCACCGCGCCGAACTGCAACCGCTGGGCAGCGCCCGTCCACTGATAATCGCGGCCGAATGACCGTCCGCGCCCGCACCCGCAGCTGATCATCGCGCCGACTTCATCAATGTCGCTGCTTGCGCTTTCCGATCAGGGCCCTTTCTTCGATGACAAAGTGCGTGCCTTCTGGCGGCTGCAAACGCTTGGCTGGCTGGCGTGGCTGGGTTTGCGCGGCGTATCGGGGCTCGCCACCGGCCAACCCATCGGCTTTCTGATTCCGCAGACGATATCGGCGGTCACCGGTTTTTCGCTGACTTTGATCCTGTCGGTCTTTTACGGCCAGCTGATCGACCGGCGCCCGCTGTGGATGTGGAGCGTGTCGTTCCTTTTGGCGGGGCTGGCAACCGGGCTTTGGGCCTTTATCGACGCCTGGATTGCGCAAATCCAGAATCCGGCCAGCGAGGTCGGCTTTACTAGCCTGTTTCTGGCGGCCTTTTACATAGATGCGACGTCGGTCGCGGCGTGGTCGGCGCTCTATTACGCCATCAATTATTTCCTGAAGCTGGAGGAGCAACAGGATCGCATGCTGCGGCTTGAGGCGCAGGCCGCATCGGCGCAGCTCGCTATGCTGCGCTATCAGCTCAACCCCCATTTCCTGTTCAATACGCTGAATAGCATTTCGACGCTGGTGCTGCTCAAGCAGACGGGCCCCGCCAATGCCATGCTGTCGCGGCTGTCCTCTTTCCTGCGCTATACGCTGGCGAACGAACCAACCGCGCAGGTAACGCTGGCGCAGGAAATCGAAACGCTCAAATTGTATCTCGAGATCGAGAAAATGCGCTTCGAGGAGCGGCTGCGGCCGCATTTCAGCATCGATCCGGCGGCCGAGCAGGCGCGGCTGCCATCGCTGCTGCTGCAGCCGCTCATCGAAAATGCCATCAAATATGCGGTGTCACCGCAGGAGGAAGGGGCCGACATCACGGTGACGGCACAGCTCGCCGGTCAAAATGTGCGGATCAGCGTGTCGGATACGGGCCCGGGATTGTCAGCCGTGCCAACAGCGCCCACTTTGCCGGTGACGACAGACTCCACCGGAGTTGGCCTCGCTAATATTCGCGACCGGCTGGCGCAGGCTTTTGGGGAACGCAGCCGGTTTGATGTGCGTTCAGGACCTGAAGGTGGTTTTCTGGTCGTTATCGAATTTCCGTATCAAGCGGCCGCACCAGACTAGATTGGCCAAGAAATGATTGGATTAACCCGCGCATGACCATACGCACCATTTTGGTGGATGATGAAAAACTGGCGGTGCAGGGGTTGCAGTTGCGGCTCGAACCGCACGCCGACATCGAGATCGTCGACACGGCCCAGAATGGGCGCGAGGCCATTCGCAAAATCAAAACCCACAAGCCTGACCTTGTCTTTCTGGACGTCCAGATGCCGGGTTTTGACGGCTTTTCGGTGTTGCAGGGGCTGATGGACGTCGAGCCGCCGCTGGTGGTGTTCGTCACCGCCTATAGCGAGCATGCGATCCGCGCGTTCGAGGCGCAGGCGGTCGATTATCTGGTCAAGCCGGTCGAACCCGAGCGGCTGGCCGACGCGCTCGACCGGGTACGCCAGCGTCTTATGGAAAAGCGCGGCGCTGCCGAGGTCGAGCGGCTCAAAGAGGTGATCGCCGAAATCGCCCCCGACGTGGCCGATACATTGTCCGAACCTTCAGCCGACGCGCCGTCGGCGGACCGCTATGAAAAGCTGATTAACATCAAGGATCGCGGACAGATTTTCCGCGTCGATGTTGACAGCATCGAGCGGATTGATGCCGCCGGCGATTATATGTGCATCTATACCGCGGACAACAGCCTGATCCTGCGCGAGACGATGAAAGATCTGGAAAAGCGGCTTGATCCCAGAAACTTCCAGCGCGTCCACCGCTCCACCATCGTCAACCTGGGCCAGGTCAAACAGGTCAAGCCGCACACCAACGGCGAATGTTTTCTGGTGTTGGGGTCCGGTGCGCAGGTCAAAGTGTCGCGCAGTTACCGCGACGTCGTGGCAAGGTTCGTCCACTAAAGTTGATGCCCCGTCCGATCGCGCTTGGTCGCCAGATAATGTTCGTTGTGCGGATTGGGTGGCAACGCCAGCGGTAACCGTTCGGTCACGTCGATGCCTTCGCCGACCAACCTCGCCACCTTGTCAGGGTTGTTGGTCATCAGCCGGATGCGGGTGCGTCCGAGCAGTTTGAGCATCTGTGCGGCGATAGCAAAATCGCGGGCCTCGACCGGAAAGCCCAGCCGGATATTGGCATCGACCGTGTCAAACCCCTGATCCTGCAAGGCATAGGCGCGCAGTTTGTTGACGAGGCCGATGCCGCGCCCTTCCTGCCGCAGATAGAGGAGGATGCCCCAGTCGTTCGCTGCCATGGCGGCGAGGGCAGCGTGCAGTTGCGGCCCGCAATCGCATTTCAGGCTGCCCAGTACATCGCCGGTCAGGCACTCGCTGTGCAAGCGGACCACGGGCGGCGCGGCGGTGGGTTGGCCGATAATCAGCGCGACATGGTCCGACGCTTCCTCAGGCGAGCGGAAGGCGACGATTTCACTGGTCTCGGCAGCGGCGACCGGCAATCGCGCGCGCGCCGCGATGCGCAGCCGGGCCGGGTCGAGCAGGGCCGAAACATCCTCTGCTGCCAACTCGGCTTCTACCACCCCTCCGGCGGCGCGGACAAAGGCGGCGGGCAAAATGCCAATGTGGCGCGCCAGCGTGATAGCGGCAGTGGCGGCGGCTTCGTCGGCAACCGGCACGGTGGAAAAGGGCCCCTTGAACGGATGCGCCAAATCAAGCGCCGGGTCGGCAATGGCTAGCGCCGCCGCAATGCTGGTGCCCGCGCCGGCCAGCCGTACTGGTCCCGGCGCAGCTGCCGCGCGCTGGTTGGTGACTTTCAGCGTTCCAGCGCGTTCGCCCGAGATGATGAGGTCAGCGCTGGCAAAATCCGCGAGCGCCCGGTCATCGGCGCTTTCCACGGCGAGCAGGTCGAGTCCGCCGATCCGCACCGGCCAGCCGCGCCGCAGCGCGTCGGCCCCGCGCGCGGCGCGACGCGCCGGTGTCGTTGTCAAAGCGCAAACTCCGTCACCAATGGGATATGGTCCGACGGCTTGTCCCAGCTGCGGCAAGGCTCGTGAATGCGGTGCGCGATCGCCTTGGGCGCGACATCGGGCGTCGCCCACATATGGTCGAGGCGGCGGCCACGGTCGCTTTCGGCCCAATCCTTGGCGCGGTAGCTCCACCAGGTGTAAAGCCGTGCGGGGGCGGGCGTAAAATGGCGGCCCAGATCGACCCAATTTGCGGCCGTCTGCAATCGGGCCAGCGTGTCCACCTCAACCGGCGTATGGCTGACCACATCCAGCAACGCCTTGTGGTTCCAAACGTCCGATTCGAGCGGCGCAATGTTGAAATCGCCAACAAGGATCGTCGGGGTGTTCAGCGTCGCCGACCAGCCGATCATCCGTTCGAGAAAGTCCAGCTTCTGGCCGAATTTGGGGTTGAGGTTGCGGTCGGCGATATCGCCGCCGGCGGGCACATAGACATTGTCGAGCCGCACCCCGCCGGGCAGCAGCGCGCCGATATGCCGCGCCTCGCCATTCGCCTGCCAGTCATGCTTGCTGATGTCGGTCAGCGGAATACGGCTGATGATGGCGACGCCGTGGTGCATGCGCTGGCCGTGGGTGATGATATGGTCATAGCCCAGTGCCTTGAAGGCGGCATGCGGGAACAGGCCGCATTCAACCTTAATCTCTTGCAGGCAGAGAATGTCAGGCCCAGCCTCGCGCAGGAAGCGCTCGACAATGCCGATGCGCGCGCGGACGCTGTTGATGTTCCATGATGCGATGGAGATAGGCATAGCAGGTCGCCATATCGGCGGCACAGTCGGGGTGCAACCGCACTTCCCCAGAATCATAAACCCCCGTTCCAGGGGCGGTGGAACGGGGGTTCAAGGCTAGCGTTCGTCACGCTCTTGAAAGAAGAGTGCTGGCGGGGCTGTCGGGGCAACAGGGGGGAAACCCGAACAAGTGCCGCGCCGTTGATGCGCTCTTCGGTAGCGGGATTAGCGTGCCAAGCCTGTCGCCTTGATGAACGGAATACGGTCTTTTGCGGGCAAATGAGCCAGTGCGACGATGAAGCGTTGCCTCGTCAGGTGCCGGGGCGACGTCGCGGGCGGGGATCGGTCCATTTGAACGCCGAATCAGCGACCGCCACATTGAAGCGCTGGTTGGACAGATCGATCCGCGTGCGATTATTCTTGGCATCGAGCGCGACCCAGCCGCGCAGACGAAGGCCAGCAGGTGCGGCGGCGTCACGGGTGAACACCATGGTGATGGTGCCAAATTCGGGGCGCTTGGGATCGCGCACTGCAACGCTGGTGACATCGGGATCGCCGGTCGGCACCAATGTGGCAAAAGGCGTCAGGTCGCGCTCGGGATCGAGCAGCACGGTCAACGGCGAATTTTTGACCGGCCAGCGCTGCACCTGGCGCACCTCATAGTCGATCATGGTCAGCGAATTGCCATCGCCTACGATCAGCAGCGGCACATCCTTTTGATACTGAAAACGGATCTTGCCGGGGCGCTTCAAGGTCAGCTTGCCGGTCAGCCGCTGGCCATTGCGGTCGGTCTGGACGAAATCGGCGGTCATCGAACTGGTTGCGCGCAAATGCGCCTGCACGGCGGACAGAGCAGGTGCAGGGGTGGTTTGCGCGACGAGCGGGATGGCGGCGACGCCGGCGATGGCTGCGACTGCAACCGCTACAGCGGAAAGGGCATTTTTCATGGGCTGCTTCTTTGCCAGCGGGCGTTGAACAGGATGTGAATTTGCGCGCTTACCGCTCAAACCCGTTACGGTCGACCAGCACGTCGCGCCGGCCGACATGATTGGGGGGACCGATAATGCCGTCCTCCTCCAGCCGGTCGATCAGCCGCGCCGCGCTGTTATAGCCGATGCGCAGCTGGCGCTGCAGCCAGCTGGTCGACGCTTTCTGGCTTTCGATCACGATCTGCTTGGCCTTGCTGTAGATGCGGTCCTCGGCGCTGTCTTCGCCCACCGGTGCGCCGTCGAGGGCAAAGCCGCCGTCCTCGGGCTCTTCGGTCACCGATTCGATATAGTCGGGCTGGCCCTGCGTGCGCCAATGGTCGGCAACCGCGCGCACCTCGTCGTCCGACACGAACGGCCCGTGGATGCGCGAGATCTGCTTGCCGCCGGGGACATAGAGCATATCGCCCTTGCCCAGCAGCTGTTCGGCCCCCGCCTCGCCCAAAATGGTGCGGCTGTCGATTTTCGAGGTGACGTTGAACGAAATACGCGTCGGCAAATTCGCCTTGATCACGCCAGTGATGACATCCACCGAGGGGCGCTGCGTCGCGAGGATCAGGTGGATGCCCGCTGCACGCGCCTTTTGCGCCAGCCGCTGGATCAGGAATTCCACTTCTTTCCCCGCGGTCATCATCAGGTCGGCGAGCTCGTCGACCACCACGACAATCTGCGGCAGCGGCTGGTAATCGAGCGTCTCTTCCTCATAGACCGGCTGGCCGGTGTCAGGGTCATAGCCCGTTTGCACGCGCCGCCCGAGCGATTTGCCCTTGGCAAGCGCGCCGCGCACTTTCTCATTGTAGCTGGCCAGGTTACGCACCGACAGCGACGACATCATGCGGTAGCGGTCCTCCATCTGCTCGACCGCCCATTTCAATGCGCGGATCGCTTTCTTGGGCTCGGTAACGACCGGCGAGAGCAGATGCGGGATGCCGTCATAGACGCTGAGCTCCAGCATCTTGGGGTCGATCAGGATCATCCGGCAATTGTCGGGTCCAAGCCGATAGAGCAGCGACAAAATCATCGCATTCAGCCCCACCGACTTACCCGACCCGGTGGTCCCGGCAATCAGCAAGTGCGGCATTGGCGCGAGGTCAGCAATCACCGGATCGCCGCTGATATTCTTGCCCAGAATGATGGGCAGCTGGCCGGTCTGTTCGGCGAACAGGCCGCTGCCGATCATTTCGTGGAGTACGACAGCCTCCCGCCTGGCATTGGGCAGCTCGATACCGATCACCGTGCGCCCCGGAATGGGCGCGATGCGCGCCGACAGCGCCGACATGTTGCGCGCGATATCGTCCGCCAGGTTTGACACGCGGCTGGCCTTGGTGCCCGGCGCGGGTTCAAGTTCGTACATGGTCACGACCGGGCCGGGGCGCACGGCGGTGACGACACCTTTGACCTGGAAATCTTCCAGCACCGATTCGAGCAGGCGCGCGTTGCGCTCCAGTGCGGCCTTGTCGATCGTGCCGCCCTGGCGCGGCGGTGGCGGGGCTAGCAGGTCAAGCGATGGGAGCTGATATTGGGTGAACAGCTCGGTCTGGCGCGCGGGTTTGGGACGCGACGCAGGCGCACTGCGCGGCACCGGATCGCTGATCTCGACCGGTGCGCGCGGTTCGGTAGCAGCGCGCGGACGCGGGCGGATGACCTTGGCGACCAGCGAAACGGGCTTTTCGCTGGATAGCGCGGGCGCGCGGTCGGCGATGAAGGGCGCGTCGCTACTGCCCCACGACCAGCCGCTCGCCCAATCCTTCGGCAGCGCCAGCGCGCGCCACGCGAGCCACAGCCCCAGCGCGGCGAGCAGCAGGATCACCCCAAAGCGCAGCAGTGCGGCCCATGGCGCGGCGATAAGGTCGAACAGCGGTGCCGCCTCGCGCCCGGCCAATAATGCAACAATCCCGCCCCATCCGGCCGGGAGCGCGGCATTGCTGGCGGGTGACCACAGTTCAGCCCCCAGCCCGACCAGCAGCACGCCGCCGAGCAGCAAAATAAGCTGGCGTTTCCATCTCGGCTGGGTGTCGCCGCGCCACATCCGCGCGGCAAAAACGGCCGTTAATGGGACCAGCAGCACCGCCCCGATCCCGCCGGTGAACAACAGCGCGTCGGCAACCATTGCCCCGGCTCTGCCCATCCAGTTGGCGCTGGCACCGCCTGCCGCTGTGTGGATGGCATCGTCGCGCGGGTCATAGGTTACGAGCGCCAAGAGCAGAAACAGGGTAAAGGCAAACATCAGCACGGAGCCCGCCAGCCAGCTGATGCGCGCGATGCTCTGGCGGAAGGTCGTCCGCCAATCGACGCGTGTCATTCCGGCCCGCTGGCTTGCCATAGACGCTTCATTCCCCCGCGCGCCAACGGTTAACGGCGCGCTGCGGTGCTATGCACGCCGCGCGGACTCGCCGTCAAGCGAAGCGGGCGGCATTGCGCAGCGCGTGCGCAGGCATTAGTGGAAAAGCCATGGCCGAAACCCTTTCCAGCGATGTCATCATTTCGGGCGGCGGTCTGATCGGCCAGACGCTCGCGATTGCGCTGGCGCATCACGGGCTTTCATCAACTATCGTCGATCCGGCCGATCCCATCGCCAGCATTGCCCCCGATTTTGATGGACGCGCCACGGCGATTGCCAGCGCCAGCTGGCGCATGTTCGAGGTACTGGGGCTGACGCAGCGGCTTGCCCCGCTCGCCTGCCCGATTCGGCAAATCTGGGTTAGCGACGCGCTGCGCCCCGGCGAGCTGGATTTCGTGCCGAATGAGGACGATGGCGCGCTGGGCCATATGGTCGAAAATCGCGCGCTAAGGCTGGCCCTAGCCGAGCTGCTGTCGGCTTCGCCGCTGATCCGGCTGATGGCGCCGGCGCAGGTGATATCGCAAGAGCGCGGGGCGCACGGTGCCGTCCTGACGCTTGCCGATGGCACCCGGCTGGCCGCACCATTGCTCGCGGTGTGCGAGGGCCGGCGCTCGCCGACGCGTGATGCAGCGGGCTTTACGATTGCGCAGTGGTCCTATCATCATCACGCGCTGATCGGCGGCTTTGCCCATGAAAAGCCACACAACAATATCGCCTATGAGATATTCTACAGCGAAGGGCCATTCGCGATCCTGCCGCTGAACGACCTCGCCGATGGCCGCCATCGCTCGGCGTTTGTGTGGAGCGTCGCCGAGGCGCGCGGGCCGGGGTTGATGAAACTGGGGGAGCGCGGCTTCACCGCCGAGCTCGAAAAATGCATGGGCGGGGTCCTGGGCAAGATCGAAATGATCGCACCCCGTCAGTCCTGGCCGTTGGGTTTCCATCGCACTGCTGGCCTGGTCGCCGAACGGCTGGTGCTGGTGGGCGATGCGGCGCACGGCATCCATCCGATCGCTGGGCAGGGGTTCAACCTTGGCTTGCGCGACGTTGCCGCGCTGGCCGAAGTGCTGGTGGAAGGCACCCGGCTGGGGCTCGACCTTGGCGATGCGGCGTTGCTGGCGCGCTACCAGCGCTGGCGCGGGCTTGACAATATGCTGGTGGCGCTGGCGACCGACGGGCTCAACCGGCTGTTCGGCGTGCCGGGCGGTGCGGCCTCGGCGATCCGGCGCGCCGGATTGGGCGCGGTGCAGCGCACCCCAATGCTCAAGCGTTTCTTCATGGACCAAGCGCGCGGCGAGGCAGGCGATTTGCCGCGGCTGCTGGCGGGGGTTGAGGTTTAGCGCCGCTATTGCAGCGTCACATACCCCTCATCGCCATCGGCGCGCCCGAAAAACTGCATCAGCTGTACCGCCAGTTCAGCGCGCTCGCCGATCGTCTCGGCTTCTAGCAGTGCCTGCTTCGCCGCCGCGTCGAAGGGAGCGACTTGCGCGATGCCGTTGACCAGCGTCGCATCGTCAAGCTGGCCTACCGCATTCCAGTCAACCAGATAGCCCTGCCGCTCGGCAAAGCGCTTGGCTTCGCGCTCCACTCCAGCGCGCTCGATGCTCGACAGGCTGTCGTCGGCGGCGCTGTCCTCGATCTCGGCCTCGACCTGGCGGAACGGCGTGACGACCTCGAGCTCGCGCAGCACGCGAAAGCGCGTCAGGCCCGCCAGCACCAGATTGAAGCGCCCATCGTCCAGCGCCTCAACATCGGCGATATGGCCCACACAACCAATGTCGAACAGCGCGGGAGGCTCGCGCATTTCTGTACCGGCAACCACGCGCGGTTGAATCATGCCGATGCGTCGGTCGCGCACCAGAACCTCCTGAACCATAGCGCGATAGCGCGGCTCGAAAATATGCAGCGGCAGTTGCAGGCCGGGAAACAGCACTGCGCCCGTCAGCGGGAATATGGCAAGGCGGCGAACGGTCATCCGAACAGGATCAGCGACAAACGGCGGCGCTGGGCGGCGACCCACGGGTCTTCCAGCCCGACCGCTTCAAACAAGGCGAGCAGCTTGGTCCGCGCTGCGCCCTCGTTCCAGTCGCGCTCGGCGGCGATGATGTGCAGCAGATGATCGGCCCCCGCGTCGCGCTCACCCGCCGCAATCTGCGCGGCGGCAAGGTCAAGGCGCGCCTGATGGTCGGCGGGATTGGCGGCAACGGCCGCCTCCAGCGCGGCGCGCTCGCCGGCGTCGGGCGCGTCGGCGGCAAGCGCCAGCGCCGACCGCGCTTGTGCCAGTGCAGGGTCGGCGGCAATTGCCTCGGGTACTGCCGCCAGCGCGGCTTCCGCCGCCGCAATATCGCCTGCTGCGACCAGCGCGCGCACCAGCCCGGCGTGCGCGGCGGCATGGTCAGGCGCCATCTCAATAATCTGGGCAAAAATATTGGCGGCGCGCGGGCCGTCGCCTTCGCCCAGCACAGTTTCGCCCATGTCGATCAGCGGCGCAATCTGCGCCGCCAAATCGCCCGCCGCGCTTTCGACCGGTAACTGCGTCAACAGCTGGTCAAGCATGGCTTTAAGTTGTCCCTCGGTCCGCGCGTTGGTCAGGTTCGCGACCGGTTGCCCTTGAAAAATCGCATAGACGGTGGGGATGGACTGCACCTGAAACTGCGCGGCGATGAAGCGATTGGCATCGACGTCGATTTTGGCCAGCACGATCCCGCGATCGGCATAATCGGCGGCAACCTTTTCCAGAACGGGGGTCAGCTGCTTGCACGGCCCGCACCATTCGGCCCAAAAATCCAGAATCACCAATTTGGTCATCGACGGATCTACGACCGTGCGCCGAAATTCCTCGACCGCACGCTGTTCGTCAGGACTCAATCCCAGAGTTGCCACCGTAATTTTCGCTTTCGCTTTGGCGCGGACTCGGCCCGCGTGTTTTTTGTCTGCGACCCTATGTGGGGCGACAGAGGGCAATTGCCAAGGGATTCGCGCGGTGGCGCTGCACCACAAAAATGCCCTTGCCCCGCCCCGCCCACCATGCTAGCGGCCCGCTCCTGCCCAGACGGGTCCGGCCTTCGGCCCCCGTCAATCAGCGCCAGAGCGGGCGTAGCTCAGGGGTAGAGCACAACCTTGCCAAGGTTGGGGTCGAGGGTTCGAATCCCTTCGCCCGCTCCAGTTTTTCGTACAGCATCCCATTTTTTGGTAGGCATGACTGGCTTTGCCATGACGCGGATCGGTGCGGCTGGCGCGCTCTGGCATCTCCATGCTATATATACAGCCTTGCTGCGGTCCGAACCGTAACCACCGGCGGACCGGGGCGCGGCTTGCCATTGGGGGCGGGAATGCGGATGGCGCATCGCATTTGGCACATCGGTGCTTCTTTCCTGGCGCTGGCTGCCATGGGCCCTGTAGCGCAGGGTGCCCCGGATCCCACTCCGATTCCCAAACCGGTGCACGTCGCACCCGCGCCGATGGCGCCGCTGCCGCCCGCCATCATCGACGATACGCTGACCATTGGCGGCGAGGATATTGATGCGCGGCGGCAGCGCACGCGGATGACGGTGGCGGTCAAGGTCGACGGCACCGGTCCCTATCGCTTTGTCGTCGACAGCGGCGCCGACAGTAGCGTCATTGGCACGCGGATAGCGCGCGCGCTAAACCTGCCTGCGGGCAGCGCCATCACCCTCAACGCGATGACGGGCAGCAGTATCGTTCCGCGCGTGCTGGTTGGCGAACTGGGGCTGGGGACCACCAGTGTGTCCGATCTGGAACTGCCCGTGCTGTCGGAAAATGATCTGGGGGGCGACGGCATGCTGGGCATCGACGCGCTCACGGAACAGCGGCTGATGCTCGATTTTGAAAAGCGCACTATCAATGTCGAGGATGCGCGGCGTCCTGCGCCTCGGTTTGACGGCGAAATCGTTGTCACCGCACGTCGGCGTAATGGCCAACTGATATTGACGCAGGTCAAGGCCAACGACCGTCCGATCGAAGCGGTCATCGACACCGGGTCCGAAATCACCATCGGCAATATGGCGCTGCGCGACCAGATCATCCGACGGCGCAGCGCGACCATTGAGACGATCGAAGTGACCGGCGTGACCGGGGTTACCGTGCCGCTGGAAATCGCCACAGTGCGCGAAATCCGGCTGGGCAGCATCATCCTCCATAATGTGCCAATAGCCTTTGCCGACGTGCCGCCATTTGCCGTCTTTGGCATGGCGGACCAGCCCGCGCTGCTGCTCGGTACCGACCTGATGGCAACCTTTCGCCGCGTCTCGCTCGATTTCCGCGCGCGCAAGGTACGCTTTCAGTTGCGGCGCTGCGAAGCCACCGGCATCCGCATCAACACGACGTCAACCAGCCTGACCTCGCGGTTGCAGGTCGAGAAAGGTCGCGGCGAAGCTTGCAAGCGTTAGAGTTTGTGCGCCATAGTCCGGCGGCGGCGGTGCCGCGCCTGGAGAGCTTGTCATGCCAGCGGTGAAGGCCGGAACCATTCATTCGACGCTTGGGCCCAGCGACAACCCCTATCTGGGCGGCGCATGGCGGCCGACTTTCAACGAATGGAATGCGGTGTTCGGCCCGGGCGATGCCGAAGTGATCGGGGCCATCCCCACCGACATCGACGGCGTTTATGTGCGCACCGGCGAAAACCAGATACACGAACCCATCGGGCGCTATCATCCCTTTGACGGCGACGGTTTTCTGCACTGCATGTCTTTCAAAGGCGGGCGTGCGGCCTATCGCAGCCGTTTCGTGCGCACCAAGGGCATGGCAGCCGAGGCCGAGGCGGGGCGGTCATTATGGGCGGGGCTGATGGAGCCGCCGCACAAATCGACGCGGCCCGGCTGGGGCGCGCAGGAATGGCTAAAGGATGCATCCTCGACCGACGTCATAATCCACGCCGGGCGCGTGCTATCGACCTTTTACCAGTGCGGCGAGGGCTATCGACTCAACCCCTTCACGCTCGAGACCGAAGGAACCGAGGGATGGGTCCCGCTCGACGGCATTTCCGCGCACCCGAAGCTCGACCCTGTTACCGGCGAGCTAATGTTCTTCAATTATTCGAAGCATGCGCCCTACATGCATTATGGCGTGGTCGGGGCAGACAACCGGTTGAAACATTATGTGCCCATCCCGCTGCCCGGCCCGCGCCTGCCGCACGACATGGCCTTCACCGAAAATTTCACTATCCTCAATGATATGCCGCTCTATTGGGACCCGGAGCTGCTCGAAAAGCGTATTCATGCGGTGGGCTTTCACCCTGATCAGCCGACACGCTTTGCGATCATTCCGCGTTATGGCAGCGCCTCCGACATCCGCTGGTTCGAGGCTACGTCGACCTACACACTGCACTGGTTGAACGCGTGGGAGGAGGGCGAAGAGATCATCCTCGACGGCTATTTTCAGGAAGAGCCGATGCCCAAATCCTTCCCGGAGGCACCGCCGGGGCTGGAGCGGATGATGGCCTATCTGGACCAGCAATTGTTAAAGCCGCATCTGCACCGCTGGCGTTTCGACCTCAGGACAGGCCAGACGCGTGAGGAGCGGCTCGACGAGCGCATTTTGGAATTCGGCACGATCAACCAGCGCTATGCCGGCCGCAAATATCGTTTTGGTTACAGCACAATCCCCGAACCTGGCTGGTTCCTGTTCCGCGGGCTGGTTAAGCATGATCTGGCCGCCGGAACCAGCGACAGCGTGGAGTTCGGCCCCGGCCGCTTTGGCAGCGAAGCCCCCTTCATCCCGCGGATGGGCGCCACGGAAGAAGACGACGGATATCTCGTCACCTTCGTTTCCGATGTCCCCAATGACCGCAGCGAATGCGTGCTTTACGACGCGCGGAATCTCGCGGCGGGTCCGGTGTGCCGCATCATCCTGCCCGAGCGCATCTGTTCGGGCACGCACGCCTGCTGGGCCAATGGCGACGACATTGGCATGGGCCCAAATCCGATCCTCGCCGACTGATGCCCGGCAATAGGGTGCGGCAATGGTTGCGCGAGCCGCTGGTGCATTTCCTGCTCGCCGGGCTGGCGGTGTTTGGGCTGGCATCGCTGCGCGATCAGCCGGTCGATCCGGCGAGCCGCACCATCACCATCAGCGAGGAACAGGTGGGCCGCCTGGTGGCGCGGTGGCAGGCGGCATGGCAACGCAGCCCGACCCCGGGCGAGGTCGACGCACTGATCCGCGATCACATTAAGGAAGAGGTTTATTACCGCGAAGCGCTGCGGCTGGGGCTCGATCAGGACGACCCTATCATCCGTCGGCGCCTCCGCTCAAAGATGGAGTTTCTGGGCGGCGCGGCGACCGAAAATGCCGTTCCCGATGATGCGACATTGCAGGCGTGGCTTGACCGCAATCCGGCGCGCTACGCTACTGCGCCGCGTTTCAGCTTTGACCAGATTTATCTGGGACAGGGGGACGCCGACGCGTTGGCGGTCCGGGCGTGGAACGTCCGCCAGCAAATGCGCGGCGGAGCGGCATGGTCAACGCTGGGCGAGCGGCTGTCGCTGCCGCCCAGCACTGAGGGCGCTGACCGTGCGGCCATCGATCGGCAGTTTGGCGATGGCTTTGCTGCCGGGCTAACCGCATTGCCGATCGGACAATGGCGGGGACCGATCGCCTCGGGCTTTGGCGCACATTTGGTGCGGGTACGGGCCGTAACGGCAACCGCGGCGCCGCGCCTGATCGATGTCAGGCAGGCAGCCGAAAATGACTGGCGCGCCGCGACGAAGGCGGAGCGCGAGGCCAAGGCCTATCAAGCATTGCTCGACGGCTATACGATCAAGATCGAACGGCCATGATGCGCGCGCTATTGGCGCTGCTGCTGGCATTTGCGGCTGCTTGGCCTGCTGCCGCCGATACGCTGCGTCCCGCTTATGTCGAGTTTACCGAGCGTGACAACGGTAGCTGGACATTGCTGTGGAAATTGCCGGTGCAGGCCGATCTGACACCCGATGTTCGGCCCGTACTGCCGCCGGGCTGCGCTATGGCGAGGCCCAGTCAACACAGCCTGTCGGCGACCGCGCTGGTCAGCCGTGCGGTGGTGCGCTGTTCGGGTGATGTCGCGGGCCAGCGTATCGGCATGGCCGGGCTCGACCGCGCGGTAACCGACGTTATCGTCCGCGTCGCGCCGCTGGATCGCCCTGTGCAAACGCTCCGGCTGACCCCCGACGAACCAACGGCGACAATCATCGCGCGTGCGGGACGCTGGCAGGTGGCGGGCAGCTATTTCATCATCGGCGTCGAGCACATCGTCTTGGGCTATGACCATTTGCTGTTCGTGCTTGCCTTTGTGTTGCTGCTCGATGGGGTGCGGCGGATTGCGGCGGCGGTGACGGCCTTTACGATTGCCCACTCGGTAACGCTGGTGGGGACGACGCTGGGCTATCTGGGCCTGCCCTCGGCGCCGGTCGAAAGCGTGATTGCCTTGTCGATCATGTTTCTGGCGGTCGAGATTTTGAAGAAGCAGCCGGGCAATCCCCGCTTGTCCGAACGCGCACCATGGATTGTCGCCTTTGGCTTTGGCCTGCTGCACGGCTTTGGCTTTGCTGGTGCGCTTAGCGAAATCGGGCTACCCGAAGGTGAAGTGCCGATGGCGCTGTTCGCCTTCAACCTGGGGGTCGAGGCGGGGCAAATTGCGATTGTATTGGCGGGCGCGGCAGCGCTGGCGCTGCTGCGGCAGTGGGCGCAGCGGTCGGAGCCAGCCATTGTCCGCGCGGCGGCCTATGCCATCGGCATTGTCGCGGGTGTGTGGTTCGTCGAGCGCACGCTGGGCTGATGCTGGACAGGCACCGGCAGCGCGGCTAGGCGCGCGTCACAACTGGTGCAGGAAAACCGCATGTCCTTCATTCAAATGCTTCTCATTGCCGTCATTCAGGGCGTCACCGAATTTCTGCCCATTTCCTCTTCGGGCCACCTCATCCTGCTACCCAAGCTGGCCGAACTGCCCGATCAGGGGCCGTTGATCGATGTGGCGGTGCATATCGGTTCGCTGCTGGCCATCATCATCTATTTCTGGCGCGACGTCCGCGGGCTGGCGCAGGGCGGTTTTGCCACCATCGGTATCGGCAAGGCGCCCGACCAGCGCAACCTGTTCCTGTGGATTGTGCTCGGCACCATCCCGGCGGTCGCGGTCGGCTTTCTGCTTAAAGACATGCTTGAGGAGTTTCGCTCGACCCACCTCGTCGCGGTGAACCTGATTGTCTATGGCATACTGCTCGGCATCGCCGACCGTTTCGGCAAGGAAGAGCGCAGCTATGAAAATCTCACGCTGCGCGATGCCATCATCGTCGGCTGCGCACAGGCGCTGGCGCTGGTGCCGGGCACCAGCCGATCAGGCGTAACGATGACCGCGGCGCGCTTCCTTGGCTATAAACGCGTCGAGGCGGCGCGTTTCTCCTTCCTGCTGTCCATTCCAGCGGTGGCCGGAGCGGGCACGCTCGTGGCGCTTGAGCTCGCAGATGCGACGGCGCAGATGCAGATGGACGCGCTGATCACCGGCGCGCTGACCTTCGTCGCGGCCTTTGCCACCATGGCGTTCCTGATGAACTTCCTGCGCAAGGCAACGATGATGG
Organism: Sphingopyxis sp. sgz302558; assembly: GCF_057220455.1. Taxonomy (NCBI): domain Bacteria; kingdom Pseudomonadati; phylum Pseudomonadota; class Alphaproteobacteria; order Sphingomonadales; family Sphingopyxidaceae; genus Sphingopyxis; species Sphingopyxis sp. sgz302558. The sequence continues at coordinate 330,792 of NZ_JBXPUZ010000001.1, read as the reverse complement.
TGTTTGTTGTGTACCGCGTCGCGCTGGGCGTAGCGCTGTTGGCCTTTTTCTAGAACAGCCCGGGAATCTCGCGCTGCGCCGCCGATGGCTGCGCGGCCGTTACCGGCACCATCTGCTCGTCGACGACCTGTTGGCGCGCTGACTGCGCTTGAACCCCGGCCTCCGCAATCGCGCTGCACGGACGTCCGGCCAGAAAATCAATCGCCCGCGCGATCGACGTTTCGCGCGCATCGCCAAGCGGGAAGGAAACATTGTCAGCGGCCGCGCAAGTGCGCTGCACCTTGGGCGCGAGGCCGTTGAAATAATCCCCCGTCCCCGCCGCATTGCCGGTGGAAAACGCGACCACCCGCATCCGGTCATCGCACGCCGCGCGGTCGAGCGCGATCTGGCCTACCGGCTTGCCGAAGGTGTTGGCGCCGACCAGCGCCATATTGCTGCCGAGATAGGGGAGCATGCCGTTAATAACAAACTCGCTTGCCGAGGCGGTCGAGCCTGTACCGATAAAGGCGATGCGCGTCGGGGCGATTGATTGTGGTTGCGGCGCAAAGAAATCCAGCTCGTTATTCGCCGCCTTTTCGGGGCGGAAATCGGTGCGGCTGAAAATTTCGCTGGTGAAGCGGTTCCGGCCCATCAAATCGCCCATTAGCTCGGCGGTCGAAACCAGCCCGCCGCCATTATAGCGGAAATCGATGATCAGTTCGGTCACGCCTTCGTTGCGGAAATTCAAAAAGGCGGCGCGCAGCTGCGCATCAGCCGAAGAGATGAAGGTGCGCAGGTTGAGGTAGCCATAGCGGCGCCCGCCCTCCTCGATAATCTTCGCACCATAGCGGTCCGAGATGGGGTCGATGGAAAAATCAGCCTTGGTCACGGTGACATCGACATTGCCCGCGCCATTGTTGATGCGCAGCACGCGCGACAGGCCCGCCGTATTCGGCCCAAGCGCGGTGTTGATGCCCGCTGTGCCCTCGGCGGTGACAATTTCATTGATCGTGCGCAAATTGTTGGCCGTCGTCCCGATGGCAACAATTTCGGTGCCGCGGTCAATTCCGGCGGCAAGCGCTGGCGCGCCTTCATAGGCCTCGGCGATGAACAAGCGCCGCGCGCCGCTGTTATAGGAAAGGCGCACGCCGAACCCGGCGCTTGCGCCGCTGGAGAAAAACGCATTCTCCTCGGCAATTGAGGTGATGTAGGTGAAAAACCGGTCCTTGCCCGCCGCGCGTGCCGGGGCAACCAGCGCGTCGATATAGGCATCGACAGTCGAAAAACTCGACGGGTTGACGCCGGAGGCGACGTCGGACGGGAACAGATACCATTCGTTGATGACGTCGCGGGCAAAGGTCTGACGCTCGGTCAGCGAGCAGCCCGCCGTCTGCGTGGGCGTTGGCGCCGGGGTGGGCGTTGGGGCCACACCAACCGGCGGGGCGGATCCGCCACCACCACCGCCACAACCGGACAGCAGCAATGCTGCTATGGTGATGGAAGCAACGCCTGCGCGCATAACTATTTTCCCCGGAAGCTGAGTGACCCGGCGATGCTGCCACCGAGCCGGTTAATCGGGGATGAAACAAGCCTGTAACAGCGTCAAGCTTCGCTTGCGGCCCGTCCACGAAAGCCCTGTGCGACCACGAACAATTCGGGTGATCCCTTTCGGCTTGCAGGGGGCTTGGCATGTTTGACGCTGGCGAAATTCTGTTTGAGTAGCGTCAGCAGTTCGCGGTCGGCCCCACCGGCAAACACTTTGGTCACGAAACTGCCGCCGGGCTTTAAGGTGCGGATGGCGAAATCGGCCGCGGTTTCAGCCAGCGCCATGGTGCGCAGATGGTCGGTCTGCGGATGGCCGACGGTATTTGCGGCCATGTCCGACAGTACCAGATCGGGCATGGAGCCAAGCGCGGCCAGCAGCGCGGCGGGCGCATCATCGTCCATGAAATCTTGTTGCAGGATCGTCACGCCTGCAATCGGTGCGCATTCGAGCAGGTCGATGCCCGCCACCGCCGCGCGCGGGTTGAGCTTGCGTACCACTTGCGACCAGCCGCCGGGCGCGATGCCTAGATCGGCGACCGCGCGTGCCCTGCCCAGGAAAGCGAATTTTTCATCCAGCTCGATAAGCTTGTAGGCGGCGCGCGAGCGATATCCCTCGGCCTGTGCGCGTCGCACATAAGGATCGTTGAGCTGGCGCTCGAGCCAGCGATTGGACGACACCGTGCGCCGCCGCGCGGTCTTAACGCGCTGGTGCAGCCCGCGCGCTCCGCTGCCTGCTTTGCCTCCTCCTGCCTTGCTGCCGCCGCCAGCTTTACCGCCGCCGCGGGTCATTGCGGCTGGCCGCGGCGGATGACCGGACTGTCACCATCAAATCCGGCGAGGCGGCGCAAAATGCCCTCACGAATACCGCGATCGGCCACGCCGACCCGGGTTGCGGGCCACAGATCCATAATGCCTTCCAAAATGGCGCAGCCCGCCACCACCAAGTCGGCGCGCTCGCGCCCGATGCAGCCAAAGGCCGCGCGTTCGTCAAGCGAGGCGGCGGCGAGCTTGGCGCTGATATCGCGCATCGCTTCGGCGGGAACAATCAGGCCGTCCACCGCGCGCCGGTCATAACGCGGCAGTTCCAGAAATACGCTGGCCAGCGTCGTTACCGTGCCGCTGGTGCCCAGCAGGCGCAACGCTGCGCTGCTGGAGCCCGTAGCCACCCGTGCTGCAAAGCTGGCCAACGCATCGCGCGTGACGCTGCGCATGCGTTCATAAGCGGCGACCCGCGCGGCGACATCATCGCCAATAACGGGGGCATATTCGGTTAGCGACACCACGCCCCAGGGAATGCTGATCCAGTCGTCAATGCGGACCCGGCTGTCGGCTTCACCCACCAACATCAGTTCGGTCGATCCGCCGCCAATGTCGAAAATCAGTGCGGGTCCGTCGCCAGGCTCGAGCAGGCTGTGGCAACCCAGCACGGCCAGGCGGGCTTCCTCAGCAGCGTCGATGACATCAAGTGCGATCCCCGTTTCCTGCCGCACCCGCTCGACCAGTTCGGCGCCATTGACAGCGCGGCGGCAGGCTTCGGTTGCCACCGCGCGTGACAAGGTTACGTGGCGGCGGCGCAGCTTGTCAGCACACACCGCCAGCGCGCCCACCGCGCGGTCCATCGCGGCTGCGCTGATGCGGCCGGTGGCTTGCAATCCTTCACCCAGCCGGACGATGCGTGAAAAGGCATCGACGACAATCAGCTTGCTGTCTTCGGGGCGCGCAATCAGAAGACGGCAATTGTTGGTGCCAAGATCGATGGCGGCATAGCCAGGGGTGCGATGGTGTGCGGGGTTGGCCGCTGCCGCAGGCCGGTCATTTGCGTTCGGCGGGCGCGGTCCCCGTCGGGACGGCTGCCCTTGTGGCACTGCCGCATGGCGCATGGCCCGGTCACTCTTCCCAATCACCCGGCGGCGGATTGTCCGTCATCGGGCACTTGGGTCCAGATTAGGGGCAGGGCGCGGCCATGGCAACCCCATGGCC
>NZ_JBXPUZ010000001.1:0-327218 GCF_057220455.1 Sphingopyxis sp. sgz302558 | reverse complement strand
CCCCCCCCCCCCCCCCCCCCCCCCCCCCCGCCCCGGTATCAGGCGTCAGCGGCGGCGGCAGGGATCATTCGACTTGTCGATTTCGCGTCCGGCCAGCGCGCCCAGCGCGCCGCCGATAATGGTGCCAACGGTGCGATCGCCGCGCCGGCCAGCGAGCTCACGGCCAGCGAGACCGCCAGCGACAGCGCCGATTATCGTGCCGCCGTCGCCATTGTCGCAGCGGCTGTACTGGCGGCGGTCATAACGACGGTCGTAACGCCGATCCGATCGGCGATCATAGCGCCGGTCATAACGACGGTCATAGCGGCGCTCGTAACGATCATCATCATCGTCGTCATAGTAATTGCTGGCGCCGCTATAGCCATAATCGGCGGCAGCAGCCGGCGCGGCAAAGCCGACGGCCGGGATCGCCAGCGCTGCAGCGAGGGTCAGGGTGAGGGTGCGGGTCATCGCAAATCTCCAGTGCATCGGGCGGGATAGCCGATGACCATGATTTGCCGATTCGCCTTTGAGCCAAAGCTGAACACGGCTGTTGGCTGGCGTTCATCTTTCGCCGTTGCGGCGGGGCGCTGCGGCTGGCAGGGCGGTTGCGCCCATGCGCCGTACCCTGATTGCCCTTTTGCTGTTCATTTTGCTCGCGCCATTGCCCGGTTCGCAGATCGCGCCGCCGCCGCCCAACCACACGCAGCAATTGGACATTGCCGCCGTTGCGGGCGTGCCGCGGGGGATGCAGTTCGGGGCGCTCAAGCTGGTCGAGGCGTGGGACATTGGCAGCAAGCATGACAAATTTGGCGGATTTTCCGGGCTGGCGCTGGTTGGTGAGCGGTCATTCCTGTTGATGAGCGATATTGGCTACCGCTTGCGCTTCACCCTGACGGCCAATGGCATGGTGGGCGCTAGCCGCTTTGATCATTTGCCGCCGCCCGTGGCGGGCTATCGCGGCAAGCATCACTATGACGCCGAGGCCGTCACCGTCGATCCGACGACCGGGCGCTATTGGACGGCGATGGAAGGGACCGGGGAGGTGTGGAGCTTTGCTGTCGATCACCGGCGGATTTTGCGCACGCGGCAGGCGGTGTTTGAAAGCTGGCCTGACAATGGCGGGGTTGAAGCGTTCACCCGCCTGCCCGACGGCCGCTTTATCGGCTTGTCCGAATCGCGCACGGTGCTGGGTCGGCGCGAAGGCCTGCTGTTCACTGGCGATCCAGGCGATCCTGCCACGCCCAGCGTCCGCTTTTTCTATGACAGCGGCGGGCAGGGGGATGTGACCGAAGTTGCGGCCCTGCCCGATGGACGGATTATCATTTTGCACCGGCGACTATGGCTTAACCCTGTTTTTCGCACCAGCATCGCTATCGCCGACCCGCGCACCATCGCAGCGGGGCAAACGCTCACCAGCCGTCCGATTGCCGTGATTGATGACGGCCGCATCGCCGAAAATTATGAAGGCGCGGCGGTGAGCGAAGCGTCTGATGGCTTGTCGCTGTGGCTGGTGTCCGACGACAATCTGCAGGATTGGCAGACCACAAGGCTGGTGCGGTTCACCATCGACCCGAACGCGTTGATGCCAGCAAAAAAGGGCGGCGCCGTCACCGGCCCGCCCCTGATGCAATCGGAATAGGCAAAACCGACTCAGGCGGCGGTGGCCGCCAGCTTCTTAGCCACTTCCTTCTTTAGCTTGCGGGCATTGTCCGACAGTTGATCGTCGCTGGCCTTGAGCAGCCAATTGTCGAGGCCGCCATTGTGCTCAACCGAGCGCAGCCCGTGCGTCGATACGCGCAGCTTCACGCCTTTGCCCAGCGCGTCCGAAATCAGCGTCACATTCTGCAGATTGGGCAGAAAGGTACGCTTGGTCTTGTTGTTCGCATGGCTCACATTGTGACCGACTTGACGGCCCTTGCCGGTGAGTTCGCAGATGCGCGACATGGATAATTCCTCAATTGACTGGCGGCCAGATTCGCCCCCGAAAGCGGGCTGGGCAAACCGGATGGGCCGGGAAAGTGCGCGCGCCTATCGGCTTGCGGCAGATTCGTCAAGCGAATAGGCCCTATACATGGCCGCTTCCTTTCCGCTTCCCCCCGGCATGCAGCGCGCGCTTGACCTTGCGGCGCAGGCGGCGCGCGAGGGCGGGGTGCCGGTAGGTGCTGTCGTGGTGCTGGACGGGAAGATCGTCGGGGAGGGCGTCAACCCACCGCCCGGCCACCATGACCCCAGCGCCCACGCCGAACTGGTGGCGATTCGCGCCGCCGCCGCGGCGCTAGGGCGTGACCGGCTGGAAGGGTGCGATCTCTATGTCACGCTCGAACCGTGCGCGATGTGCGCGGGCGCCATCAGCCACGCCCGCATCGCGCGGCTCTATTTTGGCGCCAGCGACCCAAAGGGCGGCGGCGTGACCCATGGCGCAAGGGTTTTCACGCACGCCACCTGCCACCACCGGCCTGAGGTTTATGACGAGCTGGGTGCGAGCGAGGCTGCAGCGTTGCTCAAGGATTTTTTCGCGCTGCGGCGTTAGGACAATACTTCCGCCACCCACGCGGGCACCAATTCGGTGGCCGGACCGTGCCGTGCCTCGTCGAACCAGCGGCTCCCCTGACTGGGTTCCATATTGAGTTCCAGCGTTGCCGCCCCCGCCGCGCGCGCCTCGCGTACCAGCCCGGCTGCAGGATAGACCGCACCCGACGTGCCGATGCTGACGAACAAATCGGCACCGGCGAGCGCTGCGTAGATTTCGCCCATGCGGTATGGCATTTCGCCGAACCAGACGATGTCCGGCCGCAGCGCTGATGCGCCGCACGTGGGGCACGGTGGGCGCTCGAACAGCGTCGCGGTCCAGCGATGGCGGCTGTCGCATGCGGTGCACCAGGCGTTCAAATGCTCGCCGTGCATATGAATCAGCCGACGCGCCCCGGCGCGTTCGTGCAGATCGTCAACATTTTGGGTGACGATGGTCAGGTCCCCCGTCCATTCCGCATCGAGCCGCGCCAGCGCGACGTGCGCGGCGTTGGGCTCGGCTGCCTGAATGGCGGCACGGCGCATGTCGTAAAAACGGTGGACGAGATCGGGGTCACGCGCAAAAGCCTCGGGCGTTGCCACATCCTCGACCCGGTGCTGTTCCCACAGTCCGCCATTGTCGCGAAAAGTGCCGATACCGCTCTCGGCGCTGATGCCTGCGCCGGTCAAAATGACGACATTACGGATTGTTGCGGCCATCATTCGTCCCAAGAAAAAGGGGCGGAATGACCCGCCCCTTTTGCCTTTGAATTTCGCGTGCTTATTCGGCGGCGAGGTTAACAGCGGCAAATTTGCCGCGGTCATCGACTTCGATGTCGAACGCCAGCCGCTGGCCTTCGACCAGCCCCTGCATCCCCGCACGCTGCACCGCGCTGATGTGGACAAAGGCATCGGCCTGACCATCGTCGCGTGAAATAAAACCGAAGCCCTTGGTCTCGTTAAAGAACTTGACCGTGCCTGAGGCGCGTTCGCCGGTCAGCTGACGACGGCCACGGGCACCGCCCGCAGCAGGGCCGCGATCGGGCCGGTCACCGCGATCACGCGGCGCAAATTCCTCGACCGGCATCGGCTCGCCATCGATCTTCAAATCGATCGCCGAAACCTTGCCATTGCGCTCGACCAGCGTGAAGCCGAGCGGCTGGCCATTGGCCAGACCGGTCAGGCCCGCCTGTTCGACCGCGCTGATGTGGACGAACACGTCTTCGCCGCCATCATCACGGGCGATGAAGCCAAAGCCCTTGCCGCCGTTGAAAAATTTGACCTGGCCTGTGCCTTCACCGACGACCTGCGCCGGCATCCCACCGCCGCGCGGGCCACCGCCGCCAAAGCCGCCGCCACCACCACCGAAGCCGCCGCCGCGCGGGCCGCCGCCGCCGAAGCCGCCGCGATCACCACCATAACCGCCGCCACGATCATCGCCGAACGAACGGCGCGGCTCGCCATAGGGTTGCGGTTCGAAGCTGTCGAAATTGCCGAAATCGTCGCGCTTGCCGCGCCCGCGGGGGCCCCGGCGGTCTTTGTTGAAACTCATCTTGGTCGTATCACTTTCGCCTCGCCCGCACCCTGTTTGTCGCACGCGCCGCACCGGACGAAGGGCAGCATGAGCCACTGGGACAGACTCACCCTGCACCCAGCCAAAACTAGACATAGCAAGAAAGACAAGCCTCTGCGAACGAAAACTTGGGGATAAGCTGGCCATGCGCGGCGCTTCCATTCGCTGGGCAGCGGGTCTATGGCGCCCCGATGACTGTTTACCTGCACGACGAAGATCTGCCGACCGATGCCTTGGGCCCCGGGCCTATTGCAATCGATACCGAAACGATGGGCCTCAACCCGCTGCGCGACCGGCTGTGTCTGGTGCAGCTCAGCGATGGCGGCGGCGATGAACATCTGGTGCGATTCGCGCCCGGCAGCCGCTATGACGCGCCGGTGCTAAAAGCATTGCTGACCGATCCGGCGCGGCTCAAACTCTTTCACTTTGCGCGGTTCGACATTGCCGCGCTGCGCCATCATCTTGGCGTGGTGACGGCACCTGTCTATTGCACCAAAATCGCCTCGCGGCTGGTGCGCACCTATACCGACCGCCATGGCTTGAAAGAGCTGGTGCGCGAAATGTTGGGGCAGGAACTGTCCAAGCAGCAGCAGTCCAGTGACTGGGGCGGGCCGGTGCTGAGCGAAGCGCAGCGCGATTATGCAGCGAGTGACGTGCGCTTTTTGCACCGGCTCAGGCAAGAATTTGACCTGCGGCTGGAGCGCGAGGGGCGCACCCATTTGGCGCAGGCCTGCTTTGATTTTTTGCCGGTACGGGCTGAGCTGGATCTTGCCGGCTGGGCCGAAGCCGACATCTTCGCGCACAGCTAGGCGGCGCGAATGTCTGCCGCTGCTGACCTTGATCGCGACATGCGCCGCCTCTGGGCGGCGGCGGGGGGCAGCCATGACCGGGTGGTGCGCATTTTGCGAACCGGCTTGCCGCTGGTCATCGGCATCGTCGCGGCGGTGCTGGTCTTTTCGCCCTTCACCCACCGTGAGGAGCTTAGCTTTCTTTTGAGCAAGGATAAGGTCGATGTCGCCCAGGAACGGCTGCGCGTCGCTCAGGCGACCTATCGCGGGCAGGATGCCAAGGGCCAACCCTTTGCCTTGCTCGCCAAAAGTGCGGTGCAAAAATCGAGCACTGACCCCGTGGTACGGATGACCGACCTGTCAGGCGCAATCCGGCTGGCCGATGGCCCCGCCACGATATTTGCCCCCGACGGCGCCTATGATATGCAGCGCGAGGCCGTGTCGGTGACCGGGCCGATAACGGTCAAAGCCGCAGGCGGCTACCAGCTCGAGGCGCGCGATGTTACCATGGACTTGAAGGCGCGCCGCCTGACCGGAACAGGCGGTGTCGAGGGCAGCTTGAACATCGGGCGCTTTTCGGCCAACCGGCTGGTCGCCGACCTTGACGCCCGTACCGTGCGGCTGGATGGCAATGCCCGGCTGACCATCAATCAGGGAGGATTGCGCCGATGACCCGCACCAATTTGGCGCTTGGCACTGCGGCATTTGTGCTGACGGCCCTGGCCCTTCTGGCCAATGGCAATGGTGACACGGCGCGCGCGCAGGCGCTGGCCAACCATGACAGCAATGCCCCGGTCAATGTCGCCGCGAACAGCATCGAGGCACAGGACCGTGCCGACCGGGTTCTCATCACCGGCAATGTTGAAGTGACGCAAGCGGGACTGCGCCTGACCGCAGAACGCATGACGGTTGCGTACAGCCGCTCGGGCGGCACCGAAATCAATCGCATCGATGCGACCGGCGGGGTTACGGTGACCAAGGGCAATGAAAGCGCGCGCGGCAATGTCGCCATCTATGACCTCGATAAGCGCGTCATCACACTGGTCGGCAATGTCGAGCTCGTGCAGGCGGGAAACAATTTGCGCGGTGGGCGGCTGGTGATCGATTTGAACAGCGGCCGTGCGACGGTAGACGGACGCGGCGCGGGACGCGGGCCTGATGGTCAGCCGGTCGTAGGTGGCTCTGGCGGGCGCGTGACGGGCACCTTTACCGTGCCCAAGCGGAATTGACCGGACCCCGGACTTAACCACGTCGACGTCATGACCTGCTAGATGCGGTTTTGGGACCACCCACTGCCGCTGTGCCGTCCGTCTTGGGCGCCAGCGCCGTTGCGAGGTGCCCGCCGATGGAGCGCTCATCCATGCTTCGCCCTGCGTCGCTGCTCCGCGACCTTGGCCCGCCGACCGAGAGCGAGCGCACGACCATCGCGCGCATTCTGATCCGCCATGGCTATTCGCTGCCCCCGCCGCCTGCGCTGCGTTTGGCCAAGTCCCCGCGTCGGACTTGGTAAAATGCGCGCACCGCCCTACATGGCTGGGCGATGCCGCCCGATACCGCCCCCAGTTCCTCGCCCCGCGCCGAGCCGCCGGTTTGGGAAACGATCAAACGCTTTCTGCCCTATCTGTGGCCCGAGCATAAGCCGCAGCTGAAGCTGCGCATTGCTGGCGCGGCGCTGATCGTGCTGGTGTCAAAGGGTGTTCAGATTTCGCTGGGCTTCCTCTTCGGCGCCGCGATCGACGCGATGGCACCGGGAATGGAAGAAGGGTTTGCGCTCGCGATAGGTCTGGTACTCGCTTATGCACTGGCGCGCTTTGGCGGGGTGTTGTTCGACAATCTGCGCAATGTCGTGTTCGAGCGTGTGGGGCAGGACGCGACACGCGAGCTTGCCGTGTCGGTCTTCACACACCTCCACGCGCTGTCCTTGCGCTTCCACCTTGCACGGCGGACGGGCGAGGTGACCAAGGTGATCGAGCGCGGAACGAAGAGCATCGATGTGATGCTTTATTTCTTGCTGTTCAACATCGCGCCAACAATCCTCGAGCTCGCCGTGGTGCTGACTATTTTTGCCGTCAAATATAGCCTGGGTCTGGCCGCCGCGACGGCGGTAATGGTGATCGCTTACATCAGCTTTACCCGGCGCGTAACCGACTGGCGCAATGCGCTGCGCGAGCGCATGAACGACCTCGACACGCTGACCGTCGGGCGCAGCGTCGACAGCTTGCTCAATTACGAGACGGTCAAATATTTTGGTGCCGAACGCCGCGAGGCGGCGCGCTATGCTGAGGTTGCCGAGCAATGGGCCAACGCCGCGGTCAAAAGCGAAAACAGTCTGGCAGCGCTCAACATCGGTCAGGCCTTTATCACCAACGCGACGCTTGGCGGGGCGATGGCCTTTACCGTCTGGGGCTGGTCCAAAGGGCAATTTACGCCCGGCGATGTGGTCACGATCAACACGCTGTTGATGCAGCTGTTCCGACCCCTGGACATGCTCGGCATGGTGTATCGCACCATTCGCCAGGGACTGGTCGACATGGCGGCGATGTTTGCGCTGATCGATACGCCTTCCGAAATCACCGACGCGCCGGGTGCCAAGCCGCTCGCGGTCGATGGCGCGGCAGTGGAATTTGACAATGTGGTGTTCGGCTATGACCCCGACCGGACGATTTTAAACGGGGTCAGCTTTGCGGTCGCGCCGGGGCAAACGCTGGCGATCGTCGGTCCCTCGGGCGCGGGAAAATCGACCATCGCGCGGCTGCTCTACCGCTTTTACGATCCGCAGGGCGGAGCCATCCGCATCGATGGACAGGATATCCGGCAAGTGACGCAGGCCAGCTTGCGCGCCGCGATCGGCATCGTGCCGCAGGATACGGTGCTGTTTAACGACAGCATCGGTTATAACATCGGCTATGGCCGCGAGGGTGCGACGGTTGAGGATATCGCCGCCGCCACGCGCGGCGCGGCGCTCGACGATTTCATCGCGCGGCTGCCGCAGGGATATTCGACCGAGGTCGGCGAGCGTGGCCTGAAATTGTCAGGCGGCGAGAAACAGCGCGTTGCGATCGCGCGCACGCTCGTCAAAAACCCGCCGCTCTTGATTTTGGACGAAGCCACCAGCGCGCTCGACAGCCGCACCGAGGATGCGATCCAGGCAACGCTGGATGAAATCGCCGAACGCCGCACGACAATCATCATCGCGCACCGGCTGTCGACGGTCGTGGGGGCCGACCGGATTGTTGTGCTTGACGCGGGGCGCGTGGCCGAAACGGGCACGCATGCTCAGCTGCTGCGCGCGCGCGGGCTTTATGCCGAAATGTGGGCGCGCCAGCAGGATGAGGGCGTCGAGGTCTAGCCCGCAAATCGTCCCACTAGCCCACGCACATCCACCCGCGCCCCCAGCTGCGCGGCCAGCAAGAATGTCCCCCCCAGCTTCCTCTGGATGAACAGCGCGTCGGGCTGCGGCAATATCCAGTTGGCGCGGTCGGCCGCTACCGTCAGCGCTTCGTCGCGGATTGCGGCGGATTGGGTGCGGTCGGTGAAGTCATGTTTGCCGCGTCCTGCGAACAGGTCGGTCAGCGAGGCGATGATGCGTGCCATCTCATCCGGGTGGCGCTCGAATGCGCGCGGGGCGGCGAGGCCCAGAGCCTCCATTGCGGCGCGCACGCCTGTTTCATCCTGCCGCATCGCACTGGCCAGCAAGGCGCGATAGCCGTCCACAATTTCCGCCGGAATTTGGCGCGTTGCGCCGAAGTCGAGCAGGATGATGCGCCCGCTGGCCTCGTCGACCAGATAGTTCGCGAAATTGGGATCGGTCTGCATCAGGCCAAATTCGAACAATTCGCGCAGCACCAGCTCGCACAAGGTTGCAGCGATATGGTCGCGCTGCTTTTGCGGCTGATTGGCCAGTGTCTCGATGGCGACGCCCGGCACATAGTCCATCGCGAGCACCCCCGGTCCCGACAGTGGGGCATAGCGACGCGGGATCATGAAGCGCTCGTCTTCTGCCAGCAGTTTGCCAAAGCGCGCCAGCATAGCGCCTTCGCGCGCATAATCGGCCTCCTGATGCAGTTGCAGTTTCGCCTCGGCGAGCAAAGGCGCCAGGTCAATGTGGCGGGGGAGCAAGTTCGAGATTTTGAGCAAGGTCGCGACATTGTCGACATCGCTGTCGATGCTGCGCGCGACGCCGGGATATTGTACCTTGATCGCGAGCGCGCGGCCCGATTTACTTACCGCGCGGTGGACCTGCCCGATCGAGGCGGCGGCGAAAGGGCGGCGCTCGAAGCTGGCGAGTTTTTCGTGCCACTCCGTCCCCCATGCGGCCGTGAGCGCTTTGTCGAGCTGGCGCGCGGGCATCGGCCGCGCCTCGGCGCGCAGCTGCGCCAATATCGCGGCGAGCTCGGGCGGGAGCAGGTCGCCCGCGTCGAGCGACAAGAGCTGGCCGAGTTTCATCGCCGCGCCGCGCAACCGGCTGAGTTGATCGGTCAGGCGCAACGCATTGGCGGGGGTCAGGATCAGGTCGGACAAGCGCGGGCGCTTCCCTTCGGCCAACTGCCGCACGCCGTCGACCATCATTCCGCCCGCAATGCCGCCGACGAGGCTACCAAATCGCAGCATCCGCGCCGCGCGCCCGCCGGGCACGGCCAGCCCCTCGGGCAATTTGCGGTTGTCGGTCATGCAGGGAGAGGCCTTTTGCTGTTCTGACTGCCATATAGGGGCTCGCCGGGCGCTATGCATCCCCGGACATGCACGTTAAGGCCGCCGCCATGTCCCCCTCCGCCGCGCTGCTCCCTCTGCTCAAATCGACCTTTGGCTTCGACGCCTTCAGAGGGCGACAAGCCGAAGTGCTCGACCGCGTCATGGCAAGTAAGCATGCGCTCGCGGTGATGCCGACGGGGGCAGGGAAGTCGCTCACATACCAGCTTCCGGCCCTGGCGCTCGACGGGACGGTGGTGGTGATCTCGCCGCTGATCGCGTTGATGCACGATCAGCTGCGCGGCGCTCTGGCGGCAGGCATTCGCGCCGCGACCTTGACCAGTGTCGATGCCGATCAGGCTGAAACAGTGGCGCGCTTTCGGGATGGCGCGCTCGACCTCCTCTATGTCGCGCCCGAACGCGCGACGCGGAGTGCCTTTGCCGATTTGCTCGAGCAGGCTCGCATTGCCCTGTTCGCCATTGATGAGGCGCATTGCGTGTCCGAATGGGGGCATGATTTCCGCCCCGATTATCGCGGCCTTCGGCCCCTGCTCGACCGCTTCGGCGATGTCCCGCGCTTGGCGCTGACCGCAACGGCCGACGCGCACACCCGCGCCGACATATTGGTGCAACTGGGCATCCCGGAAGAGGGCCTGATCCTGGCCGGGTTCGACCGGCCGAACATCCGCTATGCGATGCAGCCGCGCACCAACCCTTTGAAGCAACTGACCGAGCTGCTGAACGAACAGCCGGGGCCGGGCATCGTCTATGTGCCGACGCGCAAGAAAGCCGAGGGCCTGGCCGAGGGGCTGGCGCGCGCGACCGGGCGGCCGGTCGCCCCCTATCACGCGGGCCTCGACCCGGACGTGCGCGCCAACACCCAGAGCCGCTTTGTCGCTTCAGAGGACGGGGTCGTCGTGGCGACGGTGGCGTTTGGCATGGGCATAGACAAGCCCGATGTGCGCTTTGTCGCCCATGCTGGCATCCCCAAATCGATCGAGGGATTTTATCAGGAAACGGGACGGGCAGGGCGCGACGGCGATCCGGCACTGGCGATCATGCTGTGGGGCGCGGGCGATTTCGCGACGGCGCGGTCGCGGCTGGCTGAGCTGCCCGAGGACCGCGTTGAGGGCGAGCGGGTGCGATTGAACGCGCTCGCCGCGCTGGTCGAGGCGACGGGATGCCGCCGCCAGATCTTGCTTGCCCATTTCGGCGAGACCGGCACGCCGCCATGTGGCAATTGCGACAATTGTCTGAGCCCGCCAACGGGAACCGACGCGACGGAACTGGCGCGCAAATTGCTGTCGGCAGTCTATCGCACCGGGCAGAGCTTTGGGCTGGGTCATGTCGTCAAGGTGCTGACGGGCGAGTCCGATGAGCGCGTGGCGGCGCGCGGGCACGACCAACTGACGGTATTTGGCATTGTTGGTCCTGAAGAAGCGGCGTTGCTGCGCCCGCTCGCGCGCAGCCTGACCGCGCAGGACGCGCTGCGCCAGACCGAGCATGGCGGCTGGATGCTGGGTCCGGCGGCGCGCGCGATTTTGAAGGGCGAGGCGAGCGTCGGGCTGGCGCTGCAACCCGAACGGGCGCGGCGGCGCAAACGCGCAGGAACAAGCGATGGCGGGGTCAACCCCGTCGGCGACCCGCTGTTCGACGCGCTGCGCAGCCTGCGCCGCGATCTAGCGAGCGAAGCCGGCGTGCCGCCTTATGTCATCGCGCACGACAGCGTGCTGCGCGAACTGACCGCGCGGCGACCGACGAGCCAGGCCGCGTTGGCCGATATCCCTGGCTTGGGCACACGCAAGATTGCTGCTTATGGCGAGGCATTGCTGGGTGTCATCCGCCAGCATTGACGTGAGCGTCAACCTTCACGCTTGTCAGTAGCGAACAGCGGGCATATCAGGTGGGCGGAGAGAGGATGCCCATGTTTCGCCGTCTGACAGATGACTTCCACGTCGCACCGCAGATCGAACTGGCGGACTTGGCTACTGCGGCAGCGCAGGGTTTTCTCATCGTCATCAACAACCGCCCCGATGGTGAAGAGCCCGATGCGCCGCAGGGCGATGCCGTGGCAGCGGCTGCTGCTGCGGCGGGTCTGGCCTATGCTGCAATCCCGGTCGGGCACGGCGGTTTCAGCGCGGCGCAGCTTGATGCGCTGGATGCCGCGCGCGCGGCGCATCCGGGCAAGGCGCTGGCCTATTGCCGCTCGGGCACGCGATCGACCCATCTATGGGCCCTTGCACAGGCGCGCGGCGGGGCCGACGTCGACGGTTTGTGCGGTGCAGCCGCGGCCGCAGGCTATGATATTTCCATGCTGCGACCCATCATGACCAGCCTCAGCGCAGGCGTTTGATGGACTGGCAGGTCGAGGGGCTGAAGCTGGCGGGCTCGCTGCTCGCGGTGTTTGGCGTGGCGTGGCTGGTTAAGGGCATGAAACTGGGCGGCGAAGTGCGCATCCGCGATGCTGCTCACGCCATCCGGCTCGCGGAGGAGGCCGAGGTCGGCTTTGGCGGGGTCGATGTCGGGCTCGACCGCGCAGGCTTTGCCGCGTTGGTACGTAATGCCGCAGGGCGCCAGATGTTGGTCCGTGCGCACGGCGTGCAATTTGCCGCGCGCGTGGTCGATACGCATTTCACCGCGCGGCTCGACAAGGAATTTCTGACGCTCACTGCGCCCGAACGCACTTTTGGCAGCGTTACTCTGCGGCTCGGCAAGGATGCTGGACTGTGGGCAAGCCGCATGCGCGATGTGGTGAGGACCGCCTGATGCCGCCAACATTCAGCCCAGTTGATTACGCCATACCGGCCTTCATCTTGCTCATCCTCATTGAAATGGTGGTGGCGCGGCGGCGCGACCCCGCCCGCTACGAGGCCAAGGACACGCTGACCTCGCTGCTGCTCGGCACGGGTAGCACGGTGGCCGGGGCGCTGACAGGCGGGATCGTGTTCGCGTTGGCGCTATGGCTATACGAGCAACGCCTGTTTGAGATCGGCTGGGCTTGGTGGGCGTGGGCACTGTGCTTCGTGCTCGATGATCTGGCCTATTATTGGGCGCACCGCACTGGCCACCGTGTGCGCTGGTTCTGGGCGGCGCACGTCAATCACCATAGCAGCCAGCACTACAACCTATCGACGGCGCTGCGGCAGACGTGGACAGGTTTTTTCGCGCTGTCCTTCGTCTTTCGCGTCCCGCTGGCGTTCATCGGCTTCCATCCGGCGATGATCCTGTTCTGCGGCGCCGTGAACTTGATCTATCAATTCTGGATTCATACCGAAGCGATCGGACGGCTGCCGAAATGGTTCGAAGCGGCGATGAACACCCCGTCGCACCACCGCGTTCACCATGCGGTCAACCCGCGCTATCTCGACAGCAACTATGCCGGGACCTTCATCGTCTGGGACAAGATGTTCGGGACTTTCGCGCCCGAAGTCGACGACGACCGCCCGCGATATGGCATCGTCAAACAGCTGGGCAGCTTCAACCTCATTTGGGCGGTGTTCCACGAATGGGTGGGCATCGCGCAGGACGTGTGGCGTGCGCCGTGGCGGCACAAGCTGTCCTATATGTGGCGTGAACCGGGCTGGACCCATGATGGCAGTCGCCTGACCAGCGATATGATCCGCCAGCGCTGGATGGCGGCACAAGGGAATGAGCATGGATGAATTTGACATCATCGTCATTGGCGGTGGCAGTGGCGGCTGCGCAGTCGCCGGGCGGCTGAGCGAGGGTGGCAAGTATAGCGTCTGTCTGGTCGAGGCAGGCGGGCGCAATACTGGCTATCGCACCATCATTCCGGGCTTCGTCGCGTTCCAGACCGACAAGACCAACTGGAAATTTGATACGGTGCCGCAAGCGGGGCTGAACGGTCGGCTGGGCTATCAGCCGCGGGGCAAAGGACTGGGTGGGTCGAGCGCAATCAACGGCATGGTCTATATTCGCGGCAATGCGTGGGACTATGACAATTGGGCGGCGCTAGGGTGCGACGGCTGGTCCTATGCCGATGTGCTGCCCTACTTCAAGCGGTCGGAGCGCAACGTGCGCGGCGGCGATGATTTTCATGGGCACGATGGTCCGCTGTGGGTGAGCGAGCAGGTTTCACCCTATCAGGGATCGGTCGAATTTGTCGAAGCCGCCGCATCGCTGCAAATTGCACGCAACGATGATTTCAACGGCGCGCGGCAGGCGGGCGTCGGCCTGTATCAGGTGACGCAGAAGAATGGCGAGCGCTGGTCGGCGGCGCGCGCTTATGTTGAGCCCAACAGGGCGCGCGACAATCTGACGGTGTTGACCAATGTCACGGTCGAGCGCGTGTTGTTCGACGGCAACAAGGCAAGCGGTATCGCCTTCCGCGAGGGTGGTACATTGCGCCAACTCAGGGCGCGCCACGCGGTCGTGCTCGCAGGCGGGGCATTCGGGACGCCGCAATTGCTGATGCTTTCGGGCATTGGCCCCGCCGATCATTTGCGTGCGCATGGCATCGACGTGCTCGTGGATCGACCAGCGGTGGGCAGCGATTTGCAGGACCATCTCGACTATTCCATCGCCTATGATTGCGACGACACCAGCTTCATGGGTCAGACGCTGGTCGGCCTGAAAAATTCGGCCAAGGCTGTAGTGCAGTGGTTCTGGAGCCGATCGGGCAAAATGACATCCAACTTTGCCGAAAGCGGCGGTTTCGTGACGGTCGATCCAGCATCACCCGCGCCTGATATCCAGTTCCATTTTTTCCCCGTCGCGCTCGAGGATCATGGTCGCACCGTGGTAAAGTCGCATGGGTATAGCCTGCACGTCTGTGTGCTGCGTCCCTATAGCCGGGGCACGGTGCGGCTTGCCTCGGTCGATGCGGCGGCACCGCCGCTGATTGATCCCAATTTCCTGTCGGACGACCGCGATCTCGAATTGCTGAAGCGGGGGATCAAGCTCGGCTATCGCATCATGGAATCGCCGCCGCTGACCAAATATGCAGGGCGTGACCGCAATCCGGTCAACCTCGACGATGATGCAGCGCTGGAAGCGATGATCCGTAACCGCGCCGACACCATTTATCATGCCGTGGGCACCGCGCGAATGGGCAGCGACGATGATGCAGTGGTCGATCCGCGCCTGCGCGTGCGCGGGGTCGAAGGGCTCTATGTCGCCGATGCCAGCATTATGCCGCGCCTCGTGTCAGGCAACACCAATGCACCCAGCATCATGATCGGCGAGCGCTGTGCCGATTTTGTGGCGGCCGATTTGTCGTAGATTGTTACGGCGAATCTGCGGCGTTACGAATCGGCGCTATGTTATGTTTATGCTGCAATCTTGCTGCACGACATGCTGCACTCAAGCCATTGAAAAGCCAAAAAAAGAGGGCCGGGACTTGCGTCCCGGCCCAGCCTTTCAGGCTCTCCCCTCCTGAAACTGTTGCGGCGTGAATGCCACATTAATGTCATGCTGAAAAGGGGGATTTTTGTTACAATCGCCTTGTCCCAAACCCCTCAAAAACTCTTGCGCGCGGTGATGCCAAAAGTGCGCGGCTGGCCGACATTGTAGCCCAGCCGCGCGCGCCCGCCGCGCTCGCGGTCGAACGACAGCAGGGCGTTTTCGTCGAAGACATTGTTGACATAAGCGGTCAGCGACAGTCCCCCGTCGAAGTCCACGCCCACGCTCAGATTGACCAGCTGGTAATCGGGCAGCCGCAGATCGACGGTCGTTGCCGATGCTGCCGGGGCGCCGCCGAACGGCAGATTGTGGGTGAAGGTGCGCGGATTATTTTCCTGGTCAGCCGGCTGGGTGAAGCGGCTGCCGACATGCTGGAAGGATGCTGCGACAAAGGCATCGGCCCCGTCGCTGATCGGCCATTCATAGCTGCCCGCTGCCGACAGTTGGAAATTGGGCACCGATGGCAGGCGGTTGCCCTCGCGGATGCCGGTCGCACTTGCCAGTGCGCCGGGCAGGGTGGTGTCGAACTCGGCCTCGATGATGCTGCCCGACAGGGTGAAGTCGAGCCCTTCAGCAGGCTGCAGGCCCAGTTCAAACTCCACGCCCGCCGTATGCGCCTTGTCGACGTTAAAGACGATGCGCGATGAACAGCTGCCGGCGTCGAGGGTGACCTGCAGATTGTTGATGTCGGTATAGAAGCCCGCGGCGTTGAAGGTGAATCCCCGCCCTTGCGTCTTCACGCCCAGCTCGTAGTTCCAAAGCGTTTCGTCGCTATAATCCTGGAACCCACCGAACAGCGCCAGATCGGTCGCGTTGCACAGCGGGGTGTTGAGCGGATCATTGACGCCGCCCAGACGGAAGCCCTTCGACGCCTGCGCGTTGATGGTCACGTCCTCGCTGACGTCATAGCTGACCAACAGGCGCGGGGTGAAACCGTCCGAGGCGGTGCGGTCGACGACGCCGGCATCGCCGTTGGCAAACAGGCCGCCAGTGGTGATAACACGCTCTTCCTCGAAATCATAATAGCGCCCGCCCGCGGTCACCGTCAGCGCGTCGGTCAGATCATAGCTAACCTCGCCGAACACCGCGAACTGCTTGATGTCGTAGGGCAGATCCGAGTTGAATGGCGAATCGGTGCCAAAGCCATTGGCCACGGCCGCCGATGTGCCTGCACCCAGCACGGCATCGGTGAAGGCGTCATAGCCCGGGGTCGGGAGCCGCTGGGCATAGACGCGGTCGATCTTCGAATAGAAGCCGCCGACGACCCACTGGAACGGGCTGTCATTGTCCGACGCGAGACGCAGTTCCTGCGTGAAGGTTTCAAGCTCGGTCGTGTCGCGCAGGTTTGACGGCAGCAGCACCGCAGCATCAGGATAGCCAAGATCGACCGATACCGATCCGGTCAGCGCGCTGGCATCGCGGCTGACCAAGATGCTGCGGTCGATATAGCTGGTGACCGAGGTCAGCTCGGCACCGCCAAAGCCAACTTTGATGGTCGCATCGGCGATGAAGGTTTCATCCTCAAACGCCTCACGCAGCAGCAGATATTGTTCGCGCTCGTCGAACGTCACCTGTGGGCGCGTGGTGGTAAAGCGATTGCCGAACAGGTTATAGATTTCCTGCCGGTTGAACCCGTCGGCTTCGATCTTCTGATAAACGATGCGCGGGGTAATGCTGAACCGGTCGGACGGTTCAAAGGTCAGCGCGATGCGTCCGCCATAGCGTTCGCCGCTGTTGATATCCTCGCCGCCAGCCGGGCCGATGGCGTTGATGAAACCGCCATAGCGGGTGAAATAGCCGACCGCGCGGATCGCGGCGGTCTCGCCGAGCGGTACATTGACTGCGCCCTTCAGATGACCGCCAATGTCATCGCCATCGACGAGGTTGAGGTTGGCCTCGATCATTCCTTCGGTGGTGCCGAGCCGTGGCTGGTTCGTAATGTAGCGGATGGTGCCGCCGACCGAGCCCGAACCGAACAGCGTGCCCTGCGGCCCGCGCAATGTTTCAACGCGGTTCAGATCGAACAGGTCAAGATCGGGGGTGAAGAGCGAAAGCGAAATGACGCTTTCGTCGAGATAGACGCCGACCTGTTCCTTGACGCCCGGCTGGTCGCGCACGACTTGCCCCGCCGACACGCCGCGCACCGAAACCTGGCTTTGTCCCGGCCCGAGGTTCTGGACCGAAAGGCCGGCGACGTTGCGCGACAGATCCTCCAGCGTCACCGCGCCCGATTTCTGGATATCCTCGGCGGTCTGCGCGTTGATTGAAAAGGGAACGTCCTGCAAATTGGCGTCGCGTTTGGTGGCGGTGACGATGATGACATTGCTGTCCTCGTCCTCGGCTTGCTGCGCGGCGACCGGGGTCGCAACGGCGACAGCGAGGCCAGACAGCCCCGCAAGCATGATGACACGTGCGCGCATAAATCTTCTCCTGCAAACCATGGCGCGGCGTCGCTGCGCTGCGCTCATCTCTGGATGCGGAGGAATCTGCGCGTCATTCAGCGCCTTGGCAATGACATGACAGCCGGATGACAAAAATGGGCCGGGGTGTGTTGCACCCCGGCCACAGGTGGTTCGCAGGAGGAACCTGGGTTGGAACCCGCCGCCGCCCCATGGAGTGGAGAGGAGAGGTGGCGGCGACGGGCCCCAATCTCGTCAATAGTTGTAGGCACGCTCCCCATGTTCGGCGAGGTCGAGTCCTTCTTGCTCGACGTCTGCCGACGGGCGCAGCCCGATGGTATATTTAAGGCCAAGGAACAGCACCGCGCTGACGACGCCGGTCCACAGCACGGTGGTGCCAACGGCCCACAACTGGGTCATGACCTGACCTGCCAGGTCAAATTCGCCAGCCTTGGCAACGGGTGCGGTGTAATCGATCCAGCCTTGGCCGCCCCACGCCGGGTTGGCCACAAAACCGGTACCGATGGCGCCGATGATCCCGCCGACGGCATGGACGCCGAAGACATCAAGGCTGTCGTCATAGCGGAACTTGTTCTTCACCGTGGTGACAAAGAAGAAGCATCCGGCAGAGGCCACCGCGCCGAGCAGGATCGCGGTTCCGGGATGGGCAAAGCCCGCCGCCGGGGTGATCGCCACCAGACCCGCAACCACACCGGTCGCGCCGCCAAGCAGCGACGGCTTCTTGTGCACCACCTGTTCGATAACCGCCCAAGTCGCACCTGCCGCAGCGGTTGCGGTCATCGTATTGAGGAAGGCAAGCGCGCCAAAGGCATTGGCTTCAAGCCCCGAACCGGCGTTGAACCCGATCCAGCCCACCCACAGCAGCGAGGCGCCGATCATCGTCATAACCAGCGAATGCGGAGCCATGGGTTCGGCCTTGTAGCCGATGCGCGGCCCGACGATCAGGCAGCCGACCAGCCCGGCGATCCCGGCATTGATGTGGACGACGGTGCCACCGGCAAAGTCAAGCGCACCCCAACCCCACAGCAGACCCATGTCGGTCGGCGCGGCGTGGAGGAAGTCCGGACCCGCCCAATACCACACCATATGCGCGATCGGGAAATAGGCGAAGGTCAGCCACAGCACAGTAAAGATGATCAGCGGGGTGAATTTGATGCGCTCGGCAAAGGCGCCGACGATCAGCGCGGGCGTGATGCACGCGAAGGTCATCTGGAAGATCACAAACACATATTCGGGGAGGTACACCCCGTTCGAAAAGGTTGCAGCAAAGGTTGTGACGTCGACCCCGGCAAGGAACGCCTTGTCCAAGCCCCCGACGATAGCCGGGAAGGGTGTTCCCGTCGACGTGAACGCCATCGAATAGCCCCAGCTGAACCAGACCAGCGCGGCGACGCAGACAATAGTCAGCACCTGCATCAGCACCGACAGCATATTCTTGGCGCGCACCAGCCCGCCGTAGAAAAGCGCCAGCGCAGGCACCGACATCATCAGCACCAACGCCGAGGCGACGAGCATCCATGCCACATCACCTTTGTTGACCATCTCGGCCGTTGGCACGAAGGCGGCGGGCGCCGCCGCCTCGGCAACCGCATCTGCCGTTTCGGCAACCGCTTCGGCGGCTTCCTGCGCCCAAGCGGGCAGCGCGGCGAACAGGGCGAGGCTTGCCGCCGTGCCCGCGCCCGCGATTTTGCTTATCAGCTTCATTGCGTTCCCCTTTATCTTAAAGCGCGGCTTCGCCGGTCTCGCCGGTGCGGATGCGCACGGCCTGACCGACGTCGAGCACGAAAATCTTGCCATCGCCGATGGACCCGGTGCCCGCAGCGGCCTGCACGGTTTCTACCACGCGCGGCGCGAGCGCATCGTCGCACACCAGCTCGACCTTCACTTTGGGCACCATGTTGGTGGCGTATTCGGCGCCGCGGTAAATTTCGGTCTGCCCCTTTTGCCGGCCAAAGCCCTTGACCTCGGTCACGGTCATGCCGGCGATACCCAGCGTGGTGAGCGCCTCGCGCACCTCGTCGAGTTTGAACGGTTTGATGATCGCCAGGATCAGCTTCATGCTTTGCTCCCCTTTGTTTTCTGGCTAAGCCTTGTTGCGGTGCAACATGCGTGCCAGATTGCGGGACGCGCGCGATCCGCCGCCGATTATGACGTTTTGACGTCATCACGAGCCATTTTGTTACGTGGTTGCGGTCAATTCGCTGGCAATCGCCAACAAAGTTTGCCTATTTTTTAGGCAAATTCTGCAGCTCGGCCCACACCGGCAGATGGTCCGATGCGCGCATCGCCAGCGCGCTGCGGTGCACAGCGGCTGCGGCAGCGGCAAAGTGCGGCGAGGCGAAGATCCGGTCGAGCCGCGCCACCGGACGGCGGCTGTGAAAACTGGGGCCAGTGTCGATGCAAGGGTGCTGCTCGGCAAAGTCAGCCAGGCAGCCGCCGCGCGGGCGCCATTCGTTGCAATCGCCCATCAAGATGGTCGGCATCGGCTCGCCTTGTGCGACATGGTGCAGAATGGCGCGCGCCTGCTGCCGTCGCCGGATGCCCGACAGATCGAGATGCATGCCGACAACGCGCAGCCGCAGTCCGGCCGTGGTGCGCAGCGTCGCGGCCACCGCACCGCGCGGCTCGAGCGTGGGGAGGTGCAGTGCATGGCATTCCTCCACCACCGTCCCGCGCCGGACGAGCAGCGCGTTGCCGTGCCAGCCGATGCTGTGCGGGCTTTCGTCAATGGCGACCGGGTCATAGTCGCTGTGCTCGGCAAACATAAAGGGTGGGATGGCACTGGTCCGCTGGCCAAAGCGGCGGTCGGCCTCTTGCAAGGCGACGATATCGGCGTCGAGTTCGCGCAGCACCGCCAAGATGCGGCCCGGGTCGCGCCGCCGATCGAGGCCGACCGCCTTGCGGATGTTATAACTGGCGACCTTGATGCGCGCGGCCTGGCTCACGCGTGTCCGAACTCAGCGAGTAGCGCCTGTGCTTCGGCCAGATCTTCGTCGAGCACCATCAGCCGCACCGGGATCATCAGCCCGGCGCTATCGGCGATGTTCATCCCGGCGTCAAAACAGACGGCTTGTACGCCTGCGCTCTCCAGCCGTCCGCGTAACAGCTCGGCTTCGGCCCCATTGGGCAGGCGCGCCAGTTCGACGAGTGCCATCAGCCTTCATCGCCCGCGATGAAGCGGTCCGTGGGGCGTGTCGGCAAGCCGTCAATGCTGGTAGTACGCCCGCCCACTTTCTCCAGCCACTGCGCGGGGTCGGCCTGCCGGTGCGCCTTTTTCAGCGTCTCGCGCTCGCGCTCCAGCGTCATGAAGGGCACGCCCCAGCCGCAGCTGGTCTGCACGCTGTCGATGTCGATGACGAAAATCTGGCGCGTGCCGGGCAGCAGGGTGAAATGTGCTACCAATGCCTCCCACTCGGCATCCTGTGGCAGCACAGCGCGCCCACGCCCATAGATCCGCAAAATCAGCGCGCTACGGTCAAACGCGTTGAACATGATGGTAATGCGCCCGTCGGCGGCCAGATGCGCGTGGGTTTCATTACCTGACCCTGCCAAGTCCAGATAGGCGACCTGATTTTCGCTGAGCACGCGAAAGGCATCATAGCCCTTGGGCGACAGGTTGATGCGCGCATCGGGCGCGGCGGTCGCGACAAAGAACATCGGCTGCGCGGCAATGAAGGCGCGGTGCTTGTCGGTGAGAGTGTCAGTGAAGTCGGCCATCTCAATCAATCTCCTTGCCGATACGGGCGCTGTCGCGGCTCAACAATATGCGCTCGGCCTTGCCGACAAAATCGCTCTCGGGCACCATCCCCAGACCCCAATCGGGACCAGTAAAGCGGCTGTCGGCCGCGTTGCCACGATTGTCACCCAGCAGGAAATAGTGGCCCGCGGGGATTTTGACGGCCGGCTGGTCGCTACCAAAATTGCCGCTGCACCCCATGATGGCGTGCGAGGCTCCGCCGGGCAAAAATTCGCGCCGCACAGTCGCCGCGCCGAAACTGCACGTGCCGACCACGCCAGCGACGCTTTGCCCGCTATATTCGGCGACGGCATTGTTGATGGACAATTTGCTGCCGGTGACAGCAATGATTTCGCCGGGCAGACCGACAACGCGATAGGCGAACACCACACCGCCTTTGCGGACCAGATATACGGCGCCTCGCTCGATTGGCGTCAGGTCGCTGGTGCGCGCAATGAATTGTTCGCGCGCGCGCAGCGTAGGCTCCATCGATTCGCTGGGAATGACAAAATTCTGGTAACGAGGCCCGGGTTCGGCGAGCAGCCCGCTGGCCAACAAACCGCCGCCGCCCAGCACGCCCGCCAGCCCGACCGGCCACAGCCAGCGGGGCAGACGGCGCGCCTCGCTCACGCGGTGCCGCCCACCGTCAGTCCTGCGACCAGCAGGCTCGGCTGGCCCACGCCGGCGGGCACGCTTTGTCCGCCCTTACCGCAAATGCCAATGCCTTCGTCGATCGCCATGTCGCCCCCGATTCCGGTGACCTTGGTCAGCACGCTCGGCCCGTCGCCAATCAGCGTCGCACCCTTAATCGGATCGCCGAGCTTGCCGTTCTTGACCTTATAGGCCTCGGTGCAGCTGAATACGAATTTGCCTGACACAATATCGACCTGCCCACCGCCAAAGCTGCGCGCGAAAATGCCGTCCTTGATGCGGCTCAAAAGCTCGGCGGGATCGTCTTGCCCGCCGCGCATAAAGGTGTTGGTCATGCGCGGCATCGGTGCATGGGCATAGGATTCGCGGCGGCCATTGCCAGTAGGCGCAACGCCCATCAACCGCGCGTTGAGACGGTCCTGCATATACATTTTGAGGACGCCATCCTCGATCAGTACATTTTCCTGCGTCGGCGTGCCTTCATCGTCGATCGACAGCGATCCGCGGCGTCCGCCGTCGGCCACCGGGCTGGCCATGCTGCCATCGTCGACCACGGTGACGCCGGGTGCGGCCACACGCTCGCCGATGCGGCCCGAAAAGGCGCTCGTCCCCTTGCGGTTGAAATCGCCTTCCAGGCCATGCCCAACGGCTTCGTGCAACAGCACGCCAGGCCAGCCGGGGCCGAGCAACACGGTAAACTCGCCAGCCGGAGCATCGACCGCGCGCAGATTGACCAACGCCTGAGCCAATGCCTCGTCGATGCAGCGTTGCCATTGCTCCTCGGCGAACAAATGATCGTACATGTACCGGCCACCGATGCCGAAAAAGCCGGTTTCGCGGCGGCCATTTTCCTCGACCACGATGCTGACATTCAGGCGCACCAGCGGGCGCACATCGGTGGCGACAAAGCCGTCGGCGCGGACAATTTCGACCACCGACCAGCTGGCCGAAAGGCCCACGCTCACCTGGGCGATGCGCGCGTCGCGCGCGCGCGCGGCGGCGTCCACCTGTTGGCACAAGGCAACTTTTTGGGCGAAGGGAATAAGGTCGAGCGGGTTGGCATCGCCATAGAGCCGCCGGTTCGTGCGCGGCGGCGGCGGTGCAGGCGGGCTGGTTGCAGGATCGAGCAACGCCAGTGTCTCGGCAGCGCGGCGTATGGCGGGCGCGCTCAAATCGCTGGCATGGGCAAAACCCGTCATCTCGCCCGACACGGCACGCAGCCCGAACCCCGCTTCGGTCGAATAATCGGCGGTTTTCAGACGTCCGTCGTCAAAGCCGAAGCTCTCGGTGGCGCGATATTGCAGGTATAACTCGCCATCGTCGGCGCGCGCCAGCGCCTTAGCGGTCAGCTTCTGCGCCAGATCGGGGTCGAGCGCATCGGCGCGGTAAAGGAAGCGGCGGGGGTCGGATAGGGCTGTCATTGCACTGATATAGGCAGCATGTCGCCGAAGGCAAAGCGGCGATGCGGCCAATCGTCAGATGTAGTTGACGGTCATTGTAAAGCTGCCGGCATAATCGCCCGGCGGTTGGTTGGCGGGTACGGTTAGCGTTCCGCCGACATAATAGATGCGAAAGCCCCCGCCGAAAACAATTGCGGTGTTGGGCAAGGCAACCGGCCCACCGGCGGTCTGCCGCGCCCGCGTGAGGCTCGCGGTCATATTCGGCGCGCCGCCGCCGACGCGCGCCAGCGTTGCCGAATTACTGCCGGTGATGATGATCAGCACTGCGCCGCCTGTGCCCTGGAATTCGGCGCGCTGCGTGGTCCCACCGACCGGGGTCACGCCGCCCGTGGTGGTGCGGGCACCGGACAACGCGCTGATTGTGACCGTCCCGGCGGTGGGGCCGCTGATCATTGATCCGAAATCCAGATCCTCAACCTTGACCAGCGTGTTGGGGCGCAGGATGATGGCGCGGGTCGACCCGTCGGCGTCGGCCAACTGCGCGGCCGCGATCGACGGCAGCCCGGTTGCAGCGCCCGCTAGCGCCACCGCAATCACCCTGATCTGCATTGCAAGCTGCACTGGTCCGCTTCGCTCCCCGCAGGCACTATACTGCCATCGTGAGGTGGATATGCCAGCCTATCCTTGGCATTGGATTGAGCGAAATGGCAAACAGCCACTTAACGGCTGCGCTGCTGCCATCAATGCTGGTCGGCAACCCCGCCGATCAGCACAAACCGCCGGTCGCAATAGCCGCAGTCGGCAAAGCCCTGGTCCGGATCAATTTCCAGCCACACGCGCGGATGGCCCAGGGCGGCATCTGCCAGCCCGTCGCCGGTGCCGTCACAGGCAATGCGGGTCTTGGCAACGCGGAGCGTTTCGGGGGCTGGAGCGGTCATGCCAGCGCGCATAGCAAGGCGGCTGGCGCGGCGCAATTCGCCGGTGGCGCGCTGCTTAAAGATAATTCAGCGTGATGGTGTAGGTGCCGACATAGTCGCCGGCGGGCTGATTGGCGCCGACTTCCAGGATTGCCCCGAGCGGGAAATTGAACGCGCCGGTTGCGCTCGTGATGCGGAAACGCAGCGGGCTGGTCGACAATATCGCCGTGGGGGTGCTGCCGATTTCGAAGTTGCGCACGCGCATGCGCGGTCCGGGGCCGTAAATCCAGATGCTGTTCGATTGCAGCGAAATGGCCACCTGCTGATTGAACCGGCCCAGCCCGGCAAAGCGCGAGGGTTGGTGGCTGTTGCCGACCAGCACGACCCCGCCGGTTGCGGTGCGGGTGCCGTTAGGCTGTAACCGCACCGTGCCCGCCGCGGTCGGATTGGGAATGATGTCGCCAAAATGCAGCTCATCAACGATGAAGAAGCTTAAGGGGCGCAGGATGATCGCCTCGGTTTGCACCTCGACATTGTCAGATTGCGCGGCGGCGGGCGCGGCGAGCAGCAGCGCGGCCGCGCCGACGAGCGCAGCCAATGCCGCCCGCGCGGCCTGCAGAAACGGAAATGGTCTGGTCCCCATTGCACAGCGGAAATAGCGCAGCATACTTTCAAACCGGTAAATGGCTTTCATCAAGCGCGCGGCCTCGCTAAGCGGCGGAATATGACCCAGTCTGCTATCGTTATCCGCGACCTTGTGAAAACCTATGCCGGGGGCAAACAGGCGCTGGGCGGTGTCAGCTTCGAAGTGCCGCGCGGACACATCTTTGGTCTGCTCGGCCCCAATGGAGCGGGCAAGTCGACACTGATCAACATCCTGTCGGGCATGGTGCGCAAGACCGGTGGAACCGCGGAAATCTGGGGCTTCGACATCGACGCGCACCCGCGCAACGCCAAGAACAGCATCGGCATAGTGCCGCAGGAAATCGTTTTCGACCCTTTCTTTACTCCGCTGGAAACGCTGGAACTGGTCGCCGGGCTTTACGGCGTTCCCAAAGCGAAACGGCGCAGTATGGAATTGCTCGAAGCGGTCGGCCTTGCTGACAAGGCCAATGCCTATGCCCGCACCTTGTCCGGTGGCATGAAACGGCGCCTGCTGGTGGCGAAAGCCATGGTCCATTCGCCCCCCGTGCTGGTGCTCGACGAGCCGACTGCCGGAGTCGACATTGAGTTGCGGCAGCAACTTTGGACTTACGTCCGCTCGCTCAACGCGCGGGGGGTGACGGTAGTCCTCACCACGCACTATCTGGAAGAAGCCGAAGAGCTGTGCGACCGCATCGCCATCATTAATCATGGCCAGCTGATCGCCAATAAGCCGACCCGCGAGCTCGTTGATATGGCACGAGAGAAAGTGGTGGTCGTGACCACCGATGCCGACATTACCGCGCCGCCAACGCATGACTGTTTTGAAAAGGTTGAGCTCGGCGGGGCGCGCGAGCTTTCCATCACCTATAACAAGGACCGTACCAATGCGGGTGAGGTGCTGGGCGCGGTGCAGGCGCAGGGCCACCGGATTGTCGACGTGTCAACGCGCGAGGCGGACCTGGAGGATGTGTTCCTTAATCTGACGCGGGCAGGCAGCTAGCCAAAGGAATTTCCATGAACCGTCCGTCCTCAGCTTGTCGAAGGACCGTTCCTTGTTTTTGATGCTCGAAGGAAAGGCCAGCCCTTCGACAAGCTCAGAGCAAACGGGGTAGGGGTGAAGCAGGTGGCAAGTGCCGCGGAACACGACATCATCATTATCGGCTCGGGCGCAGCGGGGCTGACTGCTGCGCTATTGCTCGCCGAACGACACCGGGTGCTGGTGCTGGCCAAGGGCGACCTTACCGGCGGGTCGACCGCCTGGGCGCAGGGCGGGATCGCGGCCGTGCTGGATGCCGGCGACACATTCGACAACCATATCACCGATACGATGGTCGCCGGCGCGGGGCTGAACCGGCGCGAGACGGTGGAATTTGTCGTCGAAAACGCGCCGCGCGCAATCGAACGGCTGGTCGAACTCGGCGTGCCATTCAACCGCGAAGCCGAGCTGCTGCACCTGACGCGCGAGGGCGGGCATTCGCATCGCCGCATCGTCCATGTCGACGACGCGACCGGCTGGGCGGTGCAGGCGGCGCTGCTGAAAGCCGCGGCGGACAATCCGAACATCACGCTGCAACCGCACCGCGCCGCGATTGACCTGATCACCGGGCGGCATGAGGAGCGTTATTCGGGCTCAGGGCGCGTGTGGGGCGTCTATGCGCTCGATGAACAGACGGGGCAGGTTCACGCCTATACCGGCCGCGCGACGATATTGGCGACGGGCGGCGCGGGGCGCTGTTACCTGTTTTCCACCGCGCCGCGCGGGGCGACAGGGGACGGCATCGCGATGGCGTGGCGCGCGGGATGCCGCGTCAGCAACATGGAAATGATGCAGTTCCATCCGACCTGCCTCTATAATCTTGAGGTCAAAAACTTCCTGATTACCGAGGCGGTGCGCGGCGAGGGCGGGGTTTTGAAGCATCCGCTGAGCGGTCACCGTTATATGCCCGATTATGACGGCCGCGCCGAACTGGCCCCGCGTGATGTGGTGGCGCGCGCGAATGATGACCAGATCAAGCGTTATGGCCTCGACTATGTCCACCTCGACATCAGCCACAAAGACCCGGACTTTGTGCGCGGCCATTTCCCCAACATCTATGACAAGCTGATAGGCCTCGGCATCGACATGACGACACAGCCGATCCCGGTAGTTCCGGCGCAGCATTATACCTGCGGCGGGGTGTTGATCGACCTTAATGGTCGCACCGACCTGCCCGGCCTTTACGCGGCGGGCGAGGTCAGCGAGAGCGGGCTGCACGGCGCCAACCGGCTGGCGTCAAACAGCCTGCTCGAATGTTTCGTGTTCGGCGAAGCAGCGGCGCGCGACATCATGGCGCGCTGGGCGGAACTCGATGTTCCGCCACCGATCCGCGCGTGGGACGCCAGCCGCGTGACCGACAGCGACGAAGAGGTCGTTATCAAACAAAACTGGACCGAAATCCGCCGCTTCATGTGGAATTATGTCGGTATCGTGCGCACGACAAAGCGCCTCGAACGCGCCGCGCACCGCATCCGTATGCTGAGTGAAGAGGTTGAGGATTATTACGGCCACTTCCGCGTAACAACCGATCTGATCGAGCTTAGGAACCTGCTTCAAACGGCAGATTTGATCGTGCAAAGCGCCTTGAAGCGCAAGGAAAGCCGCGGCCTGCATTACAACACTGACTATCCCGATATGTTGATGGTGGCCGAAGACACGGTGTTGGTGCCTTAGGGCGTCCTTGCGCCTCGAATCCGAGAACGAGTGGGAGGAACCACTGAAGATCGACGTTGGCGAACGAAAGCTGTCGATATTGCATTGATGCCGCCCCCTTCCCCTTTCGCTCAATCGCGCCTATGGGGGCCGATGCCTTTTTCGACACTTCCCGCGCTTCTTGGCGAAGCGATCGCTGCGCGTGGCTATGCCGCGCCTTCGCCGGTGCAGGCCGCCGTGCTTGCGCCTGAGGCCTCGGGCCGCGACCTCATCGTTTCGGCGCAGACGGGGTCGGGCAAAACCGTCGCCTTTGGCATTGCCATGGCCGACGAGCTTATCCCCGAAGGCCAGCCCGCATCGTACGCGCTCGCGCCGCTGGCGCTGGTGATTGCGCCGACGCGCGAGCTGGCGCTCCAGGTCAGCCGCGAACTTGAATGGCTCTATGCCAAGGCGCGCGCACGGATTGTCACCTGCGTCGGCGGGATGGACGCGTCGCGCGAGCGGCGCAATTTGCAGGGCGGTGCGCATATCGTGGTCGGCACGCCCGGGCGGCTGCGCGACCATCTCGAGCGTGGCGCGCTCGACCTTTCGGCGTTGAAAGTGGCGGTGCTTGACGAGGCCGACGAGATGCTCGACATGGGTTTTCGCGAGGATTTGGAAGAGATCCTCGATGCCACGCCTGCTGTCCGCCGCACCTTGCTGTTCTCGGCAACCATGCCCAAGCCGATTGTTGCGCTCGCCAAACGCTATCAGCGCGATGCCTTGCGCATTTCGACGGTGGGCGAAGATCGCGGGCATGGCGACATCGCCTATCAGGCGGTGACTGTTGCGCCTGCGGATATTGAGAATGCTGTCGTCAATCTGCTGCGCTTTTACGAGGCGGAGACGGCGATGCTGTTCTGCGCGACGCGCGACAATGTGCGTCACCTGCACGCCAGCCTGATCGAGCGCGGCTTTCAAGCGGTGGCGCTGTCAGGCGAGCATAGTCAGAATGAGCGCAATCAGGCGCTACAGGCGCTGCGCGACCGCCGCGCGCGGGTGTGCGTCGCGACCGATGTGGCGGCACGCGGGATCGACCTGCCCGCATTGTCGCTGGTGATCCATGTCGAATTGCCGCGCGATGCCGAGGCGTTGCAGCACCGTTCGGGCCGCACCGGGCGCGCAGGCAAAAAGGGCACGGCGATCCTGCTCGTTCCCTATCCGCGCCGCCGCCGCGTTGAAATGATGCTGCGCGGCGCGCGAATCGAGGCCGAATGGAAGCGGGCTCCGACCGCTGAGGAAGTGCGCGCGCAAGACCGCGAACGTTTGGTCGCCGCCATCACTGCGCCGGTCGAGGGCGATGACGAGGATCGCGCGCTCGCGGCGCGCGTGCAAGAGGTGCTGTCGCCGGGCGATATCGCGCTGGCGCTGGTCCAAGCGCACCGCGCCAGAATGCCCGCGATTGAGGAATTGCTGGATAGCGGCAGCGCCGGGCCTGAAAAACGCACGCTGGTCAAACGCGAGGGGTTCGACGACACCGTCTGGTTCCGGCTCAACATCGGCCGTCGCCAAAACGCCGACGTGCGCTGGATTTTGCCGCTGCTGTGCCGCCGCGGCCATGTCACCAAGAATGAAGTCGGCGCGATCAAGATTGGCCAGCATGAAACAATGTTCGACGTGCCGCGCCACGCCGCCGACCGCTTTGCCGCAGCGCTGAAACGCACGGCGCAAGAGGATCCCGATGACGGGATCGTCATCGAAGCGATGGCGGGCAGCCCGCGTGAAGCGGCGCGCGCCAATGCCCGGGGCGGGCCGCCACGCCACGGGCCGCGCGCAGGCGGACCGCGCAAATTTGGCGGTAAGCCGGGCCAAGGCCGGGGCCGCCCGCCGCGCGGATGACTGCCCGGCGCATCCTGGTCGATGCCGATGCTTGCCCGGTGAAGGACGAGATTTACCGCGTTGCCTGGCGACTTAATCTGCCCGTGGTCATCGTTGCCAATACGCGTATCCGCATTCCCGACCATCCGCTGGTCAGCCGGGTGGTGGTTACCGATGGCTTTGATGCCGCCGACGACTGGATCGCGGACGCGGCGGGGCCATGCACCATCGTCGTCACGGCCGACATTTTGCTCGCCGACCGCTGTTTGAAGGCGGGTGCGCTGGTCACCGGTCCCAATGGCAAGGCGTTTACGCCTGGCATGATCGGCGGCGCTGTGGCGACGCGCGCGATCATGGCCGACCTACGCAGTGGATTGGGTGAAGGGATCGGTGGCCCGCCGCCCTTCACCGCGCGCGACCGCTCGGCCTTTTTGCAGACGCTTGATCGCATGGCTCATCAGCTACTACGCAGTGCTGCATGAACCGATCGCAGATTTTCGAATTTTACAGCCGCCTGGCCGAGGCCAATCCTTCGCCCGAAACCGAGCTCGCCTATGGCAACACCTATCAATTGCTCGTCGCGGTTGTGCTGTCGGCACAGGCCACCGACGTCGGGGTAAACAAAGCAACGCGCGCGTTGTTTGAGCAAGTCAAGACGCCGCAACAGATGCTCGATCTGGGCGAGGATGGCCTGAAAGCGCATATCAAGACCATCGGGCTGTGGCGTGCCAAAGCGAAGAATGTGATCGGCCTTTCAGAGGTTTTGGTGCGCGATTTTGGCGGTCAAGTGCCGGCCGACCGCAATGTCCTCACTGGCCTGCCCGGCGTCGGGCGCAAGACCGCCAATGTGGTGATGAACTGCGCCTTCGGGGCAGAAACTTTCGCCGTTGATACGCACATCTTTCGCGTCGGCAACCGTACTGGTCTGGCACCGGGGAAAACGGTGTTGGCGGTCGAAAAGGCGCTCGACAAGCGCACGCCCGCGCCGTTCCGCGTCGGCGCGCACCACTGGCTGATCCTCCACGGCCGCTATGTCTGCAAGGCGCGCACGCCCGAATGCTGGCGCTGCGGCGTGGCGGATTTGTGCCGCTATAAACCAAAGTCGGTGCCGCGCGCGAAATAGGCCGCCAGCGTTGTTTCAATAAGGGCGATGGCACCGTCGCTCCCAAAGCTGGCGGGGTCGAGCACCAGTTCAAGCCACAGCCCGTCGACCAGCGCGGTGAGGGCAATTGCCAGCTGCGAAGCAGCCGCCGGGGCCATGCCGCACTTCTCGAGCAGCCCCGCCAGCCGCGCGCGATAGGCGGCGTAGCCCGTGCGGTGAATTTCCGCCGCGCGGGCGTTGGTGTGCGCCAATGCCCAGAAAGCGGTCCAGCTACCGAGCAGCGCCGGATCGGTCACCGGCGGGCGAAAGCTGGCGGTCAAAAAGGCCGTCAGCTGCGCGCGTGGAAGCGCAGGCGCGGTAACAATCGCCTCCTCGAAGATGGCGTCCATGCGCTCGGCGGTCGCCGCATAGGCGGCGCATACCAGATCGTCGATGCCTGCGAAATAATGGCGCAGCAGCCCCGGCGACACGCCCGCGCGGGCACAGATGCTGCGCACGCTGACGCCCTCCAGCCCCGCCTCGGCAAGCGCGGCACAGGTCGCGTCGATCAACGCTTCGCGGCGGACATCGGCGCTTTCGCGGGTGAAGGGTTGGCGCGCGGCTTGCATTTGTTTTACGAATGTATAACAAGCATGCCGACATGGCAACCGCACTGCACCCCGATTCCGCGACCGACCCGCTCGACGGCTGGTCGCTGCCCGCATGGACCTATGCGGACCCTGAATTTGCGGCTGTCGAGGCGGAACGGATTTTCCGTCCGTCGTGGCAGATTGTTTGCCACGTCAGCGACATCGCGGAACCGGGTAATTGGCACAGCTTGGATTACGTCGGCGAAAGCGTGATTGTGGTGCGCGGGCAGGACGGGGTGCTGCGCGCTTTTACCAATGTGTGCCGCCATCGCGGGTCGCGCCTGGTCGACGGGGCACGCGGCTGTGCAAAGAAGCTTGTCTGCCCTTATCATGCCTGGACCTATGATCTCGATGGCCGCCTGACCGGTGTGCCTGACAGCGCGACTTATCCCATGCTCGACCGCAAACGGTCTGGGCTGGTGCCGGTCGATCTGGAAATATGGCAGGGCTTCGTGTTTGTCCGGCTGACCGGCGACGGGCCGCCGGTCGCCAGCATGATGGCCCCCTATCTGGACCAGATTGCGCCCTATCGCTTTGCCGATCTCACGGCGCTGGGCCGCGTTACGCTGCGCCCGCGCGAAGTGAACTGGAAAAATGTTGGCGACAATTATTCGGACGGGTTGCACATTGCCCCGGCGCATCCCGGCCTGACCCGCCTGTTCGGCAAAAGCTATGGCGTCGAAGCCGAGCGTCACGTCGACCGCATGTGGGGCGATCTGGTCGAACGACCCTCGGCCAACTGGTCAGAGCGGCTTTATCAGCGGCTATTGCCGTCTGTGTCGCACTTACCGCCTGCGGGCCAGCGCCGCTGGCTCTATTTCAAGCTGTGGCCCAATATCGCCTTCGATATTTATCCCGACCAGGTCGATTTTATGCAGTGGCTGCCAACCGGCCCGACCAGCTGCATCATCCGCGAGATCAGTTATGTCCTGCCCGACGCGCGGCGCGAAATGCGCGCGGCCCGCTATCTCAACTGGCGCATCAACCGCCAGGTCAATGCAGAGGATACCGTGCTGATCACGCGAGTGCAGCAGGGCATGGCGTCGCGAAGCTTTACCATCGGGCCGCTCAGCGACAAGGAAGTTTGCTTAAAGCAATTCTGCCGCCGGATGCGGGAAACCATTCCCGCCGCGCGACAAGAACAGGCCCCGGCGGCGGGGTGGAGCAAGATATGACCCAGAAATATGACGCCCTCATCATCGGTGCGGGGCACAATGGCCTGGTCTGTGCCTTCTACCTTGCCCGAGCGGGCATGCGCGTGCGCATCGTCGAGCGCCGCGATGTCGTCGGCGGCGCGGCGGTGACCGAGGAGTTTCATCCCGGATTCCGCAATTCGGTAGCAAGCTATACCGTCAGTCTGCTGCAACCCAAGGTTATCGCCGACATGGAGCTAGCGAAGCATGGCTACCGCGTTATCGAACGGCCGATCAGCAATTTCCTTCCGCAGCCGGATGGTGGTTACGTCAAGCTGGGCGGTGGACTGGAGCGCACGCAGACGGAGTTTGCACGCTTCAGCCGCCACGATGCCGAGGTGCTTCCCGCTTATTACGACGCATTAGAGGGCGTTGCCGAAGTGCTGCGCGCCCTGGCGCTCAAAGTGCCTCCTAATGTGGGCGACGGTTGGCGCACGTTGATGGATGCGGCGCTGCAGGGGCGCAAGCTTGCAGGTCTTGGGGTGGAGGCGCAGCGCGACGTGCTCGACCTGTTCACCAAATCGGCGCGCGATTTCCTGAACGGCTGGTTTGAAAGCGAAGCGGTGAAGGCCGCCTTCGGCTTTGACGCAGTGGTTGGCAACTACGCTAGCCCCGACGCGCCGGGCAGCGCCTATGTGCTGCTGCACCATGTCTTTGGCGAGGTGAATGGCAAGAAGGGCGCCTGGGGCCACAGCATCGGCGGCATGGGGGCGATCACGCAGATCATGGCGCGGGTGTGCCGTGATTTGGGTGTGGAAATCAGCCTCGAAGCGCCGGTCGAGCGCGTGCTGGTGGACAATGGCAAAACGGTCGGTGTGCGGCTGGAAAGCGGCGAGGAAATTGCTGCGGCGCGGGTGATCGCCAATGTCGGACCGAAATTGCTCTATGGCCGGATGGTCGACAGCGCCGATCTGCCATCGGACTTCGCGCGACGGATCAAGGGCTATAAAGTCGGCAGCGGAACGTTCCGGATGAATGTCGCGCTGAGTGAACTTCCGCGTTTTTCCGCGCTCCCCGAACCCGGCGAGCACCATCAGTCGGGCATCATCATCGCGCCGACGCTGGATTATATGGACGCGGCCTTTGTCGATGCGAAGGCGCACGGCTGGTCGAAAGCGCCCATCGTCGAAATGCTGATCCCGTCGACAGTGGACGACAGTCTCGCGCCCGCGGGCTGCCATGTCGCCAGCCTCTTCTGCCAGCAATTCGCGCCGGTGCTGCCGGACGGGCGCGATTGGGATGCGGAGGAGGACGCGGCCGCCGACACCATCATCGACACGGTCGAAGCGCATGCGCCGGGTTTTCGCGCCAGCATCTTGGGGCGGCAAATCCTGTCACCCAAGGGGCTGGAACGCAAATTCGGGCTGGCTGGCGGCGACATTATGCACGGTCACATGAGCCTCGACCAGCTCTGGTCGGCGCGCCCGATGCTGGGCCACGGCGGCTATCGCGGTCCGATCCAGAATCTCTATATGTGCGGCGCGGGCACGCACCCCGGCGGCGGCGTAACCGGCGCGCCGGGGCACAATGCGGCCGAGGTTATACTGCGCGACGCGGCCGGGTGGTTTGCGCCGCGCTGGCTTCAATAACGCGCCGTCACCGATACGCCATAAAAGCGTGGCTCACCCGGAATGAAGGTCGGAATGCCGAACGCGCCGCCGGTGTTGCCGGCGTCGAGCAGATAGTCCTCGTTGCTAGCATTGCGGATGAAGCCGGCAAATTCAAACCGGTCATTGGCGAAGGCCACGCCCGCGCGCGCGTTGAACAATGTCACCGGTCCCTGTGAAATAAGCGGATTGTTGGGCACTTCAAAGAAGATGCGGCTGCGATGGGTAACGGTGGGCGTCACAAAGAAGCGCGCACTGGATCCGATCGGCGCGTCGATGGTGAAGCCGCCCGCCGCCTGCCATTCGGGCTGCAAACGGAACCGCGCGCCCGCGAATTGCGGAGCGAAGCTGTTGTTGTCGTCGATGCCGCCGTCGATGTAGCCGACATTGCCGAACAGGCTGAGCCAGTCGGCGGCGCGAAGATTGACCTCCAGCTCGACACCAAGGTTGCTCGCCTTGCCCGCGCTTTGGGTCAATGTCGTGCCGTTGGGCTGGATGACGCTGACCTGAAAGCCGTCATAGACCTGATAATAGACACCGAGCGCGCCCGACACGGGGCCCATGGTGCCCTTGATGCCCGCTTCATAGTTCCACACCGTTTCTTCGGGGACCAGCTGGCGATTGGGGACGGGCACCCCGCCGACGCGCGCGGCGTTCAACTGTACCACCGGCGAACGGCGACCCTTGGATACGGTGGCAAAGATATTGCTGCGTTCATCAAGCCGGAACAATATGTTGGCGCGCGGCAGCACGGCGGCATAGCTGCGCTTGGCGCGGAACGTCTGGCCGCCGGTGTCGACCTGTCCCGGGATCAGCGAGAAAGCAGTGGGGTTCAGCCGCGGGCGCGGCACGCGGGCGAAGAAGGTTGATTCACGATCCTCGATCAGGACGCGCGCCCCCGCCGTCAGTTCGAACCTGTCCGAGGCAATCCACGTGGCATCGGCGAACACCGAATAGCTGGCGTTGATCCCGCCATTTTCAAACACCGAGCTGTAGGGGACCTGCGTCAGCAAGCCACCGGTCAGCAGCGCGGTGACCTGCGCCGCCTGTACCACGCCCGCCGCATCGACGCACGGAATGCCGGGCACCACGCGCGCGGCGCATTGCAGGAATATGCCCTCTTCGCTGCTGAACGGCACGTTCTGGATGCTGTCTTCGCGGAAATAGTTCCAGCCAAAGGTCGCGCGCCAATTGGGGTCGGCATAGCTGAAACGGCTTTCGTGGCTAACCTGCTCGCCCTGCGCCAGTTCGGCAAATTCCAGATACCAGGCCGCCGAGCCGTCGGCGTCGAAGATTTCAAGGCTGTCAAACTTGCGATAGCCGTTGACGCTGGTGAAGGTCAGCCCGTCGGACACATCAGCAGTGATGGTGAAATTGACGTCGTACACATCGCGGTCGAGGCCCAATTGCACCGCGCCCAGCACGCTTTCAGACAGCGGCGATCCACCCAGATTGGCGCGGCCGAACGGGTTCGCGGGGCCGTCGCTGGTCGGCAGCGATCCCGAAATGAAAGGAGTGCCCCCGTTGCGCTGGCGGTCATAGGTGCCGATCAGGTCGAACGTCACGTCATCAAAAGGACGCCAGCGCAGCGAGGCGCGGATGCCCAGCTGGTCCTGCGCATACAGCTCTTCATCCTGTGAAGCGGCCAGATTTTCGACATAGCCGTCGCGGGTGCGCCATTCGAACGCCACCCGCGCGGCAAGGTTGTCGCCGCCCAGGTTGACGAAGCCGCCCAGCAGCGTCTGTTCGAAATTGCCATAACCGCCGGTCAGTTCGGCCGAAAATCCTTCGCGCGGGCGCGCTGAGGTCAGACTGATCGCGCCGACCGCGGATGCGGTGCCGAACAGGGTCGCCTGCGGGCCCTTGATCACCTCGACGCGTTCCAGATCGTAGATCGCTTGGTACGAACCGCGCGAGCGCGAAATGTCGATGCCATTATAGTAAAGCGTCACGCGCGGCCCCTGCTGCGCCGATCCCGAATCCGACGTGATGCCGCGAATGACGACGCCGGGGTTGTTCGCGCTCTGCTCCTGGATGTTGAGACCGGGGACATAGGCCGACAGCTCGTCAAGGTCGCTGACGCCCAGCTCGCGAATGCGCGCCCCTGACACTGCGGAAATGGTGATCGGCACATCCACCGAGCGCTGCTCAATCTTTTGCGCGGTGACGATAATCTCGGCCGAATTCTCTTCGGTTTCGGCGTCCTGCGCCTGCGCGACAGAAGCAAAGCTGCTGGCGGCGGCAAGCAGGGTCAGACGGGTTGCAGTATGGAAAGACATGGGGGGAGCCTCCTGTTGTTTGATCCGGCGGCTATGCTGCAAGTGCGAAGAAAGCGCGTCGCGGCGGTGACAAATCGGCGACAATCCAGAGAAATGTTGCCTGTCGGTTGCGATGGGCCGAGGTGGTTAAGAGCAGCGAAAGGATAAAGAGGCAGCGACAGACAAGAACGGCCTGCGCCGACAAAGCTAGTTTTCATGCCATCCACCCAGCTCTGAAAGGATGCCGCATGTCACTGCCGTTTGCCACTTCCCTCGCCCGTCGCCGCAGCATATCGCGCTCTGCCGGCTTGTTGCTTGCGCTTGTGCTTTTTGCACCTGCGCTCCCCGCTGCGGCGCAAAACAGCCAGTCGCCGGTGGACATCACCCCGACCAATAGCCGTCAGGCTCCGCTGCCGCCGCTCAATTTCACCTATGGCAACGATGTGCCGTTATCGGTGGTCAATACCGGCTCGCCCGGAGAAGAAGCGACTATCCGTGCCGATGTGCAGCCGGGTGCCGGGGTCGTTGTAATCGATACCACCAGCTATGACCTGCTGCAGTTTCATTTTCACAGCGAGGCCGAGCATGAAATCGAAGGCGCGCGGGCGGCGATGGAATTGCATCTGGTGCATCGTTCAAACGCGGGGGAACTCGCGGTCGTCGGACGGCTGATCGAGGTCGGCGACGAAAATCCGTTGCTTGATGTGCTGTTCAGCCAGTTTCCGCAGATGCCCGGCGCGACTGTCGCCATCAGTTCGTTCAACTTGGCCGGGCTGTTGCCAAGCGATCTGGCCAGCTTCCGCTACAGTGGCTCACTCACGACGCCGCCCTTTTCAGAGCCAGTTCGCTGGAATGTGCTGGCTTCCCCTCTTTACGCCTCGCAAGCTCAGATCGACCGGTTCCGTGCCCTGTTTCCCGATGGCAACAGCCGCGAAGTGCAGCCGCTCAACGGCCGTATCGTGTTGACCGACGTTGCTGGTTTCGCCGCCGTCCCAGAACCGGCGACCTGGGCAATGTTGATTCTTGGGTTTGGCCTGATCGGCTCCCAACTGCGGCGCGGACACCGCCGCCCGGTTCGGGCGCTGCAACCCGTTTGACTTGCGGCATGGCACTCGCCCCGGCGGCAATTTGCCGCTAGGGCAGTGCAATGCTCTCGGTCCTCGACCTGTTTCGCGTCGGCATCGGGCCGTCGAGCTCGCACACGGTGGGCCCGATGCGCATCGCAGCGCGCTTTCGGGCGCATCTGGACAAGCATGGGCTGACGGCGCGAGCCGCGCGGCTTCGAATCGAATTGCAAGGTTCGTTGGCGCTGACCGGCGAAGGGCATGGCACGCCGCGGGCAACATTGTTGGGCCTGCTCGGCCATTTGCCGGAAGGCGTTGATTTGACGCAGGCCGAGGCCGATCTGGCGGCGCTGCGTACAACCCACCGTCTCGCCCTCGCGAACGGCCATTGCATCAGCTTCGATCCTGCAAACGACCTGATCCTCGCTTTTGACGCCATGCCCACGCTGCACCCCAATGGCATGCGCTTTCAGGCGTTTGATGCAGACGGGGCGGTGATCGCGGACCGCGACTATTATTCAACCGGCGGCGGGTTTATTGCATCGCGCCGGCAGCTGGAGCGGCCGGCAGCGGACGACAGGATCGCGACCGGGTTCGCCGCGCCTTACCCTTTTGCCAGCGGTGACGAACTTCTCGCGCTAACCGCTGCGCACGGCCTCAGCATCGCCGACCTGATGCTCGCCAACGAAGATGCGCTGCGCCCGCGCGCCGAGACCGAAGCGCGCCTCGACGCCATTGCCGCCGTGATGCTCGACTGTATTGCGCGCGGCCTTGCCACCGAAGGCACCCTTCCCGGCAAACTCGGAGTCCAGCGCCGCGCCGCCGCGCTGTGGCGCAAACTCGACGGTGCGCCGCTGTCGAACGAACGCGAGAGTTTGTTCGACTGGCTCAACGCTTATGCGATGGCGGTGAACGAGGAAAACGCCGCCGGGGGTCGTGTGGTCACCGCGCCGACCAATGGCGCGGCGGGGATTATCCCGGCGATCATCCGCTATTACTGCGTCGATGCCGAACGGCCAGCGCGCGACATTCGCACCTTCCTGCTGACCGCCGGGGGCATCGGCCTGCTTTACAAACAGCGTGCGTCAATTTCGGGGGCCGAAATGGGCTGTCAGGGAGAGGTCGGCGTTGCCTGTTCGATGGCGGCGGCGGGGCTGGCCGCGATCTGGGGTGCAACGCCCGAACAGGTCACCATCGCTGCCGAGATCGGCATGGAGCATAATCTGGGCCTCACCTGCGATCCCGTGGGTGGGCTGGTGCAGGTCCCTTGCATCGAGCGCAACGCCATCGGCGCGGTCAAGGCGGCCAACGCCGCGCGGCTGGCGCTGCATAGCGTCGGGCCGATGCGCGTTTCACTCGATCAGGTGATCGAAACGATGCGCCAGACCGGGCTCGATATGTCCAGCAAGTACAAGGAAACCGCGCAGGGCGGTCTCGCCGTCAATGTTGTGGAATGCTGACGCTGCGCCGCGCCCACCAGTAAAACGGCAGCGCCGCCGCCATCAGCACGAAATTGAGCAGCGCGCCGCTGCCCGACCCATAAAGCGCCCACAAGCCAAAAGCGAGGCCCACGAGCGCAAGGCCTCTTGCCACGCC
Organism: Sphingopyxis sp. sgz302558; assembly: GCF_057220455.1. Taxonomy (NCBI): domain Bacteria; kingdom Pseudomonadati; phylum Pseudomonadota; class Alphaproteobacteria; order Sphingomonadales; family Sphingopyxidaceae; genus Sphingopyxis; species Sphingopyxis sp. sgz302558. The sequence continues at coordinate 288,493 of NZ_JBXPUZ010000001.1, read as the reverse complement.
CAGCCAGAGTGCGGCCAGGCAGCACCCAAGATAGAATATCAGCGACGCCGCTGAAGTAAGGTTGAGCATGAAGGTCAGCAGGCCACCGTCGGCGCTGACGCTCGACAGCAGCAGTACCGACGCGCACAGGCTGGCGAGCAGCACCACGCGCACCGGCACGTCGCGGGCGTTGGTGACCCCCAGCGAGGGCGGCAGCAATCCGGCGCGGGCCATGCTCAATGGATGTTCGCCCTGCATTAACACCCAGCAGTTGAGGCAGCCGACCACCGCAATCACGGCAAAGGCAGCCAGCCACTGCGCCGCCGCTGCACCCCAGAAGCGCTCGACGAATAGCGCGATGGGCGCGGGCGACGCGGCAACCTCCGCCGCTGGCAGCGCGAGCAGGATCGCGGCGCAAACCGCGACATAAAGCAGCCCGGTCAGCCCCACGCCGATCAGCGTCGCGCGCGCAACATTGCGCGCCGGATCGCGCACCCGTTCTGCCGCCACCCCGGCAGTTTCGAAACCAACCATCGCATAGAAGGCAATAGCCATCACGACCGTAAATTCGGAGCCGTTGAAAGGTTTCAACGTCGCCGCCACTGCGCTGCTCTGGCCCGTGCCCAGCAGCTGCGCGCCAATCAGGATGACGGCCAGCAGCGGCAAAATGCGCAGCGTCGTGGTCACCAGCTGGAACCGCCCAACCGCCTGCGGACCGCGCAGGTTGATCAGCGTCATCGCCCAAATCAGCACCACCGACCAGATGGCGAGCGACTGGTCGCTGGCGGCGAGGCGCGGCTCGAACACCGCCATGTAGCGGATGGCGGTTTGTGCGAGCACGGCGTTTGCCGACCAGACGCTGATCCAATAGCTCCAGTTGATCAGCATTGCGGGCAGGGGCCCTAGCGCCTCGCCAATGACCGCTCCCGCCCCGGTTGCGTCAGGTCGGGCAGCAATCATCCGTGCGATGACTGCTGCCATCACCAGCACGCCAGGAATGACCACGGCCCAGGCCGCTAACCCCGTCCAGCCAAACGGGGCGAGCTGGCCGGGCATCACGAAAATGCCCGACCCGATCATCCCGCCCATCACCAGCGCGGCGGCAGTCCAGACCCCAAACGGGCGCTCTTCGGCGTTTGTCACAATGTTTCAGCTGCGCTGAAACGTGCGGCATCGGCCCGCGCCCCCACCCGGCTGCCCACAAGGTAACCTCGATTGGGCGGCCGGATGGGAGCGCGGGCCGGTGCCGTTTCCACGTCCGTGGACCCTTAAAAGTCTTTGGTGACCTTCAGCCCCACAAGCCGCGGGCGGATGACCGTGTCATAAAACACCCCGCCGGTGCTGCTGACATTGCCGGGATCGCCGCAGGTCGTCTCGACGCACTGCACGCCGGAATTGATCACGCCATTTTCGTTGAACAAATTGGTCGCGAACAGCTCAAGGCTCCATCCTTCGCCGGCAATCCCTGCTGAAACATCGGCGGTGGTATAGGCATCGAAAAAGCCCTTGATGGCATTTTCGGCGGTGCGCAAATCGCTGCGGCGGCTGCCAATATGGTTCACCGCTAACTGGATGTGTCCGTCAAGGTTGCCGATGGGCGCTTCATAACGGGCCACGGCGTTGCCCTTGAACTTGGCCGTCACCGGCAGACGCGTGCCAGCGGGCGCCAGCAAGCTGTTGGTTTGCCCGACCGGTGCAATGCTGCAGTCGAACTGCGGGTTAGCAATGCGGCAGAAATCGCGGCGGATTTCGGCATCATTATAGCTGGCCCCGGCGTTCAGGCTGAACCCGCCGGAACGGAAGCCGATATCGGCTTCGATGCCCCGGATGCGCGCAATTCCTGCATTGCGTACCTCGCTGAGACCATTGGCACCCAGGAAGGACAGCTGGATGCCCTTCCAATCCAGTTGATAAACCGACCCGTTGAACCGGAAGGGACCGAAATTGGTCTTCCACCCCAATTCGTAATTGTCGAGCGTATCGGGACCATAGGGCGGCAGCGATCCGCGCCGGTTGACCCCGCCGGGACGGAAACCACGCGACCAAGTGGCATAGAGCAGCACATCGTCGGTTACGCGGTAGCTGGCGTTCAGTTTCCAGATGGCATCGGTGTCCGACGTCGTTTTGTCGACGTTGGTGCAGGGGCTGCCCGCCACCTGGGTCGGGCCAAAGCACGCCGCCTCACCAGTGCGGCTTGAGAAACCGGCGCTATAGCCGAAAAAGCCAACCAGCGAATTCTTGTAGCGGTACAAGCGTCCGCCCGCGGTTACCGTGAACCGGTCGGTCAAGTCATAGGCAATTTCGCCGAACAGCGCATAGTCACGGTCAACGCGCAGCTGCTTGGTCAACCAGATATTGCTGTCGGTACCGGTTACCGTGATCGCATCGCTGATATTATCGATGATGTAATTCTGCTCGATGTTGTGCGACTGGCGCTGATAGAAAACACCGCCAATGAAGCGCAGCGGCGCATCGGCAGGTGACGCCAGCCGGATTTCGGCAAAGCTTTTGCGATAGCGGTCGGTCCCCTGAATATATTGGTTGGGGTTGACGGGGTCGCCATTATTGTCGGTGAAATAAGCCCCGTATCCGAACAGAGCGTCGTAGAAATAGGCATAGTCCGAATAGTCGCTCTCGGTTTCGGTCTTGCGGCGCAAATGGCCGCCGGTGGCCGTCAGATCCCAGCTGCCGATTTTGCCTTCGATCGTCAGCGCCGCCTGAACCCACTCATCGTTGCTCGATTCAGGGTTATATTGGACCGTCTGCAGCTTGCCCGACACGGCGGTCGACCGTTCCTGGGCAAAGCTGCCCGACACTTCCTGTACCTGACCGATAATGACCGGACGGATCGTCCAGTCGTCATCCAGTTCGATTCCCAGCGCGATGCGGCCGCCAAAGGTATCGACGTCGTTATAATTGCGCTCGACCAGATTGGCGTTGGTCTGGGTAATACCGGAGGTGGGATAGGTGCGGCTGCCAAAGACATTGTCGATATAGCCGGCATCACGGCGGTAATAGGCGACGATGCGCGCAGCGGCGCGTTCCGAAATCGGCGCGTTCAGAAAGCCTTCGACCAACCCGCCCAAGCCCCCCGACACGGCGTTGAGTTCGGCCCCGACCTCGCCATAGGTGCCGCTGGTGTCGGGTTTGTTGGTGACCAGCTTGATCGTCCCCGCCATCGAGCTTGCGCCATAGAGCGTGCCCTGCGGCCCGGCGAGCGCCTCGACGCGGGCAAGGTCATAGGCGTGCAGATCGAGCGCGCCCTGGATCGTCGTGATCGGCATTTCATCAAGGTAGGTGCCGACGGTAGGCAAGGACGTGGAGTGGTTCGCATTCTCGCCCGACGCGACGCCGCGGAAATAGACCTGTGCAAAGCCGGGTGCAGCCGTCTGGATTGTTACCGATGGCAGGAATTTAATAACGTCGGCAAATTCCTTGACCTGCAATTCATCCAGCCGCTCAGTGCCAAAGGCGGTGATGGCGAGCGGAACATCCTGCAGATTTTGTTCGCGCTTGGTTGCGGTGACGACGATATCGGCATCATCGCTAGAGTCGGCCTCCTGCGCCACCGCGCCAGTGGAGCAAAGGATCGTGGTCGACAGCAAAACCGCGCTGCTGCGGGTGACGGCGGAAACAAAGGAACGCATGCAAACCCCCCAAAGGTTGAACGCCTACTCAATCCTTTGGGCCGATATTGCGCAAGTCCCGTTCGTCCAAATGCCCGTTCGCGATACAATAATTCGCCTGATTGTGACCAATTAGTCACAAAACGCTGGCGGCGGGGCGGGGTAGTGGTCCAGCACCGGTCCCAGCGCGGTGGTAAGATCGCCCAGCCACGGGGCATAGGGCTTCCACTGATCAACCCCGTCACGATTAATCGGGCGGCGCACTTGCTCGCTCGACGCCGTCCGCACTGCACGGGCATTTTGGTGGAACGCCATACAGCCCGCCTCGAACGGCAGGTCCAGAAAGGCCAGCAGCGCGCGCACTTCCGCTTCGGGATCATCGAGTAGCGCTTCGTGGATCACACGGTGGACGCGGGCCGGTTGCACGGCGTCGATATGCGCCATCAGCCGCACATAATCGGCATAATAGCGCCCCATGTCGGCAAGGCCGTAGCTGAACGCCTGTCCTTTGGCAAAATGCTGGCGATAGTTGGACCAGCAGCAATCCATGGGATGCCGCCGCGCGTCGATTATGCGCGCACCCGGCAGGATCAGGCGGATGAAAGCGGTATAGAGCCAGTTGTTGGGCAGTTTGTCGATATAGTGGGGCTTGGTGGTTTTGCGCTGTACTGCGGTGCGCGCCAAATATTCGCCGCCGAGCGCGGTCAGTTCGGCGCCGGTCAACTCGCCCAGCGCTTCTATCCATTGCCGTCCATGCGCGCGTCGTGCGCGCCCCAGGTCAAGCGCCATCGCTGGAATGTCGGGCAGCTCTTGTGTGCCTTCAATCGCCGAATGGCTGGCCAGAATCTGTTCCACCAACGTTGATCCCGCGCGCGGCATGCCCAGGATGAAGATGGGGTCAGCGGCAGAATCGCCTGCACCTGCACGCGCCGCGAAATAATCGGCATCGAAGGTGGCGATCATCCGGTCGACCAGCGCACTGGTTTCGCCCGCATCATAGCCCAGTTGGTCGCGGCGGATGGCGTTGCCCGCGGCATAATGATCGAAGGCGGCCCTCGCGTCGCCGACATCATCAAACGCCTTGCCCAAGGCAAAGTTGAGGTGCAGGCGGTCATCCTGCCGCGCCTGGTCCGCCTCATCAATGGCTGCCAGCGCCGCCAGCATGGCGAGGCGATCCCTTTCATCGAAGCGGATGGTTTTGAGGTTGGCGAGGCTCCACCACACCTCGCCCAGCCCCGGATCGACAGCGATGGCAGCGCGATAGGCGGCGATGCTGTCGTCCTGCCGCCCCACGGTTTTCAGCATATGGCCATAGCTCATGGCGAGCTTGGCATGGTCGGGGAAGCGCTGCGTCAGTTCGGCATAAAGGGCTATTGCCTCGTCATAGCCGCCGATCCGTCCTAGCGCGGCCGCCTTCAGATTGCGCAGCGCTGGATTGTCAGGGTCGAAGGCCAACGCGCCCGACAGCACCTCGACCGCCTCGGCAAAGCGGCTTTGTTTATAGAGGACAGTGGCGAGGTTAGCGCGCGCCGCGCCAAAGGCGGGGGCCAGTTCCAGGGCACGGCGGAGCAATTTCTCGGCATCGGTGTAGCGTCCGATCCGCCCCGCCACCTCGGCAAGCATGCGGATCGCGGCGACGTCGCTGGCGTCGCGGCGCAGGCGGGTGCGCAAGGCGACCTCGGCGTCGGGCAGCCGGTCCTGTGCCAGCGCGAGCCCTGCCGCGATCATTTCGGGGTCGTGAATTGCGGCCGACACCGCAGCAAGTGAGGCAGCCTGCGCTTCGGCTTCGCGCCCAAGCCGCCGCAGCGCGTGTGCCGCGAGCCGGTGCGCCTCGGCAACCTCCGCATGCCGGGCGACAATAGCGGTGGCCAGCTCCAGCGCGCGCGCCGGATCGGAGGCCAGCGCGGCATGTGCCGCCGCCAATTGCCCGTCAGTTTCGGTCGTTGCCATCCAGCAGGATCAGCCCGCCGTGCGCGCTTCGGCCACGGCCTGCTTCAGCGCGTCATAGCCGACCGCGCCAGCAATCAGTCGCGACCCGATGATCATCGACGGGGTGGCGTTGATGTTGAGTTGCTGCGCCAGCGCCAGATTGTTATCGATTTCGCGCTCGAACAGGCGCGTATCGGCATTGGCATCGCTGCGCCCGTCGAGGATTACCCCGGCGCGGGTGCTGGCCGCGGCGATGGCGCCGCGGTCAAGGCTGCCTGCAGCAAACATTGCATGGTGGAAGGCGTCATATTTGCCCTGCCGCGCCGCGGCGAGTGCGGCGATGGCGGCGTCCTTACTCTGCGGAGCGATGATGGGCAGCTCGCGGAACACCACCTTCACGCCCTTGTCCTCGCGCACCAGCCGGTCGATATCGGGCAGCGCCGCGCGGCAGAACACGCAGCCATAGTCGGTAAAGATGGTCAGCGTGACATCGCCCCTGGCATTGCCGATCCACGCCCCCGAAAAGGGCTTTTCCAGCACCGGGCGCACCGCATCAATCGCCGCAGCCATCTGGTTCGCCTGATATTTTTCCAGCGCCTGGGGCACAATTTCGGGGTTGGCCAAAATGGTCTCGCGCACCAGTGCGCGTGTCTCGGCTGCGGTCATCGCGCCGCCGCCCCAGCGGCCTCCGGCCCAAAAGGTAAGCGCCAAAACAGCCAGCGCGGCTGCTGTTAGCGGCACCCAGCGCGGTACAGCAGGCGGTTCATCCGACGATGTGGCCCGCGGCAGGTCGCGGCGCGCCGGCCTTTCATCGGCAGTTAAATCGTCGGGCGGTGCTGCCTCGGCTGATGGCGCGACCGGCTCTGGCGCAGGCGCCGCCTGGAACAAGGGCAGATTGTTGGCGTCCGTCTTGACCGGTTCGTCGGCGAGCAGCCGTTCCAGCCCCGATATGGGCGGTTCGGCGGGTTCGGCAGCAGGCGGGCGCAACTTGCCAAGCTGGCGCGCCCCCGCTTGCTTGCCGCTGGCAACCACGCTGCCCAGCCCTTGCTGCGCGGCGGTCCCGGCTTTGCCGAGCTGCGCGGCGGCGGCAGTGCCTGCCTTGCCCGTGGCGGCGGCCGTTGCGCGACCCGCCGCGCGCAGCAGCACGCCTACTTGCCGCGCCGCCGCCGCGCTCTTGCGCGGGATTTCCAGGGCAGCGATGCGAGCGGGGATGTCAGCGCGTTCGCCAACCCTTATCGTCCAGTCGGCAAAGGCGTATGCTGCGCGGACGGTTGCGGCCCAACCTCGCGCCGCGAAGCTCTTGGCGGCGGCAACCGCGGGCCCCGCCTGCTCGGATAGCGAGGGCGGCGGCGACTTGGGCGGGGCAGCATAGGCCGACACATCAACGCCAAGCGGCAGCGCCTCGTCACGCATCAGTCCACCGTCGCCCGGCGGTGACGCTGGCTCGTGGCGGCGCTTCACCGGGACAGGCGGCGGCGGGTTCTGGCGTAGCCAGGGCTGGTAAAATTCGTCGTTGCGCTCGTTCACATTGGACCTTCGCTAAACCGGGACGAGCGCTCTAGCGCCTCTTGCGCTGCTGTTCCACCTCGGCGCGCGCAACCAGCGCAATATCCTGTGCACGAATCCAGTCGGGCGACCCGTTGGGTAGTGCGGCCATTGCCATTTCGGCATGTTGCAATGCGAGCGCCGCCGCGCGCCCCTGCAATTGATAGCGTTCGGCGGTGGCGAGTGCAGCACGCCCTTGGTCACCGCGCTGGGCATAAACCACGCCCAGTTGATACCAGGCAAAGGGATTTTCATTGTCGAGCGTCACCGCCGTGCGCAGCACCTGCTCGGCCTCGGCTGCGAGGCTCGGGTCTTCTGTGGCGATTAGCGCATGGCCCAACAGCGCGGCGATCAGCGGCTGTGACCGGCTGCCCGCCACCGCCTTGCGCAGCGGCGGAACGGCATCGCGCGGGCGCCCCGATTCGAGCAGAATCTGGCCCTGCAATTCCAGAAAATAAGGGTCATCGGGGTCTTTGGCTAGCAGCGCCTCAGTCTCGGCCAGCGCACGGTCGGGATAGGCGCTCTTGTGCCAGGCGTAGGCGCGGGCGTAGCGTGCGGGAATGCTGGTGTCGCTTGCCGGATAGAGGCGCAGCGTGCGCGTGGGTTCGGCAATGAAGCCGACGAGCTTGGCTTTGACGCGAACGAACCGCGCTTCGAGCGCGGGGTCGCTGGGCTTGTCCCACGCCGGATCGACAACATAGGTTTCGCGCAGCGCCGCGATGCGGTCCCCGCTCAGCGGGTGGGTGCGGCTATAGGCCTGATCATCATCCTGCTTGACCGCATAGCGGAACTCCAGATTCTGTAGCCGTTTGAAGAAATCCAGACTGCCGCGCCCGGTGATCCCGGCCTTTGACAGATATTGCGCGCCGGCTGCATCGGCGGTCGATTCCTGCACGCGGCTGAAGGCGAGATATTTGCCCAACGCGGCTTGTTGCCCGGCCATCAAAATGCCTATCCCGGCATCGCCTGCCCCTGCAGCGACAGCGGCTGCGCCCAAAATCAGGCTTAGCAGCGAAATGCCAGTGGCGTTCTTGATGCCTTCCGACGAGCGGATCACATGGCCGCCCTGAATATGGCCCAGCTCGTGCGCGAGCACGCCCTGGACCTCGTTGGCGGTCCCCGCCGCCTCGATGAGGCCGCTGTGGACATAGATATCCTGCGATCCCGCGACAAAGGCATTGATGCTGCGATCGCCGATCAGATGGACGCGGATCTGCCCAGCCTTTAGCCCCGCTGCCTGTTCGAGCGGGGCCATCATCTCGCGGAACAGCGCCTCGGTCTCGGCATCGCGCAGGATCGACTGCGCGGCGGCGGGACGGACAGCGAGTGCAAAGAGGGCGAGCAGCAAAATGGCTGCGCGTAGCATTTTGCCCGGCCAAATGGCCGGACGAACGTGGGGGAGACGCGCCATGACAAAGTCATGGCGCGCACTGCCTGAATGCGGGGTGAAGCGGCGGTTCGCAAGCTGCCGGACCGCCGCCATGGTCAGGCCCCGAAGGTCCGCTGCCACCAGCCGCGACGGCCATTGCCGCCTTCGCCTGCCGCCTCGCCATTTTCGACGGTGTCGGCGGCGACCGGGGATTTTGACCCGTTGCCGCTGGCCTCGTCGGCTTCCTGGGTCACCTTTTTGCGGCTGCGCGGCGCGCGCTTGGCTTTGGCAGGAGTTTCGGGCTCAGCTTCAGCGGCGGGAACGGCAACTTCCGCCGGGGCATCGTCGGCCACCTTCTTGCGGCTGCGGCTGGCGCGCTTGGGTTTTTCGGGCGCAGCCTCGTCGGCGGGCTCGACATTGGGCGCAGGTGCCCGTTCGATCGCCTCAGATTCAACAGCCGTTGCTTCGCCGTCGCTGTCACCGTCGCCGTCGCGTGCCTTGCGTCCCCGACCGCCGCGCCGCCGCTTGGGCTTTGCCACTGCGTCGGCGTCATCGGCCTCGACGGCGGCAACTTCGGCTTCGTTCTCGTCGCTTGCTTCGGCTTCACCCGTTTCGGCATTGCCGCCATTTTCGCTGCCTGCCTCGTCATCGCGGCGGCCCCGGCGGCCCCGGCGACGACGCTTGCGGCGGCGTTTGCCCTCGCCCTCTTCGTCGCCGCGCTCGCCATCACGCGGCTGGCTGCGGCGCGGGGTTTCGGCGTCGTCGGCTTCGTCGTCCTCGCCCTCGTCCTCGTCATCATAGGGCAGGTCGTCGTCCTCGTCGGCAGCAATCACCACAGGCGCGAATTGCGGTCGCTGCGTGGGCGGCGGGCCGCTGACCTCGACTGCCATTTTCGCACCTTCGGCCTCGCTGTTCGGCAGAATTTCGATGGTGACGCCGTAGAGTTCCTCGATTTCGCGTAGCTCGCGGCGCTTTTCGTTGAGCAGATAGAAGGTCGCCTCTTGGCTAGCCCGCAGCGTGATGCGGCTGCCCTTGCCGCGTGCGGCCTCTTCTTCGATCATGCGCAGCGCGCCGAGGCCCGCCGATGATGCGGTGCGCACCAAACCGGTGCCGTCGCAGTGGGGGCAAGGCCGGGTCGATGCTTCGAGCACCCCGGTGCGCAGCCGCTGGCGGCTCATTTCCATCAGGCCAAAGCCCGAAATGCGGCCGATCTGGATACGCGCGCGATCGTTTTTCAGCGCTTCCTTCATTGCGCGCTCGACCTTGCGGATATTGCTGCTGTGATCCATGTCGATGAAATCGATCACGACCAGACCTGCCATGTCGCGCAGGCGCAGCTGGCGGGCGATTTCGTTCGCGGCTTCCAAATTGGTGTTGAGCGCGGTTTGCTCGATATTGTGCTCGCGCGTTGAGCGGCCCGAGTTGATGTCGATCGACACCAGCGCCTCGGTCGGATTGATGACGAGGTAGCCACCCGATTTCAGCTGGACCACGGGGTTGTACATCCCCGCCAGCTGATCCTCTACGCCGTAGCGCTGATACAGCGACACCGGGTCAGCATATTGCTTCACCTTGCGCGCATGGCTCGGCATCAACAGCTTCATAAATTCCTTGGCCGCGCGGAAGCCTTCTTCACCTTCGACCAGCACCTCTTCGATATCGCGGTGATAAATGTCGCGGATCGCGCGCTTGATGAGGTCGCTATCTGAATGAATGAGAGCGGGCGCGGCACTTTGCAGCGTCTTGTCGCGGATCTCGTCCCACAGGCGGGCAAGGTAATCAAAGTCGCGCTTAATCTCGACCTTGGTGCGGCTCATCCCAGCGGTGCGGACTATGCAGCCCATAGTCGGCGGCAAGTCGAGCTCGTCGATCATTGCCTTCAATTTGCGGCGGTCGGCCCCGTTTGAGATTTTGCGGCTGATGCCGCCGCCGTGCATTGTGTTGGGCATGAGCACGCAATAGCGGCCAGCGAGACTGAGATAGGTGGTCAGCGCCGCGCCCTTGCTGCCACGCTCTTCCTTGACGACCTGTACCAACATCACCTGACGGCGGCGAATGACGTCCTGAATTTTATATTTGCGGCGCAGCGACATTTTGCTGGTGTCGCGCTCGTCCTCGCGGCGGTTGCCGCGTCCGCGCCCTTTGCCGCGGCGACCATCGCGGCGCGGGCCACGTTGTTCTTCGCGGGCTTCGGATTCTTCACCTTCTTCTTCACCTTCGCCGTCATCGCCCGTTTCATCGGCCGCGTCGTCAGCGAATTCGGCTGCATCGTCGCCGTGGTCGTCAAAGCCGTCCTCGTCATGGACGTCGCGGCGCTCATTGTCGCCGTCGGCAGCCATGTCCTCGACTTCGCCTTCCAGCGCGTCGAGATCATCCTCGGCGCGCATTGCGGCTTCGGCAGCATGTTCGGCCTCTTCGCGCAGCAGCGCGGCGCGATCCTCTTTCGGGATCTGGTAATAATCGGGGTGGATTTCGCTGAAGGCCAGGAACCCGTGGCGATTCCCACCATATTCAACGAACGCCGCTTGTAGCGACGGTTCGACGCGGGTGACTTTGGCGAGGTAGATATTCCCCTTGAGCTGCTTGTGCTCGGCAGATTCGAAATCAAATTCCTCGATGCGGTTTCCCTTGGTCACGGCAACGCGGGTTTCCTCGCGGTGCCGCGCATCGATCAACATGCGCGTGGTCATTGGTATAACTCCGGCGCGCGCAAACATAGCCGCGCGTCGCCCCTAATAGATTGAATGATAATGTGTTATTGCCGCAATCGGGCTGCATCCGGCCGCTCGCAAGCGAGCTGTTCGTCCGGGCGCGCACGCGGTCCGAACCCGATGCGAACCAGCGCAGCAAAGCGCCATTCGGGCAAAGGGTGGAGGGCGTGACAAGCCGCATGTGGCATCAACCTGACGGAGGATGGCGATTAGAGGCAGACCATACCGCCCCCGCACCATCCCATGGATCACCGGTGCGCAAGGCGTGCAACCGGCATGACCGGGGGTGCTAGCAGCGCTGCAGACGGGCGGCAACAAAAACAACGGGCGAGGTCAGTCGGTTCCGGCATCTGTTCAGGCGCGCCCAGCGATGGCATAATGGCGGCATGGCATTGCTGGCTGGCCTGATCCTGACTTTTCTGGCGCCCAGCGGCGTGCCTGAGCACCGCTTTCACGCGGCCAAGCGGCCCGGCGCGCGCTATAGCGTGACCATGCCTATTGGCCGGCCGCGCCCGCCGACCGAGCTGCCGAAGATTGCCGGACCGAACGATGCCAATTTGCCGCTGGTGGTGATTGATGCCGGACATGGCGGGCACGATCCCGGCGCGATCAGCCCGCATAATGGCGCGCGCGAGAAGGATGTAACGCTGGCGCTGGCCCGAGCGCTGCGCACCGAATTGCTGGCGACGGGGCGAATCCGTGTCGCGTTGACGCGCAGCGACGACCGTTTCCTGATCCTTGAAGAGCGCTATGGGGTCGCCCGGCGGCTGAAAGCCGATCTGTTTATCTCGCTTCACGCCGATGCCGCCGCGACACCCGACGCGCGCGGCGCCTCTATCTATACGCTGTCTGAAACTGCGTCGGACCGCGAGGCAGCGCGGCTGGCGATGCGCGAAAACCGCGCCAATGTTATTGGGGGCGTTGACCTTAGCCAGCAAAGCAACGCCGTGTCGTCGATCCTGATTGACCTTAGCCAGCGCGAAACAATGCAATTGTCGGTGGATTTTGCTCGGCTTTTGCAGCGCGAAACTTCCCCTGCGGTCACCTTTCGCACCACGGCGCGGCGCTTTGCCGCCTTTGTGGTGCTAAAATCGCCGGATACACCGTCTGTCCTGTTCGAAACCGGCTTTATTTCCAATCGCGAAGATGCCGAATTTCTGGCGTCCACCAGCGGGCAGCGCGCGCTGGCGCGGGGCGTGCGCGCTGCGGTGCAGGCGCATTTCGCGCGGCTAGCGGCGGCGCGTTGAGCAGGGTCGGAGGTCAAGGGCCATTTTGCTTTCCTCCACGATTCTGAAACGGTAGAGGCACTGGGCAATGGTCGCCGAAGCCCCCAGCAATTTCCGCATGCGCCTGCGCCGTGATTCGGGCGCGGTATGGCAATGGGTGCAGGACAAGTGGGTGCATCGCTGGTTCCGCTGGCCCATCTATGCGTTGGGCGGGCTGGTCCTGCTATGGTCGCTGATCTGGATATTGTTTGCGCGCGACCTGCCATCGGTTGACCAGCTGCGTGACTATGAACCGCCGTTGCCCACTATCGTGCGCGATGCGAGCGGCATGCCGGTGCACAGCTATGCACGCGAGCGGCGCGTGCAGCTGGCCTATAATGAATATCCGCAATTGCTGGTCCGCGCCTTTCTGGCGGCCGAAGACAAGACATTTTTCGAGCATGGCGGGCTGGATTATCCCGGCCTCGTGCGCGCCGCTTGGGATGGGCTGACCAGCGGGGAAACGCCGCGCGGCACATCAACGATCACCCAGCAAGTCGCCAAGAATCTGCTGTTGTCGAACGAGGTAACCTACACGCGCAAGCTGCGTGAGGCGATTGTTGCCTTCCGCATGGAAGACGCGCTGACCAAGGAACAGATTCTCGAGCTGTACCTGAACGAAATCCCGCTGGGGCGGCGCAGCTTTGGGGTGCAGGCGGCAGCGCGCGCCTATTTTGACAAGGACGTCGGCGATCTGGCGCTGCATGAGATGGCCTTTCTGTCGATCCTGCCCAAGGCGCCTGAAACGCTGGGCCGCGCAAAATTTGCGGCGCGCGCGCTGGAACGGCGCGACTATGTGCTGGGGCAGATGCTGGCCAATGGCTGGATCACCGCCGCGCAGCGACAGGCCGCCGCCGCGCAGCCGCTGGGCGTGGTGGCGCAGCAGGGCAGCCCATTCCGTCAGGTTGGCGGCTATTATATGGAACAGGTTCGCCGTGACCTGATCGAGAAATTCGGTGAGGATGCCGAAAAGGGCAGCAAGAACAGCGTCTATGACGGCGGGCTGTGGGTGCGCAGCGCCTATGACCACGACATGCAGGTGGCGACAACGCGTGCGCTGCGCAGCGGCTTGCAACGCTATGACGCGGGCAAGGGCTGGTCGGGGCCGATTGCGACGATTGAAGCTGATGACCAGTGGCAGAGCCGTCTGGCGTCGAGCTTCGTCAGCATCAATTATGAGGATTGGCGCATCGCCGCCGTCCTGTCGAAAAGTGGCAGTACGGCACGCATCGGCTTTGCCAATGGCGATACCGGGACTTTGCCCGCCAGCATGGCCGGCATGCCCTATCGCCGTGCCGGTACGGCGGCGTTCAACGCGCTGCGCCCCGGCCAGCTGATCGCGGTCAAGCCGCAAGGGCGTGACGTTTACGCATTGCGCAACATCCCCGAAGTGTCGGGCGGGATGGTGGTGCAGAACACCCATAATGGCCGCGTCCATGCAATGCAGGGCGGGTTCGACGTCAATCTGTCACCTTTTAACCGCGCAACGCAAGCCGAGCGTCAGCCGGGGTCGACGATCAAGCCGTTTGTCTATGCCGCCGCGCTCGATAACGGTATGACCCCCGCCTCGCTGATCGTCGACGGGCCATTCTGCGTTTATCAGGGCGCGCGCTTTGGCAACAAATGCTTCCGCAACTTTGGCGGTGCGCGCGGCGCAGGCGAACAGACGATGCGCTGGGGTCTGGAGCAGTCTCGCAACCTGATGACGGTCAAGACCGCCAGCACCATCGGGATGGAGCCGATCGTCGAAACCATCGCGAAAATGGGGATCGGCAAGCACGAACCCTATCTCTCGACTGCGCTCGGCGCGGGGTCGACGACCGTTATGAAGCTGACCAATGCCTATGCAATGTTGGCCAATCACGGCCGCGAGCTGCGCCCCAAGTTGATCGATTATGTGCAGGACCGGCGTGGGCGGGTGATTTATCCCGAGAAGTGGAAGCCCTGCGCCGGTTGCAACATGAAGGATTGGGACGGCAAACCGATGCCGCGCTTTGCGGCGACCGGCAAACAGCTGATGGACCCGATCACCGCCTATCAGATGGTGCATATATTGGAGGGCGTCGTCCAGCGCGGCACGGCGGTGACTTTGCGCGATCTGGGCCTGCCCTTGTTTGGCAAAACCGGCACCACCAATGGCCCCAAGGATGTATGGTTCGTCGGTGGAACGCCCGACATCGTCGCAGGTGTTTATATTGGTTTCGATACCCCGCGCGATATGGGCGGCTATGCGCAGGGCGGCAGTCTGGCCGCGCCGATTTTCAAGCAATTCGCGACGCTGGCGCTCGCCGACCGCCAACCGGTGCCGTTCGTCGCGCCCAAAGGCGTGCGTATGGTGCGCATCGACCGGCGCAGCGGCAAACGCATCTATGGCGGCTGGCCCACCGACGACCCCAAGGCCGCGATCATCTGGGAAGCGTTCAAGCCCGAGAGCGAACCACGCCGGACGATAAGGCAGGACGAAGTCGAAAGGCGCGGCCCCGCGCGGCAAACCGGGCCAGCGCAAAAAGCCGCACCAACGCGCCGGAGCGATCAGGATTTCCTGGAGGACAGGGGCGGGATTATTTGATGGGGGTGGTCCCTTTACACACGAGTGAGCAGGTGCGCGACCTCGGGTCAAGCCGGGGGTGACGTTCGGCCAGCGCCCCCACTTCCCCTAACCCCGCTATCCCACTAAGGGCGGTGGCAATCATCTTTTGGAGCAAACCACATGCGCGCCGAAGCGCAGGATCATATTGACCGTATCAAGGCTGCGATGGCGCTGGTGCGCCGTTTCCTGGACTGGGAGCGCGCGTTGCGGCGGCTCGACGAGCTGAACAACCGCGTGGAGGACCCTTCGCTTTGGAACGACCCCAAGGCGGCGCAGGAGGTGATGCGCGAGCGGCGGCGGCTGGACGAGGCCGTGGGCGCAGTGCGCGCCATTGAACAGGAAATGGCCGACACCGCCGAGCTCATCGAACTTGCCGAAATGGAGGGCGACGAGGCGATGGTCGATGAGGCCGTAGCCGGGCTGGCGGCGCTGGCCGAGCGTGCAGACGAAGACAAGATCAAGGCGCTGCTTGCGGGCGAGGCCGATGGCAATGATTGCTACATCGAAATCCACGCCGGGGCCGGCGGTACCGAAAGCCAGGACTGGGCCGAAATGCTGCTGCGCATGTACCAGCGCTGGGCCGAAAAGCGCCGCATGAAGGTCGAAATGGTCGAATATCAGGGCGGCGACCAAGCGGGGATCAAATCGGCGACTTTGCTGTGCAAAGGCGAAAACGCCTATGGCTATGCCAAGACCGAAAGCGGCGTTCACCGTCTGGTGCGCATCTCACCCTATGACAGCTCGGCGCGGCGGCACACCAGTTTCTCGAGCGTCTGGGTCTATCCCGTCATCGACGACAATATCGAGATCGAAATCAACGAAGGCGACCTCAAGATCGATACCTATCGCGCGTCGGGCGCGGGCGGACAGCATGTCAACACCACCGACAGCGCGGTGCGTATCACGCACATCCCCACCGGCATTGTGGTGGCGAGCCAGAATGATCGTTCGCAGCACAAAAACCGCGCCACCGCGATGGGTATGCTGAAAGCGCGCATGTACGAGGCCGAACTGCAAAAGCGCGAGGCCGAGGCGAGCGGAGAATATCAGGCGAAGACGGAAATCGGCTGGGGCCACCAGATCCGCTCCTACGTGCTGCAACCCTATCAGCTGGTGAAGGATTTGCGCACCGGCGTGACTTCGACAGCGCCGGGCGATGTGCTCGACGGTGCACTCGACCCGTTCATGGCCGCCGCGCTTTCGCAGAAGGTGACGGGCGAAAAGGTGGTGGTGGAGGATATCGACTAATGCGCCGCGCCGCCGCTTTGCTTTTGCCGTTGTTGCTTGCGGCATGCGGAGGCCCGCTGTTGGGCGGCGACGAGCGGGTCGATACGGCGCGGCAATTCCCGCCTGCCGATCGCCCCGTCGCGCCGACCGTGTCGACAAAATGGTCGACCGAGGAAGCGCGCGACCGGGTGCGCGAGGCCGAGCAGATTATGGACGCTGCCGCTGTCGCGCCGGGCATGACAGTGGCCGATATCGGCGCGGGCGATGGTTATTACACCGTGCGGCTGGCGCAGCGCGTGGGCGAACGCGGGCGGGTGCTGGCGCAGGATATCCAGCCCAAGGTGATTGAACGGCTGGCCGACCGGGTGGCGCGCGAGCGGCTGGACAATGTGTCGCTGAAGCTGGGCGGGGTGGATGATCCGCGCCTGCCACCGAACAGCTTTGACCGGGTGTTTCTGGTTCACATGTACCACGAAATTGGCGAACCTTATGCCTTTCTGTGGCGGTTATGGCCTGCGCTGCGCGACGGCGGCGAAGTGATTGTGGTCGACAGCGACCGCCCAACCGATCAGCATGGAACGCCATTCCGCCTGCTGGTGTGCGAATATGAGGCGGTCGGTTACCGGCTGGTGGCCTTCAGCGAGAAAAAGGATGTGGGCGCCTATTTTGCCCGTTTTGCCCGCCAACCCAAGCGACCCGAGCCTGAGGCGATGACGGCGTGCAAAGACGGGTGACGCGGCTTAGTAACTAACCACCAGCGCATTCGCGGGCACCGCCGCCAGATAGCCGACCAGCCCGGTTGCGCGGGTGTCAACCGCCAGCGCCTCCATCGTTACCCCGGCCAGCGCAAGCCCCGACTGGCACACGAATATAGGCACGCCGGCCGCGCGCACTTCGCCAAGCAGTGTTGCCAGATCGGGCTGGCCCGCTGCCTGCCGCGCATGGTCGGCGGGGTGGATAACCGGGCGGCGCAAGCCCGCGACCGCCTCACCCTGAAAGAAAATTTCAACCTCGCGTCCCAGCGCGGCCCAGGCCATCGCCGCCTCTAGCGCGGCATAGATGCGTGCGCTGTCCAGTGCGGCGACGATAATCCTCACTGGCGACATGCGGGGCACTCCGGGTCTTTGGCGATGCGCACTTCGCGCCAGCGCCGCTCGAGCATATCGCTGAGGACTAGCTTTCCGGTTAACGGTGCACCGAATCCCGCGATCATGCGGACCGCTTCCACTGCTGCCAGCGTGCCGGCAAACCCCGCGAGCGCCCCAAGCACGCCCGCTTCGGCGCAATTGACGCCGTCGCGCGCGGGGTCGTTGCCGACGAGGCAGGCATAGCAGGGTTGGTCGGGCCGCCACCCTTCGAAGAGCGCGACCTGTGCGTCGAACGCACCGATGGCGGCGCTGAGCAACGGGATGCGCGCGGCGATGCAGGCGGCGTTGACCGTCAGCCGCGTGGCGAAATTGTCGCAGCCGTCGATGACAAGTGAAGTCTCCACCAGCAACGCGGCGGCATTTCGCGCGTCGATGCGCTGGGTACGTGCATGATAGGCGCCATGCGGGTTGATCCGACGCGCTGCCTTGGCCGCTGCCTCGGCCTTGGGCGCGCCAATGTCGACGTCAGCGAACAAAATTTGGCGCTGCAGGTTCGACAATTCGACCCTATCGTCGTCGATGATGGTCAGCGCGCCTACCCCCGCTGCCGCCAGATATTGAATCACCGGACAGCCGATTCCGCCCGCACCAATGACCGCGACATGCGCCGCCTTGAGCCGCGCTTGTCCCGCACCGCCGATTTGTGGCAGCACGATATGCCGCGCATATCGGTCGAGTTCAGCGTCGCTGAGCAACGTCACTCGCCGGGACGGCGCATCTTCATGCCCATCAGCGAGCCGACGCCTTTGGGATCGGCATCGTCATCGCTGACGCTGTCGGTGCCGGTTGATCCGAAACCGCCCGAGCCGCGCTCGGTTTGCGGCAGTTTTTCCACCTCGGCAAAAATGGCGCGCTGCACCGGTGCAGGCACCAGCTGGGCGATGCGGTCGCCGCGTTTGATGTCGAAATTGTCACTACCCATATTGGCCAGGATGACCTTCACCTCGCCGCGATAGTCGCTGTCGATAGTGCCGGGGCTATTGAGGCAGGTGATGCCATGATGAAGCGCAAGGCCCGACCGCGGGCGCACCTGCACCTCAAATCCTGGCGGGATCGCCATGGCAAAGCCGGTGGCGACCGCATGGCGCGTGCCGGGACGCAAGGTCAGCGTTTCGGCCGCGACCACATCCATGCCCGCTGCACCCGCGCTGGCATAGGCGGGCAGGGGCAGGCCGCCACCGTTGGGCAGCCGCTGGATTGCAATTTCAATTGGTTGGGGTGTTGGGGGCGTCGGGGGCAAGGACATCGGCGATCCTTTCAATCAGCTTGGCAGCAACCTTGTCCTTGGCCATGCGCTCCCAACTGTCAACGCCGACGGCGCTGACAATATGCACCCTGTTAACCTCACCGCCCATCGCGTCGGCCGTAACGTCATTGGCAACGATCCAGTCGCATCCCTTTTTGGCGAGCTTGGCTTGGGCATGGGCAAGCACATCGTTGGTCTCGGCGGCAAAGCCGATCAGCAGGCGCGGGCGCTGCGCATGTTTGCCCAGAGTTGCCAGAATATCCGGATTTTCAGTGAGATGGAGCGGTGGCACCGTTCCCGTCCCATCCTTCTTGATCTTGGTCGCCGACGCATCCGCCGCGCGCCAGTCGGCGACTGCTGCGACCATGATGGCGGCATCGGCAGGCAATGCGCGTTCCACTTCGGCCGCCATCTCGCGCGCGCTTTCCACATCGATACGGACTACGCCCGCTGGTGTGGGCAAATTCACCGGTCCGGCGATCAGCGTCACCTCGGCTCCCGCCTGCGCGGCGGCGGCGGCGATCGCAAAGCCCTGTATGCCGCTCGACCGGTTGGCGATGTAGCGCACCGGGTCGATGGCCTCATGCGTCGGTCCGGCGGTGATCAGGATGCGCTGGCCGTGCAGCGGGCGATGGCTGGTGGGGGCGAAATCGGGCTGACCATTGAGCGTTGGCGGCGTTTCAAGCATGGCGCGAATCTGTGCTGCTACGGCCTCCGGTTCCGGCAACCGGCCCGGCCCATATTCGCCGCACGCCATTTCGCCCTCGTCAGGCTCCATCACCGTCACCCCGTCGCTGCGCAGTGTGGCGACATTGCGCCGCGTGGCGGGGTGGAGCCACATGCGCACATTCATCGCGGGCACCGCCAGCACGCGCTTGTCGGTGGCGAGCAGCAATGTGGTGGCGAGATCGTCGGCAATCCCCGCTGCCATTTTGGCAAGCAGGTCAGCGGTGGCGGGGCAGACGACGACCAGATCGGCCTGACGCGACAACTGGATATGCCCCATCTCGACCTCATCCTTCAGGTCGAAAATATTGGTGTGGACGGGATTTTCGGACAGCGCGGCGAGCGTCAGCGGCGTCACAAATTGCTCGCCCCCGCGCGTGAGGACGCAGCGCACCTCTATCCCCGCCTTCTTGAGCAGGCGGACCAGTTCGATGCTCTTATAGGCCGCGATACCGCCGCCGATGATCAGAAGGATGCGGGGGTTTGGCATTGGCTTACCCTAGCCAGCTTGCTCCAGCAGCGCCAGCGGCTGCTGCAAGAGCTGCAACGAAAACATAACGCCACCAGCCGCTCCCCTTGCGCTCCCACATCAGCTGCACATCGGGAAGCGGCGGTGCGGGCGGCGCGCCGCCCTTGCGCGGGAGTTGGTCGTCCAGCCGCCGGATGATGTCGGGGATCAGCGCCAGCGTGTTCACCTGTTCGCGCAGGCCGTCGGCGAGCGCGGCTTCGGGACCGAGTTCGTCGCGGATCCATTCCTTCACATAGGGGCCCGATGTGTCCCACATGTTGATGCCGGGGTGCAGCGCGGTCGCGACGCCTTCGACCATAACCATGGTTTTCTGAAGCAGCAGCAAGTGCGGCTGCGTCTGCATGTCGAAATCGCGGGTGATGGCGAACAGCCCGTCGAGCATCTGGCCAACAGAGAGCTCCGAGACCGGCTTACCGCGCATCGGCTCGCCCACGGCGCGCAGGGCGGTCGCGAATTCCTCGACATTGTGGTGCGCAGGCACATATTGCGCCTCGAAATGAATCTCGGCGACGCGGCGGTAATTGCCCGTGGTCAGGCCATAGAGAATCTCGGCGAGCCAGAAGCGCGCCTTGCGGTTGATCCGCCCCATTATGCCAAAATCGACCACCGCCACGCGACCGTCGGGTAGCACGAACAAATTGCCCTGGTGCATGTCGGCGTGGAAAAACCCCTCGGCAATTGCCTGACGCAAAAAGCTTTTGACCAGGTTGGCGGCCATCGCGGGTAGGTCGTGCCCGGCGGCGACCAGCTTGTCGCGCTCCGAAATCTTGGTGCCGTCGAGCCATTCGAGCGTCAGCACGCGGCCCGAGGTGCGGTCCCAGTCGATGGCTGGGACATGATAATGGGCATCGCTCGCCATCGCTTCGGCAAGCTCGCTGGCCGATGCCGCCTCGCGCCGGAAATCCAGCTCGCGCATTGTCCAGCGCTTGAAATTGGCGATCACGAGCCGCGGTCGCAGGCGGCTGGCCTCGCCGCCCAGCGCCTCGAGGTGCGCGGCGGCCCATTCATAAGTGTCGATATCGCGCGCGAACTGTTTGTCGATGCCGGGGCGCCGCACCTTGATGGCGACGGTGCGCCCGTCGCTGGTGACGCCCTTGTGCACCTGCGCAATACTGGCCGAGCCGACGGGCACGGGGTCAATGCTCTGGAACAGGCTGTCGACCGGGCCGGGCAATGCCTGCTCCAGCTCGGCACGAATCGCGGCGAAAGGCAGCGGGTCGAGCGCGTCCTGCAGCGTCAGCAGATTGCGCGCGGCTTCTTCCCCGACCAAGTCGGGGCGGGTTGCCAACGTCTGACCCAGCTTGACCGCTGCCGGACCAATCGCCTGAAACGCGGCAGCATAATCGGGCACACGCGGCTGGCGGGCGCCAAAGCGCGCGATGCGGCACAGCCGCTTGACCCCAGGCGGGGTGGTTGGCGAGGCTTCAATTCCGCGCAGCGCCCCATGGCGCGCAAGGATGCGGCCCCAGCGCAGCAGCCGGAAAATATGCGTTGCAGGTGAAGTCACACCTTCCACCCGCTGTGGATGGCGACGAGCCCGCCCATAATCGGTTCGACCTTGACCTGCGCAAAGCCTGACTTGCGGATCATTGCGGCAAACTCGGGCATGGGCGGAAAGCGGCGGATTGATTCGATGAGGTAACGATAGCTGTCGGCATCGCCCGCGATCATCTCACCCAACTTGGGCACAATGCGGTGCGAATAGGCGTCATAGACTTGCGCGAAACCCGGCCATTCGTTGGTCGAAAACTCAAGGCAAAAAAAGCGCCCGCCATATTTCAGCACGCGATGCGCTTCGGCCAGCGCGCGGTCGATGTGCGTCACATTGCGGATACCGAAAGCGATGGTGTAGGCGTCGAAAAAGCGGTCGGGAAAGGACAGCGTCTCGGCGTTTTGTTCGCTCCATACCAGACTGTCGATACCGCGCTCCGCCGCGCGCTCCATGCCCACGCTTAGCATGTCGGGGTTGATGTCGGCGACCGTGATGCTGGCCCCCGATGGCTCCATGCGAAAGGCAATGTCGCCCGTGCCGCCGGCCATGTCCAAAATCTGCTCGCCGGCGCGCGGTTTGACCCGGCGCACGAAACGGTCCTTCCAGCGGCGGTGCAGCCCCGCCGACATGGCATCGTTCATCCGGTCATAATTGCGCGCTACGCTGGAGAACACTTCACCAACGCGCTCGGTTTTTTCGGCCGGGGTGACATCGGTATAGCCGAAGCTGACCGTTTCGGGATTTGCCATGGGTGCGAACCTGTTGCGGCGGGATAGCCGCGATTTGACAATGTCCTTAGCCAAGGGTTGCGGGGCGCGCAAACGGCGCGTAGCGGCGGGTGCGATATGCCCGAACTGCCCGAAGTCGAAACCACTGTGCGCGGTCTGGCGCCGCTGCTGACGGGTGAGCGGCTGGCGCGCGTGGCAACCTTTCGCGCGGATTTGCGCCGCCCCTTTCCGGTTGATCTGGTCCAGCGGCTGACCGGCGCTACCGTGACGCACCTGTCGCGCCGCGCCAAATATGGTCTGATCCACACCGACCGCGACGATGCGATGATCTTTCACCTCGGCATGTCGGGGCGCTGGCGCACCGATGGGGCAGAGCCTGAAAAGCACGACCATTTGCTGCTTGAAACCGGCGGCGGGCGGCGGCTCTATTTGCACGATCCGCGCCGTTTCGGCTCGGTCGATCTGGTCGCGGGCGATGCCGAAACCGCGTTTGCGCCCTTCCGCGCGCTGGGGCCGGAACCGCTGACCGACGCGCTGTCGGCCGCTTATCTGGCAAAGGCGCTGGCGGGCAAGGCCACCGCTATCAAGCTGGTATTGCTCGACCAGCGCATCATCGCGGGGCTGGGGAATATCTATGTGTGCGAGGCGCTGAATCTGACCGGCATTGCACCGACGCGCGCGGCGGGCTCGCTCAGCCGCGCCAAGCTGGCCGCGCTCGTCGAGGCGATTCGCGATGTGCTGACCGCGGCGATTGCGGCGGGTGGCTCGTCCTTGCGCGATTTTCTCCATCCCGATGGGGCGCTGGGCTATTTCGCCAATGACTGGCGCGTCTATGGACGCGAGGGCGAGGCGTGCCCGTGCGGGCGCGGCGGCATGGTCGTGCGGACCGTCCAAGGCGGGCGATCGACCTTTTTCTGCGCGAAATGCCAACGCTGAGCGGTTGACGAATCTGTTGGACCCGCCTAAGGGCGCTCCTTCGACAGGCGGGCGAGCTATGCCCTCTGCCCCCAACTACTTGAATTTCGAGGAAGACAATGGCCAATACGCCGCAGGCAAAGAAGCGCATCCGCCGCAACACCGCGCGCACCGCCGTCAACAAGAACCGCGTTTCGCGCATCCGCACGCTGGTGAAGAAGGTTGAGAACGCGCTGGTCGCTGGCGACAAGGCGGCCGCCACCGAAGCTTTGAAGGTTGCTCAGCCCGAACTGGCGCGCGGCGTTGCCAAGGGCGTCGTGCACAAGAACACGGCCTCGCGCAAATATGCCAGGCTGACGAAGGCAATCGCCGCGCTCGGCTGATTATACTGACCGTTTTCGGAACACAAAGGCCCGCTGGTTCAACCGAACCGGCGGGCTTTTTCGCGTCACAAAATTGCGCGGCAAAAAGTCATCAAGCCGTCATCAATACGCAATCAAGGATTCCCGCCGATTCGCGGGCAAGCAATGCCGAATTGACAGCGAACTATATGATTTAATTCATAAATTTGAAGTGAAACTGCTTTTCCAAGCACTTGTCCGAGTCAAGTTATTTATTTCGGATTTTTTACATTTGTTGCCCTTGAACGACTCGCCTTGCCGAGCCTAGACAAAGGTGTCGCACGCGAATCCGCGTCGCGGTCGTCACGACAGGGTGCTCTTCAAATCGGCAGACCTCGGTTCTGCCGGCTGGGTGTTTTTTGCCCACGACAAGGGCAGGGTGACGACCAGCAGACGGGACGGGCGGCAGGGTTGAGGGGCATGAATAGGCGCGCCGGATGTGCGCGAACGCAAGGGAAAGACGAAGCGGACGTGGCACAAGGCGGGGGTACATTGGCACGAGCGGACGGCGCTCAGGATATTGGGTCGCTCTGGCTCCTAGTCGCCGAGGGGCTACGCCGCGATTTGGGTGTGCGCACCTTTGACCATTGGCTGAAGCCAGTGGCGTTCGTTGATTATTGCCCGGTCAGCGGCGTCGTAACCTTGTCAGCTCCGACCAGTTTTGCAGCCAATTGGGTAGCCGAACGCTTTGCTGATCGGCTGCTGCTGGCCTGGCGCCAGATACTTCCCACGGTGCGTAGCATCGTCGTGCGCGCGGGGCGCCCGGCGGGCGCGCCCCCACTTGCCGCGCTGCCCGCAGTGCGTTTTGACCCGCCAGTGCCATTGCCGAGCGAGCATATTGCCCAGTTCGACGCGCGGCTGTGCTTTGACCGCTTTGTAATTGCGCGCAGCAATGTCCTTGCCGCCAACGCCGCACGGCGCATGGCCGCCGAAGAAACGCCGCTGTTTAATCCGCTCTATCTCCATTCGGGGACCGGACAGGGTAAGACGCATTTGCTGCATGCGATCGGCCAGGCCTTTGCCGCCGTCCGCCCAAACGCGACGATCATTCTAATGTCGGCGGAAAAATTCATGCGCGAATTTGTCGCCGCGATGCGCGGCGGCGACATGATGGAGTTTAAGGCGCGGCTCCGCGCGGCCGACCTGTTGCTGATCGACGATTTGCAGTTCGTCATCGGCAAGGGATCAACGCAGGAAGAATTGCTCCACACTTTTGACGACTTGCTCACTTCGGGCAAGCGGCTGGTGGTCACCGCCGACCGGCCGCCCGCGATGCTCGACGGGGTGGAGGCGCGGCTGTTGTCGCGGCTGGGCGGGGGCTTGGTTGCCGATATCGAAGCGCCCGAAGCGACGCTGCGCGAGGCGATTGTGCGCCAGCGACTGGCGGCGGTGCCCGGGGTCGACGTCCCCGATGCGGTGGTCGATTATCTGGTGCGCCATTTCACGCGCAATATCCGCGAACTGGAAGGCGCGCTCAACAAGCTGCTGGCCTATGCCTCGCTCACCAATATAGCCATCACCCTGCCAATGGCCGAGGAACGGCTGGCCGAATCGGTGCGCAGCGCGCGCCCGCGCATTACCATCGAGGAAATCCAGCGCAGCGTGTGCGCGCATTTCAAGCTCGACAAATCGGACATGGTATCAAAACGCCGCCTGCGCGCCGTCGCCCGTCCGCGCCAGATTGCCATGTATCTGGCCAAAGAGATGACGCCGCGCAGCTACCCTGAAATTGGTCGCCGCTTTGGCGGGCGCGACCATTCGACCGTCATTCACGCGGTGCGGGTTATCGAAAGCCTGCGGGTCACCGACAGCGAGATCGATGCCGATATCGCCGCGATCCGGCGGGCGCTGAACGCGTAATTTGATCCACAAACGTGGTGCCGTGCGTTCCAGCGCAGCTGGAACAATAATCAACGCGCGCTTGGTGCCACCGTTATCCGGACCTTCTCGCCCGAATTGCCGGGAAAGCCGGTGAACATTGCCGCGACCAGATTGGGAACAATCTGGGTCAGATTATTGTCGCGCGACTGCGCCTCGGCCCGACCTTCAAACAGACGCGTGCCATCGGCGGCGCGGTCAATTTTGAGGTCGAGCCCGGTGGTATAGACGGTGTAACTTTCAACCCGGTCATAACCGCCGAAACCGCCGAACAGAAACGGGTCGTGCCAACCATAGACATAGCTGCGCCCGTGGCGCCCGCGCACGATGACCGGGCGGTAATAGCCGCGGCCATAGCCGAAATAGCTGCCATACCAGGGGTCATAGAAACCGGGCGTGCTACGCACCCGTTCACGCCCCTGATCAATCTCATAGGACATGGACACCGTCAGTTCGGGTGCCTCGCCGGGCGCTGCCGGCCGATACCCCAGCCGGGTCAGTTCGCCCGCTACGATCGCGGCATATTGGCCGAATTCGATCCCGCCAGCCAGTTCTGGATCGCCCGCGACAATGCCAAAAGTCTGACCTTGCGGTGCGGGCAATGCCGCCTGAAAACGCGCCACGTCGGCGCGGAAACCGGGCGCAGCGCAGCCGCCGAGCGTCAGCGCGGCGGTGGCAAGCACAATACCCAAAGGGCGGGTCAGACGGACAGCCATGGTCATCCTTTCGAATCGGACGCGCGCTATGGTCGCGCGCCGGACCCTATATTGTGCACAAGGTGGCTGAATTCCAGTTGAACCACCCGCCCGTGCCTTAGCGACACAGCCCCAGCGCGGCATAGGCGCGGTCCAGCGTCGGCTTTGCCAGCGCTGCGGCACGTTCGGCACCAGCCACCAACGCCGCGTCGATCGTGGCATGATCATCCTTCAGCGCTACGAATCGGTCGCGGATCGGGCGCAGTGTTTCGACCAGCAGTTCGCCCAGCGCGGGCTTGAACGCGCCGAAGCCCTGCCCTGCAAAGCGGGCGCACACGGCGTCCACGCTTTCATCGGACAATGCCGCGAAAATGCCAACCAGATTGGCGGCTTCGGGCCGCCCCTCCAGCCCCTTGGCTTCGGACGGCAGCGCGTCCGCGTCGCTCTTGGCCTTGCGGATTTTTTGCATCACCGTGTCGGCGTCGTCGGTCAGATTGATACGGCTCAGATCGCTGGGGTCCGATTTCGACATTTTGGCAGACCCGTCGCGCAGGCTCATGATGCGGGCGGCGGCGGGCGGGATGATCGGCTCGGGCAGGGTGAAGGTGTCGGTGCCGGTGTCGAGGTTGAACTTGGTCGCAATGTCGCGCGCCAGTTCCAGATGCTGCTTCTGGTCCTCGCCCACCGGCACATGGCTTGCCTGATACAGCAACACGTCGGCGGCCTGCAGCACCGGATAGCTGAACAGCCCGACGCTGGCACCTTCGCGGTTTTTGCCCGATTTTTCCTTGAACTGCGTCATGCGGTTCAGCCAGCCGATACGCGCGGTGCAAAACAGCAGCCAGGCCAGTTCGGCATGCGACGGCACGCGCGCCTGATTGAACAAGATGGCGCGCTTGGGATCGATGCCGCACGCGATCAGCGCTGCCGCCATCTCGCGCGTATTGGCGGTCAGCTCGGCGGGATCATTGTGCACGGTAATCGCGTGCAGATCGGCCAGGAAATAGAGCGTATCGCCCGCAAATTCATCCTGCATGCGCACCCAGTTGCGGATCGCGCCCAGATAGTTGCCCAAATGTAGATTGCCTGTGGGCTGGATGCCCGAAACGACACGCATGGTTCAGATTTCCTGTGCTGTGCTGGCAGCATCTTTGGGCCGACGCCGCATCATGGCCAACAGATCCTTGTCGATTGCCCCAATGGCATAGGCCACGCCAAAGAATACCGCCATCCCCGCGCCCGTGAGCAGCGCAAGCGACCAGATGCGATCAAAGGTTCCGCCAGTGTAATAGGGCGCAAGCGGCGCCATCAATATCCACAGCACGGCCGACATCGCCCCTGCGGCGAAGAGTTGCCGGGCAATCCGTGCACCCAGTTTGGCAGTAAAGCGGTACCAGCCGCGCCGGTGCAGCACGGTATAGAGCAGAAGGCAGTTCAGTGTTGCCGATGCGGCGGTCGCGCCCGCCAGACCGACGATGCCAAAGCGCTCGACGACATACAGGTTGAGCCCCACATTGAAGATGAGCGAAATCAGCGCGGTCCACACCGGGGTGCGCGTATCCTCGCGCGCGAAAAACCCGGGGTTCAAAACTTTGACGATAACATAGGCGGGCAGACCCGCGACCAGCGCTACCACAATCTGCGCCATCAGCGCGCCGTCCGCCGACGTAAATTTGCCGCCTACGAAGAAAGCAGCGGTAAAGGCGGGGGCGCAGATCGCCAGCGCCGCTGCGGCAGGCAATGTCAGCAGCGTTGCAATTTCCATGGCATTGCCCTGCAGCCGCTGCGCCTCGCCATGATCGTCGCCATGGATGTGCCGGGCGAGCATGGGCAGGATTGCAGTGCCAAGGGCGATACCAACAATGCCAAGAGGCATCTGGTTCAGCCGGTCCGCCAGCTTGAGCAAAGTGAGCGAGCCTTGCGGCAGCGAGGTTGCAAAGAAAGTATCGACCAGCTGGCTGATCTGGTAGATGCCGGCACCGAAGGTGGCTGGCAGGATCAGCGTGCCCAGCCGTCGCACCTCGGGTGTCAGGCGTGGCCGGCGAATGTGCAGCCGCAGTCCGGCGCGTCGCACCGCCCACCACAAATACACGAGCTGGACGACGCCCGACAGAGACACGGCAGCGCTTAAGGATTCGGCGACGATGCGATCGTCACCGCCAGGGCCGCGCAAATACCATCCCAGCACAATTCCGCCGATCAGTGTCAGGTTGAACAGCACCGGTGCAAAGGCGCCCGGCGCGAATCGCGACCGGGCATTGAGCAAGCCCGACAGCATTGCGACGACGCTGATAAAGGCCAGATAGGGAAAAGTGACTTGGCTGAGGAAGACGGCAAGCTCGAACTTGCCTTCGATTTTGGCATATTCGCTGGCCAGCGCCCACACGATCCAGGGCATGGCCAGCATCGCGATGCCGGTAAAGCCCAGCAGCACCCAGATGAACACCGACAGCACATCATCGGCAAAGCGTGCCGCTGCGGCCTCGCCGTCGGGACCAGCGAGCTGGCGGCTGTACATGGGCACAAAGGCAACCGAGAAAGCGCCTTCGGCAAAAAGCCGTCGGAAGGTGTTGGGCAGGGTAAAGGCCAGCTGGAACGCGTCGGCCGCCAGTCCCGCTCCCAGCACCCGCGCCAGCAACATGTCGCGGACGAATCCGAAAATGCGGCTCAGCATTGTCAGCGCGCCAATGGTGCCGACATTCTTGACGAGGCTGCTCATGCCGGGTTTGCCGCTGGCAAGCTTGTTGCCGAAATCAGGCCTCGCCCGCCGGCGCTGCGGCGATGCCGGCTTCCGCCTGCATCTGCGCGGCTTGCTGCAGGAACAGGCCATGGAAATCGATGGGCTCGAGCAGCAACGGGGCGAAGCCGCCGTCGCGCACGGCATCGGCAATCACGCGGCGCGCGAAGGGGAAAAGGATGCGGGGCGCTTCGGCCAGGAAAAAGGGCTGCAGCTGCTCGGCAGGCACATTGCGCACGCCAAACAGGCCGGCATAGGTAAGGTCGACCACAAACAAGGTGCCGTCATCGCTCGCCGAACTGACGTCGATCTTGAGAATGACTTCATGAACATTTTCACCCGCAGGCTGCGCACCAATGTTGAACTGGACGTCGACATTGGGTGTGGCCTGCCACTGGTAAACGCCGGGCGCGTTTGGATTCTCGAACGACAGGTCCTTCACATATTGCGAGATCAGGCCGATTGCCGGGCTGTTGTCTTCGCCGTTGGGCAGGGTCGGGGTGGTTTCGTCGGCCATGATGTTGATGAACCTTTTTTGACAATGTGGGTTGGCGGGGCGGAGCCGGAATTGGGCCATTCCCCTTGGCTGGCGCGGCGCTTAGCAGTGGTATTTGTGCAGCACAATGCCGCGCGCGGCGATTTCCGATGCGCATGGGAACCGACGCGATTTGAAACTATTGTTGCTATAGCCTATGTAAGGGTGGAAGACCCTCTCCCGCAGCTTCAGGATTTTTGCCCCGTGACCATGATTTCGATTGTCCTTCTGGCGATGGTTGCCGCCTTCCTTGGCCTGCGCCTCTATTCGGTGCTTGGTAAACGCACAGGGCACGAACAAGAACCGGTCCTCCCCCGCGCCGAGGATCGGGCCGGATCGGGTTCCGCACGCATGCCCGATCTGGGTGAGGCGACGCCGGCCACCGACGCGCACCAGATTGCGCACGGAACTGTCTATGACCCGGTCGCCGAGGCAGGGGTAAAAGCGTTGCTGGCGGCGGACCGCAGCTTTGACGCAGGCCGGTTTATCAGTGGCGCAGAAGCGGCTTACCGCATGATTTTAGAGGCATTCTGGGCAGGCGACCGCGATACGCTCAAGGATCTATGCGACAGCGATACCTATGCCGCCTTTGACTTGGCCATTGCGGCGCGCGAGGAACGCGGCGAAACGCTCGACAACCGGCTGGTCCGGATTGATAGCGCACGCATCGCCGCTGCCGACGTGAACCGCGGCGTCGCACGCGTCACCGTGGCCTACGCTGCCGATATCGTTGCCGTAACGCGGGGCAAGGATGGTGCGGTTGTCGCTGGGTCGATGTCCGATGCGGTCGAGACGCACGACCGCTGGACTTTTGTGCGCGATATTTCGAGCAACGACCCCAACTGGAAGCTCGACGAAACCGAATCGGCGTGATGCGCCGGGCAGGTCGCCCGACCGTCTGGCATCGTGCGGCCTTGGCCAGCACCTCGTTGCTGCTGGTCAGTTGCAATGTTGTTCCAAAGGGTGCCCCGGCCGCGCCGAGCAGCGAAGCCGTCGCGCAGCCGGTGCCCGCCATCCCCAACAAGGCGCTGTCTGCACCTGCGCCGCCCGTTGATGCGGCGACGGCCTTGGCCGCAGGCGTCGTAGCCGGACCGGCCGTTGCCGAACTCGGCCTGACCCCTGCCAACGCCCGTGTGGCGCTTGGCGCGTTCCGAATATCCTGTCCCGCGGTTCAGCGCCGAACCGATGTCAGCGGGCTGACGCAACCGGGCGACTGGGGCGCGGCGTGCGAGGCTGCATCGGGCTGGCGCGACGATGATGCCAGCGGATTTTTCACGACGCATTTTGCTGCGGTGCAGGTGGGCGATGGCAAGGCCTTTGCTACCGGCTATTATGAGCCCGAAATTCTGGCCTCGCGCACCCGCCAGCCGGGCTATACGGTTCCAGTTTATCGCCGCCCTGACGATTTGGTCGAGGTCGAATTGGGCGATTTTGCCAAGGATCTGGCGGGGCGCAAATTGCGCGGGCGGATCGATGGCGCACGGCTGCTGCGCTATTATGACCGCGCGGCGATTGACGCAGGCGCGCTGGCAGGGCGCGGGCTGGAAATCGCCTGGGCCGCCGACGCGGGCGAATTTTTCTTCCTGCAAATCCAGGGATCCGGCCGCTTGCGCCTGCCCGATGGGCAAGTGATTCGCATCGGCTATGACACCCAGAACGGGCATGATTATGTCGGTATCGGGCGGCTGCTTCGCGATCGTGGAGCGCTCCAGCCCGGGCAGGCGAGCATGCAGGGCATCCTCGATTATCTGCGCGCCGACCCGGTGCGCGGAGCAGCGGTGATGCGAGAAAACCCCAGCTGGGTGTTTTTCCGCGAACTCACCGGGCCAGGACCGCTGGGCGCGCTGGGTCTGCCGGTGACGCCGCGCGCCACGGTCGCGACTGACCCCAAATTTGTCCCGCTGGGCGCGCCGATTTTCTTGTCGATGGATCGCGCCGAGCCGAACGGGCTGTGGATCGCCCAAGACACGGGCGGCGCGATCAAGGGCGCAAACCGCGTTGATACTTTCTGGGGTGCCGGCGCCGATGCGCGGGCCATCGCCGGCGGCATGGCCGCTCGCGGCACAGCATTGCTGTTGCTGCCCAAGGTCAGCGTGGCGCGGCTGACAGAAACGCCATAATGGCGAGGCGGCTAGCCCCGGAGGAAAGTGCATTGTGGCAGCGCTTGGCCGCAACGGTGGCGCCGATTGCCAAACGGTCAGCCAAAGTCCCGCAATCGCCAGCGGCCCCACCCACACCAAAACCGGCCGCAAAGGCGCCCAAAGGCCGCGTCCCGCCGCCCTTGCCCCTTCCCGCGACAGCGCCTGCTCGCCGTGCAACCTTTGCCCGCGCCAGCCTTGACGGGACGTGGGACCGAAGGCTGCGCAAGGGCTTGGTGCGCCCCGATTTGACCATCGATCTGCACGGCCACAGCCTCGTCTCGGCGCATGCAATGCTTGAAGACAGTCTGGCGCGGGCGGTGCAGCGCGGCGCGCGCGTGCTGCTCGTTGTCGCGGGGCGGGTGCGGCCCGGGCCGCACCATCCACCGTTTCACGGCGAATCGCGCCCGCGGGGGGCGATTCGCGCGGCCCTGCCCGATTGGCTCGCGGCCAGCGCGCACGCCGACGCCATCCTTGCCACGCGCCCGGCGGCACAGGCGCATGGCGGNTTTCGCCCCCCCCCCCGCGGCCCTGCCCGATTGGCTCGCGGCCAGCGCGCACGCCGACGCCATCCTTGCCACGCGCCCGGCGGCACAGGCGCATGGCGGCGGCGGGGCCGTGTATGTCGTGCTACGCCGCGCGTTCGAAAGCTGATTGCACAATGCGCCGGTAAATTGCGGCCAGGCGGTCGATGTCGGCAATCTCGGCTGCCTCATCCAGCTTGTGCATGGTCGCGTTGCGCAGCCCGAATTCGACCACCGGGCACAGCTTGTGCAAGAAACGCGCGTCCGACGTACCGCCAGTGGTCGACAGTTCGGGCGTAACGCCGGTTTCGGCGGCAATAGCCGCGCTGACCAAGGCTGACAGGTCGCCCGGCGGGGTCAGAAAAGCCTCGCCCGAAATCCTGCCCAGTACCTTCGCATTTGGGGCATGCTTGTGCGCGATTGCCTCCATCAGCGCCACCAGTGCTTCGCCTCGCTGTTGGTCGTTAAACCGGATCGAAAGGCGCGCGCGGGCGTGCGCGGGGATGACATTGGTGGCGTGATTGCCGACCTCGATATCGGTGACCTCGATGTTCGACGGCTGGAACCAGTTGTTGCCGTCGTCCAGATGGATGGCGTCGATCTCCGCCAGTATCGCCACCAGCTTGGGGATGGGATTGTCGGCGAGATGGGGGTAGGCGACATGGCCCTGCACGCCGGGGACGTCGATCCAGATGTTAACTGACCCGCGCCGCCCGATTTTCACCATATCGCCCAGTCGGTTGACGCTAGTGGGCTCCCCCACGATGATCATGTCGGGGCGGATGCCGCGTGCGTCCATATGGTCCATCAACGCGCGCGTGCCGAAAATGGCGGGGCCTTCCTCATCGCCGGTGATGATCAGGCTGATCGTGCCGGCATCGACCGGGATATCGGCAACGGCGGCAACAAAGGCCGCAATGCTGCCTTTCATGTCAACCGCGCCGCGCCCGTAAAGCAAGTCGCCGCGGATCTCTGGGACAAAGGCATCGCTGGTCCAACCAACGCCCGGAGGCACAACATCCAAATGGCCAGCAAAGCCGAAATGCGGCGTGCCGGGCGCGCCGCGCCGCACGGCGAGCAGATTTTCAACCGGCCCGTCGGGCTCCATACCGTCGACAAAGCGCTCGACCGTGAAGCCCAGCGGTGTGAGCGCCGCCTCGAGCACGTCGAATACCGCGCCAGTGGCAGGGGTAACGCTGGGTGCTGCGATCAGGGCTTGGGCAAGGGAGAGGGGGTCGCGTTGCATGAATACCCCTTAGCCGTTCGTGCCGAGCGAAGTCGAGACACCCATCGGCGAAGCGCTGTGTCGATGATTATCTCGACTTCGCTCGAGGCGAGCGGCAAGGATAAGTCAGGAGATAAGTCATGCCCAAACTCGACCTCGCCACCATCCCGCAAACCAATGTCACGGGCTATCCCGCGCCGTTCGACCAACCTGTGCAAGGTCGCTGGTACCGCCGCCTCGCGCCGCCGACCGGCCTGACCCAGTTCGCCGCCAGCCATGTCACGCTGAAACCCGGCGCTTGGTCGTCACAGCGCCACTGGCACGCAGGCGAGGACGAAATGGTCATCGTGCTCGCCGGCGAGGCGGTGCTGGTCGAGGATGATGGGCGCACGGTCATGCGCGCGGGCGACATCGCCGTGTGGCCCAAGGGCAGCACCAACGGCCATCACCTGATCAACGAATCGGACACCGACTGCGTGCTGGTCGCGCTGGGTGGGGGCAAGCAATATGACAGCGGCGGCGGCTATTCGGACATCGACATGCTGTTTACGCCCGATGGCTATACCCACAAGGACGGGACGCCCTATCCGACGACCCGCATTCCGTGACGGGAGCCGACTGGGCCGGATTTGCGCTGGCCATCTTGCTGATCGAACTAACGCCGGGGCCGAACATGGCGTGGCTGGCAGCACTGGCGCTCGGCCAGGGCCGCCGCGCCGGGCTGATGGCCTGTGCCGGGATTGCGCTGGGGCTGCTGGTCAATGCGCTGGTGGCAGGGTTTGGCGTTGCGGCCTTCATCATTGCCAACCCCGGTTGGTGGCAGGTGCTGCGCTGGGGCGGCGTGCTGTTCATGCTGTGGCTGGCGTGGGAGGCGTGGCGCGAGGCAGACGCGCCCGTTTCGACGAACACGCCAACCAAGGACGCGGGAACGCAGCGCCATTTCTTGTCGGGGTTGGTGGTCAATCTGCTCAACCCCAAAGCGCTGATCTTTTTCGCGGTGCTCATCCCGCAATTTATGGGATCAGCTAAGCCCGCTACCGCGCTGGTCGTGGCGGTGTCACTGCTCAGCGTGACCATCGCCACGCTGGTGCATGTCGCCATCGTGCTGGGTGGCAGCGGTGTATCGCGCTGGCTGGCGGACAGCGGGCGCAGCCGCCCGGTGCGGCGCGGACTGGCACTGTCGCTGGTGGGCGTGGCCATATGGTTTGCCGTCGGGGCAGCGCCGCCGGCCTGAATTGCGTCAGCGTTCGAACCGGTCGATGACCCAAGTCTCGTCGGCCGCCGCTGCCACCCATTCCACCATGTGCGGATGGGCCATAACGGCGGCGCAATAGGTCGCGGCATCCGCGGACAGGGGGATGCTATAGGTCAGCAGCCGCGTGACCACCGGCGCAAACATCATGTCGGCCGCGCTCCACGCGCCGAACAGAAAATCGCCGCCCGCCCCGAAGCGGGAGCGCGCGTCGGCCCACAGCGCGGTGATACGCGCGACATCGCCAGCCACTTCGGGCAACAGCGGCTGCGGCGCGTAGGTGCGGCGCAAATTCATGCTGTGGTTGCTGCGCAACGGTACGAAGCCCGCGTGCATTTCGGCGGACATCGACCGCGCCAAGGCACGCGCGGCCATATCGTCGGGCCAGAAGCCGCACGCACCGCCCGTCTTTTCGTCAAGATAGTCGATGATCGCCAGGCTTTCCCAAACCGCGATATCGCCGTCCCACAGAATCGGAACTTTGCCGTTGGATGCGGCAAATTCGGCTGCTTGGCGCCGTTCCGCCCAATCGTCGTCATACAGTGGGACGACAATTTCCTCGAACGCTAGGGCGCTGTGTTTGACCGCCAGCCAGCCGCGCAGGCTCCAGCTCGAATAGGCCTTATTGCCAACATAGATTTTCATGATTCAACCGCCTCCAGCACTGCCGTGCGCAGTTCTGCGATGCCCAGCCCCTTGTCGCTGCTGGTGACAATCACATCGGGGTGCGCGGCGGGGTGCTGCCTCGCTTCAGCCAGTGTTTCGGCATGGACCGCTTCCAGCTCGCTGGCCTTGATCTTGTCGGCCTTGGTCAGGACGATGCGGTAACTGACTGCCGCTTCGTCGAGCATCGCCAGCACGTCGCGGTCGACATCCTTGATGCCGTGGCGGCTGTCGATCAGCACGAGTGTGCGTTTAAGCACCGCGCGCCCGCGCAGATAATCGTTGATTAGGAAGCGCCATTTTTTGACAACATCCTTGGGCGCCTTGGCAAAACCATAGCCAGGCATGTCGACCAGTCGGAAGATGAGCGGCGCACCCACGTCAAAGAAGTTCAATTCCTGTGTCCGCCCCGGCGTAACCGACGTGCGCGCGAGCCCACCCCGATTGGTCAGCGCGTTTATCAGCGATGATTTGCCCACGTTGGACCGGCCCGCAAAAGCCACCTCGGGTACCACCGCTTCGGGCAGATGCAGCAGCGCCGGAGCCGATTTCAAAAAGGCAATCGGCCCGGCAAAGGCCTTGCGCGCGCGTTCGGCGCGCTCGGCGGCGAGGCTTTCTTCCTCGCTCACTTCGTTGGCGCGGCCTTCAGCGCCGGGAATTGCCGGTACATCCACTGCTGCTGGGCAATCGACAGGATATTGTTGGTGATCCAGTAAAGCAGCAGACCGGCCGCGAAGGGCGCCATCAGGAACATCATCATCCACGGCATGATCGCAAACACCTGTTGCTGCACCGGGTCGGTCGGCGTCGGGTTCAGGCGGAATTGCAACCACATGGTGATGCCCAGGACGATGGCCAGCACGCCGACGCCCAGGATCGCGGGCGGGGTGAAATCGAGCAGACCAAATAGATTAAGCACATGCGCCGGGTCGGGCGCCGACAAATCTTTGATCCACAGCGCAAAGGGCTGGTGCCGCATTTCGATGGTCAGCATCAGCACCTTGTACAGCGCATAGAAGATGGGGATTTGCAGCAGGATCGGCAGACAGCCCGCCAGCGGATTGATCTTCTCGGTCTTATAGAGCTTCATCAGCTCCTGCTGCATGCGCGGTTTGTCATCCTTATATTTGTCCTGCAGCTCTTTCATCTTGGGCTGGACAACGCGCATCTGCGCCATCGAATGGAACTGCTTCTGTGCGATGGGGAACATCAGCAAGCGAATGATCAGCGTCAGGATCATGATCGCGACGCCGAAATTCAGCACCGATTTGAACAGCCAGTCGAGCAGGTAGAAAATCGGCTTGGCGATGATTCCAAACCAGCCCCAGTCGATGGCATAATCCAGCCGCGTAATGCCCAGCCGCTCTGTATAGTCGTCGAGCACGCTAACTTCTTTTGCACCGGCAAAGATCTGACTGGACTGCACGGCAGCCCGGCCTGCCGGAACTGTCACCGCTTCGCGCGCGAAATTGGTCTGGTACAGCTGGCCTGCGCCCACCTTCATCTCGGCCGTTATTTTTTCCTTCTGGCCCGGGATAACGGCGGCAAGCCAATATTTGTCGGTAAAGCCAATCCAGCCACCGGTGCTGACAAAGCGTGTGGCGTTGCCGGCCGCTTCGTCCAGATCCTTATAGTCCCAATCATAGTTGGTCGCGCCGCCCAATTGGC
This sequence comes from Sphingopyxis sp. sgz302558, assembly GCF_057220455.1. Lineage (NCBI taxonomy): Bacteria > Pseudomonadati > Pseudomonadota > Alphaproteobacteria > Sphingomonadales > Sphingopyxidaceae > Sphingopyxis > Sphingopyxis sp. sgz302558. Next base: position 251,752 of record NZ_JBXPUZ010000001.1, on the reverse strand, counting down.
CGATCGGGCCATTGTGGATGGTCCAGCTGTCGATGTCCTCATGGTGGGTCGGCTTGCCGCGGCGGTTGATGAAAGCATAGCTCGCCACCACCACCGGCGTCGCGGCGGCGTTGCTCACCGTCTGCTTCGCGGTAATCAGATAATTGGCGTCGATGGCATATTCGATGCGAAACGTCTGGCCGCTGGGGTTGGTCCAGCTGAGCGTTACGGGCGTCGTGGGGGTCAGCTTGGTCCCGTTCGCCGCCCACACGGTATTGGCATCGGGCACGGCTATGCCCTGTGCGGTCCAACCGACGCTTGCAAAATAGGCTTGCGGTGTACCGCCCGGCGCGAACAGGCGAACAGGCGGCGCATTTTTGTCAACCGTCTGCCGGTAATTGGTCAGCGTGATGTCGTCGATGCGCGCTCCGATCAAGCTGATCGAACCCATCAGCTTGGGCGTTGCGATGGGAATGCGTGGCCCGTCTTTCAGCGCGGCGGACAGGCTGCGGTTGGCCTGAACGGCCGGGTTTGCCGGCGCTGGGGCAGGCGCCGTCACGCCAGACGCGGGCGCGGCGAGTTCACCGGGTGCAGAAGCGGGAGCAGCGGGCTTGGTTGCGCCAGCCTGCTGCTTGCTCACCGGCGGCGCGGGGAAAAAACGTTCGGCGATGAAATTCCAGCCGATCAAGATCAGCACCGACAGCAAAATGGCGGTGATCAGGTTACGCTTGTCGTCCACGCGGATGGCTCTTTCTTCGTCTCAAATTTCGGGGAACGGATGCCGTCACGGCACCGGGTCGTGGCCATGGCCGCCCCAAGGGTGGCAGCGCAATAGCCGCTTTATCGCCAACCAGCCACCCTTCATCGCACCATAGCGCGACAGCGCGGTGATGGCATAGGCGCTGCAAGACGGGCTGTAGCGGCAAGTCGGGGGCAGAATACGCGATGGCCCGATTTGCCAGCCGCGCGCGATCAGGATCAGCGCTTTTGCAATCATGCCAACTTCTTCGCGGCGCGCGCCAGCGCGCTGTCCAATTGCGCGGCGAGTTCGGCAAAACCAACATCATTGCCGCCGTGCCGCCCGATGAACACATGGTCGGCCCCGGCGATACCGCGCTGCGGCAAAGCGGCACGGGCGAGCGCACGCAGCCGCCGCTTCATGCGGTTGCGCGTCACAGCGTTGCCGACTTTCTTGCTGACGGTAAAGCCCATGCCCAGCGCACTGTCCGCGTCGCCGCGCGGGCGGACAAGCAGGACAAAGCCGGGGGTGGGAAAACGCTGACCGCGATTCGCCGCCAGAAATTCACTGCGCGCGGTCATCTGGCGCAGCACCGCGCCATCGCCCGACGTGGCGGTCAGGCCGACAGCTTCTTGCGGCCACGCGCGCGGCGGGCAGCGAGCACCTTGCGGCCGCCGACGGTTGCCTTGCGGGCGCGGAAGCCGTGGCGCCGTTTGCGCACGAGGCGGCTGGGTTGATAGGTGCGCTTCATCGAGCTGTCCTCAAAATCCATCCGGGTCCGAATCGGACCGCCAAAATCAACGAAAAAGGGCCGCAACACGCGTGCGGCCGCCGGTGGAGGGTGCCGTTAGGCACATGCGCCGCGAAAGTCAATCACCATCCGCGCCTTGGTGGCCCACCGAGCGCAGCTTTTCTGCCGCGCGGCGGCGCAGCGCACTCGGGCGGCGCATCAGCCGGTCGGACCAAGCCGCATAGCGCGGGTGGCGCCGCTTGAACCGGCCATAGATGCGCTTCGCCCAGGTGCTGTTCTGCAGCGTCAGCGCCATACCGATGGGGAACAGGATGATCCCGCCCGGGCCGGGCAGCAGCCCGATGATCGGCGTCAGGATCAGCAGCAGGCAGCCGAGCAGGAACAGTGCAAAGCGCACCCATGCGTTCTGGCGAATGCGTTGATAGAGCGAGCGGCGGGCCATGTCGGCTCAAGTGGGGCGCGCTGTGCCGGACGGCAAGCGCCCGACCGACAATTGGTCAATTCAGCGCGACATAGCGTGCAATATCGGCCTTGGTCAGATAACGCATCTGGTCATAATTGCTGGCGTTGGTCAGCGCATAAAAGGCCCGCGCGGCATCGGCATCCAGCCCCATTTCACGGTAATAGTCCAGATATTCGGCATGCACTGGATCGTCCGCCGGATAATCGCGCGCCTCTAGACCAGCTTCGTCGCGCCAGCTGTGCACCCCAAATTCGGCCGAAGGGTGCGCGCTGCGCGTGACGCCCGCGAGAAACAGCTCAACCGCGCCCGATCGCACCGACCCACCTTCGGGGATATGCGTCGCCAGCCCTGCGCGGCGCACCATGCGGGCCAGACGCAGATTGGCCTCTTCGTCCAGACTGCCTGGGCAATCGATCAGCTCGATGCGCTTCAGGCCCGGGTGCGCGGCGAGCATCGCGGCGAAGTCTTGCGGCGTCGCGCCGGTCACGCTGCCCGCCATCCGCGCGGTTTCGCCATCGACGACCGTAAAGGGGCCATAGCGCGGTCCCGCTGCGGCTTCGCGCAGCAGACCCGGGGCAGGGGCGTGGCGCTTGCTGGCGCCGGTGTCGCCGACGACCGTATCGGCGCCATCGCCATCGCCGTCATCGACATCGACATCGACATCGACAATTTCATATTCGACGGTGGTTTCGATGGTGATGAAGTGCTCGCTCCCGGCATACGCGGGCGCAAAGGCGAGGACGGCGGCAACCAGAGCCACCAGCGCGGTGCGCAGCAGGGAAAGCGGCGAGCCCATCCCCCGTTGCTACGCGCGTGACGGTCAACGATACGGTAAGGCGTAGCGTAAGCGTCGCGTTAACCTAGCTGATTGAGCTGGCTAGGGAACCGTGCAAGCTATGTCGCCCCGCATGGTCGCCGAAACAGGCCGTCAATCCCGATCTGGCGCCCCAAGCGGGAAATAATGGCGGTAGGGGCGTGCGGCCTCGACGCATTGTACAACCGATGGCCGCTCGAGCAGCCGCGCGCGATAGGCCCGCAGCGTCGTCAGGCTGTGGGGGATCTCCTGCACCCAGTCCGCGTAGAACAGCGACGGAGCCGCGGCGCAATCGGCCATGCTGAAATCATTACCGCACGCCCAGCCATGGGGCAGCAGCACGGTTTCCAGCCAGCCATAGATTTTCAGCAGTTCCTGCCGGGCACGCGCGATGCGGTTTTCGTCGGGGGTTGGAGTTATGAAGGGCAAATGCTCGGCAACAATGGCCTGAGCGTTGCCCATAACATGATTATCGAACATCCGGTCCATCAGCCGCACTTTCAGCGCGGCGTCCCAGTCTTGCGGGATCAGCGCCGGGGCGTGCGGCATTTTCCGGTCGATATATTCGATGATGATGCTGGATTCGAACAGCGTCCGTTCGCCGTCGATCAGGATCGGAAATTTGCCGCTGGGCGACTGCGCTGCAAGCACGGCGCCATTGTCGGGCTCGCTCGGGTCGACGTTGCGAAATCGATAGGTCGCACCTTTTTCGATCAGCGCAATCTCGCCCTTCCAGGTGTATGAGGAGAAGGGGTGACCAAAATATTCCATCACCAAATCCCCTCCGCCATCCGTCGCTGGCGGTCGGCTTCGCGCGCACTGGTCGATTGCGGCCCGGCCCAGCCATGTTCGATGGCCGCGCCGGGCTCGTAGGTAGCGATTATGGTGCCGGTGCGCGTCACCTGATGTGCCACTTGCCGCAGGCCCTGCGCGGGCGTGCCTTCGCCGAACAATCTTTTGCCGCTGCCCACCACGACAGGGAAGATCATCATCGTCAATTGGTCGAGCAGACCCGCGGCCAGCAATTGGGGATAGAGCGTGCCGCTGCCTTGGGTCAATAGGTCGGGGCCGTCGCTGGCCTTTATCGCGCGCAGCGCGTCAAAGTCGGCCAGCGCATGGCTGTTCGCCCAATCCAGATCGGGAGCGCCCCGGGTCAATACATATTTGTCGGCGCGGGTAAACGCCGCGGCCATGGCCAGCGCCTCCGCCTCGCCATCGTCGCTGCCGCTTGCCTCGAACAGCTGGCCAATGCCCGTCGTGTCGCCGCCCAGATAGGGCCAGTAGGCCGCAAAAATCTCATAGGTGCGCCGCCCCAATAGCAAGGCATAGGATTCGCCAAAGAAAGCGTCGATTGCCGCCCCGACATCCTCGTCGAAAAATTGCGGCAGCCAGCCGCCATGGGCAAATCCGCCGGTCGGGTCTTCGCTGGGCCCGCCGGGGGCCTGGATGACACCGTCAAGACTGACGAAGGCGCTGCCCCGGATCTTACGCACGGCCACTTCTCCGCGCGCCTACCAGCCCGAAGTGCGCCCCGTCGGGATCCAGTGCGATGAGGCTGAAATCGCCACCTGGGATTTCCTGTAGCTCTTGATAGATGGAGCCACCCGCCGCCGTAACCGCCCCGTGCGCCGCATCAATGTCAGCGACGCGGAAATAGAACAGCCAGTGCGACGGCTCGTCGTTCACGGCATGCATGACCGCGCCCTGCATGAAACGCTTGCCCGACGCCCACAGAAATTCATATTTGCCGCTGTCTCCCATATCCATGTCGCCGTCTTGCACCCAGCCGAACTGCGCGGTGTAAAAGGCTTTCGAAGCGTGGGGGTCGCGCGATGCCAGCTCGTTCCATGCGCCATGGCCAACTTTCGGCTCGGTTGCGGCAAAGCTGTGGCTTGTCTCGTCGGACGCGCCCTTCATCACATAGAAGGGCGCCCCCGTCGGGTCGGCAACCATTGCCATGCGCCCGACGCCGTCAAGGTCCATTGCGGGCATCAACTCGGCCCCGCCGGCCGCCGTAATCGCCGCGACGCTGGCATCGACATCATCGACCGCCAAATAGCCGATCCATGCCGGCCGCGCGCCGTGCTCGGCCATTTCGGGCGTGATTGCCATGAAACCACCAACGCCGTCGGCCATGTCGCTGCCGTCACCGCTGGAAAAGAAGCGGTAATCCATGCCCGGCTGGCCCGACGGGCTGCTGGTCCAGCCAACAACCTTGGCATAAAAATCCGCCGCTGCATCGGCATCGCTGGTCAGCAGTTCGTACCAGATAAAGTCGCCGTGCCGGTTGGCCATGTCACTTCTCCATCGCGACGACAGGATTGAAACCGCCCCAGATCATGCGCTTGCCGTCGAACGGCATCGGGTTCTTCGCAGGGTCCATGCGCGGGTCTTTGAAATCGGGGGCCATCATGGTGGCATAGGCCCTGTCGCGCGTTTCCTTGTCGGGCCATTCGATCCAGCTAAAGACGACATCTTCGTCAGTCTCGGCCTTCACCGCCATACGGAAATCGGTTGTCTTGCCTTCGGGCACATCGTCGGCCCAGCATTCAAGCACGCGGACTGCCCCCATTTCGATAAACATGCCGTCGGCCATTTGGGCATGGTCGATGAACTTCTGGCGGTTGGCTTTCGGCACCGCGATCACGAATCCGTCGATATAGGTCATGCTGTTTCTCCCTCCATGGCAAAGGCTAACCGTTGTGCGCGGCAAATCCACGGCGCTTTCGACAGGGAGTGCTGCCTGCCCGACGATTGCGAAAAAGACTCGACGCCCTCGCGCTTTATTGTCACAAGCTCAGCGGAACAAAGCAAGCACATTGTTCTGACAGCGCAGGTGCACCATGGTCGCGATTGTCTCCACCACCGCCTATCTCGGCCTCGAAGCGCGCGGGGTGGAGGTGCAGTGCCAGATCACCCCCGGCATGCCCAAATTCATCATCGTCGGTCTGCCCGACAAGGCGGTGGGAGAAAGCCGTGAACGCGTTCGCGCCGCGCTTGCCGCCATCGGCCTGTCGCTCCCGCCAAAGGTTATCACGGTCAATCTGTCGCCCGCCGACCTGCCCAAGGAAGGGTCGCATTACGACCTGCCCATCGCGCTGGCGCTGCTCGGCGCGATGGGCGTGATCGATGCTGAGACGCTGGCGAGCTATGTTGTCGTCGGTGAGCTCGGTCTCGATGGTCGCGTGGCACCGTCGCCGGGCGTATTGCTCGCGGCGCTGCATGCGGGGGCGGAAAACAAGGGTCTCGTCTGCCCCGTTGCTCAGGGTCCGGAAGCGGCTTGGGCAGGCAATGTCGAGGTGCTCGCCGCGCCCGACCTTCTGTCGCTGCTCAACCATTTCAAGGGCTATGCGCTGCTCCCCGCGCCGCAACCTGGCACGGTGGAGGAACCGGTGCGCCGCGCCGATTTGCGCCAAGTGAAGGGGCAGGAAGTCGCGAAACGCGCGCTCGAAATCGCCGCGGCAGGCGGGCATAATCTGCTGATGAGCGGTCCGCCTGGCGCGGGCAAATCGCTGATGGCCGCGTGCTTGCCGGGCATCTTGCCCGACCTTACGCCCGCCGAAGCCTTGGAAGTGTCGATGATCGCTTCGGTCGCGGGGCAGCTTGAAGGAGGGCGATTGGTCCGCGCCCGACCGTTTCGCGCGCCGCACCACAGCGCCTCAATGCCCGCGCTCGTCGGCGGGGGCCTGCGCGTGCGCCCGGGCGAGGTCAGCCTCGCGCATCTTGGCGTCCTCTTCCTCGACGAATTGCCCGAATTCCAGCGCACTGTGCTCGATTCGCTGCGCCAGCCGCTCGAAACGGGCGAGGTCAGTATCGCGCGCGCCAACAGCCACGTCACCTTTCCGGCGCGCGTCCAGCTGATCGCGGCGATGAACCCGTGCCGCTGCGGCCATCTGGGCGACGCCGCGCTGGCCTGCAGCCGCGCGCCGAAATGCGCGGGCGATTATCAGGCTAAGGTTTCGGGCCCGATGCTCGACCGGATCGATTTGCATGTCGAGGTGCAGGCGGTCAGCGCCGCCGATCTGGTCCTGCCGCCGCCCGCGGAGGGGAGTGCCGAGGTAGCCGCACGAGTCGCCGCCGCGCGCGACCGGCAAACGGCGCGCTATGCCGGGACAGGCGCGCGCACCAACGCCGAAATCGATGGCGACTTGCTGGAAAGCGCCGCGACCCCCGACGAACCCGGCCACAAATTGCTGGCCCAGGCCGCCGAAGCCATGCGCCTCAGCGCGCGCGGCTATACGCGGATTTTGCGTGTGGCCCGGACGATTGCCGATCTCGCCGGCGCAGAAAAAGTTGGCCGCATCCATATCGCCGAAGCGCTGAGCTACCGGCGGATCGGGGTGCGGGGGTAGGCGTTACCCCGCCAGCTGGCCCTCACCGCCGCTGCCACCCACCACGCCCAGCGCCGGTTTCGCAACCCCTGCGCGGCGGTGGGTCAGTTTGCCGTCCACATGCGCGCCCTGTTCGATGGTCACGCTTTCATATGTGACGTCGCCGGTGATGCGCGCGCTGGCGTGGATGACCAACGTCTTGGCCTCGATGCTGCCGTCGATGGCGCCGGCCAGCTTCGCCGAATCGGCAACAACGCTGCCCTTGATTTCGCTTGCCTCGCCCTGCACCAGATTGGCGCACTTGAGGTCGCCCTGGATTTTGCCGTCGATGTGCAAGTCGACGCTGGCCGACACATTGCCGGTGATGACGACATCGGCACCCAGAATCGAGAAAGTGGTGTGGCGCGCGCCGGTGGCCATGCTTGCCATCCTATTGGTTCCGGGCGACGGCGGCGACGCGCTCTCGGGCGTCGGCTTTGGCTTCGAGAACATCTTTGTTCACCTCCAGAAAGCGGCGCGGATTGACCGCGGCGCCGTTGATGCGGACTTCGAAATGCAAATGGCTGCCGGTCGAACGTCCGGTCGATCCCATACGCCCGATCTTGTCGCCCGCCGCGACCATCTGGCCCACGCGCGCGTCAAAGCCTGACAGGTGGGCATAGCGCGTCATGATGCCCTGACCATGGTCGATCTCGATGGTCTGGCCATAGCCGCCCTGCCAGCCGACGCTGGCCACGCGGCCAGGCGCGGCAGCCAAAATGGGCGTGCCCACCGGCCCTTTGAAGTCCAGTCCGCTATGCATCGCCGCCCCGCCGTTGAACGGATCGCTGCGATAGCCAAAGCCCGAGGACATCAGGGTAATGCTGGCGGGCTTGCCTGACGGCATGGCGACCAGCGTACGTTCCAGCACTTCCATACGGAACAGCGCGCCTTCCAGCGCGGCAAAGGCAGGTCCCAGCGCCTTGGCGCGGCCCAGGCGGCCCTTATAGGGGATGAAGGGACCACCGCGACCGCGCTGGGCATTTTGGACCAACGCCTTGGGGTTCAGCCCCAGCTTGGCGACCGCCATTTCGGCCTGCGCGGCGCGGGCGTTGACGGCGGCAAGCAAGCGCCCGGCGAACGCCTCCTGCCGCGCTTCGATGCGCGCGAGCGCCTGCGCTTCGGGCGGCAGGCTGGGGTCGATCACAAAAGTCGTTTTCAGCGGTTCGGCGGGTTCGGCGGCATCGGCTGCGGGCAGCGCGCCCGCGTCCTCGCCAAAATGCTCTTTGGCCCAGCCCTCGAGCTGCGTCTGGCGCTCGTCGAGGTCGGCGGCGGTCTCGGTGACGCGGCCCTGATATTTGGCAATGCGGGCTTCCGCTGCCGCCGCCTTGGCCTGCTGCGCGGCGACGGCGGCGCGTTCGTCGGCGGTCAGCCACTGGTTGACCAGCATGGCGACGGTGAAGGCCGCCCAGACAAACAGGACGAGCGCGGCAATCGCCGCCACACGCTTTTGCAAGCGCGCGCTGATGCGCACGAAACGGACTTCGCCGTGCGTGCGAACAAAAATCTCATGGTCCTGAAACAGGGCAGCAACACGGTTGCGCCACTGGCTCAGGCCAGTCGGTAGTGATGGCAAGGTGACGACCCCATCCGTTATTGTCGGGCGTTGCTTTTGCATTGCCCCCCGATTGTGGGAGGCCCCTAGCAGCCCCGCGCGCGGAGTCCGAATCTTGCGCGGCAGACTCGGGCCGAGTCGAACCATCAACAAGGTGAGCCGTGGAACAAGCCGCCGAATCGACCCCGGCAAGCGAATCACCTGTCCCATATTGAAACGATTCGCGGCGGTTGACGCCTCCCTAACTTTTGGCGGTTATGCGCAAGGATAATGACTTTGATGCGCCCACTGGTCGCCGCCCCGACCCCTGCCGCGCCGCCGCCCGATGCGGTGGCGGTGGCAACCGCGCGTCCGCGCTCGGCGGTCAGCGCGGGTGTCGGCTATGCTGGATTGGCTGGCCTGATCTTCTATCTGCTCGCGGCGCGCACCGCCCCCGAAATCGCCTCTTTTTTCGGCGTCGACTGGGGCAATCGCGGAGTGATGAGCGGGCCGAGTTCGGCGATAGCCAGCGTGCTGGCATGTGCCATCCCGATGGTCTTGTGGTCGGTGCTGGTCGACCGCGTGCACCGCAGCCCAACCACCGGGATCAACTGGGCCTTGCGGCGTCCATGGCGCGAAACACTGGACATCAGCTTTATGAAGCTCGCCGGGCTATGGGCGACATGGGGCCTCATTGCCTTGGCCTATGGCGCCCTGCGCTACTATTGGCAGGGGCAGTATCTTTTCTCGATGCAATTGCTGGGTGCGGTGCTGCCGGCGCTCGTTTTGCTGTCGGTGCCCTATGTGCTGTGGCTTGACCGGCGGCTCATTGATCCGCGCGATGGCTGCCATGCGTTCGGCAGCTGGCTCATGGGCCAAGGCGCTGATGCGGACGCGCGCCGCGCCATCGGCCATCATCTGCGCGCTTGGGCGGTGAAGGGCTTCTTTACCGCCTTCATGCTGTCGATCGTGCCGGGCAACTTTGCGAGCCTGGTCAGCGTGCCTATCGCCGAGGTCACGGCCAATCCTTACGCCCTCGCGCTGTGGACGATCAACTTCCTGTTCCTGATTGACGTCCATGTCGCGACCGTGGGCTACATACTGACGGTCAAGCCGCTCGATGCGCATATCCGCACCGCCAATCCCTATGGCATGGCTTGGGTCGCGGCGCTGATCTGCTATCCGCCCTTCATCCTGATGAACGCGGGCGGTCCGCTCGACTATCACGCCGGGACAGCGGATTGGGGTTACTGGTTTACAGCGAACGATAGACTGTTGATCGTCTGGGGTGTGCTGCTCGCAGGGCTAACGACGGTTTACAGCTGGGCGACACTAGCGTTCGGCATTCGCTTTTCGAACCTCACGCACCGCGGCATCATCACCCACGGCCCATACCGGTTTACCCGCCACCCCGCTTATGTCGCGAAGAATCTGACCTGGTGGCTGGGGGCGATGCCATTTCTGGTGACGTCAGGCAGCTTGGTCGAAGGACTGCGCAACGCGGTGCTGTTGGGCGCAGTGAGCCTGGTCTACTATTGGCGCGCTAAGACCGAGGAAAAGCACCTCCTCGCTGACCCGGCCTATGCCGCTTATTGGCACTGGGCGCAGCAGCATGCGCTAATCCCACGCCTGTGCGCGCGGCTAACTGGGCGGGCGAAGCCGCTGGTGGTGCTGCAACCCGATCCCGCCGTCGGGCCTGTCGCCTGAACAAAGGGCCCCGGCATTGCTGCCGAGGCCCCTTGATTAGCGGGTAAGAGGGTTCAGAACTTGAACCCGGCTTCGATCCCCCAGATCCGCGGTTCGTTGACGAAACCGGTCAGGTTGTTGAAGTCGATACCGCCCACGGCCGACGTGTCGCCGGTGATGTTGCGGACGAAGCCAGCCACGTCGAAGCTATCGGTCTTGTAACCGATGCGCAGCCCGCCTTCGAGCATGTGCGCGTCGGTAAACTCGACCGAGCGATACAGGAAGAAATGGATGCGGCTGCGATAGGCCCAGTCGGTGTAGGCGTAAACTTCGCCGTCGCCCACGGGGATGCCGTAACGCGCGGTCCAGTTGACGATCCACTTGGGGCTTTGCGGCAGGCTGTTGCCGTCGATGTTGACGATCGCGGCGCTGAACGGTGCGGCCGGGGTCACGATTGGATCGGTGACGGTGCACAGCGACGGATCGGCGGGCAACAGGTCAGTACGCACAGCGCCGCACGCCGCCGTGGTCAAACCGGCGCTGCGGATTTCGGTATTGTTGTACGACAGGCCTGCGGTCAGCGTCAGCTCGGGCACCGGACGCAGTTCGAGGTCGGCTTCAAAACCATAGCCGCGCACATTGTCTGCGTTAATCAGGCGGTTGGCGTTGACGCCGCCGCCGACGGCCGTCAGCTGGGCATCGTCGAGGTTATAAAGAAAGCCGTTCAGATTGAAACGGCCGCGTCCGTCAAGGAACGTCGTCTTGACGCCCGCTTCCCACGACAGGATGGTTTCGGCGTCGCCGATGGTCACGCCGTCTTCCAGCGGGGTGGCGGTCGCGGGCGGGAACAGCACACGGCCCTGGATCGACGGCGCACGATAGCCGCGCGCGACACGGGCATAAAGGTTCACATCGTCGCTGGCGGCATAGGTCGCGCTCAGATCCCAGGTGATATTGTCATCCTCGACCGAGCGGGTGACGGTGCCCAGCGGGTTTTGCAGGAAGGCGGGGAACTGGGTGTCGCGGCTGCGCACCACCACGAAATCGCGGCTGTCATTGTTGTAGCGGATGCCGCCGGTCACCGACAGCGCGTCGGTGAGTTCATAGGTGAGCGAGCCGAACACGCCCCAGGCTTCGCTCTGCTGGTCCTGCGCGACCAATATGTTGACGCCGCCCGGCGCATTGTTGGGATCGCCCAGTGTCGAGTAATTCTCGCTGACGATGGTCAGGTCTTCATCGAAATAGAAGACGCCCGCCTGATAGGACAGCGGCCCTGTGCCATTGCTGGCGATGCGCAGCTCCTGCGTGAACTGCTTCAAGCTCGGCACGCTGTCGCGCGTTTCGGCGGTGAACGGAATCTGCCCCGGACCGGTCAGGTTGGGCGGCAGGAAGTTGGCACCAAAGCCGCCATCGACATCGCCGACCGAGGTGGCGTCGCCGTCCCAATAACTGGTGACCGAGATGATATCGACTGCGCCGGCATCATAGGTGATGCGCGCTGACAGGTTCCAAGTGTCGACTTCCTGTTCATTCTGGCCATCGACGGACACCCGATTGCGGCGGAAATTGGCGTTAAGCCCTGACTGCCCCTTGGTGAATACATTGGCGCGGAACACGCGTGCAGTGCCATCGAGCGAACGGATTTGCCCGCCAAGCAAGATGTCGAGATTGTCGCCGGGCTCAATCAACAGCTGGGCGCGCGCGGCAAATTCTTCATAACCTTCCAGCGCGTCATTGGTGGTGCCGGACGGCAGGACATTGTCGATGTAATCGTCCTGACGCTGATACATGGCGGAAAGGCGGGCCGAAACGGTGTCGGACAGGCGGCCCCCGACGGCACCTTGCGCGTTCACATTGTTGTAGCGGCCCCAGGAAATGCGGCCATAGCCATTGGTGTCGTCGCCCGGCTTGACCGAATCAAACTTGACGATGCCCGCTGGCGTGTTGCGCCCGAACAGGGTGCCCTGCGGCCCGCGCAGCACTTCGATGCGGTCAAGGTCAAATACCGGGAAACCTTTCAGGATCGGGTTTTCTAGGACGACATCGTCATAGACCAAACTGACCGGCTGCGACGCATTGAAGTCGAAATCGGTATTGCCAAGGCCGCGAATGTAAAAGCGCGGGAAGGTGCGGCCGAACGAGCTTTCGATCAACAGGCTGGGGACGCGCCCCGACAGGCCGCGCACATCGACGCCGCCCGCGGTGATCGCGTCCAATTTGTCGCCGCCCACGGCAGTGATTGACAGCGGAATATCCTGCAGATTTTCCTCACGGCGCTGTGCGGTGACGATGATGTCGCCCAACGTCCCGTCCTCCTGCGCGGTCGTGTCTTGCGCAATGGCAGGGACGGCCCAGCCAGTGACGGTCAGGGCAGTGGTTAGCGAAAGAACAGAAATCAGGCGGCGCATCGGCTTTGCTCCTGTTGCAAAAAGGGGGAACGCGTATCGCATTGCAACCCAAGTCGGGTATCACTGCGCCGTTGTCGCGCGCGCCGCCCAGCGTCAACGGCTGACGCAGCGCACTCGCGAATAATTGCATGACTGTTGCAAAATTGCGGCGGTTTGTGACAGCCGGACTGGCTTTTATGACAAAGTCAAAAGCTCAGCTCGTCATAAATCGGGTCGAGCGAGCCGCCCCACGGGCCTTCATAGCGTTTGAGGAGGTCGTGCGCGGGCGAGATGCCACTGGCGACGATGCGGCGCAGCGGCTCAAGGAAGCCGACCTCGGTATCACCCATGGCATTGACTTCGCCGCGCGCGATCAGCCCCGCGCTCGCAATCTCGAGCACCTGTTTGGCCAGATCGCCTACGGTGCCGCCGCCGGGGGCGGGGGCACACAGCCCCTGACGCGGCACAGCATCACGCAGCGCTTGTTGTTCGGAAATGCTCCAGCCTTTGACCAGGTCCCAGGCGGCGTCGAGCGCGCCTTGATCATAGAGCAGCCCGACCCACAAGGCGGGCAGTGCGCAGATGCGATTCCATGGCCCGCCATCAGCCCCGCGCATTTCGAGATAGCCTTTCAGTCGGACCTCGGGGAAAGCGGTCGACAGATGGTCGGTCCAGTCGGAGGCGCGCGGCAGTTCGCCGGGCAGCGCCGGCAGTTCGCCTTTCATGAAATCCCGAAACGACTGGCCCGCCGCGTCGATATAATTGCCGTCGCGAAACACGAAATACATCGGCACATCGAGCATATAGTCAACGTAGCGATCGTAGCCAAAGCCATCCTCGAACACGAAAGGGATCATGCCGGTGCGCGCCGGGTCGGTGTCGGTCCAGATATGGCTGCGATAGGAGAGGAAGCCGTTTGGCCGCCCTTCCGTAAAGGGTGACGAGGCGAACAGCGCGGTGGCGACGGGTTGCAGCGCGAGCGAGACGCGAAATTTCTGCACCATGTCCGCTTCGCTGCTGTAATCCAGATTGGTCTGGATGGTGCAGGTACGCAGCATCATGTCGAGCCCCATCGTGCCGACGCGCGGCATATGGTCGAGCATGATCTTGTAACGCCCCTTGGGCATGATTGGCAGCTCAGCGCGAGTCTTGTCGGGCCACATTCCAAGTCCAAGGAAGCCCAAGCCAAGTTCGGCGCCCACTTCCTTTACCTGTTTCAGGTGGCGCCCGGTTTCGGCACAAGTCTGGTGTAGGTTGGCGAGCGGCGCACCTGACAATTCGAGCTGACCTGCCGGTTCGAGGCTGACGGTGCCATCGCTTCCCGCCAGCGCGATCACGTTTTCCGTCCCATCTGGGCCACGCTCAAGCACTGGTTCCCAGCCAAATCGGGTCAGAGCCATGAGCAGGTCGCGAATGCCACTGGGCTCGTCATAACTGGGGGCGCGATGGTCGGCGGTGCGGTAAACGAATTTTTCATGCTCGGTGCCAATGCGCCAGGCTGATTTGGGCTTTTCGCCCTTGCGCATCGGCGCGAGCAACTGTTCGCGGCTTTCGATGAAGGGATCGTTTTCTTTTGAAACCTGCCGTGTGCTCATGCCTGCGGTTTAGGGGGGCATCGCGGGGGCGACAAGTCAGTTTATTGTGACTTGAAAAACCATGGCAAAGGTATCGTTGGCAGCAAGCGAAGCGGCGCTGCCGGAGACCATGCCACCGGAAAAAGCCATGCCGAAAGGGTCGCTCTCATCGGCGCCGACATTGTCATCATCCTCAACTATGGTCGCGCCCGCACAACTGGGCCCCGATCGCAAACTGCCGGTCACATAAGTGGTGTTCGACGGCACGGGATCGTTGACCAAGATGTTGGTCGACGCGGCCGTCATGGCGTTGCCGTTGTTGGTGACCAAAATGCAATATTGCACCGTCGCACCGGGAATCGCTTTGGGGTTGGTGGCATTGTTGATGGGGTCGCTGACAGCTGTAGAGCTTTTCACCGTCGACAGGCTGGTCGAGGTGATGAGCAGATCGGCGCGGCGAAAATTGCCGGTATCGGCGCTGACAGCATCGCAAATGCGCAGGCTCCAGGTGCCCGCTGCATCCTGACCGTCAAAGGCGCTGAGCGGGTTCGCGGGCCGAAAGCTGTGGTTGTAAGGTGGAGGGGTGGGGGTCAGTGGATCGTTGACTGTCGCATTGTGCGACGTAATCGCCGCAGCGGCCTCATCATCGAACAGATCATTCAGATTGTTGCCCGATTGGACATTGGTCGTCCACGGCAGCAAGCTGACGCTGGTCCCCGCTGGCGAGGTGAGAAAGATGCGCAGGTCACTGCGGTAGGTGTGATCCAGCAAGATGCCCAAGTTGACATCGCCAACGATGTAGGAGGTTGGAACAGTGAATGTCCGGGTAAGCTGAGAGGCGATGGGGAGGTTGCAGCTGACGTCGGAAATCCCGCCGCCGGCGGCGTTTGAATAAGTGGTTTGCGTTTGCGCTGCGGCCACGCCGGGCCACGCCATAAGCGACAGCGCAGCGAGCAGGCACACAAGTGCCCGCGGCTGTGACCAAGCCGACAAATTGGTACATCGGCTCGCCAGCAACAATGCGCGCCCGCCAGACATAACCCGCTGTCTCAAACAATGGTTAATTTTGGCCTTATCTCGGCGCAGCGGGGCTAGGCAACCAGGGTTTTGACCAATAAGGCTTCAGTGTGACTAGGGGGGTTCGGCCAGCAATCAAGAGGCTGCTGTTGCTTTTGGCAATGGCATCGGCGGCGCTGTTCACCGCCGCGCCTGCGGCTGCGCAAACCTGTTCACCGGCGACAACGCAGGGCACCGCGCCCGATGGCTGGCAAACCTACTGCTGGCTCAATTTTGCCACCTACAATGACACAGCGGCACGTTCGGGGGCGGGACAGAATTTTTCCTACACGCTGACGGACGGGTCGACGCTGACGTTCAACTTGCGGGTAACGCTAGGGTCTGGAACGGCCTTCAATGCCGTGGCGGCGCCATCGTGGACCGGTGCTGCGGTGGGCAATACCGCCTTTCTCGGGATTCCCGGGCGGCCCATCCTTTACACTGCTGCGGCTGGGACCCGCCTCATCACCATCTCCAACATCTTGATCACCCCGCCCGCCGGGGCCAGCGCGGTGACGGCTTACAGCTTTGTGGTGGCCGATGCCGAATCGTCCAACGATGGTGAGTCGCTGATTTACACGACCAATGGGTCGGCCTGGACGGTATTGGATATTGTGCCGCCGATCAGCGGCAACAATTATCCAGCAATCAGCGGCGCAGGCACCACCACCTTCACGGTAACTGGTGCGCCCGGTACGGTTGGGGGGCATATCGTCGGGTCGAACAGCCCCACCACGGTAACCGCCCAGTTGCAGGCGGGCGGGTTGCAGGGGGTCATGTTCGCGGTGCGATTTGCGTCCATCCGCTTGAACAAGCTGATTACCGGAGCGCGGGTGAACGCAGCGGATCAGTTCACCTTCAATGTCACGGCGACTTCATCGGGCGGCACGCTGGCGACGGGAACGACGACGGGCACCGGCAATGGACCCTTCGCCGCCACCGCGGTCAGCCTGGCGTCGGGCATTTCGCTGACGCTCAGCGAAGCCATGGCCGCAGGCAGCGTCAGCAGCATCAGCCAATATCGATCGTCGCTGACCTGTACCAACAGTACGTCGGGGTCTTCGACTCCGTTGCCGGTCAATGTGCAGACGACCAGCTATGTGCTTGGCGCGCTGGCCTTTGGCGACGCGCTGGTCTGCAATTTCACCAATGCCGCCTTTCCGCACGTGCAATTGCGCAAAGCCTTGGGCGGCTCCGGACGGCGCTTTACCGGGGATCAGTTCACGGTTCGGATCCGTAATGGCGCAGCAGTGCTGGCGTCGGCGACGACCAGTGGCACGGGGGGAACGGTGACCGGCGGTGATACTGGGCTGGTACAGATGACCGCGGGTACCGCGCTAACGCTTGACGAGATTGCTGCGGGTACCGGAAACCTGGGCAACTACAGCCAGACCATGGCGTGCACCAACGCTTTCGGGTCATCTTCGACCGTGCTGCCAACGACCTATCCAGGCGCGCTGACACCGCAACTGGGCGATGTCGTGACGTGCACACTGACCAACACGCGGCTGGCCACCGCCAATCTGGTGGTGACCAAAACATCGACGGTCATTTCCGATCCCGTCAATGGCACCATCAATCCCAAGCTGATCCCGGGCGCGGTGGTCGAATATGCCATCAGCGTAACCAACGCTGGCAACCAGACGGTGACCGCGAGTTCAATTATCGTTGCCGATGTCCTGCCCGCCAATTTCACCTACGACGCATCGACCCCGGTGACCTTTACCAATGGGACGACGGCTAGCGGTCTCAACGCCTTCAATCCCGCGACGATGGTCAGTTTTTCCAGCCAGCCCAGCGGCGGCGCGCCCTTCACCTATACGCCAGCGGCGGGCTATGACCCCAATGTGCGGGGGGTGCGGATCGCCCCGACCGGCACCATGGCCGCGGCCACGGCGACGACCCAGCCCAGCTTTACCCTGCGGTTCAGGGGTCGGGTGAATTAGCCATCCATATGGCTGTGGCGGCGAGAGTCGCCGTTTCCGCCCGCAATATGCGTGGTCCCAACGAAAAGCGGCGGGTGGCGGGGTGCGCCAAAACCAGTGCTCGCTCGCGGTCCGTGAAGCCGCCTTCGGGGCCGGTGAGCAGCGCGGCAGGGGCAGGGGAATCCGCCATTGCGCTCGCCGCCGGATCTCCGCCGGCTTCATCGGCGAACAGCAGGGTGCGTCCGGTGGGCCAGTCGGCGAGCAGCGTAGGCAACCGGATCGGCGCGACCAGTTCGGGCAGTGCGGTGCGCCCGCATTGTTCAGCGGCCTCGACCGTGATGGCGCGCAGCCGGTCCAAATTGACGCGGTCGACGATCGTGCGCTCGGTCATAATCGGCACCAGCCGCGCCGCGCCAAGTTCGGTCGCCTTTTCCACCAGCCAGTCGAGCGGCGCTTTTTTGATCGGTGCAAAGCACAGCCACAGGTCGGGCACGGCCTCGCGGTTGCGCAGCTTGTGCGTCAGCGTCGCGACCACGCTGCGCTTGCCGGACAGCGAGCAGCTAGCCAGCCATTCGCCGCTGACATCGTCGAACAGGCACAGCGGCGCGCCATCGGCGATCCGCATAACGTTGCGCAGATAATGGGCGGCATTGCCGTCGATGGTCAGGCTGGCGCCTTCGCTGAGCGGTTCAGCGACATAAAGGCGCGGTGTGCTGGCTGGGGGCCAGGCGGGCACCGCCGTCATTCATTGGCCGCCTGATGCAGCCAGTCGGCGTGGCGCGGGGCCTTTTTGGTCTGGCTCCATTCGTCGAGCATCAGCGGGGCGACCCGCGCGAGTTCGGCATATTGGTCGGCCGTGCCGATGTCGCAGGCCAGCTCGACGCGGTGGCCGTTGGGGTCGAAGAAATAGATGGATTTGAAAATGCCATGATGCGTCGGGCCGAGCACGTCGATGCCTTCGCCCTCTATATGCGCTTTCGCCGCGAGCAAAGCATCGAGCGTCGGCACGCGAAAGGCGAGGTGTTGAACCCATTTGGGCGTATTGGGATCCTTGCCCATTTCCGGCTGGTTGGGCAGTTCGAAAAAGGCAAGGATATTGCCGTTCCCGGCCTCCAGAAATACATGCATATAGGGGTCATATTCGCCCGTCGATGGCACATGATCCTCGGCAAATGCGGTGGTGTACCGCATGCCGAGCACGCGTTCATACCATTCCACCGTCTCTTTGGCGTCTTTACAGCGATAAGCGGCGTGATGGATGCCGCCGAGTTTGACCGGGTGGCTCATTCTGCACTCTCCACCGCCAGCGCGCCGCGTTCCAGTTGGTCGCGCTCCATCGATTTGAACAGCGCGGTGAAATTGCCTTCGCCAAAGCCTTCGTCGCCTTTGCGCTGGATGAATTCGAAGAACACGGGGCCTATCTGCGGCTGCGCAAATATCTGGAGCAGCAAGCGCGCATCGCCCGCTTCGGTCGATCCATCGAGCAAAATGCCGCGCGCCTTCAGTTCTTCGACCGGTTCTCCGTGGCCGGGCAGCCGCTCTTCAAGCATCGCATAATAGGTGGCGGGCGGCGCGGTCATCAGCGGCACGCCGTTCGCCTTGAGCCGGTCGAGGCAGGTGATGAGGTCGTCGCAGATGAAGGCAATATGCTGGATGCCCTCGCCATTATATTCGCGCAGATATTCCTCGATCTGGCCTCCACCCGCCTTGCCTTCCTCGTTCAAGGGAATGCGGATTTTGCCGTCGGGCGCCGTCATCGCCTTGGAAGTCAGCCCGGTATATTCGCCCTTGATATCGAAGTAGCGGATTTCGCGGAAATTGAAGACGCGCTCGTAAAAGGCCGCCCAATGCGCCATGCGTCCGGCATAGACATTGTGGGTCAAGTGATCGATTTTTTTGAAACCTGCACCGACCGGATTGCGGTCCACGCCGGGCACAAATTCGAAATCAATGTCATAGATGGACAAGGCGTCGGGTTCATCGAGCGTCGCATAGCGATCGACCAGATAGATGAACGCCCCGCCGATGCCTTTGATCGCGGGGATGCGCAATTCCATGATGCCGGTCTTGCTTTCGACCGGTTCGGCGCCGCGCTCGATCGCTTCGGCATAGGCCTTGGCGGCGTTGCGCACGCGAAACGCCATGCCGCACGCCGATGGCCCGTGCTCGGCGGCGAAATAGGCAGCGGGTGAGCGCGGCTCGTAATTGGCGATCAGGTTGATCTCGCCCTGCCGCCACAGTTCGACGTCCTTTGAACGGTGGCGTGCGACCAGGGTAAAGCCCATCGCCTGAAACACCGGTTCGAGCACGCCTTTTTCGGGCGCGGAAAATTCGACGAATTCAAAGCCGTCGAGGCCCAGCGGATTGTCGAACAAATCGGACATCTAACTATCCTGTGTCAATTTAGTTTCACTTGAAACCAATTATCCCTATCCAGGGGGGGCAAGTCAAGCCGTTCCCTGTAGCGCAAAAACCGCGCATTTCTCAGAAAGTAGAAGGATACCCTCCCCCTCCCCCTCGGCCATTTTCAACATGACTTTGCGATGCAGGGTAAGCGCAACAGGCGCGCGAAGCATTTGTATCGGGGCGAATGAAGCAGATTTGCGCGCTGTAGGACAGCGTTAAATGCGCGGGTTCGTGTGCCTGCCGCTTGCGCTCCCCCGCTGCTGTGTTAGCGATAGCGGCTATGGGTGGGTTTCCTTTCAGCGCCATCGTCGGTCAGGACGAGATGAAGCGCGCATTGTTGCTGGCGGCGGTTGATCCGCGCATCGGCGGGGTGATGATTTTCGGCGACCGCGGGACGGGCAAGTCGACCGCTGCGCGCGCGCTGGCCGCATTGTTACCGCCGATTAGCGTGGTCAAGGGCTGCCGCTTTGGTTGTGCACCCGAAGAGATAGAACGCAGCCCCGATTATGATCCTGCGGCGAAGGTGAAGGCGGTGAAGGCGCCCGTGCCTTTTGTCGACCTGCCGCTGGGATCGACCGAGGACCGGGTGCTCGGCACTTTAGACCTGGAACGCGCGCTGGCGCATGGCGAAAGGCGCTTCGAGCCCGGACTGCTGGCGAAAGCGCATCGCGGGTTTTTGTATATCGACGAGATTAATCTGCTTGAGGATCATGTGGTCGACCTGTTGCTCGACGTCGCAGCGTCGGGCGAGAATCTGGTCGAGCGTGACGGGCTGTCGGTGCGCCACCCTGCGCGCTTCGTGCTACTGGGCAGCGGCAACCCTGAAGAAGGCGAGTTGCGCCCGCAATTGCTCGACCGCTTTGGCCTCTCGGTCGAGGTGCGTACGCCCGAGGCCATCGCCGACCGCGTCGAGATTATGAAACGCTGTGCCGCGCACGAAACTGCATCGACCGCTTTCGCCGCCGAATGGGCCGAAGCCGATGCCAAAATCTTGAAGCGCATCGCGCGCGCCAAAGCGGCGCTCGACAAGGTTGCGGTGCCTGACGCGCTGTTCGAAGATATGGCGCAGCTGTGTAAGGCTGTGGGCGCTGACGGCTTGCGCGGTGAATTGACATTGTTGCGCGCCGCGCGGGCGAGCGCGGCGCTTGACGGCGCCAAGGCAGCGACACGCAAGCACCTAAAAGCCGTCGCGCCGCTCGCGCTGCGCCACCGGCTGCGGCGCAATGTGCTCGATGAAACCGGCTCCACGGTGCGGATCGAGCGCGCTTTGGCCGAGCTCTTCGGGTGAGTGACGCAGCGCTTGCGCTGACCCTGTTCCTGCGCGACCCGCAGCGCTTTGGCGGCATCATTTTGCGCGGCGACGGACCGGCCCGCGACGCGATGCTAGCCGAGATTTCGGCGGCTATTGCGCCGCTGGTGCGTATTCCCGCCAATGTCGATGCCGAACGGTTGCTGGGCGGTCTCGACCTGACCGCAACGCTTGCCAGCGGCGCCACGGTCATGCGTCCCGGATTGCTCGAAGCCGCGCGAAGCGGAGCAGTGGTAGTGCCGATGGCCGAACGTCTGCGCGCCGATGTTGCGGCGCATCTTGCGCAGGCAATGGACGCCGGTGGACTGACGATGATCCTGCTGGATGATGGACGCGAGGCGGAGGAGAGAGTGCCAGCGGCGCTGGCCGAGCGAGTAGCCTTTCATTGCGATGTGGGGAGTTTATCCTACTCCGCTCGCCCTTCGACAAGCTCGGGGCAGACGGAAAAGGGGAATAAAGCCATTGCCGATGTTGCGCAGCTCGATCACGTGCAGCTGACTGTCCTCGCCGCCACTGCTTCCGCCCTTGGCGTCACATCGGTCCGCGCGCTCAACTTTGTGCACACTGCGGCGCGGGCGCATGCTGCGCGTCATGATAAATCGGGCGTGGATGACGACGACATCGCCGCCGCCGTGCGCTTAGCGCTTGCTCCACGCGCGACGATGGTGCCGCAACCCGCGCCGCCGCCGGAAGCCGAGAGCGAAGATGCGTCGCCACCCGACGACCAACCCGGTGACGACAGCGCCCGTAACATCGACCCTAGCGAGCTGGACGATTTGGTACTGGAGGCCGCTGCCGCCGCCATTCCGCCGCACATCCTCGACCAAATTGAGCGCCGTGCGCGCGGGGGTGGGCGTGCGACGGGCGGGCGCAGCGGTGACCGACAGAAATCGGCACATCGCGGGCGGCCGCTGGGCGCGCGACCGGGGGTGCCCGGGCAAGGGCGGAAATTGGCGCTGATCGCCAGTCTGCGTGCCGCCGCGCCGTGGCAGGCCATCCGCCGCCGCGATGCCAAGCCGGCTGATGGTCGGCGGGTACATATTCGCAAAGATGATTTGCGCGTGCGCGCGTTTGAGGAGCGGCGCGGGACGTTAACCATTTTTGCCGTCGATGCATCGGGCTCGGCGGCCATGTCGCGGCTGGCCGAGGCCAAGGGCGCCGTCGAGCTGATGCTGGCCGCGGCCTATGTCAAACGCGCGCAGGTCGCGCTGATTGCCTTTCGCAAGGAAGGCGCCGAGTTGCTGTTGCCGCCGACGCGGTCGTTAACGCGCGCGCGCCGGGCGCTGGCCGAATTGCCGGGCGGTGGGGGCACGCCGCTGGCTGCTGGCCTGATCGCGGCGCAGCAACTTGCCAGCAACGCCCAGCGTAGCGGACAGACGCCGGTCATCGCGCTCTTGACCGACGGTAAGGCCAATGTCCGGCGCGACGGTAGCGCCGGCCGTGCCGAGGCGATGGCCGAAGCCGAGGTGGCGGCTAACGCGCTGCGCAGCGCCGGGCATGCGAGCGTCGTCATCGACATCGCCCCGCGCCCGACGGCCGAGGCGGCGTCGCTCGCTGAGGCGTTGGGGGGGCGTTACGTCCCGCTACCCCGCGCAGGCAGCGCCGCGCTAGTCGCAGCTGTGGAAAGCGTAGGCGCGCCGTGAGCCGCTATCCCGAATGGGAGCGTGACGGCGCCGACTGGCCCAACCGCGAAGCCAGCCACTTTGTCGCGGCCGACGGCTATCGCTGGCATGTGCAGGAGATGGGCAGCGGCCCTGTCTGCCTGTTGCTGCATGGCACGGGCGCGGCGACACACAGCTGGCGGGATGTGCTGCCGCTGCTGGCGCAGCATTACCGCGTGATTGCCATGGATCTGCCTGGCCATGGCTTTACCCGGCCCAATCTGGGTCGACGCGCGACGCTGCCGGGGATGGCGGCGTCGGTGGGGGTGTTGCTCGATGAACTGGGCGCGGTGCCGGACTTGATTGTCGGGCACAGCGCCGGGGTGGCCATCGGGCTGCAGCTGACGCTAACCCGCGGCTGGGAAGCGCGGGTGGTGGGCTTCACGCCCGCGCTGATGCCCTTTCCCGGTCTTGCGGCACGGCTGTTTCCTGCGCTTGCCAAGATATTATTCTCCAATCCGTTCGTGGCCATCATTTTCGCGCGGCTGGCAAGTGGACCGGGCGAAACCGCGAAGTTTTTGCAGCGGGCCACGGGTTCGACCATCGATGCCAATGGCGAGCGATACTACCAGCGCCTGTTCCGCACTTCGGGGCACTGCGACGGCGCCATCCGGATGATGGCGAACTGGCAGCTGGAGCCATTGCGTGACCGGCTGGGTGCGGTTGCTGGGCCAGTGCTGTTGGTACACGGGGCCCGTGATGCGGCGATTGCGGAAAAAGATGTGCTGGCTGCAGCGGCGCTGATCCCGGGTTGTCAAACCCAGCGGGTCGCGCATGGCCATCTGGCGCATGAGGAGGCACCGGCGGAAGCTGTGGCCATCATCACGGCATTTGCGCAGGGTGCCGCGCCGGCGTAGCAGTGGCCGGGAGGAGACAGGCGATGGGTTCACTCGACAATTATGGCTTTATCGAAATCATCTTCGTCGGCGTCGTCGCGCTGGGGCTGGGCTTTTGGCAGCTGCGCTCGATCAACCGTGAGATTGCCAAGGACAAGGAAAAGGCCGCAGGCAAAGACGCCAAGCCGGACTAGGCTTCCCTCGGCATCTTATAGGGCAGCATGAATTGCACCACGGGGTGCACCAGCCGGTCCATCGCGATACTTTCCTGCACCGCGGTCACCGGCTGACCGAACAGGTTCATGGCCAGTTTGGAACGCGCATAGAAGGGGGCGTCTTCCCAGGTTTTGGCTACGCGGGCGAACCCTCGGTCAGCGCGTGTCGTGCGTTTCATCAGCCATCCGGTGCGGGGAAGCGGAGCGACGGGGGGCAATTCCTCGTCCTGCACCCGTCCGCGCCGGTCGAAGCGCAGCGCGCTGGCAAAGGGGCTGCCGTCGCGGCGTTCGCCTTCGTAAATCACCGCGACTTCGCGGCCGACGTGCGCGCGTGACCATTGCCAATGTTTGAAACCGGCTTCCAGCGGCTCGCTGCCATAATTGCCGTCGAGATAAGCGTTTCCCGACCAGCGCAGACCTGGCTGTGCCATGTCGACTTCGACCCGTGCCAGCGGGGCTATTGCATGCCAATGGTGGCGGCCCGCTGGATCAAGCTTGAATGCCTGCGGATTGAGCATCACGGGGTGTAAGGTGACCCGCCCGGCAACGCGCCGCCGCCACGGCACGCCCAGCCGGATGTCGCGTTCTTCGATATCGATGATCAGCCGGTCGCGCTCCCAGCGCATCGCGCTGGGGCCGATCGCCAGCTCGTCGGCGCTCTGGATGGTGTCGTGATGTCCCCGCTCGGTCATTACCCAGCGGCCGCGTGGGCCATAGAGCGCGACGTTGAGGCAGCTGTGGTTCACCGGCGTGCTGCGCCCGGATCGCTTGTAGTAGGGGGAAAAAACGCTGCCGATAAAGGCGATGATGGTCAGGCCGTGGCGCCCGTCGTCGCTGATCGCGTCGACATACCACCAGCGATAGCCCTGGGGCGTGACAGCTTCGTCAAACCAAGGTCGGACAACAGCGCGTGTGCCGCCAGCTTCCCCGATAAGGCGGCCATCGGCACCCCCGCGCCCGGATGGGTCGCCCCGCCCGCGCAGTAAAGCCCAGGGATCGCGGTCCGGCTGCCGGGGCGCAGGAAGCTTGCCGCCCACCCGTGCGAGGCCCGTCCATAAAGGGCTCCACCCGTCGCCGGGAAGCGCGCCGAAAAATCCGTCGGGGTAAGCAGATGATGCGGAGACCCCGATTCCAGCTCCAGTCCGCCGCGCCGCAAGCTCGCCAGCATGTTCGCTGTGCATTTTTGCCTCTCCTCTGCAACATATTCATGGGTGTCGCCGTTGGGCGGCGCATTGACGATAATCTGCAATCGCTCGCGGTCTGCTGGTGCGGCGCGACCCTCGCCGCGATCCAGGGCGCAAACATAGGCGGTGGGCTGCTGCGGCACCTCGCCGCGCGCCAGCTGGTCGAACTCGGCCGGATAATCGCCGGAGAAAAACACATTATGGTGGGCAAGGTCGAAGCCGCTGGTGCGGGCGTGCGCCAGCCACACCATCGCCGATAGCGAGCGCGCTTTCACCGGTGTGGCGCGCGCAGCGCCGCAGACGTCGGGGCCCAGCAGTCCCGTTCCCAGCGCGGCGGGGTCGCCGTTGAACAGCACCGCCGACGCGGCAAGGCGTTCGCCGCTAGCCAGCGCGACACCGGCAGCGCGTCCCCGTGCGGTCAGGATTTGCGCGACTCCATCACCATAGCGCAGCGTCGCACCATTGGCCGCGGCGACATTGGCGAGCGCCTGCGCCAGCGCGCTGATGCCGCCGGCAATTTCCCACACCCCCTGCGCCTCGGCATGGGCAATCAGCATCAAGGTTGCCGGGGTCTTGAACGGCGAGGAGCCACAATAGGTGGTATAGCGACCGAATAGTTGGCGCAGGCGCGGGTCGGCAAAATGTTCGCCCATGACCTTCCACAAGCTTTCATATGGGCGGATCGCGAGCAGTGCGCCGATACGCCATAACCCAATGCGCCACATCAGCCCGGGGGGATAAGTTTTGCTGTTCTGCAAAAAGCTTTTGTCGAGGATGTCGTGGATGCGCCGTGCTTCGGCGGCAAAACTGCGATAGCCCTCGGCGGCCTTCATCCCGGCAAAACGGGCAATTGCGTCGCAGCTTTCTTCGAAATCGGCAAAGAGATCGAGCCGTTCGCCATGTCCCCAGCTGTGACGCGCAAGGCGAGTCGCGCGGCGTAAGACCACATGATCGTCCACGGTTGCCCCCGCTTCGGCGAAGATGGCATCGATGATCGGGCGCATGGTGAAAACGGTCGGGCCGGCATCGACCATCACGTCGCCCACCGGCAGTTGCCGTGCCTTGCCGCCCGGGTGGTCCGCCCGCTCAATCAGCGTTACCGGAACCCCGCGCGCCGCCAACAGCGCAGCACCGACCAGTCCGCCGATTCCAGCGCCGATAATCACCACAGGGTCCTGGCGCTGCGCCACGCTGGTTCGCCTCCATCGCTAAATATTTGACCGCAGCGTAACAGACGTCCAGTTTGTTGGACAGTTGAATATGTCTGCTAAATATGACCTGCCGCCCAGTGCGCTCAATGCCCGGTCCCGCTGGGTGTTGTGGCGTAACCGGATTCTGGGAAGCGCGCGCTTCCAGCATTGGGCGGCGCGCAACATATTGACGCGCGGCGTAGCGCGGCGGCGTGCGGCGGCGCAGTTCGATCTGGTCGCAGGTTTTGTCTATTCGCAGATATTGGCAGCGTTCGTCGAAGCAGGTTTGCTTGAATTTCTGGACGGGGTGTTGCGCAGCGATGCTGCGGTCGCCGCGCATGCGCGCCTGCCGCCCGATGCAACGGACCGCTTGCTGCGTGCTGCTGCTGCACTTGGGCTTGCCGAGTCGCCGCAGCCAGGCCTCTGGACGCTGGGAAGCGCGGGAGCGGAGCTGAAACCAAACCGCGGGGGGCAGGCAATGATTGCCCACCATCAATTGCTCTACGCCGATCTTGCTGCTCCGCTTGACCTGCTGCGCGCGGGGCGCAGCGCGCCGACGGCCCTGTCGCGATTTTGGACCTATGTTGCTCGCCAGCCGGAAGACGCGGCGCAGGAGGCAGCACCTTATTCGGCCCTGATGGCGGCGACTCAGCCAATGGTCGTAGCTGAGATCATGGGGCGATTCGACTTTGGCGCATCGCGCCGCATGCTGGACATTGGCGGCGGATCGGGATCCTTCGCGCGCACGGTTGCGGCGGCTGTGCCCGGCATCGACATTGGTATCTTCGACTTGCCGGAAGTGGTGGCACTGGCCGAACAAAGATTTGCTGCCGACCCGCCTGTGCGGCCCATCTCACTCATTGGCGGGAGTTTCAAAAGCGATCCGCTGCCCATGGGCCACGATCTGATGACGCTGGTGCGCATTTTGCACGATCACGATGATACCGTGGCGGAAAGATTGCTGCGCAGCATTTTTGCAGCATTGCCCGGCGATGGCCGTTTGTTGATCGTCGAACCGTTGGCGGACGAATCGGTCGCGCCGCGCATGGGCGATGCCTATTTTGGCCTGTATCTGTGGGCCATGGGGTCAGGGCGACCGCGCAGCTTTGGCAGCTTGCAGGCGATGCTGCATGCGGCGGGATTTCGTCGTGTTCGCCGCATTGCCACCGCCCAACCCATCATCACCAGCGCCCTTGTCGCGACAAAGTGACACCAAAGTGTCCAAATAATTTGACATTCAAAAGCGTTCATATAGCTTGACAGGTGAGAGAGACTCTATCTGGCCAATGCAGCCTGATGAGCGGGGTCGAGGAAGAGGGCGTTTTGCAAAGTTCCGCCATCATTTTTGAAGCACCGGGCCAGTTGGTGATGCGCAAAACCGCGCTGAAATCGATTGGTCCGAGCGACGTGCTGGTGGAAATCAACTTTAGCGGCATTAGCACTGGCACTGAAAAACTGCTGTGGACCGGGCAGATGCCAAACTTCCCCGGCATGGGATATCCGCTTGTTCCGGGATACGAATCGGTTGGACGCATTGTCGACGCCGGCGCCGAGGCGCGTGCGCGGATTGGCGAGTGGGTCTTTGTTCCGGGCGCCAATTGCTATCATGACGCACGCGGGCTGTTTGGCGGCGCCGCGCGCCGTGTGGTGATTGGTTCAGCGCGCGCCATGCCGGTTGAGGAGCGGCTGGCGGAGCAGGGCATTCTTTATGCGCTCGCCGCCACGGCACTGCATGCCATTTCGCGCGGCGACCTGCCGCAGCTGATTATCGGGCACGGGGTGCTCGGTCGCCTGATGGCGCGGTTGACCGTGGCGGCGGGCGCGCCAGCCCCCACGGTATGGGATACCAACGCGCTGCGTATGGGCGGGGCCGATGGCTATCGTGTGATCCATCCTGAAGACGATGACCGCCACGATTATCGCACCATTTATGATGTCAGCGGTGATGCGGCATCGCTGGACCAGTTTATCGGGCGGCTGGCCAAGGGCGGCGAGCTGGTGCTGGCTGGCTTCTACTGCGATCCGATCGCCTTTGCCTTTGCACCAGCCTTTCAGCGCGAGGCGCGGCTGCGCATCGCCGCCGAATGGCAGCCCGATGACCTCGCCTCGGTGCGTGCGCTGATTGAGGCCGGTAACCTGCACCTCGATGGGCTGATCTCGCGCATCGAGCCGGTGAGCAATGCGGCAGCGGCTTATCCCGAAGCTTTTGAAAACCCAGAGTGCCTGAAAATGGTGCTCGACTGGAGCGATTGCGAATGACGATGCTGGATGTCCAGGCGCTGCGCGACGAAGCGGCAATCGAACCCGATGCGGTAGCGACGGGGGCGGTGACCAAGGAAACGCAGATCATTGCCATTTATGGCAAGGGCGGCAGCGGCAAGAGCTTCGCGCTCGCCAACCTGTCGTACATGATGGCGCAGCAGGGCAAGCGCGTGCTCCTGATCGGCTGTGATCCCAAATCGGACACCACCAGCCTGCTATTTGGCGGCAAGTCGACCCCGACGATTATCGAGACGTCGTCGGCCAAAAAGCTGGCAGGCGAGGAAATCGGCATCGAGGATGTGTGCTTCCAGCGCGATGGCGTATTCGCAATGGAGTTGGGCGGACCCGAGGTTGGGCGCGGCTGCGGTGGGCGCGGCATTATTCACGGCTTTGAAACGCTGGAGAAGCTGGGCTTTCACGAGTGGGGCTTTGACTATGTCCTGCTCGATTTTCTGGGTGACGTGGTGTGCGGCGGCTTCGGCCTGCCGATTGCGCGCGACATGTGCCAGAAGGTGATCGTGGTCGCGTCGAACGACCTGCAATCGCTTTATGTTGCCAACAATGTCTGCAAGGCGGTCGAATATTTCCGCAAAATGGGCGGCAATGTCGGCGTTGCCGGCATGATCCTGAACAAGGATGACGGGACGGGAGAGGCCAATGCCTTTGCCGAAGCCGTCGGCATACCCATCCTGACCGCAATTCCCGCGAACGAGGATATCCGCAAGAAATCGGCGAATTACCAGATTATCGGCAAGCCGGGTGGCCAGTGGGCTTCGTTGTTCGAAGAGTTGGCGATCAATGTCGCCGCTGCGCCGCCGCTGCGCCCGGCTCCGCTCGATCAGGACGGGTTGCTTGGCCTGTTCAGCGCCGATGTGACCGGCGCCGACTTCACCCTTTATCCTGCCACCCAGGCCGACATGCGCGGCGGAACCTATGAGACCAAACCGACGCTCGAAGTGATTTATGACGAGGTATGATGCATGACTGAACCAACCGCCCCGGCTGAACTTGATCGTGCGCGCGACCGCATCGATCTGGGCGCGGGTGGCGGCTGTTCGTCGAAAGATACCATGCGTGAGGCCGCGCGGCAGGCCGGTAAGAGCGACGTCCTCGACCGCTACGCAGCCGATTATCCGGTCGGTCCGCACGACCAGCCGCAATCCATGTGCCCGGCCTTTGGATCGCTGCGCGTCGGCCTGCGGATGCGTCGGACGGCGACGGTGTTATCGGGATCGGCGTGCTGCGTTTACGGACTGACCTTCACCAGCCATTTCTATGGTGCGCGGCGCAGCGTTGGCTATGTCCCCTTCAGTTCCGAAACGCTCGTCACCGGCAAGCTGTTTGAGGATATCAAGGAAGCGGTCGAGCAATTGGCCGACCCAGAAAAATACGACACCATCGTTGTCACCAACCTGTGTGTACCCACCGCCAGCGGGGTGCCGCTGCGCCTGCTGCCCGACGCCATCAACGGCGTGCGCATTATCGGTATCGACGTGCCCGGGTTCGGTATTCCGACCCATGCCGAGGCCAAGGACGTACTCGCCGGTGCGATGCTGAACTATGCGCGGTTGGAAGCCAAACAGGGGCCGGTCGCCGCGCCGGCGTCGCGCAGCGACAAACCGTCGGTGACGCTATTGGGCGAAATGTTCCCCGCCGATCCCATGGGCATCGGCCTGATGCTGGCGCCGCTGGGGCTGGCGGCGGGGCCGACGGTGCCGACACGCGAATGGCGCGAGCTTTATGCCGCCCTCGATTGCGCGGTGGTGGCCGCCATCCACCCATTCTACACCGCCAGTGTCCGCGAATTTGAAGCGGCGGGGCGTACCGTGGTCGGCTCCGCACCGGTCGGGCGCGACGGGACGGCGGCATGGCTCGCGGCGATCGGCGCAGCGACGGGTGCCAGCGCCGACCAGATTGCTTTGGCGCAAAATGCCGTCCTGCCCGCCATCGACGCCGCGCTGAAGGCCAAACCCATTGCGGGCCGCATCACCGTGTCGGGCTATGAAGGTTCCGAACTGCTGGTTGCGCGGCTGCTGATCGAAAGCGGGGCTGACGTGCCTTATGTTGGCACCGCCTGTCCGCGCACGCCCTGGTCGGAGCCGGACCGCGAATGGCTGACGGCGCGCGGGGTGCGCGTGCAATATCGCGCGAGCCTGGAACAGGATATCGCGGCGGTCGAGGAATTTGGCCCCGACCTTGCCATCGGCACAACGCCGGTGGTGCAGCATGCCAAGGCCAAAGCCATCCCGGCGCTCTATTTCACCAACCTTATCTCCGCGCGCCCTTTGATGGGTCCGGCGGGGGCGGGCAGCTTGGCGCAGGTTGTCAATGCCGCCATCGGCAACAAGGCGCGCTTTGACCGGATGCACGCCTTTTTCGAAGGTGTCGGCAGCGGGCATACGGCGGGCATCTGGGAGGATACCCCGACCGACCGACCGAAGTTCAAGGCCAAATATGCCGCGCAAAATGCCGCGGCGGCCAAGGCAGCGGAGGCGATCGGGTCATGACGCTGATCCTCGATCACGACCGCGCGGGCGGCTATTGGGGCGCGGTTTATGCCTTTACCGCGGTCAAAGGGCTGCAGGTCATCATTGATGGTCCGGTGGGGTGCGAAAATCTGCCGGTCACCTCGGTGCTGCATTACACCGACGGGCTGCCGCCGCATGAATTGCCGATTGTCGTCACCGGCCTTGGCGAAGAAGAGCTGGGCAAGACCGGGACCGAAGGCGCCATGAAACGTGCCTGGGCCGCGCTCGACCCTGATCTGCCCGCGGTCGTCGTCACCGGATCGATTGCCGAAATGATCGGCGGCGGGGTGACGCCCGAGGGCACCAATATCAAGCGCTTCCTGCCGCGCACCATCGACGAGGACCAGTGGCAGTCCGAAGACCGGGCGCTCGCCTGGCTGTGGACCGAATTTGGGCCCAAAAAAATGCCCGCGGCGCCCGAGCGCAAGGAAGGCGTTAAGCCGCGCGTCAACATCATTGGCCCCGCATATGGCATGTTCAACATGCCGAGCGACCTGGCTGAAATCCGGCGGCTGGTTGAAGGCATGGGGTGCGAGGTTAATATGGTCTTCCCGCTGGGGAGCCATCTGGCCGACATCGCCAAGCTGGCCAACGCCTCGGTCAATATCTGCATGTACCGCGAATTTGGCCGCAAGCTGTGCGAGCTGCTCGAGCGGCCCTATCTTCAGGCACCCATCGGGCTGGAATCGACCACCTTGTTCCTGCGCCAGCTCGGCGAATTGACTGGGCTAGACCCCGAACCCTTCATCGAGCGCGAGAAGCACACAACAATCAAACCGCTGTGGGATTTGTGGCGCTCGGTCACCCAGGATTTCTTCGCCACCGCCAGCTTTGGTATCGTGGCCAACGAAACCTACGCGCGCGGCATCCGCAAATTCCTGGAAGATGACATGGGGTTGCCCTGTTCGTTCGCGTTTTCGCGGCGGGCGGGGGTCAAGCCCGACAATCAGGCGGTGCGCGACGCCATTTTCAACACGCCCGCGATGATCACCTTCGGCAGCTATAACGAGCGCATGTATATCGCTGAAAGCGGCGGGCGGGGGATGTTCCTTCCGGCGAGCTTCCCCGGCGCGGCGATCCGGCGGCATACCGGCACGCCCTACATGGGCTATGCGGGCGCGACCTGGCTGGTGCAGGAAGTGTGCAACGCGCTGTTCGATGCGCTGTTCCACATTTTGCCGCTGTCAACGCAGATGGACGCGGGCGCGGCCACCCCGGCACGGCGCGAGGCTGGCCTCAGCTGGGACGCGGCCGCCAAGGAAAAACTGGACGCCATCGTCGAAGCGCAGCCAGTGCTGGTGCGTATTTCCGCAGCCAAGCGGCTGCGCGATGCCGCCGAGCGTAGCGCACGCGCGGCGGGTGAGGATCATGTCTCCGCCGACCGGCTGGCGACCACCATGCTTCAGGGAGCGGGCGCATGAGCGCCGCTTTCGCAAATTTGCCGGGGGGCATCTGTGCCCCGGCCAACGCAACCTGTGCAGCGCCGTTTGCTGCAAGGCGAGTGCCCGGAAGAGCTGCTTCGCGCCGCTTGCATGGGGCTAAAATGGAGAAGGGACTATGAGCGATAACGAACGCTTTGGCCCGGGGGCATATCTGACCCCGGAAGAAGCCAAGGAATTTCACAAAATGTTTGTGAGCAGCTTCATCATGTTCACCATCGTCGCCATCGTGGCGCACGTGCTGGTGTGGATGTGGCGGCCGTGGTTTCCGAGCGTCAATGGCTACGCCATGATCAATGACGCGACGCAGCTCGCAAACGCGACCATCATGAACTTGCTGGCATAAGGAGGCCGTATCATGTGGAGAATTTGGCTAATTTTCGATCCACGCCGGACCTTGGTCGCGCTCGCGATCTTCCTGTTCGTGCTGGCTTTGTTGATCCATTTCATCCTGCTCAGCACTGACAGGTTCAACTGGATCGAAGGCCCGGCGGTTGTGGCCGCGGCTCCGGCGGCTCCGGCCCCGGCTCCTGCGCCTGCTCCGGCGGCAGCCGATCCGGCAGCGCCGGCTGGCTGACCATAAGACCCTAGCCCCAAAGAGGTCGTGGCGCCGCAGGCGTCACGACCCTTCCGGGCCAGGCACAGACTGTTTCAATCCATCGGGTGCGCGTCAGCAGTGGCGGCAGGGGATGTGCTATGTCGTTGTTAAGCTTTGAACGAAAATATCGTGTTCGCGGTGGCACGCTGATCGGCGGCGATTTGTTCGATTTCTGGATCGGGCCCTTTTACGTCGGCTTCTTCGGCGTGACGGCCGCGATTTGCGCGATCCTCGGGACGGCGCTCATCTTCTATGCGGCGGCTATCGGGCCGACGTGGAACCCGTGGCTGATCTCGATCAATCCACCGGCAGAAAGCGTGGGGCTGGGTCTCGCGCCGCTGAAAGAAGGCGGATTCTGGCAGATTATCACCATGTGTGCGATCGGGGCCTTTGTGTCTTGGGCGCTGCGCGAGGTGGAGATATGCCGCAAGCTGGGCATGGGATATCATGTGCCCGTCGCCTTCGGCTTTGCCATCCTGGCCTATGTCACGCTGGTGGTGTTTCGCCCGGTGCTGATGGGGGCATGGTCCTATGGCTTTCCCTACGGGATTTTCAGCCATTTGGACTGGGTGTCGAACACCGGCTATATGTATGTGAACTTCCACTATAATCCGGCGCATATGATTGCGGTGTCGTTCTTCTTTACGACCTGCTTTGCGCTGGCGCTGCACGGCGCGCTGATCCTGTCGGCGGTGAACCCCAAAAAGGGCGAAGTACGCACGCCCGAATATGAGGACACCTTCTTCCGCGACTTCATCGGCTATTCGGTCGGCACCATCGGCATCCACCGGCTGGGTCTGTTTTTGGCGCTAAACGCCGGATTCTGGAGCGCGGTGTGCATCATCATTGCGGGGCCGCTTTATGCGGGCGGCTGGCCCGAATGGTGGGAATGGTGGCGCAACATTCCGATCTGGTCTTGAGGGGAGCTTAGGTAATGGCACGCTATCAGAACATATTCACACAGGTGCAGCTGACCTATGCCCCCGAAATGGGCATGCACCTGCCCGCCGGGGATGAACGCCGCATCGAGATAACGGGGTTCAGTTACTGGATGGGCAAATTCGGCCAGGCACAGCTGGGGCCGATCTATCTCGGCTGGCTGGGGCTAGCCTCGCTGCTGTTCGGTTTCCTGGCTATCGAGATCATCGGCTTCAACATGGCCGCCTCGGTTAACTGGGATCCGGTCGAATTCGTTCGCCAGTTCTTCTGGCTGACGCTCAATCCTCCGGGACCCGAGCATGGCTTTTCGCCCTTTGTGCCGCTGAACGAAGGCGGCTGGTGGATCATGGCCGGCTTCTTCCTGACGCTGTCCATCATTCTTTGGTGGGTGCGCGGTTATCGCCGCGCGCGCGCGCTGGGGATGGGGACGCATGTGTCCTGGGCCTTTGCCGCTGCCATCTGGCTCTATCTGGTGCTGGGCTTCATCCGCCCCTTCTTCATGGGCAGGTGGTCCGAGGCAGTGCCGTTCGGCATTTTCTCGCACCTTGAATGGACCAACAATTTCTCGCTCCAGTACGGGAACCTCTTCTACAACCCGTTCCACGCGCTTTCGATTGTCTTCCTGTACGGCTCGGCGTTGCTTTTCGCGATGCACGGCGCGACCATTCTCGCGGTCGGCCGTTATGGCGGCGAGCGCGAGCTGGAACAGATTACCGACCGCGGTACCGCATCGGAGCGTGCAGCGTTGTTCTGGCGCTGGACCATGGGCTTTAACGCCACGATGGAATCGATCCACCGCTGGGCGTGGTGGTTCGCGGTGCTGTGCCCGCTGACCGGCGGTATCGGCATCCTGCTGACCGGCACGGTGGTCGACAATTGGTATCTCTGGGCCATCGAGCATCATTACGCGCCGGAATATTGACGGCGACAACGGCAAAGGCCGGGCATGCACCCTGCCTGGCCCCCAAGAAGACCCGGCCTAACCCGCCGGGTCTTTTTTGTGCATCCCCCGCCGCTGCAGGTCATAGAGATGCACGGGAAAGGCCAGCGCTAGCGGCAGCGAGACAAAGGGCCAGGCCATGCCGGTGAGCGCCGCGCGCAGGGCCAGCATCATCAGCACGGCGGGAAGTAGCGCGGGCAGGATATCGGCCCAGCGTTGGCCGCGTGCCTTCAGCCAGACGCCCTCGACCAGCAGCACCAGCAGCACAACATCCACCGCTCGGCCGCTAGCAAAAAATTGCTCCATTCAGGCGAAGGGCCCGTTGAGCTGGACCACTTGCCAGTTAAGCACACCGGCGATGGTCACCCAGATGAGATAGGGAACCAGCAACAGCGCTGCGCCGCGTGAAAAGCGGCCGCAGAACCATATCAGCGCGGCGATCGACAGCCACAGCGCGATCAGCTCGAAAAAGGCCAAATCGGGCCGATGCAGGCGAAAGAAGAGAAAGCTCCACCCGAGATTGAGAAAGCCGTTAAGCGCGAACAGCCCGATGCTGATTTCCACATCGCGCCGCGTTGGCGCGCGTTCCCAGGCGAACACGCCCGCAAGCGCGATCATGGCAAAGACCGCAGTCCAGATGATGCCGAACATATAGCCGGGCGGTGCCCAGCTCGGCTGCTGGAGCGAATAATACCAATTATCCAAAACGGTGATGGTGCCGCCAACCATTGCGGTGACAAGTGCCAGCGACCCGGCAATCAGGATCGGCCAAATTCTCGCCTTGGTCATTCCGCTCCCTCAACCCTCTACGGCGCGCAATCCGAACAGATGGCCAAGGTCCTTAAAGAAGATGCGCACATGTGCCAAGGGATCGCGCCGGGTGAGCGTTTTGTTCATATAGCTTTCCCACGTCAGCCGCTGGACGTCAGGGTCGGCGCACATTTTGACGAAGCGTTCGCGGCGTTTGTCACTGGAATACCAGAAATATTGCATCACGCCCAAAATCCAGAAGACGCGGCCATGATCCTTCATGAATGCCTTGCGCGCGCCCGCCAGCGCGCGGGCATCGGCGGTAGCGAGAAAGGCGGCGACGGCGTCCGCCCCCATGCGCCCGGCGGTCATGGCATAGTAGATGCCTTCCCCCGACGACGGCGCGACCACCCCGGCGGCGTCGCCAACCACGAGCACATTGCGGCCATTGTCCCAGCGTTTCAGGGGCTTGAGCGGAATGGGGGCGCCCTCACGGCGCAAAGTCTTCCAGTGCGCTAGGCCGACCTGTTCGCGCATTTCCGCGGTTGCCTCACGCAGGGCAAAGCCCTTGTTGGCGCTGCCGAGGCCAATGCTGGCAGTCTTGCCGTGCGGGAAGACCCAGGCGTAGAAATCGGGGGACAAATGCCCCTGATAATAAACATCGCAGCGGGCGGGCTCATAATCTTCGCTGATCTGGTCGGGCACTTCGACGACTTCGTGATAGGCGAAAACGCAAGGCACCTTGTCACCGCCCTTGATGCACTGCCGCGCGACGGCCGAGCGCGCCCCATCGGCACCGATGATCGCGCGCGCGCTGACGGTTTGCGGCGTACCATCGCGCCCCGTGCGATAGGTCAGGCGCGCGATGTCGCCGCTGGCATCAACATTTTCGCACCGCCCGGTGACGCGCGTCGCGCCGGCATCGGCAGCGCGGGTGCGCAGCCATTCGTCAAACACATCACGGTCGACCATGCCGACAAAACCCTCGCCCACCGGCATGGTCACGGTCTTGTTCGACGGCGCGATGATGCGCGCCGCCTTTACCCGCGCCACAATCAATGACAGCGGAATGTCGAAATCCTTGATCAGCCGCGGCGGGATCGCGCCGCCGCACGGTTTGGTCCGCCCAGTCCGGTCGAGCAGCATGACTCGGTGTCCGGCGCAGGCCAGATCGTGGGCGGCGGTAGCGCCCGAAGGCCCGCCGCCGACGACGATGACATCAAAGTCGGTTTTGTGCGTCATGTCGTTATCGCCCCTCCTGCTGCACGGGTGCGGGTCAGGCGGGTGCCTGCCGCAACGACTGCCGCCAGTACAAATAATCCCGCTTCCAATGCGAATACCGCTTGAAAGGCCGCGCCGTCCGCGCCAATCGCGGCGCGCAGGCCATCAACCAGCACCGCCCCCAAAAAGCCGCCCAGGCCAAAGGCGATTGCCTGCGCCGCGCCCCATACCCCCATGCGCGCGCCCTCGCCCGAACCGTGGCCGTCGCTGGCGAGGCCGAGCATCGCGCCCACCGCCGCCACCGCAAACACGCCATTGGCGACGCCCAGGCCAAAGACATTGGCAGCCAGCGGCCAGCCCGGCCCGACGCCCGCGCCGACCGACAGGCATGCGAGCATCAGCGCCGAAGCCAAACAGCCGCAGGTAATCCAGAGTTTGAGGCGCGGACCAAAACGGCGCGCAAGCATGCTGCCGCCCGCACCCGCGATAACCATGCCCAGCAAAATGCCCTGATGCTGGACGCCTGCCAGGCCCGTCGATTGCCCCGGCGTCATCGCGAAGACCAATCCCGCAAAGGGTTCGAGGATCAGATCCTGCATGCTGTAGGCCAGCATCGAAATGAAGACGAAACCGGTGAACTGGCGTGCCTGCGTGTCGGTCCAGATATCGCGCAGCGTGTCGGCAAAGGGCTGGCGCAGCGGCGGCGCGTCGCGCGGGACCGGCAGGCTGGTCGCCTCAACCCGGTGCAGCGCGGCGAGCGCCAGCAGGAAGGCGCCCAGCGCCACCAAGCTGCAGAAAATGGCAAGGCGCGCGGGGCTGAAGGGGTCGAGGAAAGCCTGTCCCGTGGCGGCGGCGATCACGATGCCCGCCACCATCATGGTCCAGCAAATGGCCGCCGCACCGGGTTTGCGTGCAGGCGCGGTGCGCGAAGCGAGCAGAGCCAGCAGCGCCGTCCCGGCCATACCAACCCCCAGCCCGATCATCGTATAGCCCAGCACCGCCAGCACCAGCGGCCACCAGCGCCCGCCGCCCATGAACAGGGTGGCATCGACGGCAACCAGCACACCCAGCGCCAGCACGCCCATGCCGGTCAGGATCCACGGGGTGCGGTGCGGCGACTGGTCCGCGCGGTAACCCCACAAGGGGCGGCTCAATTGCACGGCATAGTGCCAGCCGACGAGCGCGCCCGGAATCGCCGCGGCGAGCGCATATTCAACCACCATGACGCGGTTGAGCAGCGAGGTAACAAGCATCACCATCGCGCCGATTGCCGCCTGCACTGCGCCCAGCCGGACGATACCGAACCAGCCGAGGCCGACCGTGCCGTTCATATATGGCCGCCCAGCCCGAGCGCGGCGGCGAGCATGCCGAGCACATAGAGCGACACACCCGTGGCATTGTACCACGGGGCCAGCCGCGCCGGATCGCGCACCAACCGGACCATGCAGCCGAGCTGAACTACCAGCAGCAGCGTCACGATCGCCGCCGACAGCCACAGCGCCAGCGCCGCCAGCACGCCGATCACGGCAATCTGCGCCAGCGCCATCACGGCGCACGCGAGCTGCGCGGCATTGCGGACGCCCATCGTCACGGGCAGCGAACGCAGTCCGGTCGCGCGGTCCCCTGCCACGGCCTTGAAATCATTGAGCGTCATGATGCCGTGCGCGCCAAGGCTATAGAGCAGCAGAACGACCAATACCGGCAGCAGCGGCGCAGCGGCGAGCAATACGGCGGCCCCGGTAAACCAGGCCAGCCCTTCATAGCTGAGCGCGCAGACCAGCGGGCCGGTCCACCCACTGCGCTTGAAGCGTAGCGGCGGCGCGCTGTAGGCCCAACCGCAGAATAAGGCGGCGCAGGTGGCCCAGAAAGCCCAGCTGCCAAGCGCCGCGCCCAGTGCCAGCGACAGTGCGGCCCCGACCAGCGCTATCCCGATCGGCCAGCGCCCCGGCACGCGCCCCGACGGGATCGGGCGATCGGGTTCGTTGATGGCATCGACATGGCGGTCGCACCAATCGTTGATGACCTGGCTGGTCCCGCACACCAAGGGGCCGGTGAGCAGAGTGCCAGCAACCAGCAGCGGCCAATTTTCCGCCAGCGGCATGCCTGATGAGACCGCGCCGCACAAAAAGGCCCACATCGGCGGGAACCACGTGACCGGTTTGGTGAGCGCCAGCACATCACGCGGCGCGGGCGTGCGCGGTAGACGGGTTAAGAGCGCCGAGTCTGGCATGGGCAAAGGCTATGCCCGCCCACACGGAGTGTCAAATTAATTGGACAGAAAATGCGTCAGGCCGATTCGCGGCTTAATCATCGCCGACCAGATTGCCCAACCCGTGGCGATGCAGCTTGGAATAGAGGCTTTGGCGGCTGAGCCCCAAAATTTCGGCGGCCGAGGCGCGATTGTCCGACGTGTGCAGCAGCGCTGCCTCGATACACATGCGTTCGATGAGGTCGGTGCTTTCACGCACAATTTCTTTGAGCGTCTTGCGCCCGACCAGCTCGGTCAATTGATCGACCGAGCGCGGGAATTCGCGGCCAGTGGCGGGGAGGTCGCGCTCGCGCCGACCCACGCTGCGCAGCGAATAGCCAAAAAGCAGCTGGTCGCGTTCGAGCATCAGCGCGGAAATTTCCACCGGCTCTTCGCCGCCGCCGATATCCTGCACGATCGAGCTGAAGTTGCGGACATATTGATTGTCGCGCAATTGTTTGCGCAGCAGATTAAGATCGACGTCCGGTCGGCCGATATAGCGTCCTAGCGGCGTCCCGAGCAATTGTTCGACCGACCCCGCCTGCACCATTTCGGCAAAGGCGCGATTGGCCGCGATAATCGCATGCTTATCGTCGGCCAGCACAAAGGCATCGGGCATGCGCTCGATGAAGGCCAGGACATCATGGTCAGCGCGGCGCACTGGCACCTGGTGCGTGCCATCGTCGATATTGACCAGCAAATATTGCCGCCCGGTTTGGCGAAAAGTGGTGGCTGCCAGTTTCACTTCCTGGTTGCGCCCGGAAATTTTCACATCGACCGGTGGGACCGCGCTGTTCACGGTAACGGCCCCGAAATAGGCAATAATCGCGCTGCGCTGGTTGGCATCGAACAGCGCAAATAGCGACTTGCCCTCAAGCGTGCCCGGCGTGGCCTCAAGCAGTCGATGGGCGGCGTGATTGGCCTGCTGCACGTCATAGTCATCGGCCGCCACGATCAACACCGGATAGGCGATATTGTCGAACAACAGACGGTAGCGCGTCTCGGTCTGGCGCAAATGCAGATAGTCGCGCTCCATCGACTGCTGGGTTTTGAGCAGCCGCTGCTGCAGCGCGGACATGGCGCGCAAGTCGCGGCCGATGGCCAGGCTCCAACC
This sequence comes from Sphingopyxis sp. sgz302558, assembly GCF_057220455.1. Taxonomy (NCBI): domain Bacteria; kingdom Pseudomonadati; phylum Pseudomonadota; class Alphaproteobacteria; order Sphingomonadales; family Sphingopyxidaceae; genus Sphingopyxis; species Sphingopyxis sp. sgz302558. Next base: position 211,634 of record NZ_JBXPUZ010000001.1, on the reverse strand, counting down.
GCTATCTTCGGGCTTGATGATCTTGTAGCTGACCGGGAAATCATCGCCCTCTAGCGGGTGGTTGACTTGCCGCCACAGCGCCCGTGAAGGGTGGTGTGGGTCAAGCATCTGGGCAATTTTGCCGCGGCTTTCCGACGATACCGTGTCGGCCCATTTCTGTCCGATCCACTGCACGGCAAAGCCATGGTCGCGGACGTTGGCGGCAATGTCGCGCACAACATGTTGATCGTCGATCGCCAGAATGAAGTCGCCCGCTGAATAGGCCAGCGCAATAACATCCGCCTGCCGGAAATTCGCGAAAATCGCCTCAGGGTCATTGAAGGGGATCTGATCTGCAGAGGAGGATTCAAGGTTCATTGACCTGACCAGTTCCCTAAATCGGGGTGTCGAAAATGCCCGCTTTTGCCGGAACCAGATATTCGGCCAGCGCGACCGCCGACGGCGCATCACTCGCCGTCGCATCTGCGCCGCACTCGCCGAGCAGTTCGGGGCGCTCGTTTATCGAACGTCCGCCGACCATGATCCGGATGCCGGGGTTGTTGGACACTGCACGGAGCGCGGCGCTAGAGCAATCACAACTGACGGTCAATCCAACCAGATCATGGTGGTGATGCGCGATTTTTGCCGTCAATTCGGACGTGGTGGGTTCGATCATGACTTCGCACGCCCATCCGGCGCGTTCAAAACAGTCGGATACCATTAAGGTGCCCAGGCTATGTTGCTCCCCTGGTGCGGTCGCAAACAGCGCGTTGCGCTGACCCTGGTCGGGGCGCGCCTGCGGCGGCGCGCGCAGAGCCAGTTCGCGCAATAATTCCTGAATGCGCCACAGCGCCATCGTCACTTCAACGAAATCGCGCTGATCAGCCTCCCAATATTCGCCCAATCGCCGCGCGGCCGGGGCCAGCAGTTCGATGTAGATTGTCTCAACGCTGCGGCCGCATTCCATGCACCGTTCGACAAATGCCAGCAGCGCCGCCGCATCGTCGGCAACGGCCAGATTAGCAAAAATCTCTACTTCTGCTGCGGAAATGCTGGGTTCCAGCGGCAATGTTTCGGCAATGGTGATCGCGGGTTGGACCACCTTGCGGACTGGCCCGCGCTCGGCAATCAGCCGCGGGATTACGACATTTTCAAGCAGCAGTGACAGGTCATATTGCCCGTCTGCCTCAGTTTCGCAGATGTCGGTACCGCGCGCCTTGGGGTCTGGATTGTCAAAGGCAGGGTCCGATTTTGCCGACGACGGTCGTCGCAGGGTGACACCGGTCAGCCCCGCCCGCCAACCGTAAATACGCGACTTAATTTCGGCTATCCCGAACACTGAAGCCATTGCCTGACTCTCCCGCGACATCTGGTCGGCGTGGCATAACGTCGGCCTCGCGGATGCTTTCCCATCTCGCGCGACTCGGAGCGTATAGAAGAAACTTCCGCACTGCAATCGCCAGAGTGTCAATTTTTTTGGACGTCTAAAAAACTTGACACTTGGCGTCAATTGACCTTTCCTCTCCGTCAGAAAAATATGGGAGTTGGGTCCTGTCCATGCACGGACATACTGAGCGGAGCGGGGATTTCGGAAAAGCCGCCGCTACCGCGGCTGTCGCGGGATCGGCGCGGTCTCGCTCGCTCTATACAGCCGCCGAGCGAAAGCGCCGTGACGAGTCGGTTTGGACGCTGGTGCAGGGCATATTGGCCCCGGTTCAGTTCCTGATTTTCCTGGTCAGTCTGTTTCTGGTGGTGCGGTTTTTGACAACGGGTGTTGGCGAAATCGCCGCCGATACCTCGATCATCGTCAAGACGCTGGCCCTTTATGCCATCATGATTACCGGTTCGATCTGGGAAAAGGCGGTATTCGGCGAATGGCTGTTCGCGCGGCCATTCTTTTGGGAAGATGTGTTCAGCATGGCAGTGCTGGCGCTGCATAGCGCTTATCTGGTCATGCTGTTTGGCGGCTTTGGTACCGCCGAAGAACGGATGGCCGTCGCGCTTGCGGGCTATGCGGCCTATGTCATCAACGCCGGGCAGTTTCTGTGGAAATTGCGCATTGCGCGGTTGCAATCGCCGCAGGCGGCGGCGGTATGAACGCCCCCGCACGCCTCCTTTCTGCTGATACGGTCGATTGTGCGCCGGTGCTCAAAGAGCGCGGCCAGCGCGAAGTGTTTTGCGGACTGACCGGCATCATCTGGCTGCACCGCAAGATGCAGGATGCCTTCTTCCTTGTTGTCGGTTCACGCACCTGCGCGCATCTGCTGCAATCGGCGGCGGGGGTGATGATTTTTGCCGAACCGCGCTTTGCCACCGCCATCATGGAAGAACGCGATCTGGCGGGGCTTGCCGACGCCAATGTCGAGCTGGACCGCATTGTGGACCAGCTGCTCGCGCGGCGCGGCGACATCAAGACGCTGTTCTTGGTCGGCAGCTGCCCTTCCGAGGTGATCAAGCTCGACCTCGCGAAAGCGGCGCAGCGGCTGGGCGCGAAACATGCCCCGCGCGTGCGCGTGCTCAACTATTCGGGGAGCGGTATTGAAACCACCTTTACCGAGGGCGAGGATGCATGCCTTGCATCGCTCGTTCCGGTTATGCCGGCGCTGGATGCGGCCGCGGAACGCAATTTGATCATCGTCGGGTCGTTGCCCGACGTCGTCGAGGACCAATTTCGCCGCATCTTTGCTGACCTGGGCATTGGTCCCGTCGCGAGCCTGCCGGAACGCGCAGTTGCCGACCTGCCCGGTGTTGGCCCCAACACCCGCTTCCTGCTCGCCCAGCCCTTCCTTGGCGATACCGCAGCGCGGCTGGAAGAGCGCGGCGCGCGGCGGCTGGACGCACTGTTTCCGTTCGGCATCGAGGGTACCACCAGCTGGATGCTCGCTGCCGCGCGCGAATTCGGCGTGGCCGACGCCCATTTCGATGCGGTGCTGGCCCCCTATCAGGCGCGCGCTGAAAAGGCGTTGGCGCATCACCGCGCGCGGCTCGCGGGCCGCAGCATTTTCTTCATGCCCGATTCGCAGCTGGAGGTGCCGCTCGCCCGCTTTCTCGCCAATGAACTCGGTATGGTGTTGACTGAGGTTGGCACGCCCTATCTCCACCGCCGCCATCTGGCGCAGGAGCTCGCCGCGTTGCCGGCGGGCGTGCAATTGAGCGAAGGTCAGGATGTCGATCGCCAGCTCGACCGCGTGCGCAGCATTCGCCCCGACCTCACCGTCTGCGGCCTCGGCCTCGCCAATCCGCTCGAGGCCGAGGGGCTCTCGACCAAATGGGCGATCGAACTGGTCTTTTCGCCGATCCACGGGTTCGACCAGGCCGGCGACCTTGCCGAATTGTTCGCGCGGCCGCTGCGCCGCCGTGATGTGCTGAGGGTCTAGGGCGATGCAATTATCCGTCTGGACATATGAAGGCCCCCCGCATGTCGGCGCGATGCGCGTCGCGACCGCAATGGAGGGCGTGCATTTCCTGCTGCACGCGCCGCAGGGCGATACCTATGCCGATCTTTTGTTCACCATGATCGAACGGAGAGCAAAGCGCCCGCCGGTAACCTACACGACGTTTCAGGCGCGCGATCTGGGTCATGATACGTCGCAATTGTTCCAGACCGCCGCCGCTGATGTGCTCGCCCGCCACGCGCCGGATGCGCTGCTGGTCGGGGCATCGTGCACCGCGGAATTGATTCAGGACGACCCGGCGGGCCTGATCGAGAAAATGGGCTTGCCCATTCCGGTCATCCCGCTCGAGCTGCCCAGCTATCAACGTAAGGAGCATTGGGGCGCGGCCGAAACTTTCTATCAGATCGTTCGTAAATTGGCCAACAAGGATGCCCGCCCCGCGCCGCGCGAAGGTCGCCGCCCGTGCGTCAATCTGCTGGGGCCGACCGCGCTGGGCTTCCGTCACCGCGACGATGTGCAAGAAATCACGGGCCTGCTGAACAAATTGGGTATCGACGTGAATGTCGTTGCACCGCTGGGGGCCAGCGCTGCCGACGTTGCCCGGCTCGGTGCGGCCGATTTCAACATCCTCCTCTATCCCGAAACCGGCGATCTGGCGGCGCAATATCTGGAACGGACCTTCGGACAAAAGACGGTGCGCGCCGTCCCCATTGGCCTGGGCGCGACGCAGGACTTTATCCGCGAAGTCGCCGAACTGGCGGGCGTCGATGCCGCGCCGATGCTCTGCGAAGGCCAGTCGCGCATGGGCTGGTGGAGCCGCTCGATCGACAGCAATTATCTGACCGGCAAGCGCGTCTTCATCTTTGGCGATGGTACCCACGCGGTTGCCGCCGCACGCGTGGCGCATGAGGAACTGGGCTTCAAGGTCGTTGGCCTCGGCTGTTATAACCGCGAATATGCCCGCGACGTGCGCACCGCGGCCAAACTCTATGGCGTCGAGGCGCTGATCACCGACGACCATCTGGCGGTCGAAGCCGCCATTGAGGCGCTGCAACCCGAGCTGGTGCTGGGCACACAGATGGAGCGCCACATCGCCAAACGCTTTGCCATCCCTTGTGCGGTCATCTCATCGCCGGTGCATGTGCAGGATTTCCCGGCGCGCCATTCACCACAGATGGGTTTCGAGGGCGCGAATGTGCTGTTCGACAGCTGGGTCCACCCGCTGACCATGGGATTGGAAGAGCATCTGCTTACGATGTTCCGCGACGATTTCGAGTTTCATGACGGGGCGGGGGCATCGCATCTGGGGCCCGGTCATAGCGCGGCGGCGCCGGCCGCTGCAATTGCACCGGCCGTGCTGGGCGATGCTGTTTGGAGCGACGACGCCGAACGCGAGCTTAAGAAAATCCCCTTCTTCGTGCGCGGCAAGGCGCGGCGGAACACCGAGGCCTATGCCGCTGAGCGCGGCGTCGGCACGATCGAGCTAGCGACGCTTTATGAGGCCAAAGCACATTATGCCCGGTAGCACGCACCCTCCCGTCCGCGTGGTGATCGTCACGCTCGACAACCACCTCGCCGCTGCGGTCGAGCGCGCGAATGACGCGATGGCCGCTGATCGCGTGTCGATCCGGCTCTTCGCCGCCGCCGATTGGGACCGCGACGCCGCTGTGCTCGAGCGCGCCAAGGCGGCGATTGCCGAGGCAGACATTGTCATCGCCACGATGCTGTTTCTGGAGGACCATATCCGCGCCATCCACCCCGCGCTCGCGGCGCGGCGCGAGGATTGCGACGCCATGGTCGGCCTGATGTCCGCAGGCGACATCGTCAAGCTGACCAAGCTCGGCGGCTACCGTATGGACAAGCCGGCGAAGGGCCCGCTGGCGCTCCTCAAGAAATTGCGTGGATCGAGTAAACCTGGCGCGAGCTCGGGCGCGGGGCAGATGAAAATGCTGCGCCGCCTGCCGAAAATCCTGCGCTTCGTGCCGGGCACGGCGCAGGATGTGCGGCAATATTTCTTGACGCTGCAATATTGGCTCGCTGGGTCCGACGACAATGTCGTCGACATGGTGCGCGGGCTGATCGACCGGTACGCGAGCGGCGAGCGCGCTGCGCTGAAGGGCAAATTGCCGGCGCATGCTCCGCGCGAGTATCCCGAGGTCGGTGTCTATCACCCCGCGCTGCCTGAGCGGATGGGCGAGGACGCAGGCCGCCTGCCGCGTGCCAAAGCCGCACGCGGTACCGTGGGTGTGCTGATGCTGCGCTCCTATTTGCTCGGCAAGGACGCCGGCCATTATGACGGGATGATCGCGGCGCTGGAAGCGGTGGGGCTGAACGTCGTTCCGGCCTTTGCCAGCGGGTTGGACGCGCGTCCGGCGATTGAGCGCTATTTTGTGGCGGGCGGCAAGCCAAGTGTCGATGCCATTGTCAACCTGACCGGCTTTTCGCTCGTCGGCGGCCCTGCCTATAATGATGTCGACGCAGCGGTGACGACGCTGGCCGGGCTCGATGTTGCCTATGTTGCGGCGCATCCGATCGAGTTTCAGAGCCTGGAGCAATGGGGCGCTGGCCGCATGGGCCTGCTGCCGCTCGAAACCACGATGATGGTCGCCATTCCCGAGCTCGACGGGGCCATCGTGCCGAGCGTGTTTGGTGGACGTGCCGACGGGTCGCCCGAAGGATGCACCGGCTGCGAGCGCAACTGCCATTTCTCCAGCGGCGCAATGCGCGCGATGCACAGCTGCCCCGAACGCGCCGAGGCGCTGGCGGCCAAGGTGGGTGGGCTGGTCGATCTCAGGCGCTCGGCCCGCGCCGCACGCAAGCTCGCCATTGTCTTGTTCAACTTTCCGCCCAACGCCGGGGCGATGGGCACGGCCGCCCATCTGGCGGTATTCGAATCGCTCTATGCCACGCTGCACCGTCTGGCTGCGGAGGGTTATGCCGTCGACGCGCCTGCCAGCGTTGATGACCTGCGCGACGCCATCTTGCACGGCAATTCCGCGCAATATGGCGCCGACGCCAATGTCGCCGCACGGATCGCTGCCGACGATCATGTCGCGCGTGAGCCGCACCTCGGCGCCATCGAGGCGCAGTGGGGACCAGCCCCCGGTCGCCAGCAGTCCGACGGCAAGTCGATCCATGTGCTTGGCGCGCAGTTCGGCAATGTCTTCGTCGGGGTCCAGCCCGCTTTTGGCTATGAGGGCGATCCGATGCGTCTGCTGTTCGAGGGCGATTTCGCCCCGACGCACGCCTTCTCCGCCTTCTACCGTTATCTGCGCGAGGATTTTGGGGCGGATGCGGTGCTGCATTTTGGCACGCACGGCGCGCTGGAGTTCATGCCCGGCAAGCAGGCCGGGCTGTCGGGCGATTGCTGGCCCGAACGGCTGATCGGCGATCTGCCCAACTTTTATCTCTATGCTAGCAACAACCCGTCCGAAGGGTTGGTCGCCAAGCGCCGCTCGGGTGCGACCTTGGTGAGTTATCTCACGCCGCCGCTCGCCCAAGCCGGGCTGACCAAGGATTTTGGCGATCTCAAAGCGATGGTCGAACGCTACCGCAGCGTGGCCGACGATAGCGAGGAACGCAGCGACCTGGCTGAGATGATCCGTGATGCCTGCGCCGCGGTGGATATCGCCAGCGACGATCTCGACACGCTGCCCGGCCGCCTTTACGAGATCGAGCGCGAGCTGATCCCTCACGGGCTGCATGTGCTCGGCGGGAAACTCCGCGACACGGCGCGCAGCGAACTGATCGACGCCATGGCTGCTGCCTCACCGGAAATAGCGCGCGTTGACATCGCCGCAAAGCTCGACGCCAATGACGAGTTGGGCGCGCTGATCCATGCGCTCGACGGCGGTTATGTCCGCCCGGCGCCCGGCGGTGATTTGCTCAAAAACCCAGAAGTATTGCCGACGGGGCGCAACATCCACGGCTTTGACCCGTTCCGCATCCCGAGCGCCTATGCTTGCGCGACGGGCCACGCGCATGCCGAGCAACTGCTGGCGCGGCATACTGCGGATGGCGGCACCCTGCCCGAAAGCATCGCGATGGTGCTGTGGGGCACCGACAATCTGAAGAGCGAGGGCGCGCAGATTGCGCAGGCGCTCGCATTGATCGGGGCGCGTCCGCGCTTTGACGATTATGGCCGGCTCGCGGGGGCCGAATTGATTGCGCTTGAAGAACTGGGCCGTCCGCGCATCGACGTGGTGGTAACGCTGTCGGGCATTTTCCGCGACCTGTTGCCGCTGCAAACGCGCATGCTGGCCGAGGCGAGCTGGCTCGCCAGCACCGCCGACGAAGCGCCCGAGGCAAACTTTGTGCGCAAGCACAGTTTGGCACATGCTGCGCAGCATGGATGCAGCATGGATGTCGCGAGCTTACGCGTCTTTTCCAATGCGCAAGGGGCCTATGGCGCCAATGTCAACATGATGATCGACGGTGGTGCGTGGGCCGATCCCGACGAGCTCGCCGAAATGTTCGAAACGCACAAGGGCTATGCCTATGGCCGCAGCGGCGCGCCGGTGCAGCACCGCGCGCTGCTGGAAAGCGAGCTCGCCGGGGTTGAGCTGACCTATCAGAATCTGGAAAGCGTCGAGCTGGGCGTCACCGACATCGACCATTATGTCGACGGGCTGGGCGGTATGAGCAAGGCGGTGGCCAAGGCACGTGGCAGTGCCGCGCCGGTTTATATTGTCGATGCGACGCAGGGCGACAGCAAAGTGCGCACGCTGGGCGAGCAGATTGACCTCGAGACCCGCACCCGCATGCTCAACCCCAAATGGTATGAGGCAATGCTGGAGCATGGGTTTGAAGGTGTTCGCCACCTCGAATGCCATGTCACCAACACGGTCGGCTGGTCGGCGACGACGGGCAGCGTCAACCCGTGGGTCTATCAGCAGATTAGTGAGACCTTCGTGCTCGACCCCGCGATGCGCGCGCGGCTGTCGGCGCTCAACCCCAAATCGTCCGCGCGCGTCGCCGACCGCCTGCTCGAGGCCTGCGACCGCCAGCTGTGGACCCCCGACGCCGCAACGCTGGCGGCGCTGAAAGCCGCTGCCGAAGATCTTGAGGACCGGCTGGAAGGCCTGGTCGCCGCCGAATGACTGGAGAAATGAAATGACGCTTTTGGACCTTGGCCACGCACCGCCTGATGGCGAGGGCAGCGTGCAGGTTGCGCTCGACCCCAGCGACAAAATCGGCACCGCCAAAGTGTTCGCCGTCTATGGCAAGGGCGGCATCGGCAAATCGACGACTTCGTCCAACCTGTCGGCGGCTTTTAGCAAACTGGGCCACCGCGTGTTGCAGATCGGCTGCGATCCCAAGCATGATTCGACCTTCACGCTGACCGGCAAGATGGTTCCAACCGTCATCGACGTGCTCGAAACCGTCGATTTCCACAGCGAGGAACTGCGACCCGAAGATTATATGTTCGAAGGCTATAATGGCGTGATGTGCGTCGAGGCGGGCGGGCCGCCGGCAGGCACCGGCTGCGGCGGCTATGTCGTCGGCCAGACGGTCAAACTGCTCAAACAGCATCACCTGCTCGAGGACACCGATGTCGTCATCTTCGACGTGCTGGGCGATGTTGTGTGCGGCGGCTTTGCCGCGCCGCTGCAGCATGCCGACGCCGCGATTGTTGTCGCCGCCAATGATTTCGACAGCATTTTTGCCATGAACCGCATCGTCGCCGCGATCAATGCCAAGGCCAAGAATTACAATGTCCGCCTTGCGGGGGTGGTCGCCAACCGCAGCCGCGAGACCGACGAGATCGACCGCTTTTCGGACGCCATTGGCATGCGCCGCCTGGCCCATTTTGGCGATGTTGACGCGATCCGCCGTTCGCGCCTGAAGAAATGCACGCTGTTCGAAATGCCCGATTCACCCGAGGTCGAGGCGGCGCGAGAGGAATATATGAACCTCGCCCGCAAGCTTTGGGCCGGGGTCGAGCCGATCGAGGCGACGCCGATGAAGGACCGCGAAATCTTTGATTTTCTGGGGTTCGAATGATGGAAGCGGGCCTCGCCTCGACCAGCTATCAGGAAAGCCGCTCGCGGCTGGAAACCTATTTTGACCGTACTGCGCGCAAAGCGTGGGAGGATCTGACCAGCGACGTGCCGGTCAGCGGCATCCGCGCCACGGTGCGCGCCGGGCGCGATGCGATGCGCGCGCTGCTGCTGGACCAGCTGCCCGAGGACATGCGCGGGCAACGGTTGCTCGATGCCGGGTGCGGTACGGGGGCATTGGCGATTGCAGCGGCGCAGCGCGGCGCCATGGTCGTCGCCATCGACGTGTCACAGGGCCTGATCGATGTCGCACGTGATCGCGCGCCTGCGGGCGTCCAGATTGACTGGCGGGTCGGCGACATGCGTTGCCACCATCTCGGCCGGTTCGACCATGTCGTCGCGATGGATTCGCTGATCCATTATGATGAAAGCGACATCATCGGCGTGCTGCGAGCCTGGGCCCAGCGCTGCGACCATATCGCCTTCACCTTTGCTCCCGGCACACCGTTGCTGCGCGCGATGCACGTCGCGGGAAAATTGTTCCCGCGCAGCGACCGCTCGCCCGCAATCAAGCCCGTCGGCGAAGCGCGCCTGGCGCAGGCCATCGCTGCCGGGCTGCCCGGCTGGGCCGTCACCGGGACCGAGCGGGTGTCGAGCGGATTCTATAAATCGCAGATGATGGGGGTGCGCCGGGGGTGAGCGACAAGCCAACCGCCTTGAATTTCTGGCAGGCCGTGGGAACCCGGTTCCTGCCCTTTGCCGATGCGGCGAGTGTGGATTTGCCGCTGGGGCGCTTGCTGCGGCTGGCGCTATTTCAGGTCAGTGTCGGCATCGCGGCGGTGCTGCTTAACGGCACCCTCAACCGCGTACTGATTGTCGAGATGGGAACGCCCGCGTGGATCGTCGCGCTGATGATTGCCATCCCGCTGCTCATTGCCCCGTTCCGCGCGCTGATTGGCCACCGTTCGGACCATCATAAGTCGGTGCTGGGCTGGCGGCGCGTACCCTATATTTGGTTTGGGACACTGGGCCAGTTCGGCGGGTTGGCGATTATGCCATTTGCGCTGATTCTGCTGACGCGCGGCGAGACATTTGCGTTGGGGGTCGCGGCGTCGTGCCTAGCCTTCCTGCTGACCGGTGCAGGTATGCATGTGACGCAAACCGCAGGCCTGGCGCTCGCCACCGATCTCGCCGCCGAGGACAAGCGCCCGCGCGTGGTCGCGCTGCTTTATGTCATGCTGCTTGTTGGCATGATGCTGGCGTCGTTCACGCTGGGCAATCTGTTGGACAATTTCACCGCAACGCGGCTGGTGCAGGTGATCCAGGGCGCGGCGGCGCTGACGATGTTGCTCAATATCACCGCGCTGTGGAAACAGGAGGCTCGCAACCGCTTGCCTACCAGCCGCGACCAGCCGATACCGCGCTTTGCCGAGATGTGGGCGGAATTCACCGCCGGCCCCGACGCTGCGCGGCTGTTGCTCGCCATCGGTATCGGCGCGCTTGCCTTTGCAATGCAAGATGCACTGCTCGAACCCTATGGCGGCGAAATTCTGGGGCTGGCCGTCGCGTCGACGACCGCATTGACCGGCATTTGGGCCCTGGGGGCGTTGAGCGCTTTTGCCTTTAGCGCGCAGCGGCTGGCGGGCGGTTCTGATCCCTTGCGGCTGGCCGGGCTTGGCGCAGTGATCGGGATTGTCGCCTTTTTGATGGCGCTGTTTGCTGCCCCGCTTGCCGCACCCTCGCTTTTGTTTTTGGCCGCTGCCGGGATCGGCTTTGGAACCGGACTTTTCTCGGTCGGCACCATGATTGCCGCGATGGGCCTCGCGACGCGTGGCGGCGCAGGGCTGGCGCTCGGCGCATGGGGCGCGGTGCAGGCCAGCGGCGCGGGACTGGGCATCGCGCTCGGCGGCCTGATCCGCGACGGCGTTGCCTATGCTGCGCTGCACGACGCGATGGGTGCGGCGCTGGCCGACCGGGCGACAGGCTATCTGGTGGTTTATGGCATCGAAATATTCCTGCTGCTTGCAGCGCTGGTGGTGCTGGGTCCGGTGATTGGACTGCAGCGCAAATGTAGCGGCGAACAGCAGCAGCGGTTTGGATTGAGCGAGTTCCCGACTTGATATTTTCGGGCTGGTTTTGTGGCGGAGAGAGACAATGGATGACGTAAAAATTGTTGGAAGCTTCGATGTGACAGAAATGCTGTTTCTGGCCTTCGTCCTGTTCTTCATAGCCCTGATCGTCTATCTGCAGCGAGAGAGCCGGCGCGAAGGCTACCCGCTCGAAGACGAAGTCACCGGCCGCGTCGACACCCCGGGCGGCATCCTGCACACGGCATCGCCCAAAGTGTTCCAAATGCCCTTTGGCCGCGGGACTATGACCTCGCCGCCTCCCGGCCGCGATCCGGTTGATGTGCCGGCGACGCGGGCCTTTCGTTCGCCGGGCGCGCCCTATGTACCGACCGGTAATCCGTTGACATCACGCATGGGGCCGGCGGCCTATGCGCAGCGCCAGGACCATCCCGATCTCGACGGCGAAGGGCGTAATCGCATCGTGCCAATCGGCCTGACCAGCGACATCGCCATTCATGCACGCGATGCCGACCCGCGCGGGATGGCCGCCGTGGGCGCGGACGGTGCGGTTGCGGGCACCATCACCGACGTCTGGGTTGACCGTGCCGAGCATCAGATCCGCTATTTGGAAGTCGACACCGGGTCAAACCGCGTGCTTGCTCCCATGGGCATGGCCAAGGTGGAACGGCGCAGCAACCGGGTGGTGATTGATGCCATCAATGCTGCCGATTTCGCCGCAGCGCCGGTGCCCAAAACGGCCGGGCAGATTACCTTTCTCGAGGAAGAAAAAATCTTCGGCTATTTCGGCGGCGGTTATCTTTATGCCAACGCCGCGCGGCAGGAACCGATCCTGTGAGCGAATATGACCATGAACCGGTCCGGGGCCTGCCCGAAGCCCTGCCAGCGGATGAAACCATCCTCTGGCAAGGCAGCCCCGACTGGAAGCAGCTTGCCGCGCATGCACTGCATATCCGGCTGGCGGCGCTGTACTTTGGCGGGATCGCGCTCTGGGCCATTGCGCGCGGCGACGTGAATACCGCCATCGGTGTGGGCACGCTGGGGCTCATCGTCTTTGGCATGCAATTGCTGTTCGCCTGGGGCGTGGGGCGCACGACCGTCTATACGCTGACCAGCAAGCGCATCGTCATGCGCATCGGCGTGGCGCTCAACAAGTGCATCAATTTGCCGTTGGGCGAAATTGAGACGGCCGATTTGAAAATGCTCGGCCTTGGCCATGGCAATATCGTGCTGCACCTCAAAGGCATGCCGCGCATGGGCTATATCATGCTGTGGCCGCACGTGCGTTCGCTGCGCATTGTGCGCCCGGCGCCGATGTTGCGCGCCATTCCCGAGGCGCAGATGGTTGGCCAAACGCTGTTCAAGGCCGCGCAGCAGATCCAGCCCGTCGCCGTGCGAGCGGTTGAACCGCAGCGCGCGCCCGAGCGGCCGATGCAAGGTGTAGCAGCATGAGCCACGCCCACCACGACCCGACCGTACCCAAACAGGCGCTGATTGCGACGGCCGCACTGCTGGGCGTCACTATGGCGCTGACCGGCGCGGTCAGCATGGGGTGGATTGCCAAGTCGGCAATGCCCGAAGCGGGCCGTGCGGCAAGCGGGATTGCCCCCGAAGCGTCGCGGCTGTTGACCGTTGCCGACCGCGCTGACGGGGCCGTGGTGATCAGCGACGCCGCGTCGGGTGAGGTGGTGATGGAAATTGGTTATGGGCAGGGCGGCTTTGTCCGCGCCACGCTGCGCCGGCTTGCCAAGGCACGCGCCGCCGCGGGCATCGGTTCGGAACCGCCATTTGAACTGGTGCGCTGGACCAATGGGGCGCTCAGCCTGCGCGATCCGCAGACCGGCAAGACCGCAGAGATCCATGGCTTTGGCCCCGACCATAGCCGCACCTTTGCCGAAATGCTGAAAGGGCCGGCGGTATGATGCGGCTGTTTGCCTCTGAGCGCTTCGACACGCCGTGCCGCATCGAGGTGGAGCAGAGCGCCGAGCATTTCCACGCGCATGTCGAACTTGCTGGCAACATCGCCATTCACCCCGGCGACCGGGTGCAGGTGCACGGCGCGCCGGTGATGGTCGAATTCGGCCAGCGCGTCGTGGTTGACCGCACCGCCACGGTCGAGCGCGCCAGCCTGCTGCGCCGTGCCTGGACACGTTTCACGTCAAACTTTGAGCTCGCTGAGCTTTATGAAGTCAGCTTTACCCCAGGGAGACTGTCATGAACGCCATGACCCAGATCAAGGCTGCGCCCGCTGCGCACGACACCATGGCCATTGCGCGGCGGGACACCGTCTTGTCGCCGCGCTTTTACACCACCGATTTTGCCGCGCTCGATGCGATCAACGTGTCGCCCGTCCGCGCCGAGTGGGAAGGGCTGATGGAGGAGATGGAGGCCGACGCCAACAAACGCCACTTTCGCAAGACGCCCGAATTTGACGGCGTGATCGAGGCGCTTGAACCAGCGCTGCAGGCCGAATTTATCGACTTTCTCGCCAGCTCGCTGACCAGCGAATTTTCGGGCTGTATCCTTTATGCCGAAATCGCCAAACGCACGAAAAACCCCGACGTCAAACGGCTATTCAAGCTGCTTGCGCGCGATGAAAGCCGCCATGCCGGCTTCATCAACGAAACGCTGAAGGGTGCGGGGATTGGCGTGGATCTGAGCTTCCTGACCAAGACCAAGAAATACACCTTCTTCAAACCGAAGTATATTTTCTACGCGGTCTATCTGTCGGAAAAGATCGGCTACGCGCGCTATATTACCATCTACCGCCATCTCGCGCGCAATCCGGCGAACAAGTTCCACCCGATTTTCGGCTGGTTCGAGCAGTGGTGCAATGACGAGTTCCGCCATGGCGAGGCGTTCGCGCTGCTGATGCGCAGCGACCCCAAACTGCTGACGGGCCTCAACAAGCTGTGGATCCGCTTTTTCCTGCTGTCAGTGTACGCCACCATGTATGTGCGCGATCACAACCGCCCGGTATTCCACCAGGCCCTTGGCGTGCATCCGCGCGACTATGGTTATGAAGTGTTCGACATTTGCACCGAAATCAGCCGTCAGGTCTTCCCGGTCGAGCTCGATACCGACAATCCCCGTTTCCGCGCGGCGATGGAAGAATTGCGACTGGCCTCGGTAGCCATTGAAGAAGCAAAAGCGCGCGGCGGGATCAGCGGTCGGCTTGGCCGCATCGCTGGGATTGGCAAGGCTGGCCTTGCCCTCGCACGCATGTTTTTCATGAAGCCGCGCAGCAATGCGCTGCCCGCAACCGTCCGGCTGGCCCCGGCATGGTAGATGGCGGCAGCCTTGCTTTGCCTTTTGCGGCGGTGACCCTGTTGTGGTTCGTGTCCACCGGGCTGGTGGCGATGATCAGCCACCGGCTGCGTGCTGCATTTGGGCGCGCGTTAATGATTTCGTGCGCTTGTGCCTTCGTTGGGCTCGGCTTGGTGGTGCTGACCGCCGCCAGCACCGCGGTTTGGGCGGCCTATGCCTCGTTCCTCGGCGGGCTGCTCATCTGGAGCTGGCACGAAATCAGCTTCCTGACCGGCGCAGTGGCAGGGTCGCACCGCGATCCCTGCCCGGCAGCGGCGAGCGGCTGGCAGCGCTTTTCGGCGGCGACTATGGCGCTGATCCATCACGAGGTAGCTTTGGCGATGACCGCAGGGCTGCTCTTGTCACTGGCGGCCGTCACCGCCAATCCGACCGGAGCCTATTGTTTCGCGCTGCTGCTGATTTTCCGGCTGTCCTCAAAGCTCAACATCTATTGGGGTGTGCCCAGCCTGTCGGACGAGTTGCTGCCGCCGCATATGGCCTATCTCAAAAGCTATTTCGGGCCAAAACGGTTGCGGCCGATGCTGCCCTTGTCGATTGTGGCTATCGGCGCGTTGGGCGGCTGGTTCGCATATGCTGCCATGACGGCGCCTACCAGCGCCAGTGCGGTGCAAGCCAGCTTGCTGTGCTGCCTGTGCCTGCTCGCCGCGCTCGAACATCTGTTTCTGGCCATGCCGTTTCGCGACTCCGCGCTGTGGAGCTGGGCGACGGCGACGGCCGCACCATCACGCCATAAAAATATGAGAGAGAAGGACTAGGGGCATGAATTACGAAGCCTATTTCGGCGATCAACTGGCCGCCGTGCGCGAAGAGGGCCGCTATCGGGTGTTCACCGAGATCGAGCGCCGCGCCGGGTCTTTCCCCAAGGCGACGCGTTATGTCGATGGCACTACCAGCGAAGTGACGGTGTGGTGCTCGAACGATTATCTGGGCATGGGCCAGCACCCCAAAGTGCTGGACGCGATGCACCGCGTGATCGACGAATGCGGCGCGGGTGCGGGGGGCACGCGCAATATTTCGGGCACCAACCACCACCATGTGCTGCTCGAGGCCGAGCTTGCCGATTTGCACCACAAGGAAGACGCGCTGCTCTTCACCTCGGGCTATGTATCGAACTGGGCGGCGCTGGGCACGCTGGCGGCGAAGATTCCTGACTGCATCGTGTTGTCGGATGCGCTCAACCATGCCTCGATGATTGAGGGCATTCGCCACAGCCGCGCGCCTTGCAAAGTGTTCGAACATAACTCGCCCGAGGATCTGGACCGCAAGCTGGCTGATCTTGATCCCGCGCGCGCCAAGCTGGTGGCGTTTGAAAGCGTCTATTCGATGGACGGCGACATTGCCCCAATCGCCGAAATTGTCGAGGTGTGCGAAAAGCACAATGCCATGAGCTATATCGACGAGGTTCACGCCGTCGGCCTATACGGCCCGCGCGGCGGCGGGGTGGCCGAGCGCGAAGGTTTGATGGACCGGATCACCGTCATCGAAGGCACGCTGGGCAAGGCCTTTGGCGTAATGGGCGGCTACATCGCCGCGTCGCGCGACCTGTGTGATTTTGTTCGCACCTTCGCCAGCGGGTTCATCTTTTCCACCGCGCTGCCGCCTGCGGTTGCCGCCGGGGCGTGCGCCAGCATCCGCCATTTGAAGGACAGCAATGTCGAGCGCGAAGGTCAGCGCGACCGCGTCGCCAAGGTACGCGGAGCGCTCGACCGGATGGGGATTCCGCACTTGCCCAACCCCAGCCACATCATTCCGGTGATGGTCGGTGATCCGCACAAGGCCAAGTTCATCAGCGACTGGTTGATGGAACATCACGGCATTTATGTGCAGCCTATCAATTACCCCACAGTGCCGCGCGGCACCGAACGGCTACGCATCACGCCCTCGCCGGTGCACAGCGATGGTGACATCGACAAGCTGCTGCGCGCGCTCTCTGAAATCTGGTCGCAATGCGAACTGGCGCGGGGCAAGATGGCAGCGTGAACTAGCTCCTCCCCTGAAGGGGATGGGGTGAGCAACAAAAAAGGCCGGGAGTTTCCTCCCGGCCTTTTTTGTTTGGCGTATCGCCGCCGTGCTCAGTTCGGCGCTTCGAGATAGGCGATCACGTCGGCGCGCTTCTGCGCATCGGGGATGCCAGCAAAAATCATCTTGGTGTTCGGGACCACGCGGGCCGGCTTTTCCAGATATTGGAACAGCTTTTCTTTGGTCCAGGTGATGCCGCTGTTGGCATTGGCCGGCGAATAGCTGAAGCCGGGCACGCTGCCGGCCTTGCGGCCGATGATGCCGGCGAGCGACGGGCCGATCTTGTTCACGCCTGCATCAGTGACATGGCAGGTGCGGCACTGGGCGAAAACGGTTTTGCCCGCAGCGGCATTGCCGGTGAAGCTTGCGAATTGCGTACCGTCGAGCGTGGCAACGTCGGTCGCCGCCGGCGTGCCAGCTGCCGGAGCGGGCGCAGCCGCCGGTGCGGGGGCCGGTGCCGGTGCGGGAGCAGGCGCAGCAGTCGGCGCCGCGTCAGCCGTCTTTTTCTCTTCGCCGCCCGAGCAGGCGGCCAGCAAAGCCGAGAGCGCCACAGCGCCAACGAATGCACGCATTTTGGTCATAATAGCTCCTCTTGTGCGCGACGACACGAAAGTCGGGACTTTTCCCGTCCAACCCTGATTGCGCACTATCGCAGTTGGCGGGCCTTGCAAAGCAGGAATATGCGGCCGGATCAGTGTCCGGCGTCGCCCAGCACCTTGCTGCGCAGCCGCCGGACCATGAAATAGATGAACAATATGACCGGGACGGTCAGCGCGCCGACAACCACATCGGCCCACTTGCCCTCAGGATAGGCAGCAGCGCCCTTGGCGACATAGCCGATCAGGCCCAGCAAATAATAAGCGGCGGCGAACACCGACAGCCCTTCAACCAGCGTTTGCAGCCGCAGCTGCAGCTGGGTCGACCGTTCCATCGACTGCATCAGGCTGAGGTTCTGGGCCTTGATGCGACTGTCGATGCGCGTGTCGAGCGCGTGCATCGCTCCTGCGATCCGTTCCGCGATATGGCTCAGTCGCTGGCGGAACACGGCGCAGGTGCGCGTTGCCGGGACCAGTCGCCGCTCGGTAAAGTCAGCGAGGCTCTGGAAATTCGCGACCGGGCGAATGTCGAGCGCCGCCAGCCGGTCGCCCGCGACTTCGGCGTAGGCCGCGGTCGCGCTCAGCCGAAAGCTGGTTGCCGAGCGGATGAGCTCCAGCTCGGACGAGATCGACGATAGCTCTTCCAGCAGCCGGTCATCATCCTCATCGGCCAGCGCGACGCGGCGCGAATGGTCCGACAGCCGGGCTTCGAGCGTATCCACCTCTGGCCCATATTGCTGGACGGTTGGAAAGCCGAGCAGCGCCATGTTGCGGTAGTTGCCCAGTTCCTGCATCCGCTGGATGATCCGCCCACGCTCGCCATCATCGACGTCACCGGCGGTTAGGATCAGCCGGCCATAGCCGTCGCCATGGATCCCGAAATCAGACCAGATTCGGATGCCGCCATTGATGTCGCAGCATACCATATCGGCCTGCGAAATCTGTTGGCTTGCCAGCGCATCGGGAACCGCCGCCGCGTCGGGCAGCACAAACAGGCGTGTCGCGCGCACCACTGCGCCGGGCCAGCCTTCGAGCCAGCGGATATAGGGCGCGCGCGCCGCCGCTTCGCACGCTGCCGGGAAAATGAAGGTCAGGGTGCTCGCCTCGGCATGGCGTTCCCACAGAAACTGGATGCCACCTATGGCAAGGCCGGCGCCGTGGCGCGCCGCCAGCGTCCAATCGCCAAAGTCCGGGCGTTGACTGGTCAACCAGCGATCCTCGTCGCCGCGTTCGTCGGGCGTTACCAGCCGGACCACCTGATAAATTTCGCAGTCAGGCGGTACCGGCGCGAACCGGCGCAGCCGCATCTCGTCGACCGCCCAGCGGCGCAGGGGATGTTCGGTAAAGGCCATTGCGCGCGACTATTGGACAGCCGGGCCGCGCTGTCCAGCGACTAAAACAGCGCGTGATCGCCGCGCTCGTCAGAACGTTCGCCGGCCAGTCGCGCGCGGTAGTGGTCGGCCAATGTTTCGCGGCCAGTTTCGGGGGTGGCATCGGCGTCGTATCGACCCGTCGCCGGGTCGCGGACCAGCATCGATTCGGTGGCGTAATAGTGGCCGATACGCGCCAGCTCGGCCTTGCGCGCCGCGGCGGGCAGCGCGACGCCAATCACATCCAGCAAGGCAGCGACCGCCTTGAGCATCGCGGGCGACACCGCGCGGAACCGGGCTGGTCGGCCGGTGAGCGCGAACAGCAGCTCGCCCTGCTCGCGCGGCGTAATTGCCGGGCCGGGCCCTCCGATTGGCAGGATGCGGCCCATGCGGTCCGGATTGCCCACACTGTCGGCCAGATAGGCGGCCAGATCAGCATCGCTGATCGGCTTGCACGCCGTTAGCCGCCCGTCGCCGAACAGCAGAAACGGCTTGCCTGCCCGGACGCGTTCAATCTGGCCCGACAAGGATTTGAAAAAGGCCGTAGGCCGGACAATGGTGTAGGCGATGCCCGAAGCGATAAGTTCGGCCTCGAACGCCAGCTTGGCATGTTGGAACGCCAGCCGCGGGTGCTGGACGCAAATGGCGGACAGTAGGATGAACTGGCCGATCCCAGCGGTGCGTGCGGCGGCCAAGGCCTGGCTATTGGCGCGGTGATCGATGGCCCACGCGTCTGCGGGCACCCCGGTGCGCGAAGCGAGGCAGGATAGCAGCACGTCAAACCGCTCGCCGCGCAGGCCGTCGGTGGCCAACGACCGTGCATCGGTCACATCGCCAAAGCGCAGCTCCGCGCCCTCCAGCCCGTGCGTCGCTGCCCCCGGTCGTAGGAAACAAACCACCGCATGCCCGCGCTGTACCAGCACTGCCGCGGTCGCGCGCCCGATGGTGCCCGTCGCCCCGAGCAGGAAAATGCGCCGGGCCTGCGGTTCAACCAAGGGCATGCTCGCCGGCGCGCTCCAGCGCCTCATTGGCCGTCAGCCATTCGGCCTCGGCTGCCTCTTGTGCCGCGACAATCTTTCCGCGCCGCTGCGCCAGTTCGCCCATGGTCAGCCCGGCATATTCATTGGCGGCCGCGCCTGGATCAAACATGGCGCGGTCGATGGCGGTCAGCACGACTTGCAGCCTGGCCAGGTCCGCCTCGGCATCGCTGACCGCCTTCTTCAGCTGCGCCTGTGCCTCGCGGGCCGCGGCGGCGGCCTTGCGATCGGGTTTCGTGCCGCCCTTTGCTGCATCGCCCTTTGGCTGGTTCTTGCCCAATATGAAGTCGGTGTAATCGTCGATACTGCCGGCAAATTCTTTGGCGGTGCCACCGTCGACCAGCACCAGCCGATCGGCGGTCAATTCCAGCATATGCCGGTCGTGGCTGACCAGCACCACGGTGCCGGCATAGCCGTTCAATGCCTGCACCAGCGCCTCGCGCGCGTCGACGTCGAGGTGGTTGGTGGGCTCGTCGAGGATCAGCATATGCGGCGCATCGCGCGTAATCAGCGCCAGTGCCAGTCGGGCGCGCTCGCCGCCGGATAGCTTTGCCACTTTGGTGGTCGCTTTCGGCCCTGAGAAGCCGAAGCGGCCCAGCTGCGCGCGCACTGCCGCCGGTGTGGCGCCCTTCATCTGGCGCGTCATATGGTCGAGCGGGGTGTCGTCGCCGTCGAGCTCCTCGACCTGATATTGGGTGAAATAGCCAACGCGCAGCTTGCCGCTCGCTGTCATCGCCCCATCCATCGGCGTCAGCTGCGCCGCCAGTAGCCGCGCCAGCGTGGTCTTGCCATTGCCGTTGCGGCCCAGGAGCGCGATGCGGTCGTCAGGGTCGATCCGCAGGTTGAGGCGCTGCAGCACCGGCTGCCCCGGCGCATAGCCAACGCTGGCGAGATCAAGCGTGACGAGCGGCGGCTTCAGTTCATCGGGGCTGGGAAAATCAAAGCTGAGCGACGGGTCCTCGGCCAGTGCCGCAATCGGCTGCATCCGCGCCAGCGCCTTGGCGCGGCTTTGCGCCTGTTTGGCGGTCGAGGCGCGCGCCGAATTGCGCGCGATATAGTCTTGCAATTTCGCCCGCTGCGCTTCCTGCGCGGCGCGCGCGGCGGCGAGCTGCGCCGCGCGTTCGGCGCGCTGGCGCTCGAAACTGTCGTAGCCGCCGGTGTAGAGCGTCGTCTTGCCGCCCTCGAGATGCAATATATGGTCGACGACATTGTTCAGCAGGTCGCGTTCATGGCTGATTACCACCATCATCGCCGGATAGGCTTTGAGGAAATTTTCGAGCCACAGCGTGGCTTCCAAATCGAGGTGGTTCGACGGTTCGTCGAGCAGCAACAGGTCGGGCTGCGAAAAGAGTAATGCGGCGAGCGCCACGCGCATTTTCCAGCCGCCCGAAAAGCTGTCGAGCGGTTGTTGCTGCATCGCCTCGTCAAACCCCAGTCCGATCAGGATGCGCGCGGCGCGCGCCGGCGCGGTGTAGGCGTCGATGGCGATCAGCCGGTCATAGACATGCGCCAGCCGGTCGGGGTCCGCGCCGCTTTCGCCCAAAATCTCGCTTTCATGCAGCAGTGCGGCGCGTTCGGTATCGGCGGCGAGCACGGTGTCGAACGGGGTCGCGTCGCCCGCTGGGGCTTCCTGCGCTATATAGCCGATGCGGGTACCGCGCGGCAGGTCGAGCGAGCCTTCGTCGGCTTCGAGCGCGCCGATCATTACCTTCATCAGCGTCGATTTGCCCGCGCCATTGCGCCCGATCAGCCCCACGCGCGCTTGTCCTGGCAATGCGGCAGTGGCGCGGTCCAGGATGGTGCGGCCGCCGAGCCGGACGGTGATGCCGTTGATGTTGAGCATGGTGCCGCGCGCTTAGCAGACGGCGGCGCGTGGGGAAGCGCAAAAGCGGCAATCAGCTGCCGAGAATGGCGGCAATCAGATCGGAGTGCGGGTCAACCAGCGGATCAAGCACGTCGAAATGGTGGCGCGCCGTGGCGCGGTGAACCTTCACGCCTGGCCAAACTGCGCCGAGCAAGTCATTCTGGCGCAGAAATTCGGGACGCTCGTCCGCCCCGACCCATGCTGTGATGGTGACGCCGGGCAAGGGCATCAGATAGGCGGGGCTTTCGCGCAGCGCCTCGCCCGCGTCGATTTGCAAAGTGGCATTCATCTTGGTCAGCATCAGCGGCTTAAGGTCGTGCAGCCCCGAAATTGGCGTGACCCGCCGCAGCCGGTCGTGCAGCGGCGGCGCCAACGGCGAAGATGTCGTCGCCAGTCGCGCGACCAGTTGGCCGCCCGCCGAATGACCGGCGAGCAGGATCGGTCCATCGATCATTGCCCCCGCGGCCGCCACGGCATCGGAAATGTCCTGCGCGATAGTGCCAATCCGCACCTCTGGGCACAGGCGATAGCTGGGCATGGCCACGGCACAGCCGCGCGCCACAGCACCCCCGGCGAAATGCGACCAGCTGTTCTTGTCAAACGCCAACCAATAGCCGCCATGAACAAATACGAGCAGTCCCAACGGTTTGCCCACTGGCAGAAACAAGTCGAAGCGCTGACGGGCGTGCGCGCCATAGGGCAGATCGAGTTTAGCCCGGTCAGCCGCCAGCATCGCCGCGCGATAATCGCGCGCGGGCCCGTCCCAAGCTGCGGGCCAGCGGCCGCTGTCCGGGATATAGGCGGCGTTGGAATAAGCGGCGTCCCAATCGGTCATGCCTGTTAGCATAGCCGGTTGACGCCGCTTGCCAATCCGGCACACCGTTGCCGCATGACCGATTTCACCGCCACGCGCGCGCGCTTCGATTTGCCCGATGGTCTCGTTTATCTCGATGGTAATTCGCTGGGGCCACTGCCCAAGGCCGTGCCGACGCGCGTCGCCCAAATGTTGACGGGCGAATGGGGCGCACAGCTGATTGGCGGGTGGAATGCATGCGGCTGGATGGATGCGCCGCGCCGCGTCGGCGACCGCGTTGGCCGCGTGATCGGCGCGCCGCCGGGCATGGTGGTGATGGGCGATACGCTGTCGATCAAAGTCTATCAGGCGCTCGCCGCCGCGCTCGCAATGGTGCCGGACCGGCGAGTGGTGTTGAGCGACAGCGGCAATTTCCCTTCCGACCTTTATATGGCGCAGGGGCTTCTGGCGACGCTGGGCGGGGATTATCGGCTGCGCATCGTTGCGCCCGACGCCGTAGCCGATGCGATCGATGAAAGCATCGCCGCCGTCATGCTGACCGAGGTCGATTATCGCACCGGCCGCCTGCACGACATCGCCGGGCTGACGGCGCGCGCGCATGCGGCCGGGGCACTGATGATTTGCGATCTGGCCCATTCGGCGGGCGCACTGCCGGTCGATGTGGTGGCCAGTAATGTCGATTTCGCCGTCGGCTGCACCTATAAATATCTGAACGGCGGCCCCGGCGCGCCCGCCTTCATCTATGTTGCGCCGCGCCACGCCGATGCGGCGCTGCCCGCGCTCTCGGGGTGGATGGGCCATGCGCAGCCCTTTGCCTTTGAGCCGGACTATCGCCCCGGCAGCGGGATCGAGCGGATGCGTGTCGGAACGCCGCCGATATTGGCGCTCGCTACGCTCGATGCCGCGCTCGACGTGTGGGACGGGGTCGACATGCTCGACGTCCGCCGCCGCGCGATTGCGCTCAGCACGGCATTCATCGCGGGGGTCGAGGCCGCCTGCCCGGAACTGGAACTTGCCTCACCGCGCGATCCGCACCAGCGCGGCAGCCAGGTCTCCTTCCGCCACCCGCATGCCGGGGCGGTGATGCACGCGCTGATCGCGCACGGAGTGGTCGGCGATGTGCGTGCTCCCGACATCCTGCGCTTCGGTTTCACGCCGCTCTATCTGTCCGATGCCGATATTGCCCAGGCCGTCGCCACTATAACCGATGTGATCCGGAACAAGCGCTGGGACGAAAGCTATGTCGCGTCGGGCCGGGTGACATAAGCCGCTATAGCGCAACAACTTTTCCCCCGGCGGCGCGGGGGAGAGCCTGCTGCCGCGCGGGGGAAGGGTTGTGTGTGCACGAGTAGAACATTAGCGGAACATAAGGCTGTTGTCAAGCGGCACCGGCTGTTGTGCTTGTGCATGTGCTTGCACATTGTTATAGTGCACTGCTCAAGGAGTTCTCATGTCCCAAGCCGCGCGCCGTCAACAACCCCCCATCACCATTCGTTCGGCACGCGCTGCGGCATTGCTGCGGCGCTTGACGGCGACTGGGCGGAGCCAAGCGGACATCATCGAAGAGGCACTGGAGCGCATGGCGGCGCAGCGCAAGACGCTGGCGGCGGCGCTGGCTCCGGCTGCGCCGCAGGATTTCGACTGGGAGCCGCCGCGAGCGGACATTGCGGCTCGCACGCCTGACCTTGGCAACTGATGTTCCTGCTCGACACCAACATCATTTCGGAAGGCCGCAAGCTGGGCACCGCGCGCATCGATCCGAACGCCGCGCGCTGGCTGAGCGAGGTCGATGTCGAGGCGACATTCGTGTCGGCGATGACCATGTTCGAGCTGGAGCGGGGCGTCCGCCTGATGGAGCGCCGCGACACAGGGCAGGGCGCGGCGCTGCGGCGCTGGTTCGAGGCACAGGTGCTGGCGACCTATGAACAGCGCACTTTGCCGTTGTCGCTAAACGTCGCGATGCTCTGTGCCGGCCTGCACATCCCTGACCCGAAATCCGAACGCGATGCATGGATTGCGGCCACCGCGATTGAGGCGGGACTGGTGTTGGCGACGCGGAATGTTGCGGATTTCGCGGGGATGGGGGTGGAGTTGGTCAATCCTTTCGATCAAAAGTCAGACTGACGAGTTGGCTGGGCGTTGCGGCGTCAGCGCTGACTGCTATTCCTGTTGCATGAGCCAATTCACCCTTCGTTACCGACACGACCCTAGTTTTTTTGACTCTAGTCAAGACCGCGACGACTTCGGACGACTTTTCGCTCGCGTGCAGACCGAACGCTTCTCGGGCGAAGGCGCATTTTGGGTCCAATGGCAGGACGTATTGGAATTTGGTGATAGCCTCAGCCGTTTTCCCATTGTCGAAGATCAGCCGATAATTGGCCAATGGGGTTATGATATGCAGGGAGGCGACGACGTCATTCTGCGCTTTGAATTTGTTCCGGCCGACAGTCGTGGCAACGTTTGCTTTCGGTTTGAGATCGCCGATGACAACGAGCCCTATTGCAGGGTTCGAGGTTATTTCCTGACCAATTATCCGGACATTGATGCGTTTCGGCTTGAACTCGCGGGCGTGATGAGAGGCGAGCTAGAGATTGCGACGTTGAACGGACAGACTCAGCAGTTTCCGGCCTGATTTAGCAAAGTTGAGCTCGCCACCTTCGCCTCACCCAATGCTCTGCCCGGTCTTCGCCCAGTCGGCCAGGAACCCCTCAATCCCCTTGTCCGTCAGGATGTGCTTGAACAGGCCTTTGATGACCGCCGGGGGGGCGGTCATCACGTCGGCGCCGATTTTGGCGGCTTCGAGCACATGGATGCCGTGGCGCACGCTGGCGACCAGGATTTGGGTGCTATAGCTGTAATTGTCGTAAATCAGGCGGATATCGTCGATCAGCGCCATGCCGTCGAAGCCATTGTCATCGTGCCGCCCGACGAAGGGTGAGATGAAGGTCGCGCCAGCTTTGGCTGCCAGCAGTGCCTGCGCGGCGCTGAAGCATAAGGTGACATTGACCATCGTGCCTTCGCTGGTCAGCGCCTTGCAGGTTTTCAGGCCGTCGATGGTCAGCGGCACTTTGATGCAGACATTGTCGGCAATTTTGCGCAGCACTTCGGCCTCTTTCATCATCGTCGCATGGTCGAGCGCGACGACCTCGGCCGACACGGGGCCGTCGACGATGCGACAGATCTCGGCCGTGACTTCCTTGAAATCGCGCCCCGATTTGGCGATCAGCGACGGGTTGGTGGTTACCCCGTCGAGCAGGCCGGTGGCGGCAAGGTCCTGGATGTCGGCGATTTCGGCGGTGTCGACGAAGAATTTCATGCGGCGCGATCCTTTGATGGCTGGCAGGCGCGATTCGGTGCGGCTGGTGCCGCCATAGGCCTTCCATGCGCGCAGGGGAACGGGCGACCGGCAGGCGTTTCACTGCCGACGCAACCATGCTAGAGCGCGAGACGTTGAGCAGGCTTATCCTGTTGCCATCCATATTTTCAAAAATGATGAGGACCCTGAAATGCGACGCTTTTTGACGCCGCTGGCGCTGGCATTGACGCTGGCGATGCCCACCGCCGCTGTTGCCGCCGACGACAGCTTCCAGCTGTGGCTCAACCCGTCGGTGGCGTTTGACCTTGACGATAACACAGGTGTCGAGATCGAGACGGCACAACGCTTTCGTCCCGAAAGCGCCGGACCAGACACCTATTATGGCCGCCTTTGGCTGGTCCAGAAACTGGACAGCAATTTCAGCATCAGCGGGGGCATCGAACGGCGCATAAACGATGGCGGGTCCGACGAGACACGGCTGTTGCAACAAATCAATGCGCGTAGCGGTGTATTGCGCGCGCGGGTGCGGCTTGAGCAGCGCTTTGTTGACAGTGCCGATCAGAACGGGTGGCGGCTCCGCGCACGGGCGGGCGTCAACTTGCCCCTGACCGACAACGGGCGACTAGCATTCGTTGCCGATGCCGAGTCATTTTTCACGCTCCGCTCGACCAGCAATGGTGGCGACACGGGGTTGACCGGTCTGCGCACGCACGCGGGGATTGACTACGAGGTCGCTGACAATCTGGCTCTTGGGGTTGGCTATCTGCGCAATCAGGACATTTTGGATGGTCGCCCCGACCGCGTCGGACACGCGCCTTTGCTCTCACTGGAGTATAGTTTTTAGGCGCTGCGGCGCTGCTCGGCAGCGCGTTGCAGCCAGTCGGGAACGGGCGCTTCGGCAGGTTCAATGGTTTTTGCGGGCTGCGGCGGGGCTAGCCCCATGACGAAATCGTCGAGCGCGATCGGCGCGTCAAAAGCGATGCCCAGCCGGTTGCCCCGCCGCCAGCGCACTTCACCGGTAAATGCCCAGCCATCGGCAAGTCGCAGCGTGGCGTCCAGCCCGATGGAAATATTGCCGGGTGCTTCGACCATGGCGCCGCGCGCCGAAATGTTGCGGATCCGCACGTCGTTGCTGCTGCCCAGCGACTCCAGCTGCGCGGTACGCAGCAACGCCAGTCGGGGCTCGCGCTGCCGGTTGACGGGCGCACTGCTCAGGGCGCTGGCTGACTGCGCGCGCCGCCGCGCTTCGGCTGGCAGCATCGGATAGCCGAAAATATAGCCCTGGATCTGCGAACAGCCCAAGCTGCGGATGAGCTCGATTTCGTCGAGCGTTTCTGCTCCTTCTGCTACGGTTTGCATGTCCAGGCTGTTGGCCAGGCTGACCATCGCGCGGATGATCGCTTGGTTGCGCCGCAAACTTTCGGGATCGCCGCGCACAAAGCTGCGGTCGATCTTGATTTTGGCAAAGGGCACACGTTTCAAATAAGCCAGCGAGGCATAGCCGGTACCGAAATCGTCGAGCACCAGCCGCACACCCATGCCCAATATGGTGGCGAGCACCTTGTCGATGGCGGGATCTTCGTTGTGCAATACGCTTTCGGTGACTTCCAGTTCGAGCCGGTCGGGGGCAAGCCCCGATTCCGCAAGCGCGCCAACCAACGTGCCAATCAGCGAGGGCGAAGCGAACTGCAACGGTGACAGATTAACGGCGATTTTCAGATGCTCGGGCCAGTGCGCCGCCTCGGCACAGGCGGTCCGGATCATCCAGTCGCCCAGCCGGTGGATCAGGTTGATTTCCTCGGCAATCGGAATGAACACCGCTGGCGCGATAGGTCCGCGTTCGGGGTGATCCCAGCGCATGAGCGCCTCGAAGCCGGTGATGGCTTCGCTCTGCGCGTCGACCACCGGCTGATACAACACCGACATTTCACCGCGCGCCAGCACATCGCGCAGGTCGCCTTCAATGGCGCGGCGGGCATCGGCCTCGCGGTGCATTTCGGGGGTGTAGAAGCGGTGCACGCCCTTGCCGGCGGCCTTGGCAGCATAGAGCGCAAGGTCGGCGCTGCGGGTCAATTCGTCGGGGTTGGTGCCGTCGCTGGGCGCCATGGCGATGCCGACAGTGGCGCCAATCTGAATGGTGCAATCGTCGATCACATAGGGAAGCGACAGGCGCGCAATCACCGCGTCGGCAAGGTTGGCAAGCATGCCCAGGTCCGATGCCTCTGGTACGATGACGATGAATTCGTCGCCGCCCAGCCGCCCGACCTGGCCGCGGTTTCCAACCACGCGCGCCAACCGCTGGGCGACGATTTTCAGCAGGGCATCGCCCATCGGATGGCCCAGCGTGTCGTTGACATTCTTGAACCGGTCAAGATCCAACAGGAACAGGCCGCACTGCGGGGTGCGCAGTCCGTCGTCCTGCAATAAATCCTCCAGCGTCCGGCGCACTGCGCCGCGGTTGGGCAGGCCGGTCAGCCCGTCAAAATTGGCGAGGCGATTGGCGTCGGCCTCGCTCTTCTGCTGTTCGGTGAGGTCGGTGGCAAAGCCGTTGAATCCATGGCAACGTCCATGCTCGTCATCGATCGGCACGCCCGACAAGGACCACCAGCGATCAGCGACTCCAGGGGCGCGGACAATGATGTCGCTGAACGGAACGCCCGCGCCCAGCGTAAATTCGATGGTCTGGTGGGTCTGGCTTTCGTCGAAACTGGCGGTGGTGCTGGCTGTCAGCAACTCTGCAAAGTGGGTGCCGACCAGTTGCTCGACGTCCTTGCCAAAGCGGGCCGCCGCGCCTGGCGAGATATAGGTCAGGCGGCCGCGCGCATTGGTTTGCCAGAACCAGCTGCGCCCGCTGTTCTCCATGGCGATAATCAGGTCGCGGCTGCGGCGGATGCGTTCATGTTCGGCGATGATGCCGCGTACCGCCACCTGACGCCGCGCGGTCATGATGGTGTTGGCAACCGCTACCAGCACACTGGCCAGCGTCAACGCCGCCAGTCCCGCCGTCGGCCCGTCGATCGCCAGGATGACAAGCGCCGCGATCAAGATGCGTCCGAAGCATAGGGCAGGCAGCGCCGAAGCCGCCACCAGCCCCAGCAGCAGCGGCGTTCCCGCCAATATATAGGGGAAGCCCAGATGCTGCTGCCCGACCAGTATCGCACCAAACGCCCATGCTGCCGACGAAATCGTGCCAAAGCTGACCAGCGTTGCAATGGTGCGCCGCGGGCTGTCGGCATGAGCGCGCAAATTCCGCCGCCGTGCCAGCAGCAGCAAGTCCGCCACTGTGCCGATGGCGCCGCCGCCAACGATGGCCAACGCGCCCGGCGCGCCCGCGCGCAATGCGGGTTCGAGCAAGAATATCAGCGTCAGCAGCGCGATGAATCCGCTGCAAGCCGCGATGGCCGTACCGCCGATCAGCTGGTCGATGCGCAGCCGGATCTCTGATGTGTTGGCCTCGCTGTGGCGCGGTACGCCGAGCAGCATGCGCAAATCGTCGGGCGGCCCGCTGCGCTCTGGTGCATCGTCCAATTGCAACTGATCGCGAATGCGCGTTGTCATGACCACCCTTGCCGGTTCGACCACGACCGGATTGGCGGCGAGCCTAGCCTTTCACGGTTAACAGCCAATAAAGCACTCGGTACGGACAGGCCCTGTCCGGTCGCTGGTGCGTGGTCCAAAAAGGCGCTAGCGTTCGGTCTTTGTTCGCATTATGCGGGCGGTGATGGCCAAGAACAAACGCCAATATGTGTGCCAGAGCTGCGGCGCGGTGGCGACCCGCTGGCAGGGGCAATGCGCCGACTGCAACGAATGGAACACGCTGGTCGAGGAAGCGGGCGAAACCGTCTTTTCGGCCAAACATAATCTTGGCAGCGGCGGGCGCGCCTTTGTGCTGGAATCGCTGGGTGATACGGCGGCGCTGCCGCGACGGATGCCTTCGGGGCTGGCGGAATTTGATCGCGCCCTCGGCGGCGGCTTTGTTGCGGGATCGGCAACGCTGATCGGCGGCGATCCCGGGATCGGCAAATCGACTTTGCTGTTGCAGGCGGCGGGACAACTGGCTTTGGGCGGTGCGCGCGTCGCTTATATTTCGGGCGAAGAGGCAGCGGCGCAGGTGCGGCTGCGCGCGCATCGGCTGGGGTTGGGTAGCGCGCCCGTCGGCCTTGCCAGCGCGACCAGCGTGCGTGACATTTTGGCGACGCTGAACGCCGGACCGCCACCCGATTTCATCGTCATCGATTCCATTCAGACGATGCACAGCGACCTCATCGAAAGCGCGCCGGGCACGGTCAGCCAGGTGCGGGCGAGCGCACAAGAGCTGATCCGTTTCGCCAAGGAACGCGGCAGCGCGCTGGTGCTGGTCGGCCATGTCACCAAGGACGGCAGCATCGCGGGTCCGCGCGTGCTGGAACATATGGTCGATACCGTGCTCGCGTTCGAGGGCGAGCGCAGCCACCAGTATCGCATCCTGCGCGCGGTGAAGAACCGCTTTGGCGGCACCGATGAAATCGGCGTGTTCGCGATGCAAGATGTTGGACTAACCGAAGTTGCCAATCCGTCGAGCCTCTTTCTCACTGCGCGCGACGCCGCTGTCCCGGGTGCCGTGGTGTTTCCGGCGCTCGAGGGCACCCGTCCGGTGCTGGTGGAGGTGCAGGCGCTGACGGTGCGGCTGGCCAGCGGGGCGACGCCGCGCCGCGCCGTGGTGGGCTGGGACAGCGGACGGCTGGCAATGATCTTGGCGGTGCTGGAGGCGCGCTGCGGCCTGTCGCTGGGCGCGGCCGAGGTGTATCTGAATGTCGCGGGCGGCTACCGGCTGACCGACCCCGCCGCTGATCTGGCGGTGGCCGCTGCGCTGGTGTCCGCCTTTAGCGAACAACCCGTGGCGGCCGATTGCATCGCTTTTGGCGAGCTTGCGCTGTCGGGCGAAATCCGCCCCGTCGCCCACGCCGCGCTGCGGCTGCGCGAAGCGGCAAAGCTGGGCTTTGCGCAGGGGTGGGGGCCGCAGCGGCTGGCCACAGCCGACGGGATTGATGTGCGCGGCTTCGACCGGCTGGGCGAACTCGTTGACCTGATGCTATCGCGCCGTTAGCGCGGGCCTATGGAAAATTTGACCTCGCTGGATATGGCCGTGCTGCTGATGGTGGGCGGGGGTGCCATTCTTGGCTTCATGCGCGGACTGGTGCAGGAAGTGGCCAGCCTGATTGCATGGATCGTCGCGATTGCAGCCGTCTATTTTTTGCATGCCCCGGTCAGCGGTCTGCTCGAAGGACAGGTGGGAACAGCCGGTGCGGCAGCGCTTCTGGCGTTTGTGCTGCTGTTTGGCGTCATTTTTCTGCTCGGCAAATGGGCGTCGCGTGCGATGGGGCACCGGGCGCGAGCATCGTTTGTTGGCGGCATTGACCGCGGGCTGGGTGCCGGTTTTGGGGCGGTCAAAGGGCTTATGGTTGCGACCTTGCTGTTTATGTTGGCAACGCTGATCTATGACCTTGGCTTTGGCGCCGACGCCTCGCGCCCGGCCTGGATGGCCGAAAGTCGTACCTATCCCGCGCTGGCGGCCACCGCCTCAGCATTGAGCGGCGTCATCGCCGAGCGTAAAGCCGAACGCAGGGCGAGCCAATGAGCGCGCCGCTGTACAACCGGGAAATATTGGCGTTGGCCGTCGCGCTGGCGCAGTTTCCGCGCCTCGATGCGCCAACGTGCAGCGGCGATCTGCGCGCTCCACTGTGCGGCAGCCGTGTCCACCTTGACCTTGATATGCGCGCCGATGGGCGCGTTGCGCGCACGGGTATGACGGTCGAAGCCTGCGCGCTGGGACAGGCCTCCGCCACGCTCTTCGCGCGCGGAGCCCCCGGCTGCGATGCCGCCGACCTCGCGGCAACGCACACCGCGCTGGCAGCGTGGTTGACCGGCGCCAGCGACGCCGCGCCTGACTGGCCCGGCATCGCGCTGCTCGCCGCAGCGCGTGACTATCCCGGCCGCCATGCCGCGATCCTGCTGCCCTTTGCGCTTGCTGCGCAACTCGCTGCTGAAACGGCGCCGGCATGAACGCCAGCCTCATCTACGCTTCGGGCAGCGAAGCAGGAACGGCGGCACAGGCCCTCACCGAAGGGGCCATCCTGTTGGGCGTGGCCACGCTGTTTGTGCTGATTTTCCGGCGATTGGGTCTGGGCGCCGTGCTGGGCTACATCATCGCCGGGGCGCTGGTCGGACCCTACGGGTTGGGGTTGGTCGGCGGCGGCGAATCCAAGCTTGCCATGGCCGAAATCGGCATCGCGCTGCTCTTGTTCCTCGTCGGCCTGGAACTGCATCCGCGCCGCCTGTGGCAACTCCGGCGCGATATATTCGGGCTGGGGCTGGCGCAGGTGGTCATCGCCGGGCTGATCCTGACTGCGCTGATTTTCGCGACGCTGGGGTTCACCTGGCAAGCCGCGCTGGCGCTGGGCCTGCCGCTGGCCTTGTCGTCGACCGCGCAGGTGCTCCCAGGTCTCAAAAGTTCGGGGCGCATCAACTCGCCCTATGGCGAGCGCGCCTTTTCGGTGCTGCTGTTCCAGGATCTTTCGATTGTTCCGCTGATTACCATCATTGCCGCCTTGTCGCGTGCGCCCGCTGACCCGACCGCGCCGACGGGCTTGGAGATGGCGCTTTACACCGTGGGGGCGGTGGTCGGGTTGGTGCTCGCCGGCCGTTTCATCCTCAATCCCTTGCTGCGGCTTGTCGGGCGGCTGGGCGAACGCGAATTGTTCGTGGTCGTGGGGCTGCTCACTGTGCTGGCGAGCGCTGCGCTGATGCACAGCCTGCACCTGTCGACCGCGCTTGGCGCCTTCATCGCCGGGGTGATGCTCGCTGATTCGCCCTATCGGCACGAGATTGAGGCCGATGTCGAACCCTTTCGTCTGATCCTGCTCGGACTATTCTTCCTCGCGGTTGGCATGGTGCTCGATCTCGATGCCGTGTTCGCCAACCCATGGCTGGTGCTGGGGCTGGCGTTGGGGCTGGTGGCGGTAAAGGTGGCGGTGCTTACCTTGCTCGCGCGTGCCTTTGGTGTCGGCTGGAATCAGGCGATCAGTCTTGGCCTGCTGCTCAGCCAGGGCGGCGAATTCGGCTTTGTGTTGTTCAATCAGGCGAGCGCAGCGCTGCTGATCGATCCCGCCGCCGCCAGCCTGTTCAGCGCGGTGGTGACGGTGTCGATGGTCACCACGCCCTTCCTGATGCTGTTTGCACGCGGGCTGGAACTGGCGCCCGACCCCGAGACCGATCTCGACGATCCCGAAACCGCGCCGCGCGGCAAGGCGATTGTCATCGGCTACGGCCGTTTTGGCCAGATGGTGGCGCAAATGCTGCACGCGGTCGATTGTTCGGTGACGCTGATTGACAAAAAGCCGTCACAGATCGAGCTGTCGGGACGCTTTGATGTCAAAGTCTATTACGGAGATGGTTTGCGGCTCGACCTGCTGCACCGCGCCGGGGCCGACGAAGCGCGGCTGATTATCTTTTGTATCGACGATGACCAAATGACCGCGAAAGAGCTGGAGCCAGTGGTGCAAGCCTTCCCACAAGCGCAAATTTTCGCGCGCGTGTTCGATCGCCGCCAGCTGATCGCGCTCAATGACGCGGGGCTGGCAGGCACCGTACGCGAGGTGTTTGAAAGCTCGATTGCCATGGGGTTGATGGCGCTTCAATCGCTGGAGATTCCCGCCGACGAAATCGCCGATGTTGAAGCCGCGCTGCGCCACCTCGACGACACCCGGCTGCAGGATCAGATTGTGTCGGGCGATATCCGCGCTGGCGCGGAAAAGCGCTTTATGGCGGGGCAGGGGCGACAAGCGGGCAGCGTCATGGCCGCGATCCGGCGGCTAAGCGAGTAGCTGGCCGCCTAGAAACGCCGCCACGCGGTCCAAACCATGGTCGGTGCTTACGAACGATTGACCAATCCCTTGCGCTAGAATCAGCGGTACGATGCCGCCGCGCGCCTTTTTGTCATGCCCCATATGCGCGGCCAGCGCTGCGCCATCGTCGGTTACCCCCGCCGAGGCCAGATCATGCGGCAGGCCCGTTGCAGCCAGATGCGCCGCCACGCGCGCGGCATCGGCGGGCGGGCACAGGCCGACCTCGACCGAAAAGGCAAAGGCCAGCGCCATCCCCGTCGCCACCGCTTCGCCGTGCAACAGCTTGTCCGAAAAACCCGTTGCGGCCTCCAGCGCATGGCCAAAGGTATGACCCAGGTTCAGCAGCGCGCGCACATCCTGCGTTTCGCGTTCGTCGGCGGCGACGATGCGCGCCTTGGCGGCAATGCTGTGCGTGATGGCGTATTCGCGCGCCGCAGCCTCGCCCGCCAACAGCGCTGAGCCATGCGCCTCGCACCAGGCAAAGAAATCGGCATCGTCGATCAGGCCATATTTCACAACCTCGGCATAGCCCGCCGCCAGATCGCGGCGCGGCAACGTCGCCAGCACGGCAGGATCGGCAAGGACCAGAGCAGGCTGGTGAAACGCGCCCACCAAATTCTTGCCCGCAGCAATGTTGATGGCGGTTTTGCCGCCGACGCTGCTGTCGACCTGCGCCAGCAAAGTGGTCGGGATTTGCACAAAGGCACAGCCACGTTTGACGATGCTGGCGGCAAAACCAGCAACATCGCCAATCACGCCGCCGCCAACTGCGATGACATGATCGCTGCGCTCGATACCGCGCTCGACCAGCCATTCGGTAAGCTGCGCCAGTCCCGCCCAGCTCTTGCCGCTCTCGCCTGCGTCTAGCACCAGCACATCATGCCGGATGCCTGCCGCATCCAGCGCCGCTTGCAGCACCGGCAGATGCAGCTTGGCCACATTGGTGTCGGTCACGATGGGCACCCACGGCCGTTTCAGCAGCGGGGCAATATGTGCTCCCGCTTGCCCCAGCACGCCGCTTTCGATGATGACGGAATAGCTGCGCGCGCCCAGCGCGACCTTTACGGTTGGCATGTTTCGAGCGCTTTCAAAATGGCCTCCACCGTCACATCATGCGGCGCGCTGGCCGACGGCACGCGCAGCTGCGCCTCAGCATAGAGCGGATTGCGTGCGGCGGCGAGTTCGGTGAGCACAACGCGCGGATCCTTGCCGATCAGCAGGGGGCGGGTGCTGCGCCGCGCCACCCTTGCTGCCAGCGTGTCGACATCCGCATCCAGCCAGATGGCAAGCGCCTCGGCCAATATCAGCGCGCGCGTCTCATCGTTGACGAAAGCACCTCCCCCGGTCGCCAGAACGCATGGCGGCCCGTGGATGATCCGCGCAATGACCCGGCGCTCGCCATCGCGAAAGGCTGCCTCGCCAAATTTGCCGAAAATCTCGGCGATGCTCATTCCCGCCGCGCGCTCGATTTCCTCGTCCGCATCGACAAATTCCATGCCCAGCCGCGCCGCCAGACGGCGGCCAACCGTCGATTTTCCGGCCCCCATCAGCCCGACCAGCACGATGCTCCGCTGGGGCTTACCACTAGCAGCAACCGGGCTTTGGCTTTCGGGGTTTCGCGGCATGATGCGCGCGGCTATACCGCACGGCGATAAGCGGACAAGGGCGCAGCACAGATAATGACAGCGGGAAAAAAGCGGATTTGGGGGGCGGCGACGGCGCTGGCGCTGGTTCTAGTGTTGCCGGTGGTGGCGCAGGAATCGTTGCTGCCCGAAGGTTTTGGTGACCCCGCACCGCCGCCCGCCGAGCGGCCGACGCCTGCGCCGACGCCAGCCCCCGGTCCTGCCCCTGTGCCCAGCGCACCAATAACCGGCACCCCGGCGCTCCTGCCCGACAGCACCGCCACTGCCGATGTGGATGACGAGGCTGAGGAAGGCGCGGAAAACGGCATCCTACGCTATGATCTGCCCCCCGGCGCACGCCGCTCGCTCGACCGAATTGGTCCGCTCACGCCCGAGACCGGCGGCATGGACAGCACGGCCTTTGGCGTCCGCGGCCAATATGCCGCGCGCATTATGGCGGCCACCCGCGCACCGATCGCATCCCGCTGGGCCAGCATCACGCTGCGCCGCGCGCTGGCGAGCGCGATCGACACGCCGCGCACCATCCATGGCGCTGATCTGGCGGCGGCCCGCGCCGCGCTGCTCGTGCGCATGGGCGAGGCGCAGGCAGCGCGGCTGGTGGTGCAATCGGTCGACGCAGACCGTGGCACCCCCCGGTTGGCCCAAGCCGCGCTCCAAACCATGCTCGCCAATGCCGATCCGGCGGGGCTGTGCCCGTGGGCCAATCTGGGGCTGGAGCGCACCAGCGACGTCGCCAGCTGGCGGCTCGCGAGCGGCATGTGTTCGGCGCTCAGCAGCGAGCCGGGACCGGCCGGGTCGGCGATCGAACGGGTCCGCAATTCGGGTCGCCTGACCAATTTTGATATTTTGCTCGCCGAGCGTGTGCTCGGTGCGACGCTGAGCGGCCGGCGCTCGATCACAATCCAGTGGGACGGGGTCGACCGGCTGACCAGCTGGCGCTTTGGCCTCGCGACCGCCACGGGCATTGCCATTCCGGCAGCACTGCGAACCGGTGCGCCGCCCGCGATGCAGGCCTGGGCTGCGCTGGCTCCGATGACCCCGGTCGATGAGCGGGTGGCAGCGGCGCGCACGGCTGCCCGCATCGGGGTGTTGTCGGGCGATGCCTATGTTGCGCTCGTGGCGGCAGCCGCTGGCGAGGATGCGGGCGAGGATAGCAACGCGCTGGCCGATACCGTGCGATCCGCCTTTGCGGCAGCGGACGCCGCCGACCGCTTTGCCGCGATGCGGGGGCTGTGGCAGGTGGCGGACAATCCCGATGATCGCTATGCTGCGATGGTGCTGACGTCGCGTGCCGCCGCCGCGCTGCCCCCCGGTACCGATGCAGGCGATGATCTGGGTTGGCTCCTGGGTTCGATGCTCGCGGGCGGTTATGAGGATAATGCCCGCGCCTGGTTGCCCGCAGTGAACGAGGGTAGTCATGCCTGGGGCGTAATGGCGGTGGGTTTGCCGCGCGCGATCAATGGCATCGACGCCGGCGCGGTCGGCAATTTTGCGAGCGACGACGACAGCGCCGGCAATGTCCGCGCCAAATTTTTGGTCGCCGGTCTCGCGGGCCTTGGGCGGCTGACGGGCGCCGAGCTGTCGACGGCGGCGGGCGATCTCGACATCTCCCTTGGCAAACAGACGCGCTGGACGCGCGCGATCGACGATGCGGCGGCGCGCGGTGAACCCGGCATGGTCGCGCTGCTGGTTGCGGCGGGGATGCAGTCGCGCGACTGGACCGAGCTGCCGCCCTATCATCTTTACCGCATGGTGCGCGCGCTGCGCGAGGTCGGTTTGGCGTCCGAGGCGCGGATGCTGGCCGCCGAAGCTCTGGTGCGCGTCTGAGCGGACCCGTGCCCCCGCGCGCAGCCGATACAGCCGCGCTCGATGCCTTTTTGGAAATGCTCAGCGCCGAGCGCGGCGCAGCGGCCAATACGCTTGCGGCCTATGCGCGCGATCTGGCGCAGGGCAGCGTCGGCTTGCCCGGCGGTCTGCTGACAGCCGACCTTGCTGCACTGCGCGCCCTGCTCGCCGGATGGGAAGGCCTTGCCGCCAGCAGCGTCGCGCGCAAGGTGTCGGCGCTGCGCCAATTCTATGCCTTCGCGCAGGACGAAGGCTGGCGCAGCGACAATCCCGCCGCCGCGCTGGCGCGCCCCGCGCCGCAGCGCCCCTTGCCGCGCGTGCTGACACACGCGCACGTCGAGGCGCTTTTCGCGCGGTTGGCCGAGCTGACAGCGAATGAAACGGCGCGGCCTACTGACCTACGCCTCGCACTGCTGGTCGAGCTGCTTTACGGATCGGGGCTGCGCGCCAGCGAACTTGTCGCACTGCCGCGCCGCGCATTGGCACCGGGGCGCGACTATCTGATCGTGCGCGGGAAGGGCGGTAAGGAACGATTCGTGCCCCTGTCGGCGCGTGCGCAAGCGATGGCGGCGCGCTGGCTGCTGCACGTGCCAGATGCCTCGCCTTGGTTATTTCCCTCCGGCAATTCGCACCTTAGCCGCGTTCGCCTGTTCCAACTGCTGCGCGCGCTCGCGGCCGCGGCCGGGCTCGATCCCGCAGCGATCAGTCCGCATGTGTTGCGCCACGCCTTTGCGACCCACTTGCTGGAAGGCGGGGCCGATTTGCGCGCGTTGCAACTGCTGCTGGGCCACGCCGATATCGCCACGACCGAGATTTACACCCATGTCGACAGCGCGCGGCTGGTCGCGCTGGTTAATCGCCGCCACCCGCTGGCGCATCTGCCCATTGCCCCCGCGCCGATTGACGCAGGGGCAACCAAGCCCTAACCGCCATTGCACAATGGTGGGCTTTCTCGATTTTGAAAAGCAGGTGGCGGCGCTCGACACGCAGATTGCCGAGCTGCGCGAAATGGGCGACGACAATGCGCTCGACATCACCGGCGAAATCGGACGGCTGGAGGCAAAATCGGCCAA
The DNA here is from genome assembly GCF_057220455.1 of Sphingopyxis sp. sgz302558. Lineage (NCBI taxonomy): Bacteria > Pseudomonadati > Pseudomonadota > Alphaproteobacteria > Sphingomonadales > Sphingopyxidaceae > Sphingopyxis > Sphingopyxis sp. sgz302558. Next base: position 173,387 of record NZ_JBXPUZ010000001.1, on the reverse strand, counting down.
ATTGCTCGCCGACATCTATGCCCGCCTGACCCCCTGGCAAAAGGCGCAGGTCGCGCGCCACCCCGAACGGCCGCACTTCAAACATTATGTCAGCGGACTGTTCGACGACTGGATGCCACTGGCGGGCGACCGCAATTTTGGCGATGATCAGGCGATATTGGGCGGGCTCGCGCGCTTTCGCGGGCGCCGCGTGTTGGTCCTTGGTCATGAAAAGGGCGACGACACCGCCAGCCGCCTCAAGCATAACTTCGGCATGGGCAAGCCCGAGGGCTATCGCAAGGCCATTCGCCTGATGCAGCTTGCCGATCGCTTCGGTTTGCCGGTCGTGACGCTCGTCGATACCTCCGGCGCCTTTCCCGGCGTTCAAGCCGAAGAGCGCGGTCAGGCCGAAGCGATTGCCCGCTCGACCGAACAATGCCTGGCGCTGGGCGTGCCGATGGTCGCGGCCATCGTTGGCGAAGGCGGATCGGGCGGCGCGATTGCGCTCGCAGCGGCAAACCGGGTGCTGATGTTCGAACATGCCGTCTATTCGGTCATTTCGCCCGAAGGCTGCGCTTCGATCCTGTGGCGCACCGCCGACAAGGCGGCCGATGCGGCGACCGCGATGAAGGTAACCTCGGCTGATCTGCTCGATCTCAAGATCATCGACCATATCGTGCCCGAACCTGTTGGCGGTGCCCACCGTGCGCCCGAAGCTGCGATTCGCACGCTGGGCGATGCGATCGAGCGCGAACTTGCTGGTCTCGCCGGATTGAGCGCCGACGCGCTGCGCACGACGCGCGAGGAAAAATTCCTCGCCATGGGGCGGCTGTAGCCCCGTTATCGTCGTCCCGGGCTTGAACCGGGACAACACGCGGACGTTGGCTTTTTGTCCCGGATCAAGTCCGGGACGACGAATGGTTGGGTATTGGCGTGTTCATCACGCCTCATTCATCTTTTCCGTGGCTTGAAGGCCAATCGCATGGCAGCATGTTGCTACGTTCGCGGAGGGAGAGACTGCGATGACCAAAATTTTGCGTCACGGCCTGCCTGTCGCGACTGTTGCCGCTGTCCTTGCCGCCATGGCATTGACGGTGTCGCCATCGCAGCCCGCCGCGGCGCAGTCGATCAAGCTCAAGAAAATCAGGACGGCGACTTCGATTTCGCCGCAGGAACGCCAGCAAGGCGATCAATATCATCCGCAGCTGATGGCCGAATTCGGCGGTGCTTACACTGGGCCGCAAGCGGCCTATGTGACGCGGGTGGGGCAGGGAATTGCGGTGCAATCGGGCCTTTCGGGCGCGCGCACTGACTTTACGGTTACGCTGCTAAACTCGCCTATTAACAACGCCTTCGCTATCCCCGGCGGCTATGTTTATGTCACGCGCCAGCTGCTGGGACTGATGAATGACGAGGCAGAGCTGGCGGGCGTGCTGGGCCACGAAGTGGGACATGTTGCCGCGCGCCACAGTAAGCGGCGGCAGGACGCGGCGACGCGTAACACTATTTTGGGCGTTTTGGGCACCGTGCTGGGTGGGGCAATCGGCGACAGTGGCGGGCTGCTTGGCGGGCTGGGCGGCCTCCTTGAAAACAGCTCGATGCAGATTGCCCAAGCCGCGACCTTGGGCTTTTCGCGCGGGCAGGAGCTGGAGGCCGATCAGCTCGGCGCGCAATATCTGGTAAGAGCGGGCTATGATCCTGCGGCGCTTGCCTCGATGCTCGCCAGTCTCGCCAATCAGACCGCGCTCGACGCGCGCGTCGCGGGCCGCGATTCGCGGTCGTTGCCCGCCTGGGCCAGCACCCACCCTGACCCGGCCTCGCGCGTCCAGCGTGCAGCGGCGGTGGCGCGGCAGATTAACGGTACGCGCGGCGGCAACCGCAACGCCGCAGCCTTTCTGGCGGCGATCGATGGCACGCTATATGGCGACGATCCCAAACAGGGGGTGATCGAGGGCAATGAGTTTCTCCACCCCGATCTCAAACTGCGCTTTGCCGTGCCGGCCGGATTCGGGATGCAGAATGGCGCAACGGCGGTGGCTATCGCCGGTTCGAACGGGCAGGCGCAATTCACGCTCGCTCCTTATGCCGGTGACATGAATGCCTATGTCGCTGCGGCCTTTAAGAAATTGGGCGGCGAAACGCGCATCCCCTATGGTGAGGTCCGGCGGACGACAATTAACGGTTTGCCTGCGGCCTTTGCCAACGCGCGCGTCAATACGCAGTCCGGGCAAGTCGATGTCGCTGTTTTTGCCTATGAATTTGCACGCGACCGGGCCTATCATTTTGTGGCACTGGCACCTGCCGGGCAGCTGCGCGGCTTTGATCCCATGTTTGCCAGCGTCCGGCGCATGACCGATGGTGAAGCGCGCGGGGTTCGACCCCGGCGGCTCGACGTCATTACCGTCGGGCGCGGGGATAGCATGGCCAGTCTGGCGCAGCGTATGGCCTATACCACCTATCAGGCCGAACGGTTTCAGGTGCTCAACGGCCTGCCCGCCAATGCCGCCCTGACGCCGGGGCAGAAGGTCAAAATCATCGTCTACGGCGCGCGCTGAGCGCAAAGCAAAAGGGGCGCCGGAAACGTCCGCCGCCCCTCCATTGTCTTGATCGTCAGGCAGACGATGGCACGCCCGACAGCAACAAGCCTGTTTAGAGTTGGTTCTTCACGTTGTTGAACGTGTTCTGGATGCCGGTACCAACGGCGCCCATCGCGGTGATGCCGGCAACGGCGATCAGGGCAGCGATCAGGCCATATTCAATGGCGGTCGCGGCTTTGGTGTCGCGAGCAAATTTCTTGATAAACTTCATGACTAGGTCTCCTCGGCAAAAAAATGCTCGGGTATCCCGGTCTGGTCCTGTCTTTTACTCGGTAACCCTGAGTAGGGAAAACAATTCAGGTGCGACAGACCGCAAAGGCCTGTCGCACCCGAACTGGCGCTCTGATTAGAGCTTGTTCTTCACGTTGTTGAACGTGTTCTGGATGCCGGTACCAACGGCGCCCATCGCGGTGATGCCGGCAACGGCGATCAGAGCAGCGATCAGGCCATATTCAATGGCGGTGGCGGCTTTGTTGTCGCGAACGAACTTCTTGATGAACTTCATGACTGGTCTCCTGAAAATGTCACTTCACTTACCCGGTTGAAACACTGGTCCGTTTCAACTGACCTCACCCTAGGCCGCATTGGTTTTGAAATTCTTAACAGCGGCGGTCGGGATTTCTTGGCCCGCTGTCCCGTTACAGGACAGCGCCCGATTTGCTGGAAACATTGTTCCACATGTTATTTGAGCCTTCCGACACCTGGGTCAGGCTGCCCACCATAGCGAGGAAGATGAGCGCAAGGATGAGCCCATATTCGACGGCAGTTGCGGCGCGGCGACAGCCGCGAAGGTCTTGCAATTTCTTCATCGTTCCGCCCTGGTCCAAGCGCGAGTTGCGATTGCGTGTGACTCTAGGTCATAAAAGGTTAAGAAATTGTCCGCTGGAGATAGCGTGAATTTACCGGTTCAGTGGTTGACGGTCGTTGCGGCTGCATTGGTCGACGGCGATGGCCGCGTGCTGGTGCAGCAACGCCCGGCGGGGGCCGCGATGGCGGGCCTGTGGGAATTTCCCGGCGGCAAGGTGGAAAAGGGCGAAACGCCCGAGGCCGCGCTGATCCGCGAGCTTTCCGAAGAACTGGGAATCGATGTCGAGGCGGCCTGCCTCGCGCCCGCCTGTTTCGCATCCGAACCGCTCGGCGAACGCCACCTTGTCCTGTTGCTTTATGTCTGCCGCAAATGGTCGGGGACACCCGCGCCGCGCCATGCCGCGGCGCTGCAGTGGTTGCGTCCGGCGCAGATGTTTGCGCTGGACATGCCGCCCGCCGACCGCCCGCTGCTGGGATTGCTCGACACGCTGCTGTAACTTTATGGCGCGCGCACGCAGTGCCGCAGCGGAAATCGACCAGTGCAATACGTATGCGCGTTGCAATGCTGCCCGCCTTGCGCCACTGCGCTTGCGATTGCAGCCACAAAGGAGCGGGCATTGGCAGCGGCGACCGAAACCATCATCTTGTTCGGCGCGACCGGCGACCTGGCGCAGCGGATGCTGTTCCCCTCGCTCTATAATCTCCACAGCGACGGTCTGCTCGCCGACGCGCTGACCATCGTCGGCTCGGGCCGCTCGGCGATGGACAGTGATGCCTTTCGTGCTCAGGTCCGCCAGGCGCTGCACGACCATTTGCCCGCTGACCGCGTGAGCGATGATCTGCTCGCGGGATTCCTCGCGCGCGTCGAATATTGTGCGGTCGATGTTGGCGCGGGTACGGGATTTGAGGCGCTGGCCGAGCAACTCGGCGCGCGCCGCGGGCGGCCCGTTGGCGTCTATCTGTCCACGCCGCCGTCGCTGTTCGGCCCCATCGCCACCGCGCTCGGCCGCGTCGGCATCGCCTGCGACGAGTGCCGCATCGCGATGGAAAAGCCCATCGGCACCGATCTTGCCTCCTCGCGCCAGGTCAATGCCGAGGTTGCGGCGGTGTTCGCCGAGGACCGTGTGTTCCGGATCGATCATTATCTGGGCAAGGAAACGGTGCAGAATCTGCTCGCCCTGCGCTTTGCCAATGCGCTGTTCGAACCGCTGTGGAACGCCAATGCCATCGAACATGTGCAGATTACCGTGGCGGAGACGGTAGGGCTGGAAGGCCGCGTCTCCTATTATGATGGCGTCGGCGCCCTCAAGGATATGGTCCAGAACCACATGCTGCAATTGCTGGCGATCATTGCGATGGAACCGCCGTCGAGCGTATCGGCAACGGCAGTTCGTGATGAAAAGGTGAAATTGCTGCGGTCTTTGCGCAAGCTCACCGCCGCCGATGTCCAGGCGCATAGTGTGAAGGGCCAGTATGGCAGCGGCGCAGTGAATGGCGCGGCAGTGGCTGGCTATGCCGACGAACTCGGCGCGGCGTCGAAAACCGAAACCTTCGTGGCGATCAAGGCCTTCATCGACAATTGGCGGTGGAAGGGCGTGCCCTTTTACCTGCGCACCGGCAAACGCATGCCCCAGCGCCGGTCGGAGGTGCTGATCCAGTTCAAACCCGTGCCGCACAATATTTTCGCGCGCGTCGGTGCCGGGCGGCTCGACGCCAACCGCATGATCATCAATTTGCAGCCCGAGGAGAATATCCGGGTAACGGTCATGGCGAAACAGCCGGGGCTGGACCGCGACGGCGTGCGGCTGAAGGAAGTGCCGCTCAACGTCTCGCTGTCCGACAGCCTCGACAGCGGACGGCGCCGGATTGCCTATGAACGCTTGCTGCTCGACTTCATTGAGGGCGACCAGACGCTGTTCGTGCGCCGCGATGAAGTGGAAGCGCAGTGGCAATGGATCGATTCGATCCGCGATGCCTGGGCTGCGGTCGACATGACCCCGCAGAGCTATACGGCCGGCAGCTGGGGTCCATCGGCGGCAGTGGCACTGATCGAACGCGACGGAGCGAGCTGGCATGATTGAACTCCACCCCACCATAGCTGCCGTCACCGAGCGTATCGCCCAGCGCAGCGCTTCATCGCGCCAGCGCTACCTTGACCTGATGGACGAACAGCGCGAGCGCGGGACCAATCGGGGTAATCTTAGCTGCGGCAATCTTGCCCACGCCTTCGCTGCGGCGGGCGAGGACAAGCCCGTCATCCGCAGCGGCGGGGCGATGAACATCGGCATCGTTACCGCCTATAATGATATGCTGTCGGCGCATCAGCCCTACGGCCGCTATCCCGAACAGATTAAGCTGTGGGCGCGTGAAGTAGGCGCGACCGCGCAGGTCGCGGGCGGTGTCCCCGCCATGTGCGACGGCGTGACGCAGGGGCAGGCGGGGATGGACCTGTCGCTGTTCAGCCGCGACAATATCGCGCAGGGGATCGCGATTGCGCTGTCGCACGCCATGTTCGAAGGCGCGCTGCTGCTGGGCATTTGTGACAAGATTGTCCCCGGGCTGCTGATCGGCGCGCTGCGCTTTGGCCATGTGCCGACGATTTTGGTTCCCGCCGGACCGATGCCGTCGGGCCTTGCCAACAAGGAAAAGGTCGCGGTGCGCCAGCGCTATGCGCAGGGTCTCGCGACGCGCGACGAACTGCTCGAGGCCGAAGCCGCGTCATACCATGGCGCAGGCACCTGCACCTTTTACGGCACCGCCAATTCGAACCAGATGATGATGGAAATGATGGGGCTGCACATCCCCGCCAGTGCCTTCGTCAATCCCGGGCAAAAGCTGCGGCAGGAACTCACCCGTGCCGCCGTGCACCGCGTCGCCGAAATCGGGTGGGACGGCGATGATTATCGCCCGCTCGCGCGCTGCATCGATGAAAAGGCGATCGTCAATGCCACCATCGGCCTGCTCGCGACTGGCGGTTCGACCAACCACGCGATTCATATCCCCGCCATCGCGCGTGCGGCGGGCATCATCATCGACTGGGAAGATATGGACCGGCTGTCCTCTGCCGTGCCGCTGCTCGCGCGCGTCTATCCCAATGGCTCTGGCGATGTGAACCAGTTTCACGCGGCGGGCGGCATCGGCTATGTGATCCGCGAGCTGCTGGGGGCGGGGCTGCTGCACGGCGACATCATGACCGTCGGCGGCACGATGGCGGATTATGCCAGCGAACCGGTAATGAAGGGCGACGCGCTGGCATGGCAGCCCGCGCCCGCAACCACGCGCGACGACACCATGCTGCGCCCGGTCAAGGCCCCCTTCAGCCCCGATGGGGGAATGCGTCTGCTCAGCGGTAACCTCGGCCGCGCCGTCATCAAGGTCAGCGCGGTCACCGAGGATCGCTGGACCATCGAGGCGCCGTGCCGGATTTTCAGCGACCAGAATGATGCACTGGCGGCGTTTAAGGCGGGCGAGCTGGAGCGCGATGCCGTCGTCGTCATCCGCTTTCAGGGGCCACGCGCCAACGGCATGCCCGAACTGCACAAGCTGACCCCGGCCTTAGGCGTCTTGCAGGACAAGGGGTTTAAGGTTGCGATGCTAACCGACGGGCGCATGTCGGGGGCCAGCGGCAAAGTGCCCGCCGCCATCCACCTGTCGCCCGAAGCGCTGGGCGGCGGCCCGCTGGCGCGATTGCACGACGGCGATGTCGTGCGCATCTGCGCGCGCGATGGCGAAGTCACCGCGCTGGTCGACGCCGCCGTCTGGGCCGCCCGCACGCCGGTGGCAGCGCCTCCACCCGCGCTGGGCGTGGGCCGCGAATTGTTCGCACTGTTCCGCCTGCACGCTGATGAGGCGGAAAAGGGCGGGTCGGCCATGCTGGCGGCGATGGAGAGCATAACCTAACTGCGTCATTGCGAGCGCAGCGAAGCAATCCAGAGCTGCGCAGAACCGCCCCTGGATTGCTTCGCTACGCTCGCAATGACGAGGAAATGGAACCAGAATGACCGCTGCAATCGACCAAATCATGCGCACCGCGCCGGTTATCCCGGTAATCGTTATCGACCGCGCCGAGGATGCGGTGCCGATGGCCGAAGCGCTGGTCGCCGGGGGCTTGCGCGTGCTCGAAGTCACGCTGCGCACCGCCGCCGCGCTCGATGCGATCCGCGCGATGAAATCGGTTACAGGCGCGATTGTCGGTGCGGGAACCGTGCTCAACCCCGCGATGCTGGCCGATGCCGAGGCGGCAGGGGCGGAGTTTATCGTCTCGCCCGGCCTCACCGAACCGCTCGGCAAAGCTGCCATCGCCAGCGGCATCCCCTTCTTGCCAGGCACCGCTAATGCGGGCGACATCATGCGCGGCATGGACATGGGGCTGACCCGCTTCAAATTCTTCCCCGCGATGGCGGCGGGCGGCTTGCCCGCCTTGAAGGCACTCGCCGCGCCCTTCGGCGAAGCACGTTTCTGCCCGACCGGCGGGATCAGCCTGGCGACCGCCCCCGAATGGCTCGCGCACCCCTCGGTGCTGTGCGTCGGCGGCAGCTGGGTGGTGCCCGCCGGTCCGCTCGATCCGGCGGTTATCGAGAAACTGGCGCGCGAAGCGGCGGCGCTGTGAGCTTGATGTCATAGCAAGCCGAGGCTGATGCAACTCACTTCCACCTCCATGCCGATAACTCGATATTGCTGGCTTTTCTGCGCAGAGTAGAAGTGCAAGGCATTGAGACCTTTACAACATTTTCACTTTTTGGCACTGTCGGCAGGATGCAAGGAAAGGCATTCCGTCCCATGAGCAAATCGTCGCGCTTGCCGATCCGTTTCTTTTCTGCGGCGTTGGGGGTCGCCTCTATCATCTTCGGCTCCACATTAGCTTTGTCAGAATCGGGCGTGGCGCGTCTCTGCAAACCTGTTTTCCCGCAAATTACCGTCGATTTGGGTGGAGATTCCTTGCCTGATGCTGCCAAGCAGCTTCTAGTGCGATATGATGAAAAGGGCAGTTTGCCCTTCAGCCGTGAAACATTTTCGCATGATGTTCGGACCAGCTTTTGCGACGTAAATGGTGGCCGATGTGTTGCGTCTCGGGCGCGATATGAAAGCCGAGCAGAGGGTTCGCGTTATCAAAGCATCCAGCTTCGCCTAATAAAGGCTGACGGCAATCCCATAGTTGGCGGCGTGCGGTGGAGCGGCCCCTCATACCCAGACCATGTCACCATCAGCTGCAATCTAAGCATTTCAGACGTGCGCACTGCCTGTACAATTGTGGACATTGCCTACAGCCCCGAACTCACAGACTTGCATGGCGACGTCACTTTGGAGAATGTTCGTCGCCACGACCAGTGCAAGCCCGACATCTCGCCGAGCGGTCGCGCTGGTGCGGCCTAAGCGCTATTTAGCCTGGACCAACCCCGCAGCCTGATCAACTTGTGTCGAGTACTACAGCCTGCAAGCGTTCCCCCTTTCCAACCCCTGCATTTCTTGCCACTGTCGCGCAAAGATAGGGACGGGAAGGGGTTGGCCCGATGGCGGGGTCGCAAAAGCATCTGGAAGAAGTGCTGAAGTCGGAGCCCGGCGCGCACATTGCCGCGCTGTTCGATTTCGACGGCACCATCATCGCGGGCTATTCGGCCACCGCGATGCTGCGCGAAAAATTCCAGCGGCGCGAAATGTCGGTCGAGGAAATTGTCGAAACCGCGCAGGTCATCGCGCAGCATAGTCTTGGCAATATCGGCTTTTCGGGGCTGATGACCGCCGCTGCCGGCTTCATGAAAGGCGTTGACGAGGCGAGCTTCGAACAGTTCGGCGAGGAACTGTACGAAAAACATATCGCGCGCAAAATCTATCCCGAAACGCGCGCGATTATCGAGGCGCATCAGGCCAAGGGCCACACGGTTGCGATTATCTCGTCGGCGACCATCTACCAGATTGCCCCCACCGCGCGCGATCTTGGCATCCGCCACATCAAATGTTCGGCCTATGAGGTCGATGAAAGCGGCGAGTTCACCGGCGAGATTATCCGCCCCTTGTGCTTCGGCGAAGGCAAGGTGATCGCAGCGGAGGAACTGGCCGACGAGCTGGGCATCGATCTCGACAACAGCTTTTTCTACACCGACAGCGACGATGATCTTGAACTGCTCGAGCGGGTCGGCAAGCCGCGCCCGCTCAACCCCAATCTGAAGCTCAAAGCCATTGCCGAGGAAAATGGCTGGCCGGTGCAGCGCTTCGCCAGCCGGGGGACGCCGACGTGGGTCGATTACACCCGCACGCTTTACGCCACCGGCAGTCTGGTGGGTGCTTTCGCCGCCGGCCTGCCCATTTGGGCGCTCACCCGCTCGCAGCGCGAGGCGGCGAATTTTTCCATCGGCTTGTTCGGCGATTTTGCGACCGCCATCACCGGCGTCGAGCTGGAAGTGGAGGGCGAGAAGAACCTCTGGGTCTCGCGCCCCTGCGTCTTCATCTTCAACCACCAGAGCAAGGCCGATGTGATGATCATGGCCAAGCTCATCCGCCGCGACATGGGCGGGGTGGGCAAAAAGGAGATCAAGGACATCCCCATCCTCGGCAAGCTGATGGAATGGGGCGGCACCGTGTTCGTCGACCGCGCCGACGGCCAGAGCGCCATCAAGGCGATGGAGCCGTTGGTCGAGGCGATTCAGGTTGAGGGCAAATCCATCGTGATCGCGCCCGAAGGCACGCGGTCGCTGACCCCCAAAATCCTGCCGTTCAAAAAAGGCGCCTTTCACCTCGCCATGCAGGCGGGCGTGCCCATCGTCCCCATCGTCATCCACAATGCCACCGATGTCGCGCCCAAGAATGAATTTGTGATGCGCCCGGCGACGGTGAAGGTCACCGTGCTGTCCCCCGTCGACACCAGCGGCTGGACGATGACGCGGCTCGGCCAGCATATAACCGACGTCCGCAACGCCATGCTGCGCGTGCTGGGCCAGCCTGAAGAGAGCGTCGAACAATCGATCGCCAGAAAGGGCAAGGCCGAGCCGAACGCAAAGGCGTCGACCAAGCCCAAGCCCAAGGCAAAAGAGCCCGCCAAAGCACCGAAACCTGCCGCCAAGCCTGCTGCCAAGGCCCAGCCGCCCGCCAAGACAAAAGCCGGCGCCAAGGCTGCGCCCAAACGCAAAGGCAAGGCAGGCTGAACGTGCCGGTGCCCCCCGCGGCGGTCCTGCCGATGGCGGGGGACAGCATCGCGGGCGCGCGCCTGTTCATCCTCGACGCGCGCCACAGCGTTGATCGCGCGATATTGACCGACTGGATCCATGCGACCTTTGGCGAGCGGGCCGGGGGCGACGGCGCGGGCGATGCCATCCGCTGGATCAGCCTGCCGATTGCCGACAGTGATGACCAGTTGCCGCTAGGCCCGCTCGCCGCAGCTTTGGAGGGCGATCCGGCGCGGCTGGTCGTGCCCCTGCGTGTCGCCTGGCGCATTCCCCATTTCGAAACGCAAAAATCGCTTGGTCTGCGCCAGTTGTTGTTCGGTGATCCGCGCATGCCGGGGCCGCTGCGTGCGCGTCTGATCCTGGCGCGCGACCGGCGGCGAGCGCAGATTTTGATGGGCGAGGCCGCCACCGTCGCCGATCTGGCCGCGCGCTTCGGCCTGATCGCGCCCGAGGCGCGCGGAGAAGGCGACGCCGACGGTGCCTTTGCCGGTTTCGTCGCGCGGCAGGCGGGGCTGGCGCTCGACATCGCCGAGCGCGGGGTGCGCGGTAGCCGTTACAAGGTACCGCGCTTCGTTGCCGCGGGTCTGCGCACCAGTCCGCGTTTCCGCGCCGCGCTGGCCGCGCAGGCCGAAGCGAGCGCACAGGCGCTGGCGGTTCTGCAAAAAGAAGCGTCGGGCTATATGCGCGAGCTGATCGCAAGGCCGTCGGCGCTGTTCCTCGACCTGCGCGCGCGCTTCGATCGATTCATGTTCGGCTCGGGTTATGGCGACACGATGCTGGTCGATCAGGCCGAGGTGGAACGGCTGCGCGCGACACTGCGCCAATTTCCAACCTGCATCCTTTTCACCCACAAAACCTATATCGACGGCGCGACGCCCAGTCGCCTCGCCTATGAACAGGATCTGCCGATGCTGCACAGCTTTGGCGGGGCCAACCTCGATTTCTTTCCCATCGGCGGCTTTTTCCGCCGCTCGGGGATGATCTATATCCGCCGCAGTTTTCAGGATCTGCCGGTCTATAAACTGGTTCTCAGGCACTATATCGGCTGGCTGCTCGACAAACGCTTTCCGCTGTCCTGGGCGTTCGAAGGCACCCGCTCGCGGCTCGGCAAGCTGATGCCGCCGCGCTATGGCTTGATGAAATATGTGATGGACGCTGCGCACGCGACCGCAACGCGCGACGTCCATTTCATTCCCTTTGTCACCAGTTTCGACCTGATCCGCGACGTCGAGGAATATGCCGAGGAACAGACAGGCCGCGTCAAGCGCCCCGAAAATATCGGCTGGTTTATCGGATATCTGCGGTCTTTACGCGAACCCATGGGGCGCTTGCGCATCGATATCGGCCAGCCGATCGTCATCCCCGAGGTGACCGACCCCGACGACAAGCGCGCGCTGGAGCGGCTGGCTTTTGCGGTGGCGGTCGAGGCCAACCGCGTCACCCCGCTGACCGTCACCGGCGTGATGTGTCTGATCCTGCTGGGTACCGCGCCGCGCGGTGCGACTGTGCCCGAACTGTTGATCACTATCGGCTTCATCACCGATTGGGCGCGCGAGCGCGGTATCCGGCTGGCGCAGGAACTGGAAATGGGCGATGCGGGCGGGCTCAGCGATACGGTCGATACGCTGGTCGCCTCGGGCCTGTTGCTGCGTTTCGAGCAGGGCAGCGAGCGCATCTATTCGATTGATCCCGCCAAACATGCGATGGCGAGCTATTATCGCAACACGATCGTCCACCATTTTCTGGACCGCGCGATGATCGAGGTCGCACTGTTCGCGCTGCGTGATGGCGAGGATGCCGATCCTGCGGCGGCTTTCTGGGCCGAGATTGACCGGCTGCGCGACCTGTTCAAATTCGAATTCTTTTATCCGCCGCGCGAAGCCCACCGCACCGCCATTGCCGCTGAACTTGGGCGCATTGATGCCAAATGGGAATCACGCCTGGCGAGCGGTGCGCGCGGCATCCACCAACTCATCCGCCGTTGCCAGCCGCTGGTCGGCCATGCCGCGCTGCTGCAATATGCCGAGGCCTATTCGGTGGTGTTCGACCTGCTGGCCCGGCTCGACGACGGCGTTGTGCCCGACGAAAAGGTCATTTGTGAGGCCGCGTTGATGGAAGGGCGCCAGGCCTATCTCCTCCGCCGGATCAGCAGCGAGGCGGCGATTGGCAAATTGCTGTTCGCCAATGGCTTTGCGCTGGCGCGGCACATGGGTTTGACGGGCGTCACGGATCCCGCCGCGCGCACGGCCCGCAAAGCGATGCTGCGCGCGCTCCGCACGCTCGCGGCGCGGATGGAAGCGATGCGCTTGGCGACGGTCGAACTAGCCGATACGATGGCGGGCGAAAGGGAATGACGATGGTGCAGCAATTAAGCGCGCAGGATGCACAATTCCTCTATATCGAAACAGCGAACAACCTGACCCACATCATGGGCGTTTATATCTACGACCCGGCGACCGCGCCGGCGGGTAAGGTGCGCTTCAAGGACATTATCCGCCACGTCGAGAGCCGCGTGCACACCTCGCCGCTGTTCAAACGGCGCCTCTATCGCCTGCCCGGCGATATCGACCACCCCTACTGGGTCGAAGACGAGCATTTCGATATCGAAGCGCATATGAGCCATGCGCGCTTGCCTGAACCGGGCGACTGGCGCCAATTCTGCATCGCCACGGCGCGCTACTTTTCCAAACCCATGGATATGAACCGCCCGCTTTGGGACATTTACGTGATCGAGGGGTTGGACCGCATCCCCGGCGTGCCCCCGGGCAGCTTTGCCATGCTGCACCGCGTGCACCATGCCGCAGTCGACGGCGCGTCGGGCGCGCACGCCTTTATCGCGATGAGCGATATCGACCCGAATGGCACCCCGGCCATCGACGCGCCGCCGCCGGAATTTGATCTGGGCCGTCCGCCTACCCCGGCCGAGGTGCTGACGCGGGCCTGGTCGGCATCGATGCAGTCGCCGGTCAAATTCATGAACGCGCTGATGAAAATGTCGCCCGCGATTTTGCAGGCCGCGCGCAAGACGATGACCGACGGCACCATGACGGCCGGCGTGCCCGAAACGCGCTTCAACGTGCCTGTCGGCCCGCACAAGATGTTCGACGGCACCAGCGTGTCGCTCGCCGATTGTTCGCTGATCCGCAAAAAGGTTGAAGGCGCGACGGTCAACGATGTCGTGCTGGCAACCTGTGGCGGCGCGCTGCGCAAATATCTGGACCATCACGGGGAACTGCCGAAGGACAGCCTGGTCGCGGTTGCGCCGATCAACCGGCGGGGCAAGGAAGGCGGCGCAGGCAAGGCATCGACCCCGGGCAACCAGGTGTCGGCGATGAGCGTGCCGATCCGCACCGACATTGCCGACCCGCTCGAACGGCTCGCCGCCGTGCGCGATTATACGGTCGAGGCGAAGGAGGCCAAAACCGGCATCAGCGCGCGGGTGATGACCGACCTGTCGCAGCATATTCCGGGCGCGACGATGGCGGCGGTGGCGCGCATCCTGACCAACGAACGCTTCGCGGTGCGCTCGACCAATTTGTTCATCTCCAACGTGCCGGGGGCGCAGGTGCCGCTCTATATGGCGGGCGCAAAGCTTATCCAGCAATATGGCATGGCGCCGCTTGCCAACAATATGGGACTATTCATCGCCACGCCGAGCTATAACGGGCGCATCGCTTTCTCGATCATTTCCGAGCGTGAAGTGATGCCCGATATCGCCTTTTTCCGGCAGTGCATCGACGACAGTTTCGCTGAACTGCTCGCCGCCCAGCCGCGCGCGGGCGGCTATGCACCACGGTCTGTCGCCCCGCCGGCGAAAAAAACGGCGAAGCCAGCGGCCGGGACTGCTGCCAAGGCAAAAGCCAAGCCTGCCGCAGCGGCAAAGCCGGCCAAGGCCGCGGCCAGGCCGGCACCCAAGTCCAAAACCGGGAAAGCGCCGGCACCCAAAAAACTTGCCAAGCCCAAAGCGCCGCGCAAGGGCAAATGAGTTAATCCGGCATTAGCCGTGGGCAGGAATGACCGCATGATCTTTACCCCGACGCTCAGCACCGAGAGCGAACTGGCCAATGCGCCTGATTACAAGGCGTGGTCAAAGGCGGCGCAGGCGCTCGACAAACGGTCGGGGATGAAGGCTTGGCGCGACGCTGACGAAAGCCAGCATTTCGATTATCGCGCTATCCGCGCCCGGCTGGAAAAACTGACCATGCTCGCCGATGCCGGCGATGTGCGCGGGCTTCTGTTTGTGCTGAACGAAGGCATCCACGGCAATATGGACGGCATGGGTCACGAACGGCTGTATCAAAAAGCGCGGTTCGGCACCAAAAAGTTGATCGAGGATTATGTCGGCGCGGTCGTCGATGCGCTGCATCTGATCGAAAAGGCGCGCGGCATCACGCTCGACGAACGGCGCGATTTCTTTCGCCGGGCGCAGCATTGCTACGGCCGTTCGGCGCTGCTCCTCAGCGGATCGGGGGCGTTCCTCTTTTTCCATGTCGGCGTGGTGAAAGCGCTGTGGAGCGAGGGGGTTTTGCCCAGCATTTTGGCGGGCGCCAGCGGCGGATCAATTGTCGCCGCCATCGTGGCGACGCGCAAGGATGCCGAGGTTGGCACCTGGCTCGATTCAGGCGTCTTGGCGAACAATGATCCGGCAGTGGGTGCCAATGGCAAGAAGCGCCGCATGACGCAGGACGAGGTGCGCGAACGGCTGGCCTCGCTGATCCCCGACATGACCTTTCAGGAGGCCTATGAGGTCAGCGGCAAGCATCTGAACGTGTCGGTTGCACCGGCGGAAAAGCATCAGAACGGGCGACTGCTCAATGCCATCGCCGCCCCCAACGTGCTGGTGCGCGAAGCCGTGCTGGCGAGCTGCGCTGTGCCGGGCGTGTTTCCGCCGGTTATGCTGATGGCACGCGACGCCCGGGGGCGCAGCGTGCCCTACCAGCCTGACCGGCGCTGGGTCGACGGGTCGGTAACACACGACGTGCCGACCAAGCGGCTCGAGCGGCTCTACGGCGTCAACCACCATATCGTCAGCCAGGCCAATCCGCTGGCGCTGCCCTTTGCCACCGACATGCGCAAGCAAAAAGCACCGCTCGAGGCGATCCAGCACGCCTCAATGATGACGTTCAAGGCGTGGCTCAACGCCAATATGACGATATTTCAAAAGCCGCTGGCCATGGTGCCGCCGCTCAACAGCCTCGCCAACCTCACCCTGTCGCTGATCAATCAGGATTACACCGGCGACATCAACATCATCCGCCCGGCAAAATTCTGGTCGCCGTCGAAAATTCTGTCTGACCTCGAACAGGACGAGATTGACGAGCTGATGGACAGCGGCATGCGTACTGCTTGGCCGCGGGTCGAAATGGTGCGCACGCAAACGGCAATCAGCCGCGCGCTCGAAGGCATATTGATGCGCATCGACGCGCGCGGCGACGACGGCGTCGGCCACCGCAGCCGCGCGCTGAAAAAGGCGGTGCGATGAGCGCCGATGTGTTGGTGCTTCCCGCCGCCTCGCGCGGCGCAGGTGACCGGCTTGCGGTCACCCATTGGCCAGCCGAACGCCCGCGCGGCGTCGTGCTGCTCGCGCATGGGCTGTTCGAACATGCCGGACGCTATGGCCATGTCGCCGCGCGGCTGAATGGCGCAGGGCTTGCTGTGGTCGCGCTTGACCATTGGGGCCATGGGCGTTCGGACGGAACGCCGGGCTTTGTTCCGGCTTTTTCGGTGTTTCTCGACGGGATGGACGCGCTGCTGTCGCATGTTCGCGCCGAATATCCACATTTGCCGCTATTGTTGTTGGGGCACAGCATGGGCGGGCTCATCGCGGTGCATCATCTGCTGCGCCACCGGCAAATCTATGCGGCGGCGGCGGTGTCCGGGCCGGCCATACTGCCCGCCGCGCCCCCGTCGCGCGTCACCATCTGGATCAGCCGCATCCTGTCGCGCATCGCGCCGCGGCTGGGCGTCATTGCATTGGACGCGCGTGGCGTCAGCCGTGATCCCGCGGTTGTCGCTGCTTATCTGGCTGATCCCCGTGTTCATAACGGCAAGATCGGTGCGCGACTGGCCGAAGCGATGTTTGATGCCATGGCCGAGGCAGCGGCATCCGCGCCGCGCCTCGCCACGCCTTTGCTGGTTCAGCACGGCGATGCCGACGCACTAGCGGCGCCCGCAGGCGGCCAGCATCTGTACGACACGGCGGGGTCAGCGGACAAAAAATTGATCCGCTACCCGGAACTGTTCCACGAAATCTATAACGAGCCCGAACAGGCGGCGGTCCTTGACGATCTGGTCGCCTGGTTCGATGCCCATTTGCCCGCGAAAGCCTGAACTGCCATGCGTCTGATCCTGATCCTTGCGGTTCTGCTGATCCTTGTCCCCTTCCTTATCTATTGGTTCTTTCCCGGCCCGCTCTTGCGCTTTGTTCAAGGGCGGCTCCGCGCCAAGGGGCGGCTGACGCTACGGTCGGCGCATAGCGGCGGTCACGACTGGCCCTATCTGGAGGGCGGACCGCGCGGGGCCATGCCGTTGCTGCTCGTGCACGGATTTGGCGGGGACAAGGACAATTGGGCGATGCTCGCCCCGCACCTGACCGACCGCTATCACGTCATCATCCCCGATCTGGTCGGTTTCGGCGACAATGTCCGCGATCCCGGCTTGCCCTATGACATCAAGGCGCAAACCGACCGGCTGATCGGCTTCATGGATGCCATCGGGCTGCAAAAGGCGCACATCGTCGGCAACAGCATGGGCGGGTGGATCGCGCTGCAGGCGGCGCTCGACCATCCCGACCGCCTTGCCACGTTGACGCTGGTCAACAATGCCGGGGTCAAAGGGGCCGAAGAAAGCACGCTGCAGAAACTGCCGCGTACCGACAAAAGCCCGCTGGTCCCCGAAAGCGTGGGCGAACTCAAACAGCTGATGGGCTTTATCGCGCACAAACCGCGCGCCATTCCCGCCCGTTTCATGGACGTGGTGTTCGCGGAACGGTCGCAGCACAGCGCGCTGCTCGAGCAGATTTTCTGGACCATCGTTGCCGACGGTGACGAACGCCCGCTCAATGACCGGCTCGGCGAGGTGCGCGTGCCGACGCTCGTGATCTGGGGGCGCCACGACCAGCTGATCCACGTCAGCTGCGTCGCCGAACTGGAAAAGGGCATCCCCGGCAGCGAAGCGGTGATTTTCGAGGATGTTGGCCATGTGCCGATGATTGAGAAACCGGGCGCGACGGCAGCCGTGCTCCGCCGCTTCCTTGCCAAGCACGGGCATTGACCTGACATCGTCATTGCGAGCGTAGCGAAGCAACCTAGAGCGGCCATGCGCGAACGACAGCCCGCAGTCTATATCATGGCGAGCCAGCGCAACGGCACGGTGTACACGGGCGTCACATCGGCGCTGGTCGCTCGCGTGTGGCAGCACAAGAATTTGCGGCGCGGTTTTGCAGGGGAAACCAATTGTACCTTGCTCGTCTGGTATGAATTGCACAGCGACATGGCATCGGCCATTGCGCGCGAAAAGCAGATCAAAGGCGGCAGCAGGAAAAAGAAGTTGGCGCTGATCGAAGCTGAAAATCCGCAATGGCGCGATTTGTGGCCCGACATATTGGATGGCGCTGAATAACGCCCTGGATTGCTTCGCTACGCTCGCAATGACGGGATTATCTTTTGCCTCATTGCGAGGAGCGTAGCGACAACGCAATCCGGAGAGGCCTTGCACGAACGCCGTTTGCTTTGCAGTCGGCCAAATCTCGCCCTACCATCGCTCTAGGGTGAGGGAGCAAGTGCATGCAACTGAACGTCGGACTATTGGGTGGCGGCAGCTGGGGGACCACCGTGGCCGCGCTGATTTCGCGCAATGCGCCGGTGATGCTGTGGGCGCGCGACGCGGAGACGGTGCATGAAATCAACACCGACCGCCAGAACAGCCGCTATCTTGAGGGTTATACCCTTCCCGCCACCATGCGCGCGACTGCCGATATGGGTGAAGCGGTGCGCGGCGCCGATGTGCTGGTGATGGGCGTGCCCAGCCAGAATTTTCGGCAAGTGTTGATGGATGTGCGCCAGCATATCCGCCCGTGGGTCCCGGTGATCAGCCTGACCAAGGGGTTTGAACTCGACACCGGCAAGCGGATGACCGAGGTGATCATGGAAATTCTGCCCGGCCACCCCGTCGGTGTGCTGACCGGCCCCAACCTTGCCCGCGAAATTTTGCAGGGGCAGGCCGCCGCGTCGGTGCTGTCGATGGAGGACGAAATTGTTGTCAAAGCGCTCCAGCCGCTGTTCCACTCGGGCCTGTTCCGCGTTTACACCAACACCGATCTGCTGGGCTGCGAACTTGGCGGCGTGTTGAAGAACGTCATCGCCATCGCGGTCGGCATGGGCGATGGCCTCGGCGCGGGCGACAATACGCGCGCGGCGCTAATGACGCGCGGGCTGGCAGAAGTGACGCGGCTGGGCGTCGCGATGGGCGGGCGACCCGAAACTTTTGCAGGCCTTGCTGGGATGGGCGATCTCATCGCGACCTGCACCAGCACCCTGTCGCGCAACCGCTCTGTCGGGGTTGAACTCGGCAAGGGGCGGCATATCGACGAGGTGATCGCCGAAATGCATATGGTGGCAGAGGGCGTAAAGGCCGCGCCCACCGTCGTTGCGCTCGCGCGGCAATATGGCGTCGCCATGCCGATCGCGCAGGATGTGCTTGATGTAACGCAAGGGCGCAAAACCGCGCTCGAAGTGTTCAGGGGGCTGCTGCGCGCCAACGTGGGGGCAGAGACGGACGCGGGTTAGGCGCGCTCAAAGATCGCCGCCATCCCTTGGCCGCCGCCGATGCACATCGTCTCGAGGCCATAACGCCCGCCGCGTCGCACCAGTTCGCGGGTCAGATTGGCGAGGATGCGCCCGCCGGTCGCGCCGATGGGGTGGCCCAGCGAAATGCCGCTGCCGTTGACGTTCAGCATGCCCAAGCGGCTGTCATCGTCGCTCCAGCCCCAGCCCTTGAGCACCGCCAGCACCTGCGGCGCAAAGGCTTCGTTCAGCTCGACGACGTCGATATCGTCCCAGCCCAGGCCGGTGCGCGCGAACAGGCGCTCGACCGCGGGCACCGGCCCGATGCCCATGCGCGAGGGATCACATCCCGCCGCCGCCCAGCCGGTGAACCAGGCGATGGGCTCAAGCCCCAGTTCGGCAAGCTTGTCCTCGGCCACCACCAAACAGGCGGCGGCGGCATCATTCTGCTGGCTGGCATTGCCCGCCGTCACCACGCCGCCTTCGATGGGCTTCAGCTTGCCCAGCACGTCCATGCTGGCATCGGCGCGATAGCCTTCGTCATGGTCGAACATGATTGGGTCGCCCTTTTTCTGGGGCACTGCGACCGGCACCAGCTCGTCGGCGAACAGGCCTTCGGTCCACGCGCGCGCCGCATTCTGGTGGCTGCGCACGGCATAGGCATCGCACGCCTCGCGCGTGATGCCATAATCCTTCGCCAGGTTTTCGGCGGTCTCGATCATCCCCGAAATCACCCCGAAGCGCTCTTGCGGCTGCGACATCAGCCGTCCCCGGGTTAGCCGGTCGTGCAGCACCATATTGCCCGCGCGCACGCCGGTGCGGATTTGCAGCGTATAATGCTCGGCATTCGACATGCTTTCGACGCCGCCCGCGATCACGCAGTCGGCGACGCCCGTTTGCACCATCATCGCTGCGTCGACCACCGATTGCAGCCCGGACCCGCAGCGGCGATCGACCTGATAGCCCGGCACATGCAACGGCAACCCCGCCGCCATCGCCGACCAGCGCCCGATGGCGGGAGCCTCGGCATTGCCATAGCCCTGACTGAAAACGACATCGTCGATGCGTTCAGGATCCACCCGCGTGCGTTCCATCAGCGCGCGGATGATGACCGCACCCAGCTCGCCCGCGCTGATGCTGGCGAGCGCGCCCAGAAATTTGCCAACGGGCGTGCGCAAGGGGGAAACGATGGCAGCACGGCGCAGGGTCATATTCGGTCCTTCTCTTTCGTCATTGCGAGCGCAGCGAAGCAATCCAGAGCATTTTGCGCCGCCCTAGATTGCTTCGTCGCTGCGCTCCTCGCAATGACGGCATTACTTTGCTACCCCCACGACGCCAGCATCCACCAGCCGCGCAATCGCGCCCGAATCCAGCCCCAGCCGCTCGCTCAGCACTGCCTCGCTATGCTCGCCGTTGCGCGGCGCTGGGGCGGGGGACAGGCGGCTCGCCTGCGGGATCGTCGCGAACGCCCCGGCAGCGGGATAGGCAAAGCCGCTGGGGTTGGTGGTGAGGTCCGCAAAGATCGGATTGTCACCCACCAGCCGCGGATCGCGCACGGCATCGATCATCGATTGATAGCGGCCATGCACCACGCTGTGCGCGTCCAGCCGCGCCGCGACTTCGCCATGATCGAGCGCGCCAATCGCCTGTTCAATCAGCGCAAAAATGCTCGCGCGGTGGGTAAAGCGCAGGCCGTCATCGCCCGCAAACTTGACGCCGAGTGCCGCCTCGAGCGCGGCAATCCGCTCGCCCAGCGCCAGCGCCGTTACCAGCCCCTCCCACTGCCGCTCGTTGATCGCAACCAGCATGATCCGCGCGCCGTCGCGCGTCACGAAATCGCGCCCGATGGTGCCGAACACGGCATTGCCCAGCCGCTCGCGCTCCTGCCCGGTATAAAGCACTTCGGCCACGCGCCCCATATTGGCGACCGTGCCAATGGCAACATCGGTCAGCGGCAGCCGCACCTCGCCGCCAAGTCCGGTGGCTTCGCGCCGCCGGATGGCCGCCAGAATGGCAAAGGCGGCATAGGCCCCGGTCAGCAAGTCCCACGCGGGCATTACATGGTTGACCGGCGCGTCGTCGGACAGCGGGCCGGTCAGCCCCGGATAACCGACGGCGGCGTTGGCGGTATAATCCAGCGCAACCGACCCATCGGGCCAGCCCATGATGCGCACCGTCACCATGTCGGCGCGCCCGGCGGCCAGCTTTTCATGCGCCAAAAACCCTTTGGCGGGCAGGTTGGTCACCAGATTGCCGGTGCGCTGCGCCAGCGCCACTAGCAATTCGCGCCCCTCGCCCCGCGTCAGATCGAGCGCCAGCGATTGTTTGGCGCGGTTGAGATTCTCCCACGACAGCGAATCATTGTTCGCAGTGACCGGCCAGCGCCTGAAATCCTGGCCCCCGCCAATCTGGTCCACGCGGATCACCTGCGCGCCCATCTGCGCAAGATAGAGCCCGGCGGTGGGCGAGGCGACGAAGGAGGATACTTCGACGACGCTCAGATCGGGGAGCAGGTTATACATGGGTCGAGCTAGCGAATTTGATCCCCGGCGAACGCCGGGGTCCAGGGCTGCCAAGCGCGGCGTGTACCGCCCTGGACTCCGGCTTTTGCCGGAGAACAGCAAAATCGAAATTTGCGCAAAATTTCCCCCTCACTCCGCTTCCTCCAACAGCCTTTGCGCTGCTTCGCCTTGCCAGTCCAGCGCGCCGGTGATGCGCCAGACCTCGCGCCCCTGCGCGTCAAACAAAATCGTTACCGGCAACGGGCTGTTGTAATCGGCGAGCAGATCATTGGCGGGGTCGAGAAAGGGCTGGAGCTGCTGCAATCCCGCGCGCTGGAACCACGGATCCACCGCGACCGCGCCCTGCAAGTCCTGCGCCACCGCCAGCACGGTCAGCTTGCCCGCGCGGTCCGCGGCCAGCCGATCGAGCGAAGGCATTTCCTTGATGCACGGTCCGCACCAGGTCGCCCACAGGTTGAGCAGCAACGGACGCCCGCGAAACGCCGCCAGCGTCACAGGCGCATCATCGGGTGCGGTGAAGGTTGCGCTACTGGCTGGCTTGCCCGCATGGCTGCGATCGATCTTGAACCCCGCCGTCGGCGGAGCCAGCGGCACGGCGGCTTGCCCGTCCGCGCCCTTTTCCCTATCGCACCCGGCGAGTAGCAGCAGCGATGGCAGCGTTGCGAGCAGGATCAGGCGAATGGGCGACACTCCGGACCGGAACAGCATGTGGGGCGGCCGCTTTGCCGGCGGGCCCGATGCCGTCATGCGCGCGATAAATGCCTCCATCCCTATCGACAAGCGTTTGTGGCGCGAAGACATCGTCGCCAGCCGCGCCCATGCCGCGATGCTGGGCGCGCAGGGTATCATCAGCGCCGCCGACGCCGCAGCGATTGACGCGGGTCTCGCCCAGATCGCCGAAGAATATGCCGCCAGCGATGTGCCCGTCGATCTGGCGCTCGAAGATATTCACATGACCGTCGAGGCGCGGCTGGGGGAGCTGATCGGTGAACCCGCGCGCCGCCTGCACACCGCGCGCTCGCGCAACGACCAGGTCGCGACCGATTTCCGCCTGTGGGTGCGCGGTGCGGTGGGCGAAATCGACGCCAGCCTTGCCGCACTGCAACGCGCGCTGCTGGCCTGCGCGGCGGAACATGCCGATGCCATCATGCCCGGCTTCACCCATTTGCAGGTCGCGCAGCCGGTGACGCTGGGCCATCATCTGCTTGCCTATGTCGAAATGCTGGGCCGCGACCGCAGCCGCTTCGCCGATGCTCGCGCGCGGATGAACGAAAGCCCTCTGGGGGCCGCCGCGCTTGCAGGCACCAGTTTCCCGCTCGACCGCGCCGCCACTGCGACGGCACTGGGCTTCGACCGGCCCATGGCGAACAGTATTGACGCCGTATCCGACCGCGATTTCGCGCTCGACTATCTGGCCAGCGCATCCATCGCCGCGCTGCACCTGTCGCGGCTCGCCGAGGAAATCGTCAATTGGGCGAGCCAGCCCTTCGGCTTTGTCGCGCTGCCCGACGCCTGGTCGACGGGCAGCTCGATCATGCCGCAAAAGCGCAACCCCGACGCCGCCGAGCTGGTGCGCGGGCGCGCGGGCCTCTTGCTCGCGGCGTTCCAGCGGCTGGCCGTGATCGTCAAGGGGCTGCCACTCACCTATTCGAAGGATTTGCAGGACGACAAGGCGGTGGTGTTCGAGGCACATGATGCGCTTGCGCTCAGCCTCGCCGCGATGACCGGCATGATCGAAACCATCGCCTTCCGCACCGACCGGATGCGCGCGCTGGCCGCCACCGGTTTCTCGACCGCAACCGACCTTGCCGACTGGCTGGTGCGCGAGGGCGGGGCGCCGTTTCGCGATGCGCACCATATTGTTGGCGCCTGCGTCGCGCGCGCCGAGGTGCTGGGGGTCGATCTTGCCAATCTTCCGCTCGCTGATGCGCAGGCGATTGACCCGCGCGTCACGGCGGAGGCGCTCGCCGCGCTCACCATCGACGCTTCGGTTGCCAGCCGCACCAGCGCTGGCGGAACCGCGCCGGTGCGGGTAAGAGAGGCCGTCGCTGCCTGGCAGGCACGCCTCATTGCGGAGAAGGCCGAATGACGCGCAAATATGGTCTAATGCTGATTGCATGCGTCCTGCTCGCTGCGTGCGGGAACAAAGCCGATCTTCAGCGCCTCGCCAGCGCCGCGCCGCCGGTGGTTCCGGCGGGCAGCGACGCGCCTGAAAGCCCTGACCAGCAAACCAGCCCCGATGTCGAGGCCAAACCCGCGCGCAGCGACGAACTGCTGCGCCGCTCCGAAGAACGCCCGACCGACGAATTCGACCTTCCCCCGCAATAAACGCTCAGAGCCCGAACACCCCATGGACCATTTCCAGCTCAAGGACGGCGTGATGCACGCCGAGGATTTGCCGCTGCCCGCCATTGCCGAAGCGGTAGGCACCCCCGTCTATGTCTATTCGCGCGCGACGCTCGAACGCCATGCCGATGCGTTCATCGCCGGGCTCGCCGATGTGCCCAAAAAGCACATTGCCTTTGCCATCAAGGCCAACCCTAACCTCGGCGTGCTGCGCGTGCTGGCGCGTAAAGGCTTCGGCGCCGATGTCGTGTCGGGCGGCGAGTTGGAACGTGCCATCGCGGCGGGCATTGCCCCTGCAGACATCGTCTTTTCGGGGGTCGGCAAAACGCGCGCCGAACTCGCGCTGGGGCTCGATCGCCAGATCGGTCAATTCAACATCGAGCATGAACCCGAAGGCGAAGCGCTCGCCGCCATTGCCGCCGCACGCGGGGTCCGCGCCAACGCCGTGCTGCGCGTGAACCCGGACGTCGATGCGGGCACGCATGCCAAAATCTCGACCGGCAAGGCGGAGAACAAGTTCGGCATCGCGCTCCATGAAGTGCCTGCCATCTATGACCGGCTGGCGAAGCTACCCGGTCTCAATCTACGCGGGCTGGCGCTGCACATCGGCAGCCAGCTGACCAGCCTCGATCCGCTCGAGGCGGCCTTTACGCGCATCGGCGCGCTGGTCGGGGATCTGCGCAGTGCGGGCCATGCGATCACCCATGTCGATCTGGGGGGCGGCCTTGGCGTGCCCTATACCCGCGACGAACATCCCCCAACGCCCGCCGATTACGGCGCGATGGTCGCGCGCGTCACCCGCGACTGGGACGTCACGCTGATGTTCGAACCCGGGCGCGTCATCGTCGGCAATGCCGGTGTGCTCCTCACCGAAGTTTTGTGGGTCAAACCCGGCGCAACCAACCCGTGGGTCGTGGTCGACGCCGCAATGAACGACCTCGCCCGCCCCGCGCTCTACGACGCCTATCATGATTTCGTCGCGGTAAGGCCGACGGGCGCGCGCATGACCGCCAATATCGTCGGCCCGGTGTGCGAAACCGGCGACACCTTCGCGCGTGATCGCGATGTTGATGCCGTGGCCCCTGGCGACCTTGCCGTGTTCCGCACTGCCGGCGCTTATGGCGCGACGATGGCCAGCACCTACAACAGCCGCGGGCTGGTTCCCGAAGTGCTGGTCGATGGCACGCGGCACATTGTTGTCGCCGACCGGATCTTGCCCGAAACCATCATGGCGGCGGAGCGGGTTCCGGACTGGATTGACTAACCTTCGTCATTGCGAGCGGAGCGAAGCAATCCAGGGCGGCTTGTCACTGCCCTGGATTGCTTCGCTCCGCTCGCAATGACATGAGGAGCTATGCACCAGCTCCCCATCTTCCTGAACCTCAAGGATCAGCCCGTGTTGGTCGTTGGCGAAGGCGAAGCGGCGGACGCCAAGGCGCGCCTGGTCACCCGCGCGGGCGGGCGCATTGTCGCGAGCCTCGCCGATGGCCCGCGGCTTGCCTTTGTTGCGCTTGATGAGGAGGACGCCGCCGCTGCCGCCGCTGCTGAACTCCGCACCGCCGGACTGCTCGTCAATGTCGTTGATCGCCCGCATCTGTGCGATTTTACCACGCCGGCGATCATCGATCGCGCACCGATGACCATCGCTATCGGTACCGGCGGCGCATCGGCGGGGCTTGCCAAGGCGCTCCGGCAGCGGCTCGAGGCGCTACTCCCCTCCGACCTCGGTGCGCTCGCCGCCGCGCTCGCCAGCGCGCGCACCGCACTGCGCCGCCGCTATCCTGACAAAGACGCGCGCCGTCGCGCGATTGATGCCGCGCTCGAACCCGGCGCTCCGCTCGACCCGCTGGGCACGGGTGGGGGCGAGGCGGTAGCGGCCTGGCTTGCGGCCCCTGCGGGGACGGACCCCCCGCCGCGCGTCGAAACCATCACCCTCGCCAGCGCCGATCCCGATGACCTGAGCCTCAAGCAGGCCCGCTGGCTCGCCAGTGCCGACTTGGTCGTCCACAGCGCCGATGTGCCCGAAGCCATCCTGTCGCGCGCCCGCGCTGATGCCGCGCGGATTGAGGGCGATGCGGTGCCGGACGCGGTGAGCGGATTGGTGATCGTGCTGCGGACATCGGTAAGGTGATGGCGCGCCAGTCTTGCTGAAGCGCAAGCGCGGCTATTCGCTCCGCAGTGCCTCAATCGGCGACAGCCGCGATGCTCTGATCGCCGGATAGCCGCCGAACAACAAACCGATCACCGCCGAAAACACCACCGCCATGATCGCTGTATCCAGCCCTACGGGCGCCGGAAATTCGGCGATACTTTCAAAAGCGGCCGCCGCCGCCATGGCCAATGTCAGGCCGATAGCCCCGCCAATCACACATAGCACCGCGGCCTCGACCAGAAACTGGTTCCGGATATCGCTGCGTTTGGCTCCCAATGCCATGCGCAGCCCAATCTCGCGGGTTCGTTCGGTGACGCTGACCAGCATGATGTTCATGATCCCGATGCCGCCGACCAGCAGCGAAATCGACGCAATAGCCACCAATACTGCCTGAAATATCTGTGTCACTTCGCCGGTTGTTTCGGCAATTTCGGTTGTGGTGCGGACGGTGAAGGGATTGATCTTGCCTTTGGGCACGCGATACCGGTCGCGCAGCAGGCGCTTAATCTCGCTTTGCCCGGCGATCAGCGCGTCTTCATCGTCAAAACCTACGAACAGCAAGGTCACATCGTCAGGCCCCTGCGTTGGGGTGTTCAACAGGCGTTGGCGCAGCGTGGTAATCGGCACCACAATCTGGTCGTCATTGTCGTTGCCCAAATTGCTGCCCTTGCTTTCAAGCAGGCCGACCACGGTAAAGGGCACGCGGTTGATCCGGACGGTTTCGCCGACCGCATTGGTCTCAGGGAATAATTTATCGGCCACGGTCTGGCCAATTACCACAACGCGTGCGGCCGAACTGACATCTCCCTGGGTCAGAAAACGGCCCTCGGACGCCGATATGTTGGACACCACGCCATATTCGGGCGTCGCGCCGGTCGCCTGTGTCGATGCGGACCGGCCGGGTGTGATCAATTGCACGCTGCTGCGGATTTGCGGCGCAACCGCGCTGACGCCCGACACTTCGCGCATGATGGCCTGCCCGTCGCGCTCGGTCAGTCGCCCGCGGTCGTTGGGGCGCGGCGGCCCGCCGCCGCTGTCGGGTTGGGGCACGACAATCGCCATGTTCGACCCAAGCGTTGCGATTTGCTGGGACACCGATACCTGTGCGCCATTGCCCACCGCCACGGCCAATATCACCGAAAACACGCCAATCATCACGCCCAATGTCGTCAGGATTGAACGCATCAAATTGGTGCGCAGCGCCGTGAGCGCGATGGCGACATTGACGCCCCACCCCGCGATCGGATTCAGCAGCCTGTTCACGGCGCGTCTGCGCGGCGGCGCGATTTGACCGGCGCGTCTTCGATCACCCGGCCATCGCGGAAAACGACGCGGCGGGCGGCATATTCGGCAATGTCGGGTTCGTGCGTCACGACAATCAGGGTGATACCATCATCGTTCAGTTTCTGGAAAATGCCCATGATGTCGAGCGAGGTTTGCGTGTCGAGCGCGCCGGTCGGTTCGTCGGCCAACAGCATCAGCGGGTCGGTCACCAGCGCGCGGGCGATGGCCACGCGCTGTTGCTGGCCGCCCGACAGCTTGGCCGGCGTATTTTCAAGCCTGTTGCCCAGCCCCATCGCCTCCAGCTTGGCCCGGGCCTGTTGGCGGCGCTCGGTATAGCCGAGGCCAGCATAGATCAGCGGCACCGCCACATTGTCGAGCGCGCTGGTCCGAGCGAGCAGGTTAAACTGTTGAAAGACAAATCCAATTTTACGGTTACGGATTTCCGCCAGCGCATCACTGTCCAGCGTGCGGGTATCGATGCCGTCGAGCAACAAGCGACCCGATGTCGGGATGTCGAGGCAACCGATC
This sequence comes from Sphingopyxis sp. sgz302558, assembly GCF_057220455.1. Taxonomy (NCBI): domain Bacteria; kingdom Pseudomonadati; phylum Pseudomonadota; class Alphaproteobacteria; order Sphingomonadales; family Sphingopyxidaceae; genus Sphingopyxis; species Sphingopyxis sp. sgz302558. The sequence goes on along the minus strand of NZ_JBXPUZ010000001.1, from coordinate 145,229 downwards.
ATGTTCATGAACGTCGATTTGCCCGAACCGCTGGCCCCCATGATGGCAACAAATTCGCCGCGGGCGATGGATAGCGAAACATGGTTGACCGCGTGCACGGTTTCGCCGCCGATCACATAATCCTTCACCAAATCATGCGTTTCAAGCAGCGGTGTCGGCATCTTCGTCTGCGCTGTCGTCGGTTTCGGTTTTGGGTTTCAGCGATTTGACACGAACAAGCACTTTGTCGCCGGGTTTGAGACCCGACAATATCTCGGTGAAATCGTCGCCTTGCAGTCCGGTCGCGATGATCCGTCGTTGCGGCTGGTAGGGATCGTCGCCTGCGACATAGACGGCCGGGCGGGGCGGCGCATTTTTGGGCAACGGGGCTGGCTGCTTTTCCGCTGGCGCCTCGGGCCGGTCGGCGACGCGCGGCCGAAAACGCAGCGCATTGGTCGGCACCCGGGTGACGTTTGCCTTGACGCTGGTGATGATTTCCACATTGGCCGTCATCCCGGGCAGCAGCTTGCCGTCCAGATTCGCGACGTCGATAATCACCAGATAGCTGACAACATTCTGGGTCTCGACCGGCGCTTGCCGGACTTGACGAACCTTCGCGCGAAACACCGTGTCGGGGTAGCTGTCGACGGTGAAGTTGACTGCCTGACCTTCGCGGATTTGCCCGATATCGGCCTCATCGACCGACGCCTCGACCTGCATCTTGGTGGTGTCGGCGGCGATTTCGAACAAATTCGGCGTCTGAAAGCTGGCGGCGACGGTGGTGCCGGGCTCGACCAGCTTGTTGATGATGATGCCGCTGGCGGGTGCCACGATGACCGTGCGTTTCATGTCCAGCCGCGCCGACGACAGCTCGGCCGAACCCTGGCGGATCTGGGCATTGCCGCTTTGCGTCTGGGCCACCGCCACCTGTAACGCGTTACGCGCGCTGATCAGTCGGCTTTGCGCCAGATCGAGGCCAGCCTTTGACAGGAAACCGCGTTCGGCCAGTTCCCTTTGCCGCGCAAAATCACGTTCTTGGATTTCAAGCTCTGATCGCGCGCGCGCGACATTGGCGGCGCTTTGCTGCAAATTGGCCTGTGCCAGTGCGACCTGCGCTTCCGATTGTTGCACACGGGCGCGCACGCGGGTCGGGTCAATCTCGGCCAGCACCTGGCCCGCCCGCACCGGCGAATTGAAATCGACATAGACCTTGGTCACCTGGCCCGAAACTTCGGTTCCGACCTTGATCGTGTTGAGCGCGCGCACCTTGCCGCTGGCCGCGACTTTGCGCACCACTTCGCCGCGCGTCACCGCTTCGCTGACATATTCATACTCGCGCGGCGTGGGGCGGACGATGCGATAGACGATGAACAACAGCACCAGCGCAATGATCACCGACCAGACGCGATGCCGCTTAACCCATGTACCTATGGCCGTCAGCATATCGTCCCGCCGCATTCTGAACTCGTGTTGGGACCTATATTGAACGAGATGGGGGATAGCCAGCGCTTATGCGGGCGGCGGTCCAATCCCGCATAGCACACGCATTGGACCCACCGACGCGCCGCTATTTGGGCATGCCGCTAAAGCCGCTGGCTTTGCGCAGCGCACCGCCATCGAGCCGGTAACCGTCAAGGAACACCGTCGCGATGCGGCGCAGCGCGCCCATGTCCTGCGACGCATCGCCTTCAACCAATATCAGGCTGGCGACTTTGCCCGGCTCGACCGAACCGAAGCGGTCCGCCATGCCAAATTGCCGCGCGGGCACGATGGTGGCGCTCTGCACCGCCTCGGCATTGGTCATCCCGACCTGCTGATACAATTCCAGCTCGCGGACAATTTCCATCCCATAACCGTCGGTGCCTGCGACAATCGGCACCCCCGCCTTGTGCAGCCGCCCGATGAGACCCGCCATTTTGGCAAAGCTGGCGCGGAAATCGTCGCGCGTCAGCCCGTCGAACAGCGGATAGCCGGCGATCTTCCACCCGCGCGAAACAGCGGGCGGCGAAATGGCAGCGAACGGCGCATAGGCGGGCGAAATCGCGCTGCCGTCCGACGTCAAACTGCCTTCCCACACCACCAGGGTCGGGTCGATGATCGTCCCGCGTTTGGCCAGCTCGGCATAAAAGGCACGCATTTCTGGCGAATCGAGATCGACATCCTTGCCATATTTCGCCGGACCCTCCAGCCGCGCGGCGGTGTTTGCCTTGTCGACGACATGCTGCGGCATCGCCTGCATCATGATGAAATTAATGTGGGTAATCTCGTCATAGCCCGCGCGCACTGCCTCGATCGGGCGCATCCCGGCGGGGACATGGCCGTTGACGTGCAGCCCCAGCCTCTTTGCTTCGGCAGCGGCGGGTGCAATCCACGCGGGCGTCATCGAGGTATAGAATTTCGCCCCGTGCAGCCCCGCCTCCTTGATCTTGCGCACCGCCGCAATCGCCTCGGCTTCCGAACTGACCGTCAGCGCGCCTTGGGCGGCCAGCGGATCCTTGCGGTCGATGATCACCGCCACCTTGCCATCGGGCGCGATCAGTTCGCCTGCTGCGCGGCGCGTCAGGATGCTGACCGATTCATCGATCATCGACCCCGGGCTGCGGAAATTGGTGATACCGGTGGCGACATTCTGCAGCAGGTTCCAGTCGCTGCCGCCGACATGCAGGTGCGCATCCCACAGGCCAGGGAGCAGCGTCTTGCCGCGCCCGTCGATCGTCACCGCGCCGGCGGGCGCTTTGATTGATCCCGCTGTGCCCACCGCGGCCACCTTGCCATCCGCGATCAGCACGGCGCGCCCGGGCACATACCGGCCCGCGACCGCATCGAACAACAGCACATTGTCGACCAGCGTCGGCGTGCGGTTCTCCGCGCTCAGCATCTTGCGCGCGATATCGCGCACCATCGCCGCTTCGGTGGCGTCCTGGATTTCCTTAAGTTTGGGCCCGACCGCTTCATAACCCGCGGGCAGCACCGAAATCACCCCGGCGTTCCCGAAATAGCGGTTGTCGGCGTCCAGCCACACCGGCGACGGCGCAAAGCCCAGGCCGGTAATATAGGCGAGCTTGACCATCTGCTTGCCTTTTGGGCCATCAATCTCGGTCGCCTTGCCGATCGAAATGCTCGCCCGCCCGCCGGGCAACAGCTCGATCCCCGGCTCGCCCGCCGCGACCAGCGCCTCGACATCCAGCGCTCCGGCCAGAAAGGGGCCGCCATAAGTCGCATAGCGCTTGCCCGCAAAGGGCGCGCTGCCCTCATCCACCGCGGTTTTCCAGCGCGCGATGCCGTCCGCTCCGACACTGAAATCTTCCGTGGCGTCGCCCGAATCGGTGAAACCGCGAATGGCGATATTCGTGGGCCGCCCGTCGGGCCCCAGCAGCGTCGTCTGGTCGGTCTCGGTAATCCAGCCGCGCAGCGACATCGACATGCGGTGCGCGATTTTGCCGTCGCTGGTCTTCCACGCCCACAGATCGCCATGCTTACCCGCAGTCGAGCTGATGGTGTAATGCTGCGCCTCCGCCGGCGGCTGCAGCAATTTTTCCTTGGGTGTGGGCTCGGCCAAGACGATGGATGACGTGCCAAGCAATAGCGCAGCGAACAGTTTGAACCGCATTTATTTTCCCCCTCAGGATCCCAACGCGAATAGGCCACAGCAAGGGCGGGGATACAAGGTCTCGCGCAAATCCAAAGCAGGCTTTCCTACATATAACCAAATAGGTTATCTAGGGACTTTCTGCTCAGGAAAGGCCAGCGAATGACCCAGTCCATTCTTCCCGCTGTTCCCCCGCTTCCCGCATCGGCCGACGAAGCCGACACGGCTTGGCTGCTCGATCCCGACGCGCTGCCGCCGCCATATGCGTTCGAACCGGTACCGCGTCAGAAGGCGCGATCGAATGGCATGACGGCAGACCGCCAGCGCCGTTTCATCGCCTATCTCGCGGGGTGCGGCAGTGTGGCGATGGCGGCAAAGGCCATCGATGCCTCGCCCACCACACTCTACCAGCTGCGCAAGGCCCCGGGGCGCCGACAGCTTCGCGGCGGCATGGGAAGCGGCGGTCGACGCCGGCGCGCGGCGCGTGCTCGACACGCTGATTGACCACGCCATCCACGGCACGCCCGAACGGCTGATAAAGGATGGTGAAGTCATCCTGGAACGCCGCAAATATAACACGCGCGCGATGATGTGGGTGGTCCAGCAACGCTTCCCGCAGGAATATGGCGGCAACCTCAACCCTTCGGCTCCCAACGGCTGCCTGCCGCGCAATCTGCAGCAGTTAAAGGACAAATGGCGCGCCGAATGGGAGGCAGAGTTAAGGGCAGAGGAGGAAGCACAAGCGGCCCCCGGCGGTGCGCTCGAAAGCCTTGCCGAAAAACTCTGTCGCATCCGCGACCATTTCCGCAACGACTGTGCCCAAGACCCCGCCAAGCGCGCCGCCTATGAACTGCTCACGGGCCCCTGCGACTGGTCCCGGCCTGATCAGCCGCAACGCTATGGCAACCTGCCCGGCGCCAACGTCAACCGCCCCGACATCCAGCTAACCTTCGCCACCGAACAGTGCCGCCGGGAATTGCCGTGGATGGACCGGTGATGGGGTGATCAGTTTTGGCGCGCAAAGTCATGCTTTCGACGCAGAAAAATGCCCTTGGCCAGATTCTGCGCTTCCCCGCTACCTGAGCTTCGCCACCGTCACCCCGTCGGCCTTCGCCCGCGCCTTCACCGATTCCTCACTCCGCGTCAGCGCTTTGGCAATTTGCTGCAACCCCATGCCCTTCTTCGCCAGCGCGTGCAGCTTGTCGATTTCGGCCGCGGTCCATGGCTGTTTGTGGCGTTCGAAGACGGTTTTGCCCACTACGCCTCATCCCCCATCCGCAGCGCGGCGATGAAGGCTTCCTGCGGGATGTTCACATTGCCATATTCGCGCATGCGCTTTTTGCCTTCTTTCTGCTTTTCCAGCAATTTGCGTTTGCGCGTCGCGTCGCCGCCATAGCATTTGGCGGTCACATCCTTGCGCAGTGCGGCGATGGTTTCGCGCGCAATCACCTTGCCGCCCAGCGCCGCCTGGATGGGGATCTTGAACATGTGGCGCGGGATCAGGTCTTTGAGGCGCTCGCACATGCCGCGCCCACGGCTTTCGGCGGTGCCGCGGTGGACGATCATGCTCAGCGCATCGACGGGCTCGTTGTTCACCAGGATGCTCATCTTCACCAGGTCGCCGGCGCGGTGGCCGATCTGGTGATAGTCAAAGCTCGCATAGCCGCGGCTGATGCTTTTCAGGCGGTCATAGAAATCGAACACCACTTCGTTCAATGGCAGCTCATACTGCACCTGCGCCCGCCCGCCGACGTAAGTCAGGCCGGTCTGGATGCCGCGCCGGTCCTGACACAGCTTCAGGATCGAGCCGAGATATTCGTCGGGGACATAGATGGTCGCGTGGATCCACGGCTCTTCAATCTCCGCGATGCGGTTGGGGTCGGGCATGTCGGCGGGGTTGTGCAGCTCCATTTCGGTCGGGCCGCCGTCCTTCGATTTGCTGAGTTTCAGCTTATAGACCACCGACGGCGCGGTGGTGATCAGGTCGAGGTCATATTCGCGGCTCAGCCGCTCTTGAATAATCTCGAGGTGCAAGAGGCCAAGGAAACCGCAGCGAAAACCAAAGCCCAGCGCGGCGCTGGTTTCCATCTCGAAACTGAAGCTCGCATCGTTCAGGCGCAGCTTGCTGATGCTCTCGCGCAGCTTTTCGAAGTCGTTCGCGTCGGTGGGGAACAACCCGCAAAAGACGACCGGCTGCACTTCCTTGAACCCCGGCAGCGGGGCGGCGGCGGGGCGTTTGGCGTCGGTCACCGTGTCGCCGACGCGCGCCTGCGCCACATCCTTGATCTGTGCGGTGATGAAACCGATTTCGCCGGGGCCAAGGCTGTCGACATGCTCGATCTTGGGGCGGAAGAAACCGACGCGGTCGATCAGGTGGGTGGTGCCCGCCTGCATGAACTTGATCTGCTGCCCTTTTTTGAGGGTGCCGTCGATCACGCGAACCAGGATTACGACGCCGAGGTACGGGTCGTACCAGCTGTCGACCAGCATTGCGGTCAGCGGCGCGCTGGCATCGCCCTTGGGCGGCGGGATTTTGGCGACGATGGCTTCCAGCGTTTCGGCAATGCCGATGCCGGTCTTGGCGCTGGCCAGCACGGCGTCGTCGGCGGGCAGGCCGATGATATCCTCAATCTCGGCCTTCACCTTGTCGACGTCGGCGGCGGGCAGGTCGATCTTGTTGATCACCGGCACAATCTCGTGATCATGCTCGATCGACTGATAAACATTGGCCAGCGTCTGCGCCTCGACCCCTTGGGCGGCGTCAACCACCAGCAGCGCGCCTTCGCATGCGGCCAGCGACCGCGACACCTCATAGGCAAAGTCGACATGCCCCGGCGTGTCCATCAGGTTGAGGACATAGGCATTGCCGTCGCTGGCGGTGTAATCCAGCCGTACCGTCTGCGCCTTGATGGTGATCCCGCGCTCTTTCTCAATGTCCATATTATCAAGCACTTGCGCCGACATCTCGCGCGCGGTCAGCCCGCCGGTGTGCTGGATCAGCCGGTCGGCGAGGGTCGATTTGCCATGGTCGATATGGGCAATGATACTGAAGTTGCGGATACGCGAAAGCTCGGTCATGCGCGGCGCACTAGCAGCGCGCGGGCGGGCTGTCAGCAGCTATGCTTGCGCCATCCAGCGCGCACAATCGTCGCGCACGCGGGCATCGGCATCGCGCAGGCCGCGTTCCAACGTTGCTGCCCGCGTGTCACCCTCCGCTACCGCCGCCAGCGCGGCAATGGCATTCGCCCGCACGCGCGGCACCGGGTGGTGCGCGGCAAACTGGTCGGCAAGGTCGATCCCCTCGGCACAGAAATGCACCGCGCAGCGCAGTAGCATTTCGGTCTGGCTCAGCGTCGGGCGCTTGACGATGGTGCCGCGTTCCAGGTCGACGATATATTGGTCGCGCCAGGGGACATGCTCGCCCTCTTCCATGATGTTCAGGCTGATCGACAGGCTTTCGGGCGGCAACTGGCTGTGGATGTCGCGGTGCGCGCGGTAGAGCATGACTTTGCCTTCGCCGAGCGCGGAGCGTTCGACAAAGGTCAGGTTCAACGACTCGTCCAGCCGCCCGTCAACGCCCTCGGCGTCATATTCATAATAGTCGCTGATATAGCCCGGCCCCAGATGGCCGACCGTCAGGAAACTGAAATTATGATCGTGCGGCACTTCATAGGAAAAGGCCGCCGGGCCGCTGGTGGCATAGGCATAGTCGCGCGCGGCGGGCCACAGATTGGCGCGCAAGAAGAAGCGTCGCCCGCTACGGTGGAGCAGAAATACCTGTGCGCTGTAGCGATTGTCGTCGAGCTGACGGCCGTAACTCGCCTTAAGTTCGGCCATGACGCGGTCAGCGAGGAAGCTGCGATTGGCGGACAGGCCCGCAAGCAGTGCAACATAGGAGGGCAGTGCATCGGGGCTGGCCAGATCGACGCCGCGTTCCTCCAGCCGGGCGATTACCTCGGCAAAGTCGAGCGGGGCGACGGCGCCGGGATTGAGGATCAGCGGCATCAGGCAGGCTCGTCGACCAGCGTGCGAGCGGTCCGCTCGCGGAATATGGTCAGTGTCGCCTGCGCCGCCGCGCGGACTTCGGGGTGCGGATCGTCCGCCGCCATTGTGCTGAGGTGCGGCAATGCCGACTGGGGGTCGAGCGCGACAAGCTCGCGCATCGCTTGCCAACGCATCGCGAAATCATCGTCACCCACTGCCGTGACAAAGTGCGGCGCAGCATCGGTGCGGCCAAAGGCGCGCAGCACAGCGAGGCCCATTTGGCGGAAACTGGTGGCGCGCCCGGCGGCGGCGGCGCGGATCAGCCGTCCGGTGGCGGGGTTGTATTCGCGCATCGGCACGCGCGAGGTGGCATGGACAAACAATTGCAGCATGACGAGGTCGCTATCGCCGAGAGTCAGGTTGAAACTTTCGGTTTGCTGATCAACGCGGATTTGATCGCCGTCGGCAAGTTGGGCCTGCCCCATGTCTTCCAGCGGGGCTGCGGTGGCGCGGCGAAACTTGCCTGCCAGTTCTTCCTCGCTCAGCCTGACCCGGTAGCGTCTGATACCTGCGCCGCCGCTGCGCACAATTTGCGTCAGCCCATGCCCCGGCGAGAAGATGACCGACGGGTCGCGCGGCGCGGGATGATTGAAGGGGCGTATCATCAGCGACAGCGTGATCGGCGCTACCTCAGCGAGGATCAGTCCACTAAGTCCATTGCCGCTGAAAACACGCAGCGGCGGCCTGGCAAAGGCATCGTCGGCGCAAAGCCAAATCGCGGCACGAAGCCGCTGCTGAACCCAACAATGGTCGGTCATAAAGGGCGCGAGATGGGCAAAGATGCGGTCAGGATGGGCGCCCGAGAGATGCTCCATCGCATAAGCGATTCCTCCCGGTGCAGAATCTTCGGCGCGCCACCGCGCATCCAGCGCCGCAGCCTCGGTCTGTATCTGTCGCTGCCGGGCCACATCCGCGCGCGGATAATGATCATGCCGCGACGCGCGCGAAGCGGCGAGCGGGGTGACCGCCAGTGGTGGCCAGCTGCCACCCCGCTCAGGCTCGTCAATCATAGATGATCAGGACAAGCGTTACGATGACTTCGAAAATCGAAGGGCCGATCGGGTCGCTCGCATGCGCCAGCGAGCCATAAAGGCCGACGGCGGTTTCGAGCATCGGGATGGCATCGATATCAATCGGCGACATGAACTATCCCCTTGGCATTGTCCGCCGCGGGAATGCTGCAGACAGCACAAGGAATAGAAGCGGGGCAGGGGCGCGCCGAGTTAACTTTTTGTTATGTTGGGAGGAGTGCGGCGTGATGCGGCCCGCCGTGCAGCCTGTTGGGGGGAAGGGAAGCGGGCGCAAGGAACCGGTCAATGGTCTCGCCGGGCGCAGCGGGGGTGTAGGAAAGCGGTTTCACGCCGAGGACGCAACACGCCGCAGAGACCGCAAAGGATTTTCGGCATCGACACCGAGATGACCGGTCTTGACGAAGATCAGGCAGCCAGCGGTGCTGAACGGCGTATGTTCCGAGCCGTGCGGGCTGCGCAGCCAGCTGCCGGCAGGATAGCGACCATGCTCGTCCTCGAACATGCCCTCTAGGACAAGGATCTCCTCGCCGCCCCAGTGCCGATGCCGGTGAAAGCGCGTCCCGGGTTCCCAACGCACCAGCGCAGCATGCTCGCCCTCGAATTCGTGCAGCGGCAGGACCGAGAGCCCTTCAACCAAGCCCGGCAGGAAGCTTTGGTCGCGTGTGCGCACGACCTTTTGCTCGGTGTCGCGTGGATCGAACTGGTGGAGCTTGACGAAAATCGTGCAGCCGTCCTTGCTGTGCGGGGTGTGGCTGCTACCAATCGGATTGCGCACATAGGTGCCGGCGGAATAGTCGCCGTGCTCGTCCGAGAAGACACCCTCAAGCACGAGGAACTCCTCGCCGCCGCTGTGACTGTGCGCCGAAAAGTAGGAATTGGGGGCATAGCGGACGAGGGAGGTCGCGCGAGCAACCTCGCCGCCGATGCGGTCGAGCATCTGCCGTTCGACCCCGGCCATGGGGGACGGAACCCAATCGGTGTCGCCGGGGCGGATCACGATCCGCTGGTCGAAATCGGCATTGATGCGCACGGCTCTGATCCTTTCTCAGTCCTAAACAAAGAGGGCGGCGTGGATGATTGCGCCGCCGGACTTTGTCGCGGCGACAACGAAGGCTGCTTCGGCCAATTCGGCTTCGCTGGCGCCTTCCTTGCGCGCGGCGTTCGCGTGGATGTCTATGCAATAGGGACACTGCGTCGCCAGCGCGACGGCGACCGCGATCAATTCCTTGTGCTTCCTTGACAGGGCTCCGTCCGCCATCACTGCCTCTTCCCAGGCCTGGAAAGCTTGCCGCTGGGCGGGAGCAGCGGCACCGAGCTTGCCGAGTTCCTTAAGATTGGCATTATCGAACATGATTCACCCCCCTTTAGTTACGACCGGCCATGATTCCGCCGTCGACATCGTGGATTGCGCCGGTGGTCCAGCCCGCCTTTTCGGAAAGCAGGAAGGCAACATGGTGCGCGACATCCTCTGCCTGACCGACCCGACCAATCGGGTGGAAGGTATCGAAACCCTGTGCGAGGGTCGAGGCGATCGCAGCGGGGTCGATGAAGGCACCGTAGATCGGCGTCACCACTACCGCCGGTGCAACCGCGTTGACGCGGATCTTGTGTTCCGCAAGTTCCATGGCGAGGTGTTGTGTCAGGCTGTGCAGCCCCGCCTTGGCCATGGAATAGGCCGATGATGGCGTTGCTTTGATGGATTGTCGTGCCCACATCGAACCGATGTTGACGATTGCACCGCCGCCATGACGCACCATGTTGCGCGCGGTCGCCTGGGTGAGGAAGAAGGTGGCGCGATTGAGATCGTGGTAGACGTCAAAGTCCGCGCGCCCATGTTCCAGAAACGGCTTGGGAAAGAAGGTGCCGGCGGCATTGACCAGCTGGTCGATGTGACGTGCATCGGCATCGATGCGCGCCGTGAAGGTGTTGACGGCTTCGTCATCGAGCAGATCGACGCTGACGGTCTCGGCGTGTCCGCCGACCGCTTCGATGGCACGGGCGGCGTCCGCCAGCTTGGCTTCATCGCGCCCGGTGATGATGATCGTGCGGTCGTTGCCGGCCAGAAGCTTGGCGGTCGCGAGGCCCATGCCCGACGACCCACCGATTATGAGAGTGGCTTTGGTCATGCTTTAGTCCTTTGATTGCTCTCAGCCTGCACTGCGACAGTCGAGGCAGGGTTGATGGGCCGGAGCGGTTTCTTCCATCGCATCGCGCACGGCCCTCAGCGCGGTGCGAATCCCTTCTTCGATGGCGGGGTGATAGAAAGGACCGTCGAGCATCTGGTGGACCGTACGGCCGGCCTTGATGGCCCAGGCCAACAGATGAGCGATGTGTGCCGCCGCTGGGCCGACCATCTCGGCGTCCAGAAAAGTCCCGGTGACAGGATCAGCGTAAATATTGAGGCGGCCACTGCTGCGCCCGACAACGCGAGCGCGGCCTGCGCCGATGATCACAACATCGGCCTTTCGTGTTGACTTTGCGCTAGCCATTCTTGCCTCTATCTATCAGTTGATAGGCTGGCATCTAGTGCTTGCTAAGCCATTTGGCAATCCCTATCTATCGATAGAAAGGATAATGACCGTGCCGTCAGGCGAAACAGTCCGAGAAGCCATTCTAAACGCTGCTGAAGTCAGGGCACGCGCGGCAGGCTACAACGGCTTCAGCTTTCGCGAATTGGCCGCAGACGTTGGCATCAAGAGTGCCAGCGTGCATTATCATTTCCCGACCAAGGCTGACCTCGCATTGGCATTGATGGATCGTTACCGCGCCAAAGCGCTCGACTTTCTTGGCGAGCAGCACGATGCGCCTGCCGCGCTTGAGCGGCTGATCGCGTTGTTCCGTCTTGCGGCAATGCAAAGCGAAATGTGCTTATGCGGTGCATTGGGCGCATCCAGCCAGGATTTGCCTCCTGCGGTTCAGAGTTCGGCAGCGCAGTTCTCGGACGCGCTGGTCAATTGGCTGTATGCGGCGCCTGACGCAAAAGCCGCCCTGCCGTTGCCGCCAGAGACCATCGTCGCATTGCTGGAGGGCGCGCTGTTGCTTAGCGTGACAAAGCAAAGGGCTGATTTTTTCGAGGCTGCGGTTAGACCATTGTCCGCCTGATGAGGGGAGCGTTGTTTCGTGTCGATGGCCGAAATTTGACCACGCCCGTTACGATTTGCGCATCCGGCCGATAACATCATCGAGCGCGAAGCGGCCCGGCCCGTAGATGATGATGGCGCTGGCCAAGGCCATCCAACCCAGATGGGTGGAGAGGAAGGCATCGGGATAAACGAACAGCTGGATAATCAACGTCATGATGAAAAGCCCCAACGCGGCAAAGCGCGAGGCCAGTCCGGCAGCCAGCAGCAGCGGCAGCAAATGTTCGGCATAGGTCGTAATGTGCGCGGCAAGTTCGGGCGACAGCAGTGGCAGGCGGTATTCCTCGGCAAACAGGTAGACGGTGTTGTCCGAAACGGTGAGCAGCCCTTCGACCTTGGTTCGGGCCGAAGACCAGAAGATCCCCGCAAGGCCAAGGCGCAGCATGAGCTGGACAAGGCTCGGCAGCACATCGCGCGTACTGGGGAGATGGCGGAACGGGTTCGGCAGGGTTCGAGTGGACATGGTTTGGCCTTTCAATGTGACGATGTTCAATACGACGATGGTTCTGCGTGACGCGGAGGACTGATCACCAAGGCCCCGGCCTCGAGCAGCTGGACGACGAGGCGCAATGCGTGCGCCGCCGCCGCTGGCTCGCTGATCGACCAAAGCGCATCTCCGAGGAACGGATTGTCCCGCAGCCCGTCCAGAAATTCGAACTCGGTCGGCAAAAGCCGCCAATGGACCAGTGTGTCGGTCTGGCGGAACAGGACGAGCTGCTCGCCGTCCCATTGCGCGGGCTCACCTGGTTGATCGGTTTGATGCAGGCGCCACAATGTATCGATCGGGTGCGGCGATGCGAGCAACCGCGCCGATGCACCTAGCTTGACCCTGCGGTTAAGCAGGGCATCTCCAACCACCGTGCCCCGATCGGGCTCGTCGTCGGGGGCGCGAAACGCTTCGATCCGCGACCATTCGAGCCGCGCGACGTCGGCAAGAAAGGGATAGTCGGCAAGCGGCGGGAATTGGGCAATAAAACCGGGAAAATCGGCACCATATTCCGCGAGGATCCGAGACTTCGGCAGCGATTGGCGCGCAAACGCAAGGGCCAAGGCCGAAAAATATTCGCCGCCGAGCATCGTTTCGACAACCGGGAACGTCTTTGCCAGCGCAGCGCCCAGACTTGCGAAAACATTGTTGCGGTAGATATCGAACCGGTCACCGCGCGCGATAATGACCGGCGGAGGCGGCCGGTCGGGTTCGATCAACGCCCGCGCGAAATCATCCTGCGACGGCATGATCGACCTCCGCCGCATCGAGCGCCGCCGCTATCCTTTGCAAGTCCGGAAGGAGGTCCTCCAGCGCGGGAACGGCATTGTCGCGTTCAAGCAGAACCGGTCGCGGTCCGCCCATTGCGATCGCCTGACCCAGCAGGTTCCAGACGCTTTCGCTCACCAGGCTGCCGTGGCCGTCGATCCGCACCGTGCTGCCCACCGCCTCGGGCTGTTCATCGTGCCCGGCGATGTGAATCTCACCAACCAGATGATGCGGAAACCTGGCGATATAGTCCGCCGGTGAATAACCGTGGTTGTGGGCCGAAACAGCGACGTTGTTTACATCGAGCAGCAGCCCGCAACCGGTGCGTAACGCAATCTCTTCCAGAAAATCGACTTCGTCCCAGTCGCTGCTGGCAAAAGTGACGTAGGTCGAAGGGTTTTCGAGCAACAGCCGCATGCCCAGGATTTCCTGGGTCGTGGCGATGTGGTTCGCGACGCGGATAAGGGTCGCCGTGTCATAGACTACCGGCAACAAATCGTTGTAAAATATCCCCTTGTGGCTCGACCAGGCCAGATGCTCCGAGAAGGATACGGGGTGGAAGCGGTCTATCAGCTTCTTCAGTCGGCCAAGATGGTCACGATCAAGCGGGCCCTCTCCGCCGAGCGATAGCGCGACACCGTGCAGCGAAAGTGGATAGCGCTCGGCCACCGCGTCGAGGAACCGCAGCGCGGGTCCGCCCGCCATCATATAGTTCTCGGCGTGAATTTCGGTAAAGCCGACCCCGGGCACGCCTGCGGACCATGCTGCTGCATGTTCCGGGCGCAGCCCGAGGCCGACCGCCGACGGCAAACCCCGGAAACCGCGAGCCAGCCTTTCCGAAGGCTGCGGATTGCGACCCGAGGCACTCACAGTACCGCATTGGGATGCCGCCGAACCCATGGCTTAGCGCCGTACTTCCTTGAATGCCGAGAGCTGGCCAAAGCCCGTAGGCGAGGTAGGCGATTTGATTGTGGTGCAGGTGCCCTTGGGCACCAGCTTCCAAGCATCGCCTTCGTGGTTGACCTTCGAGGTTCCGGCGCAGGAAGTTCCGGGACCAGCCGAACAGTCATTGTGGCCAGCAAGCGAGATGCCGTAGCATTTCTCGCGGGCCGGTTTGCTCTGAGCCGAGGCTTCGCCCACGACGCCAACCAGCGCGGTGGCGACGACGCCGGCAAGGAAGGCGGAACGAGAGATATTCATTGTCTTGTCCTGTTCTAGACCGCTGCGTTGACCCACGCGGGTGGGCCAACGCGCTCGCGGATCGGTTAGAGAGATTCGGGGGTGCGGTTCTTGATGCCCGGCCAGTTCTCATTGGCCTTCTCAAGGTTGCCCGGAATGTCGCGGTTCCACGCCACCGAAACGTCCTGGTTGACGTTGAGGTAGAGCTTGCCGTCGACGATCTTCCAGACGTTCGGATCGCCATCGAGCTTCTTTTCGAGGGCAACGCCCATCGCGCAGAATCCGCCGTACTGCGGCGCAAAGGCGGCCGGGTTGGCCATGAACTTCTTCTGGTTCGCGGCGCTCGAGAAGTAATAGGTCGCGCCGCCGTATGCGGCCTTGAACTGATCGCTGCCCTTGGTCGGTTTGCCGCTGGTGAAATAGGCAACCGCGTCATAGCCATGCAGCGCGAGGCCCTGTTCGTCGGTGTTCACGGCCGACGTTGAGTTCGGCACGACGGCAAATGCGGGCGAGCCAACAATGTTGGCAGCCGCGATGGCAAGACCGGCTGCGGTGGCGAGCCCGGTGAGGAATCGATGGTTCATGATTTTCTCCATTCGGTTTGCGGGGGGGGCACCGCCGTTCGCGATGCTGATTGCTACCTAATAGCCAGCGCGATCAGGAAGAATGGTCGTTTCTTTCAATGGACTATTTCAAAATTGGCAATTTTGAGGTGGGGGAATAGTCTCTTCGCCCCTTGTCCGCCCGCCGCAGCGGAAATTCGTAAAGCGCCTCCACAACGGACGTGTGAGGCGCGACGGACCGGGGACGATATCTGGCGCAGTTGCCTATTGCCTGGTCAGCATATCTATATATCGTGAGATATAGGTATGGCAGCCGTTATTGGGAGGCTTTTTGCGCATTATTACGTCAGTGTGGCTGCTTGGGGGCGCCGCGCTCATTCCGTCGGCGCCGGTCATTGCAGAAGAGGCCGGTACCAAAAGCGGACCCGGCGTGCCCATCATCGTCACCGCGCGCCAGCGGACGGAAGATGCGCAGGATGTGCCCGCGGCGCTCTCGGTGGTGGACGCGCGCTGGCTCGAGCAGTCCTACACCTTCAACACCCGCGACCTCACCACGCTGGTGCCTGCGCTCAACTATTCTTCGGCCAATCCGCGCAACACCGCCTTCACCATCCGCGGGCTGGGGTCGAGCCTGGTCGCGGTGAGCCAGGCGAATGACGGGCTCGAGCCGGGGGTGGGCTACTATGTCGACGGGGTCTATCACGCGCGGCCCGCCACCGCCGCCTTCGACTTTTCGGACATCGAGCGGATCGAGGTGCTGCGCGGGCCGCAGGGGACCTTGTTCGGGAAAAACACCACGGCGGGCGCGATCAACATCGTCTCGGCCGCGCCCAGCTTCACGCGCAGCTACAATGCCGAGTTGAGCGGCGGCGAGCGGGCTTTCGCGCAGGGGCGCTTCTCTGCCACAGGGCCGCTCGCGGGCGAGACGCTCGCCTATCGCCTCTCGGGCACCTTCACCCGGCGTGACGGGGTGCTGCGCAACGTGCGGACCGGCGCGGACCAGAACACCCTCGGCGCGCAGGCGTTGCGCGGACAGGTGCTGTGGCAGCCCTCGCAGGACTTCCGGCTCCGGCTGATCGCCGACTTCGCCAATTTCGACAGCGAGTGCTGCACCCAGGTGTTCCTGCGGGTCGGCACCAGCCTGCGCCCTGCCGCGCGGCAATATCCGGCGCTGGCGGCAACGGCGGGCTATGCCCCGCCGAGCACCAATCCCTATGACCGCCTGACCGACATCGACGCGAGCCTCGGCGTGGACACCAGCGAGGGCGGGGTGGCGGCAACGGCGGACTGGGACATCGGCCCGGCGACGATCACCTCGATCACCGCATGGCGCTTCTGGAACTGGGATGCGGCGAACGACCGCGACTACACCGGCCTACCGATCCAGCTGATCCAGCGCATCCCCTCGCGGCAGGACCAGCTCAGCCAGGAAGTGCGGATCGCTTCCGACGGGGAAGCGGCGCTCAGCTATATCGCGGGGCTCTATTTCTTCCGGCAGGTGCTGACCGGCAGCCCAAACTCGGTGTTCGGCCCCTATGGCGCGCCGTGGCTGATCGGACCGACGACCGGCGCGAATGCCACGCCGGTGCCCGCGAACCTGCTCGACGGCTATGGCCAGACCGGCGAGACGCGTTTTGCGGTGAACAGCTATGCCGCCTTTGCCGAGGCGAACTGGAGGATCGCGCCGCGCCTGACGCTGACCGGAGGGCTGCGCTACACCTACGAGAGCAAAGAGGGCGATTACAGCACGCAGGTGTTCGGCGGCCCGGTGGTGACTTCGACTGCGCTGATCAACGCGCGGCTCGGCGTGCTGCGGCCGCAAACCTATGCCGCGCGCGACAGCGAGGGGAGCCTTTCGGGCCGCGCCAATATCGCGTGGGAGCCCGCCGACGACGTGCTGCTCTACGCCAGCTTCGCGCGCGGGTTCAAATCGGGCGGGATCAACATGTCGGGCCTGCCGCTCGATGCGAACAACCAGCCCGCACTGGCGACGGCGGTGGTGGATCCGGAGCGCAACACGACCTGGGAGGCGGGGGTCAAGTCGGCGCTGTGGGACGGGCGGCTGACCCTGAACCTCGCCGCCTATCGCACCACGGTGCGGGATTTTCAGGCGACGGTGGTGGATTCGAGCCAGACCGTGGCGCTGCGCGGATATCTGTCGAACATTCCCGCGGTGCGGGTGCAGGGGTTCGAGGCCGATGCGCGGCTCAAGATCGGGAGGCTGACGCTGGTGGGCGCGCTGGCCTATGGTGACGGGGAGTATACCGACTACCCGGCGGGCCCCTGTCCGCTGGAGCTCCAGTCCTCTGCCACCGCCGCCTGTGACCTCACCGGCCAGCGCCTCGCCGGCCTGCCGCGCTGGTCGCAGACGCTGAGCGCGGACTGGGCCGTACCGATTGGCCGGGACGCGCTGTTCGTTCACGCCGACAGCAACTGGCGCAGCGGCTATCCCGGCGATCCGAGCCTGTCGCGCTTCACCTTCATCGAGGGCTACAACCTCACCAATGCCAGCCTCGGCTACCGGCGCGAGGACGCAGGCGGCAAGGGCTGGGAGATCGCGGTCTTCGCACGCAACCTGCTGGGCGCGGACTATATCCAGAACCTCACCATCCAGGCGGGCAATTCGGGGCTGATCCTCGGCACCCCGAGCGATCCGCGCACCGTGGGCGTGACCTTCCGGCTGCGGCGCTAGCGCGGCCGCGGAGCTTGCAGCAATTGGCTTGTGATCGCGGCAATCCCGGCGCTGCTGGCCTGATCCGCTTCGGTCTGAAGTTTGCGGTAAGAGGACAGGACTTGCTCGCCCAGCGGCGTCAGATGCGCGCCCGCCTTCTGGTTTCCCGGCGTGGTCGCCACCAGCGGCCCCTGCCAGCAGCGGTTCATCGCATCAACCAGCAGCCAGCTGCGGCGGTAGCTCATCCCCAGCGCGCGCCCTGCCGCCGAGATCGAGCGGTGTGCGCCAATGGCTTCCAGCAGATCGGCCTTGCCGGGGCCCATCGCGATCACATCGCCGCACATGATCTGGATCTTGATTTTCAGAAGGGGTGGACGTGGCATTGAGGGAATGTAGTCGCTCGCGACGGTGGGTCTACTCCTAATCGGAGACGCGGTTAGCTCGCGCCATTCGGCTAACGTTACTTGAAAGGAGAGCAGGGCGTAGCCTGCCGATGAGGCAACACGAATGTCAGAACCGGTAGGTGAGCCCGAACTGGAACTGCCGCGGCGGCCCGGCATTGCGCTGCACGAAGGGCGCACCGCCGCCGAACTGGATCTGGTTCGAGGTCGTCGCCGCGTTGGCAAAGCCGCTTTGGTTGTTGGCGTTGAACAGATTGAACACATCCGCGCTGGCCTCGATCCGTCCGCCCAGCACCGGCAAGGCATAGCGCAAGCCAACATCAATTGTCGCTGACCACGGCAGGCGACCAGAATTGCGGCTCTCACCAGGGAAGCGGTCCGAATTGCCGAGGAAATTTTCCCCGAAGCTGGCTCCGTCGCCATTGAGATCCTGTGTGCCGAAGATCAACGCATCGGGCACCAAGTTGACCGGCTGGCCCGACTGGAACAGCCCCGCCAGCGTCACCGTCATCCCTTCCACCGGGTAGAGATAGCCCACCGCCGAGATCACATGCCGCCGGTCATTGGCGGAAGGGCCGAATTCGGTGCTGAAGTCATTCGCGTTGGCCGCGCGGAAATTGATGTCATCGGTGTCATTGCGCAGGCGCGAGAGGGTGTAGCTGACACGGAAGGCATAATCGTCGTTACCGCGCGCCTTGATTGCTTGCAGGATCAGCGCGAGATATTCGGCCTGGCCCGCCGTTTCGGAGACCGTGATCTGCCGCGCTCCGCCGGGTACCAAGGCAACCGGACGCGAAGCATCGGCTGCCGTTGGCGAACGCACCAGCCCGAGGCTTTGGGCAAGCACAAAGCGGCTCGCACTATCCGGTTGCGCGCGCAGCAGGGCGATATTGGCATCGGTCAGATTGGCAAGGTTTGGGGTGAAAGGCGAAGGCGCGTTCAGGTCGCGAAGCCGCGCTAGATTCTCCGAGCGGCTGTAGAGCGCATCGACCGACAGGGTCAGAGTGCTGGTCGCCTGAAACTGGTAGCCGCCGCTGATCTGCACGCTCCAGGGATTGTCATAGCCGGTCGGGCTGAGGATCCGCGCCTCGTTGATGATCGCCGTATCGCGCAGACCCTGCACAGCCTCAGGCGCCGGGCAGGCGGCGACCGTTGTGCAGGTGGGGGAGACGGTGAGGTTACCATCAAATGTTATGTCGCCAAGGTTGACGCCTGCCGGGATCGCGCCACCGCTTTGCAACTGCGCCAGCTGCGTCAGGAACCCTGCCGCGGTGGTATTGCGCTGCAACGCGTCAGAGACCACCGCGTAGGACAGCTTGCCAGTGAAAATCCCCGCCCCGAACCGGACCGAAGACCGCGCATCAGGTTGCCAATTGAGCGCCAGGCGCGGGGCAATATTATCGGTATCGCCGTCACCAGCGCCACGCTCGGTCAGCGTGTCGTAATCCCAACGCAGCCCCAGCGTCGCGGTGAAATTCGGGGCAAGCTGCCACTGATCCTCAAGGTAGAAGGCAACCAGCGTCTGACTGGTGCCAAAGCTTTGCGGGCGCAGTTCGACCGCGTAGTTGGCCACCGCCGGGTTCAATGCCAGTACGTCCTGCGCGGTGAGGGCAAGGCCCTGTCCCGACAGGCTGGAAAGTTGCGCGGCGGTGAGGTCGACGGTGTAGTTGCCATTCGGGTTGCCCCCGCCCAGCAACGCGAAGTCCGAGGCGATCACGTCGACCCCCGCGCTGAGCCGGTGCGCGCCGAGATCGCGGCCGACGCGGTGGGTGGTCTGCCAAGTCTCTTCGAGATTGTCGAACACGAAGCCCGGATTGCCAACCACCGCCGCGGTGAGCCCCGAGGGTCCACGCACCACGACCTGCGGGCCGGGCGCGCCTGTTGCCTCGCCATAGTCCCAACGGAAGCGGCTGAATTGCAGCGCGCCGTCGTAGCTCCAGTCGCTCCCCGCATAGCTCGCGGTCGCGGCGATCAGCGTGGAGAAGCGGTCCTGCTTCGATCCGGCCGAGGGGAAGGTCGCATTCCCTCCGCCCAGGGATCCGCCCGGACGGTCGATGGTGACACGCCCGATGTTGCCGCGCAGGCCAATCGTCCAGTCGTCCGTCAGCCGGTGATCGAGCCGCAGCGAGGCGAGGTGGAATTCGTTGTTGCCTGTGACGGTGTCGACGATGCCCAGTTGCGGGGCGTCCACCACCTGCGTGTTGCGATCGCGGGTGTATTCGTAGTTAGCAAAGATAAAAGTCCGGTCGCGCGCAATCGGCCCGCCAACGGCAAAGCCACCTTGGTAGCGCTCGAAACTTTCCCCCACCGGGTTGCCCGACAGGTCGCGGCGCGGGAAGGGAGAGCGGGCGTCGAGCGGACGGCCGGGGCGAATCAATCCATAGACCTCGCCGGTGAAATCATTACTGCCCGAAGGTGTGGTATAGTTCACAATGCCATTGGCGGTGCGCCCGTAGGCGGCGGAATAGGAATTCGCCAGCACGGTCACTTCGCGGGTGAAGCCCAAGGGGACGGGGAATTTGATCCCCCCCAGAAAATTCTCGTTATTGTCGAGCCCATCGATCAGGTAATTGGTGTCGAGGCCGTTCGAACCATTGATCGATATGGAGGGCGCCTCGGGGAAAAACCCGGTCGAGGGCACCACGTTGGGCAGGCGGATCAGCGCGCCCAGCACGTCGCGACCCTCGATCGGCAAGGCGACCAGTTGGTCGCGCCCGAGCGAGGCAGAGATTTCGGCATTGGCGGTATTGAGCCCGGTGATCGCCCGCGCTGCGGTGACGGTAATGGCTGCGCTTTCCGGGACGGCGAGCTGGAGGATCACGCTGCGGGAGAAATTGGCGCGTAGTTCGACCGGCTGAGCGGCGAGGCCGGAATATTGATCCGAAGCCGGCACCGAGACAAGATATTCGCCTGCGGTGCTCAGCCCATCGACTGCGATCCGTCCGCGCGCATCGGTGCGCAAGCGGCGCTCGAAACCGATGGCGCGGTTGGCGATCACTACCTCAATTTCGGCGACCGGTGTCCCGGCCTCATCCACCACGGCAATCTCGATCCCGGCCTGCTGCGCCTGCACCGGCGGGGCCATGACAACCGATATTGCGCCGAGGACGCCCGCCCCGACAGTTGCCCGAAAAATGGTCGCGATCATCAATGTCCCCCTATGTGTCAGCGCCCGGTAGGTTGCTGCAATTGTTGCAACAAAGCTTCGTCCGGAGCGCTGCAAAAGTTACGCTGGCCACATTTGCAATTTGAACGGCAGCTGTCTTCCCCCGACACCGGCATAAGGTGCGGGCTTGCTACTTTGCCTGAGCGGATCACATCAATCATTGCGGCATTTCCGGCGCCGCACTTCCGTCATCCGCCCCCTATGCGTCAATAGTGACGGCCCGGCGCGACACTGAAAGCTGTCGGCCAGATTTGGGCGCGGGTCGCCGAAAGCCTCTATGCTTTGGTTGGATGATTTGGTTGGAGAAGCGGCGAGCGACCATTGGATTGTTGGCGCCGGATATTCAACCGACGCTTCTGACCGGACCGGCGGCTGTGCATGTGGCGCTGGACTGGGTGTTGGCTCAGGTTTCGCAATCGGCGGCCAGCATCATTGCGCCGGTTATGCCTGCCTTTTCACCCCATCGGGGTTCTAAGACGCGGTGGCGAGGTGTGCCAGGGAGGTAAGCCGCTCCCAATTCTGACGCGCGTTCCGCTACCCGCCCGACCAGACCGGGCGCTTTGGCCACTCCACCGCCAAGCACCACGCGCTCGACGGCCGTGACTGCAAACAGCATATGGCAGGCTTGCGCAATATAGTCTGCGATTACGGCATGGGCAGGGTGGTCGGCCGGCAGCATGGACAGCGAGGCGCCCCACCGAGCCTCGATCGCGGGACCGCAGGCGAGACCTTCTAGGCAGTCGCCGTGGTGCGGACAGACACCGGTGAAATGCAAATCTTGCGAATGTCTTCGCGGAAAGACGTGTCCCACCTCAGGATGGGCGATACCGTGCACCGGTCGGCCGTCCAAAACCAGTCCACCGCCAATTCCTGTGCCGATTGTGATGTAGGCCAGCGATGAGCAGCCTTCGGCTTCGGCGATACGATATTCGGCCAGTGCCGCAGCGTTGACATCTGTATCAAAGCCCACGGGGACGTCAAAACGGCGCGCGAAAAAGCCGGCGATGTCGCAATCTGCCCATCCGGGCTTGGGCGTGCTGGTAATGAAGCCCCAGCGCGGGCTGGTCCGCTCCAGCTCCAGCGGACCGAAACTAGCAATACCCAGTGCATAGATCGGCCCGTGCGCGCCGAGCCATTCCGCCGCCTCGGCGAGCGTGTTAGCGGGATCGCGCGTGGGAATGGTGGTGGCCGCGGCTATATGATCTGGTCCAGTCCCGACAGCGAGCACAAATTTGGTACCGCCGGCTTCGATTGCGCCGAGCATCAGCCCGCACTTTCGCAGGTTATGCCGCATAGGGTCGCGCGGTCGCCGCATAGGTCGAGCTGCAGCAGTGGGGCAGGCACGCCGCCGAAGACTCCACCGGGCAACAGGTCGACAAAGCTGCACACCGTAAGACTAGCGTCAACGAACCAGCTATAGGTCTGGAGGGGGCGGTCTGGGGGGTTGGCAAGAACCAGGCCCGAGCCGTTGAGTGGCCGCCATACGCCATCAAGACGATCCGTCACCATGCCATACAGCCCCCCCGGCGCATCACGCAGACCGGGAGCAAAGGTCGCGGTCTGCGTCGACCAGAAGGCGTAATAATTGTTGGCGTGAAACACCAGATGCGCGCGCTCCAATTCGTTGTTCACGCCGTCAGCGTGGAGGCAGGGCGGGGCTAGGCTCCATCCTGTTGCCCCCTTGCGCGCAAGACCGAAAGCGCCGTTGAACGAACTGTTTGAACCGGCCAGCGATGCCGTAAAGGCGATGTATTCGGTGCCATCGGCGGGGTCACGGAACCAGGCTGGATCGCGGAACGCCTTGATCATGCCAGGCGTGCCCTGATGCGCATCGGCCGGCATATAGTGGGGGCCGTAGCCAGTGATCACAGGGACTGGAAAGGACCAGCTGGTGGGAAGGCCATCGTTGCCAATCCGGGCGCTTGCCTGCCACAATTGCTGCTGGTAACCGCCCGTCGTCCCTGCAGTCCCTGCTGCGGTGAAGAACAGCGTCAGCACGCCGCTGTCATAGAGGGCGGACCCAGCCCATTCGCGCTCGTAGGGGATGGCGAAATCCGGCAGCACTGGGCCGCAATCGAACCACGCCCCACCCCGCCGTTCAATCCAGTGGATCTTTGCTTCGAAATGGCGAAGCGCCGGATCGCCCCGATCGGGCGCGGTCAACGCCATCCACATGGCGCGCCCGGCGAGCCGCACCGGCTGGCCGCGCACATCCTGCACCGCCCACATATCCCAGTAGAGCCGGCGCGGATCGAGCCCCGAGCGTTCTACCGTGTAGACCGGAGGGATCATAGCAGCTGCTGGCCGCGCGATCCGGCTTACGTGCTCGGCGGTCCAGGCGGTGATCATGGCAGTGTCTGTTTCCGGTTCTAGAATTGAAAAACCAGCTGGCCGCCGGAGGAATAAGGCGGCCAGCCTTTGCTTTGCGATTTAGCCTTCTAGAAATCGAAGCGTACGGAGGCGAGCACCGTGCGACCGGCAATCGAGCGTGCACGCACGATACCATTGGCCGGGATCGAGCCTTCTTCCGCCTCGGTGTAGCCGGTCGTATCGAACAGGTTCTGTGCGTTGAGGCCGACTTCGATCCGCTCAATCGGGCGGAATGCCAGGAAGGCGTTGACCTGCGCGAAGGCGGGCAGCTTCAACCGGTTGCTATCCTGCGTGAAGCTGTCGGTTGTGCCGACGATGTTCGCCCCCACCGTGAACATGTCCGCATCATATTGCGCGGTCGCCTGATAGACGAGGTCGGCCTGGCGGCGCGGCTTGTTGCCGATGGTGGTGAGGTCAAGCGCGTCCTTGATTTCGGCATCGGTCCATGTTGCGCCTGCCGACAGCGTGATTGGCCCCGTGCGATAGGCACCCTCGAGTTCGATGCCGAAGGCTTCATATTCGGTGTCGAACAATTCCAGCGGAGCCAATTCGACATTGGTCTCGGCCGTCTTGGCGAAGAATCCGGTGGCGAATAACGACAGGCCGTTGGCTTGATATTTGAGGCCCGCTTCCAGCTGATCGACCCGAGCGATCACCCCGGCATCGCCGCCCGGCAGGCCGCCATCTGTGGTGCTGACGGCCGGCGAGAAGAGGCTGCGGTCCGCCGTGTGGCGGCCGCCTTGGCTGTACCGTAAGAACACACCGAGATCGTCAGTGACGAGGTAATTCGCGCCTAGCGAAAAGCTGAAGTAGTTAAAGTCGTAATTCACTGGACGGGCACTGCCAAGCGGCAGCACGCTGGTCTGGGCTTCGGCTGGACTGATCACGCCGTTATTGTTGAAATCGAAACTGCTTACCCCAACACCAAAGCCGCTGTCCGACCCGGTTATGGTGCCGCTGGCATCCCCATAGTCATAGCGGATGCTGGCATCGATGGTTAGGCGGTCAAGCTCGAGCGAGAGCGAGGCAAACGGCGCATAGGTGCTATAGTCGACATCATAATTGCGGCGACAGCAATTGCCAAAGAAGGTCGCTCCAAAGCCGACCGTTCCGTTCTGCGTGACCAGCTGTCCGGCCGAGTTGCGGATATCGACCAGCACCGCCTGTCCATCGCCCTCTATGGTCTGAACATGGCTGGTCCAAAGCCAGTCTGTATCGATCGTCTGACGCGAGAGATAGAAACCAGCGGTGAGATTGGCCGTGCCGCCGCCGAAGTCGAACGCTTTGTTGACGCGGAAGTCGTTGGTGACGTTATCGAGGCTATTCAGGCGCGTGTTGAACACGACGACGTTGGTGAGAAGCCCGTTGCCGCCAATATTGGCCGCATTCGCAGTCTGCCCAGCGTTGGGCCCGCTCGCAAACTCAATGGTTGAGCCGGCCCCGCCGATGCCGTTGGCGATCGCCTGCGCCGCGTCCGCGCTCGCCGGGAACGGCGACTGGAAGCTGCCCGAATTGTCGGCAAACCGGAACCTGTTGGTCAGTGTCCAGCCGCCGCCCACGTCGATCTCTGCTTCAACCCCGAATGCCTTGCTCTGCACCGACAGGCCGTCGCGGAAATCGAACCGCGCGGGATTGTTGCCGCCATCCAGCGTCACGGCCGGAGTTAGGAACGGGCTATAGAGCGAATCCGTACGCGGATTGAACCCGGGGATCGCATTATAGTCGGGGTTGCTGTTGGTCCCGCCCACGAACACCGGTTGCGGCAGGATGGTGGGGGTGCGGTCGTCAAGATATTTGGCGTGGAACCGGATGTAGCCACCATCGAATTCCTTAGTGATATTGGCCTTGATCTGGCCGCCGTCGTAGCCATTGTAGCCAATGTCACGCGGCCCCTCTCCTGTGCGATAGAAGCCGCCGACGTGGAAATAGAGGTCATCGGCGAGCGGCGCGCCGTAATCGAAATCGAGGCGATAGCTTTCGTGGTCGAGCCCGACGCTGCCTTGAATCGCACCGCCTTCCTGTTTGCCGTTCTTGGAAATGAAGTTGATCACAGCGCCCGGCGCGTTCGAAGCAAAGGTCGAAGCAGAGCCGCCGCGCACCGCTTCGACGCGGGCGACCGAGCGATCGGCGCGCAGGAAATTGTCGGCGTTACCAAAGATGATGTCGCCGAATTCGAGGATGGGCAGCCCATCTTCCTGCAGCTGAATGTAACGCGCGCCGCCCGTCGATACGGGAATGCCGCGTACCGCGATGTTGGCATTGCCTTCACCGCCCGATGCTTCCGAACGGATGCCTGGAATCTGGCGGATGAGGTCAGCCGAAGACGGTGCGGCCAGATTGGTCAGGGTATCCGCGCCGATAGTACTGACCGAGACTGAGGTTTCAATCCGGTTCTGACCACGGGCGACCGCTGTGACGATAATCTCGCTGCCTTCGGTTTCAGCCGAGTCGGTTGCAGCGCTATCCTGCGCGAAGGCCGGCGCGGCAAGGCCGCACAAGCCAGCGCTTGCCCAAAGAGCGATACGCAGTTTCATTGTATTTCTCCTCTCGAATTCGCGCTTCTTTGGCGACGACGATGCGAGAGGTAGCGCTCCTGCAAACGTTTGCAACATAAATTTTGCAAACGTTTGCAAAGGACGTGGAAACATGCCATTTTCGCGCCACAGCCCGGCATTGACCGGCGCATCGGGATAGGGTCAGGAAACGCGCATATGACGGAAAAGCCCCGGCTTTCGCTGTTGCGAATCATTGAAATGAATATCGGCTTCTTTGGCCTCCAATTCTCTTTCGGACTGCAGCAGGCCAACATGGGGCCGATATACGGTTTCCTCGGCGCGGATGAGGCAACAATGCCATTGCTATGGCTTGCCGGACCGATGACGGGGCTGTTGATCCAACCCATCGTGGGCGCGATGAGCGACCGGACCAACAGCCGTCTGGGTCGCCGTACTCCCTATTTTCTGGTGGGCGCGGTGATCTGTACCCTCTCGTTGTTTGCCATGCCCTATTCGAGCGCGCTATGGATGGCGGCAAGCCTGCTGTGGATCCTCGATGCCGGCAACAACATCACGATGGAGCCTTACCGCGCCTATGTGGCAGATCGGCTCGCGCCCGACCAACGATCGACCGGTTTCCTGACCCAAAGCGCCTTTACCGGCCTTGCGCAAACATTGTCCTACCTCGCGCCCAGCCTGTTGACCGCATTCGTGGCGCGGGATGTGCTAGATGCCAACGGCATTCCGGTAATCGTGCGGATCGCCTTCCTTATCGGTGCGATCCTGTCGATATCGACCATCATTTGGTCGGTTTGGCGGGTACCCGAACTGCCGCTTGCGCCACAGGAACGGGCGGAGCTGGCCGCAAAACCGCTTACCGCAGCAGCGACGCTGGCCGAAATCCGCGATGCGATCCGGGAAATGCCCCGGCCGATGAAGCAGTTGGCGGGCGCGATGCTGTGCCAGTGGTATGCGATGTTCGCATACTGGCAGTACATCACCTTCGCGGTCGGCCGCAGCCTCTATAACACCAGCGATCCAGCCAGCGCGGCGTTTCGCGATGCGACGCTGACGACGCAGCAGGCGGGTGCCTTGTACAATTTCGTCGCGTTCCTGGGCGCGCTGGCGTTGATCCCGGTGGTGGCGCGGTTCGGCGCGCGGCACACCCACGCAGTGTGTCTCGCCGCTTCCGGCGCGGCGATGTTGCTGATCCCTGGGGCATCGACCCCGCTCGCGCTGTTCGCACTGATGCTGGGTATCGGGATCGGCTGGGCAGGCATGATGGGCAACACTTATGTGATGCTTGCTGACTGCATTCCGCCCCACCGCAATGGCATCTATATGGGCATCTTTAACCTGTTTATCGTCGTTCCGATGTTGATCCAGACGCTCACAATGCCGCTGATTTATCATCCGCTGCTGGGTGGCGACCCGCGTCATGTGCTGATGCTGGGCGGTGCCTTGATGCTGGCGGGAGCGCTGGCTACGCTGTTGGTCGATGCTGGGCACCGCGTCCCGCGCAAACAGGGGCTGGTGGCAGGCTAGGCATGGAAGAGGAAAAGGCAGCTCGCGGATCGGTGCGGACGATAACTGATCTGGCGCGGCTGGCCGGCGTGTCGCCTGGCACGGTAAGTCGTGCCTTAGCGGGCAAGAGCCTCGTCAATGCGAGGACTCGTGAGAAAATTGAGGGTCTCGCGCGCGACTATGGTTTTCGGCCGAACAAAATGGCTAGCGCGCTCAGACGGCAGCGAACCGGCGTCATTGGGGTAGCGATTCCGCTTGGTCACGACACCCGGCAGCAGATTTCTGACACCTTCTTCATGACCCTTTTGGGATATCTCGCCGACGAACTCACTCTGGGTGGCTATGACCTTATGCTGCGCCGCGTCGTGCCTGCGGAGGATCCGGACTGGCTTGACAGCTTCATCGGCTCGGGGATGATCGATGGGGTGATTGTTATCGGCCAGTCCGACCAATTTGCGCGGATCGAAGAGATTGCAGACGGATACCGGCCGATGGTTGTGTGGGGCAATCACCAGGAAGGCCAGCGGCACTGTGTTGTGGGCACGGACAACCGGCTTGGCGGACGATTGGCGGCTGAGCGACTGATCGCCGCAGGCGCACGCAACATCGCCTTTGTCGGCGATATTGGGCCAACTGAATTTGCTGCGCGCCACGCAGGGGCACATGATATTGCCGATAGTATGGGGGCTGAGATCTGCGTGCTCCCGACGCACCTGTCGCCCGAACGTGCAAGTGAGGAAATCGCGGGCCATCTTGACGTGATAATTGGGGCATATGATAGCATTTTCGCTGCGACTGACACACTCGCGGCCATCTGCCTTGCCAAGCTTCGCGAACGCGCAATCGCGGTGCCGCGGGATATCAAGGTCGTGGGATTCGACGACCTGCCGATCGCAAGCCAGACGCTTCCGCCGCTGACGACAGTGCGCCAAGATATCGCCGGCGGCGCAAAAGGCCTCGTCCAGCTGCTACTAAGGCGCCTCGCTGGCGAAAATACAGAAAGCCTTGTGCTTCCACCCCGCTTGGTCATCCGACAATCGGCTTAGTGCATCTGACTTGAGACTGCGTCGATAGACAAGTCGCTTACAACCAGCATGCCGTTCACCCGAAATGCGCCCTCATCTCAGTTGTTCCGCATATAATCGGGCTGCGCCCGAAACCTGCCTGACGATCGGGACATTGGGCACGACCACTTACCGACTGAAATTAGACATATAGCGCGTCGAACCGCATCACACACCTCGTACCCGAGATGAGCGATATGGCTGCCTTCCGGCCATAAGCATCATTCGATCGCTTCAACTCACCTCGCTTAAAGCTACAAAAGACACCGCCGGTTTCGCTGAAACTGTATCTTTTGTCGCTTTAGTGAAGATGTGCGCGCGGAGTGAGAGTGCGGCGCGGTGCGGTACGGGCGGACGGACATGCGCCGATGCTAGGCGAAGCGGGTGCGTGTAGGAAAGGAGTTTCTCACGCGGTGACGCGGAGGACGCGAGGGGGTTTCGCGCAGAGGCGCAGAGGTCCGCAGAGGCGGCGATATGCGTCGGGGACATGTTTTTCGTGTCCCCGTTCAATAGG
This sequence comes from Sphingopyxis sp. sgz302558, assembly GCF_057220455.1. Classification (NCBI taxonomy): domain Bacteria; kingdom Pseudomonadati; phylum Pseudomonadota; class Alphaproteobacteria; order Sphingomonadales; family Sphingopyxidaceae; genus Sphingopyxis; species Sphingopyxis sp. sgz302558. The sequence continues at coordinate 116,244 of NZ_JBXPUZ010000001.1, read as the reverse complement.
GCGGCCAGGGAGTTTGATGGTTAAGTAAAGTGTTACCGTAACCGCCGCAAAGTGTCACCGTAACCGGGTGCCTTCAATTTCATTCTCTGGCGCCGACCTGCGAACAAAAAAGACAAGTAGCAAGGCAAGGGCTGTCAGCACCCCGATCAATAGCCAAGCATCGTTGATGGCCTCGACCAGGGCCTGCCGCTCCACCAAGGGGCGGACCATCTCCTCGGTGAATTCGTCGGGCGGTATGCCGATCTGCTCGATGAAAGCGTCGCGGGGTATGCCGATCTTTACCGCGGTTTCGACGTCCCCTGCCTTCAATTCCTCGACGATTTTCCCCCCGTAGGTCGCGGCGCGGCTGAAAATCGTGGTGTCTATCAGGGCAAGGCCGATCGCCCCGCCGAGGTTGCGCATCAGATTGAACAACCCGCTGCCATCCGCCACCAATTCGGGCGACAAGCGCCCCAGCGCCATCCGCGTCGGCGGCAGCAAGCAGAACATGGTTGCAACGCCTCGCACGATCTGCGGGAGGAGCATTTCTGCAAAATCGGTGTCCGCGGTCTGCGTGGTGCTCATCAGCAGGCCGACCGCGAAAAGGGCGAAGCCAAACACAGTCAGCGTGCGCGCGCCAACGCGCTGCTCGAGATAAACCGCGATCGGCGCCGTGATGAGCTGGGCGATGCCCGTGACCAGCATGATCTCGCCGATGCGCAAGGCATCATGTTCGCGCACGAGACCAAGAAAGAACGGCATCAGATAGGTCGAACCGAACAGCCCCACACCAAGAATGAAGCTCAACGCGCAGCCGATGGCGAAATTGCGGTCCTTGAAACACTGCAGTTCGACCAGCGGATCGGGTGACCGGGCGGTGCGCCAGACGAACCAAGCCGAACACAGAGCAAAGGCCACCAGCAACGCGGCCACGCTTCGCGAGAGCCAACCATCGGTCGGCGCATCCTTGAGGCCGATCTGAAGCGCGGTCAGTCCGACCGCCAGCAAAGTCAGCGCCGCCGCATCGACCGAACGGTTGGATCGCATATTGCTTGCCGTACCGCGAAGGGTGAGCGCAGCCCCGACTGCCGCCAGAATGCCCGGCAGAATGTTGATCCGGAACAGCCAGTGCCAGGAATAGGTTTCGGTGATCCAGCCGCCCACGATCGGGCCCACGGTCGGTGCGAAGACGGCGGCAACACCGGCAATGGTCGTGGCAATCCCCTGCGAACGCAGCGGAAATAGCAGGAATACCGCCGAAAACACCGCTGGAATCAAAGTGCCCCCGGCAAAGCCCTGGATGATTCGCCAGGCGATCAGCGAGGCGAAGGTCTCGCTCTGCGCGCATCCGATCGATGCGACGGTGAACACCGACACAGCCGACACAAACAGCCATCGCATGCCCAGTCTTGCGGTCAAGAACCCCGTCAGCGGTATCGCCACAATCTCGGCGGTGAGATAGGCGGTCTGGATCCAGATCATCTGGTCCGCGCCGATGTCGAGCGCGCTCTGGATCGTCGGCAGCGACGTCGCAACGATCTGGATATCCAGGATCGCCATGAACATGCCGATGCACATGAATATAAAGCCAGCCCAGGTTCGCAGACCTGCCTCGGGTATTTCGCTGGCGTTCATTACATGTCAGGTAGCCGAAGGCGGGAGCCTGACCAAGGGAAACTGGCATCCGTTTTCGATCCGGCGCCGTATTTGATTGAAGGAACTATCCTTCTATGGTGCCGTTCCCTTCAGAAACAAAAACCAGACTGCCGGTCAATCGGCCACTGCGAGGCTCCCTTGAAGATTCCGGTAAGCATTCATTCACTCGCTACGGCGACGCCGCCGAATATCCTTGACCAAGCGACAGGCGCGCAGGTTGCCGAACAGCTGCTCGGCGGGGCTTTCGAGGATTTCGGAAGGCTCCGGGCGATCTACGGCAATGCAGGGATCGAGTTCCGCCAGCTGGCCCGTCCGGTCGCATGGTATATGCAGCCGCGTACCATCGTCGAACGCACCGAAGTCTATTTGGAAGTGGCGCTCGATCTATTCGTCGAAGCGGCGGAGAAGGCGCTCGCCGAATCGGGGATAGCGGCGCACGAGGTGGATGCCATCGTCACCGTCTCGTCCACCGGCATCGCTACGCCGAGCCTGGAGGCGCGCGCCATGGGGCGGATGGGCTTCCGAAGCGATGTTTCGAGAGTTCCAGTGTTCGGCCTTGGCTGTGCCGGCGGCGTCTCGGGACTGGGCCTCGCCGCTAAGCTCGCGCAGGTTGGTCGCGGCGCCACGGTCCTGTTCGTCACGGTCGAGCTGTGCAGCCTTGCTCTGAGGACCGAGAATGTCGGCAAGGCAGACGTGGTCTCGACCGCACTGTTCGGAGATGGTGCAGCGGCCTGTGTGATTCGCTCGGGCGATGAAGGTTTCACCCAGATTTCCGGCAGCGCCGAAAAGACCTGGGCCGATACTCTCGATATCATGGGCTGGCAGATGGAGTCCGCCGGTCTGGGCGTCATCCTCAACCGCGCCATTCCCGCCTTCGCCCGCAAGGAATTCCGCGGCGCGGTCGAAGAGATGCTGACTCCTCAGAATATCCACATCGACGAGGTTGATCGCTTCATCTGCCATCCCGGCGGGGCGAAAGTCGTCGATTCGATCGAGGTGGCACTCGCCTTGCCGCAGGGGAGTCTCAACGATGAACGCGAGGTTTTGTACCGGCACGGTAACATGTCCGCGCCGACCGCCCTGTTCGTGCTCGACCGCGTACGAAAGCAGGGCCTGCCGCCGCTGGCGGTGATGACGGCACTTGGCCCCGGTTTCACCGCCAGCACTGTAACCTTGCGGAGCGCGGCATGACTCTACCCTTTGCCATCATGCTGTTTATCACGCTTCAGCGGATATCCGAGCTTATCATCGCGCAGAGAAACACCAAGGCACTGCTCGCGCGCGGCGCGGTGGAGTACGGGCGATCGCATTATCCGGTGATGGTGCTGATGCACGCATCGTGGCTGGCGGTCTTATGGGGAACTGTCGGTGGCGCGCCGGTATACATGCCCTTGCTTGCGGTCTTCGCGGTTTTGCAGGCCATGCGCGTTTGGGTGCTGGCGACGCTGGGGCGGCGCTGGACGACGCGGATCATCGTTCCCAAGAATGAGGCACCGATCGTCAGCGGGCCGTTCCGCATCATGCGCCACCCGAACTACTTCGTTGTCATTTGCGAGATCGCGGTCGTGCCGTTGATGTTTGGCCTCGTCTGGGTGGCGGTGCTGTATTCCGTGCTGAATGCGGCCATGTTGTGGGTGCGTATCCGGGCGGAGAATGCCGCCTATTCCGATGTCGCGGCCTGACCGTTCGTCTGACGCCGCGCCAAGGCTTCGCGCTCGGCCTTGATCTTGAGCATCGCTGCTTTACACGTCGGCGATGTCTTCTCGATATTCCGGATCATGCACGCCTCGACCTTCTTACGGCTCAGCGATTTCATCTCCGCAGGGCACAGGATGCGGGCTTCCTTGACACAGGCTTTCTTGCCGGGATCGGGCGCTGCGAAGGCCAGTGAGCTCATTGCAATCGACGCCAAGATCGCTCCGATGCAAAGAGCGATACTGCCAATTCCATGCCGTTTCATGTTCCGAGTTTCCTCTGGAGGTCCCAAGTCGTTGTCCGCGACTGCAATGATCGGTTTGAACCATCGGTGAATATATAGGTCAAGGGGCGCAATCATGATGCCCGCCGCTTGGCGATTGCGACCACCCCTGCAGATTTCTACCCCGCGTTCAGAGCTGCAGCGCTTAGCCTGGCGCAGCGGGTTCTGCCAACCACGGCTGAGGAGCTGGTATCTGAAAGTCAGCTTTCCCGCCTTTCCGAGCTGAGAGCCGTCAGTCTTCAAGCGGCCCGATCGCAACCCTGGTCAAAACCGTCGATGCGGATTGGAGGCCAGAGACCCTGGCCAAACGAGTGCCATTATCAGGCGTGTTTGGGCCACTAGTGGCAAGCGGTCGACTCTCACCCGCGCGCTTTTGCGGCGTNGTGGCTTGGTCTTGCGGATTGCAGCGTCTGTAAGTGCCATTTGGGGGCCTCGCTCCAGATGGGGGCTTCACGAGGCCCCCAAATTAGGCCCCCATCAGCCGCAATTATAGGCAAACAGGGGCAACCACTGACAATCAGTAGATGCCTCAAAACTAGCAGAAAACTGGGAAATTTCAATCACTGACAGACATTCTCAGTCAGGATTTTGGAGGCCCGAGCCGGAATCGAACCGGCGTGCAAGGATTTGCAGTCCTCTGCGTCACCACTCCGCCATCGGGCCACCGAGGCTGCAACCGGGCTGGACCGCGTTAATGCGAACTGCCGGCCGGGGTCAGGGGCGGGCTAGTGCGGCGAACGCTGCCTGTTGTCAAGCGATACGCATCGGCCTTTCGTCGATGCACAGCGCGCTGCCCCTTGGCGGCAGCGGATGGCACGGCTATGCGCGGGGCATCGGACTGTTGCATGTCCAAACGCAATCCAAGCTGTATTACTATTGCAATACAGCTTGGATTGCGTTAGATAGCGCGACAAGCCGCTGACAATTGGAAGAGACCGGACGTTTTCATGGCCACCCAGCTTCGCGAAGCCAGTTATGCCGACATGCGCGCTGCGATGGTCGATTGCCAGCTGCGCACCAACGATGTGATTGATCCGGCGCTGATTGCGGCCATGGGCCGCGTACCGCGCGAAAAATTTGTACCCGAAGCGCTGGCGGCCGTGGCCTATATTGATCGACCGATCGCGCTGGACGGGACGCGGCGCATGAATCCGCCCTTGGTCACCGCGCGGCTCTTGGTGGCTGCCGAGATTGCGGCTGGCCACCGCGTGCTGCTGGTTGGTGCGGCCACGGGTTACGCCGCCGCCATTCTGCAGGATTTGGGCGCCGAGGTTATTGCTCTGGAGAGCGATGCCGCGCTGGCCGCCGCTGCGCGCACAGCCTTGGGCGACTTGGGCGTGACAGTGACCACCGGCCAACTGGCAGCCGGCGTCCCGGGCGATGCCCCCTTTGATCGTATTGTCCTCGACGGCGCGATTGAACAGCTTCCCGATGCGCTAGCCGCGCAGCTTGCCGAAGGCGGCGTGCTGGTCTGTGCCTTGCGCGAAGGCGCGGTGACGCGGCTAGCCCGCGGCGTGAAGGTGGCAGGCACGCTGACACTGCGCCCCTTTGCTGACATGGACGCCGCCGCGCTCCCCGGTTTTGTGCGGGAGAAGGGCTTTACCTTCTGACCGGCCTATTCTTCCTTTTTTCCTTTGCCACGGGCTCTTCCTCTATGTCGCATACAAATTCTTCTCAACCTGCCCTGCGCCTGACAGGCTGGCTTGCCGGCACGGCGCTGGCCGCGCTGGTCGTAACCCCCGCCGCGGCCGAAACGCTGCAGGGCGCGCTTACCAAAGCGTATGAGAATAATCCGACGCTGACGGCGGCGCGGGCCGGGCAACGGGCCAATGATGAGAACGTGCCGATCCAAAAGGCTGCTGGATTGCCCAGTGCGGGTGCCAGTGTCGACTTCAGTGAGAATCTGGTGATCCCCGGCAACAGCTTTTTCGTCGCCAAGCGCTCGGTGCAGGTCGGCGGCCGCGTTGCGGTGCCGATTTATCAGGGCGGCGCGGTGCGCAATGCCGTGAAGGCGGCCAAGGCACGCGTTGAAGCAGGCCAGGCGGACCTGCGCGCTACCGAGGCCAGCGTTTTTTCGCAGGTTGTCGGCGCTTATATGGACGTGATCCGCGACCAGGCGATCGTCAAGCTCAACCAGAAGAATGTCGCGGTGCTCCGCACGAATTTGCAGGCGGCCCGCGACCGTTTCGAGATCGGCGACCTGACGCGGACGGACGTGGCCCAGTCGGAAGCGCGGCTGGCGCTCGCCGAAGGCGACCTGCGCGGTGTCGAGGCCAATCTGATCGCCAGTCGCGAGGCCTATGCCAGGCTGGTCGGCGAAGCACCCGTGGATCTTGAAGCGCCGCCGCCGCTGCCGGGCTTGCCGGCGTCGCCTGAAGACGCCGTGGCTATTGCGCTCGCGACCAACCCCGATATCGAGGCTGCGAACCAGCTGGTTAATGCCAGCCGCGCCGATATTGGCGTGGCGCGTGCCAGCCGGCTGCCTTCGCTCGAAGCGACGACGCAAGGCGGCTATAACAATAACCTCAATTCGATCCCGGCGGCGAACACCACGTCAGACAATGTTACGACGAGCCTGACGGCGGGCGTCACGCTGACCATTCCGCTGTTTCAGGGCGGACGCCCGGCGGCACAGGTGCGGCAGGCGCAGTCGCGTACCAGCCAGGCGATTGAAAACTATGTCGAGGTTGAACGCGGGGTGATTGCACAAACGCGCGGTGCCTTCGCCGCCTGGCAAGCGAACCAGCAGATTATTGCTGCAACCCAGCAGGCGGTCAGCGCCAACGCGCTGTCGCTGGAAGGGGTCCGCGCCGAAAATAGCGTCGGCACCCGCTCCATCCTCGATATCTTGAACGCAGAACAAGAGCTCTTGTCGACGCAGGTCCAACTCGTCAGCGCGCAGCGCAACGCCTATGTTGCGGCCTTCAGCTTGCTGGCCGCCATGGGTAAGGCCGAGGCGCGCGACCTGGGTCTGGGTGGCGGCACGCTTTATGACCCAGAGGTCAACTATCGCCGGGTGCGCGGGCAGATTTTCGACTGGAATGACGACCCCGCGCCGAAGCAGGTGGCCACTGACACGCGGGGTGTGGCTGCTGCCAACGCCGACGCGCCCTAGGCTGCTGACCTTGGGCGACCCGTCCCGTGCCGGGACAATAAGGCTTGGCAACTTCCGCTTCACGGCGATAGAAGGCCCTTTCCGGCAAGGGCCGGGCTAGAAGGGGACCCGCTGTGGGCGATATGTCGCGCGAACCATCGATGGAAGATATCTTGTCCTCGATCCGCAAAGTGATTGCGCGCGACGATACGCCGCCGCGCATGGTCAATGGCGGCAACGGCCAGCACGACGATGACGATCCCGATGTGCTGGAGCTGAGCGATGAATCGGATGACGTGCCCGATTCGGTGGCCCCTGGTGCTGACCTAGTTGCCGCCGCCGCCGCCGATGCGGCGCGTCGCTCGCTCGACGCGTTGAGCGCCGTTGTGCAGCCGGTCGAAGCGCCTGCCGTTGTGTCGGCTCCAGCCGCTGGCGGAAGCCGCACGCTCGATGATGTCGTGACCGAGGCGCTGCGGCCGCTGCTCAAGCAATGGCTTGATGCCAATTTGCCGCCGCTGGTTGAAGCCATGGTGGCGAAGGAAATCGCCCGGATTACCGGGCGGCGGCTCTAGCTTACCCAGCTTTCCAGCAGGAATCGGGCAATCGCCAGCGCGGGCGGAGCCATGAAGGGCGCGTCGGGCGCGCCGGCAAGCGCAGCCGCCACATCATCGCGCGTTACCCACATTGCCGCTTCTAATTCAGTCGTGTCGAGCGTCAGCGCCGGGTCATCGACCAGCGCCATGCAACCGATCATTAGCGACGAGGGAAAAGGCCAGGGCTGGCTGGCGGCGTAGCTTACGCTGTGCGCGCGTACGCCAGCTTCTTCCCAAAGCTCGCGCGTCACCGCCTCTTCAAGCGATTCGCCCGGTTCCACAAACCCGGCGAGCGCGGAAAAGAAGCGCGGCGGGAATTGTGGCTGGCGGGCGACCAATGCGCGGTCCCCGCACAGCGCGAGCATAATGACCACGGGATCGACGCGCGGAAAATGTTCGGCGCCGCAATCACCGCATTTGCGCCCCCAGCCACCACGAAACAGTGCTGTTCGTGCACCGCATACCGCACAGTGCCGGTGCCGAGCATGCCAGTCGACCAAGCTGCGTGCCGCACCATAGAGCGCCGCCTCGTCGCGGCTCAGCAGCGGCAAAAGGCGCATGACGGTGCGCGAGCGTGCATCAATTTTTGTACCCGCCACCGGCTCGGCGACGAAGTGCGGAACGCCCGCCGCATCGATTCCAAGCAGCATCAGCCGTTCGGGTTCGGTCAGCCCGGCCGCCTCCCACGTTAAGCCAACGCCGTCGCCCGGAACGAAATCAATGCCGTCAAGCACCAGCGCGCGCGCGCGCGGATGGCGGCGCGCTGTGGCCAGCCGTTCGGGATCGGTGCGGAGCTGGTCGGCGCGGTCCAGTGCCCCGCCAGTAAAGCCCAGCGGCCTCACGCCGCGCCAAGGTCTTGCAGGATAACTTCACCAATCCGCCGCTGGAAATCCAATGTATCCGACGGGATGTATTGGGCATAACCGGCGCCGCGCACACCGCGCAGCGGGTTTACGAACGCCAGCGTCCCGGCGGCTCCACCCCAGCCGAAAATGCCGGGACCGCCCGGATTGCCCGGCAGCGACACACGCCCGCCCGCGCCGAAGCCTTGGCCGTCGACGAACGTGCCCTTCCGTTCGATGCTGTCGTCAATCAGGTTCGACATGGCGAGCATTGCGGCCTTTTCGCTCATTAGCCGGGTCGATCCGATGGCGCCCTTGCCGGCCAGCATCATCAGAAAACGGTCGAAATCGCGCGCACTCGACACAAGTCCAGCGCCGCCAAAGGGAAATTCGGGCTTGTCGAGATAAATGCTGCTCGCCGCCGGATCGATGGGCACCAGCGCCCCGCCAAAGGGCGCATAATTGGTGGTCAGCCTCCTGACCTCGCTGGCAGGTACCTGGAAAAAGGTGCTGGTCATGCCCAGCGGGCCAAACATCTCTTCGGCCAAGAAGGCATCGAACGGCCGACCGCTTGCCACTTCGATAACGCGCCCGAGCAGATCGAGCGACACCGAATAGCTCCACTGCGTGCCGGGTTCGTAAACCAGAGGCATTTTTGCCAGCCGGTCGGCAAATTCGGCAAGGCTGGGTGCGATGGGGGCGTTGTCAACGCCGGGCAGGGGCAAGCGCGTCACTTTGCCCGGCAGCAGACCATTTTTGATATAGGCATCCTTGATCGGTCCCTTCTGGATGATCGAATAGCCAAGCCCGGCGGTGTGGGTCAGCAAATGACGCACCGTGATCGCTGTCTTCGCAGGCCGCACGTCGGTTAGCGAGCCATCGGGTGTTACTTGCACCTGCATCTTGGCAAAAGCGGGCAGCAGGTCGGCAATCGGCTGGTCGAGGCCCAGTTTGCCCCGGTCGATCAACATCATTGCCGCGATGCCGGTGACCGGCTTGGTCATGGAATAGATGCGCCACAGGCTGTCGGCATCGACCGGCACCGGCCCGCCCAGCGCAGTCGCGCCGGCCGCAACATATTGCGGCGCTGCCAGCCCGCGCCCGATACTGGCCAGGGTTCCAGCGAGCTGTTTGCGCTCGACAAAGCCGCTGATGAACGCCCGCGTTGCTGGAAATGCAGGACCGCTATCCACCAGCGCTAAAGCAGGCCGCGTTGTGGCGGCTACGCCGCTCGCGAGTGCCAGCCCGCCAAGCATTGCCCGGCGCGAAACCATCATGTTCATTCTACTTCCTTCCGCATCGCATCCACCGCTTTGCGATAGAGCGTCGGCAGACCTGCTGCGTCAAGCGCATTCAGCGGCCACCATTCGCCTTCGGCACCAAGTGGGGGTTCAGGTCGCCGCACGACGGCCAGTTCCAGATCGAAATGTGTAAAGCTGTGCCGCACCCGTACAGCAGCGTCATCGGCGCCGCTCACCGCGCGCCAGTTGTCGCCAGGCAGACCGCGCATCCCTCCCAGCATGCCTTTGTCGGCGCGGCGCTCCAACCAGATCGCGCCATCGCCTTCAATCCACCAGGCAGTGCCATGACGCTGAGGTTTGGCCTTTTTAGCCAGTTTGACGGGCAACGATTCGGCGATCCCGGCAGCCTTGGCTTTGCATACCTTGGCCAAAGGGCAATCGGCGCAGCGCGGTGCGCCTACCGTGCAAATGGTCGCCCCCAGATCCATCAATGCTTGCGCAAAATCGCCCGGCCGGGACAAAGGGACCAGCGGCGCGAGCGCTGCACGGATTGCTGTTTTCGCCTTTGGCAGCGGCTCATCAATGGCAGCTTGGCGCGCCATGACCCGCTCGATGTTGGCATCGACCACCACGGCGGCGCGGCCAAAGGCAATCGCTGCCACGGCTGCTGCTGTGTAATCTCCAATCCCGGGCAATTCGCGCAGAACCGATTCATCTTCGGGGAAGCGCCCTCCATGGCGCGCTACCACCGCCCGCGCGCAGGCGAGCAAGTTGCGAGCGCGCGCATAATAGCCTAGCCCCGCCCATGCCGCCATCACTTCGGCATCATCGGCTGCCGCCAAGTCGAAAACCGTCGGCCAGCGCGCGGTGAAGCGTTGCCAGTAGCCCGTCACCGCGGCGACCGTGGTTTGTTGCAGCATTACCTCGGCCAGCCACACGCGATAGGGATCGGGTACGGCGTCGTTGCCGGGTGGTATCCGCCACGGCAGGTCGCGCGCATGCGCATCATACCAGCGCAGCAGCCGAAACGCGAAATCATCGTTCCTCTGGACGGTCACCCCCGCGCTATGGCATGGCTAGCTTCATGGCGAAAGCGGTGAACACTGGCGATAACAAACGACCGGCTGGCGGCCGAAAAGCTGCGCCTGTGGAACGCCAACGTGGCGGCCCGGCGCGCGCCATCGCCGACCTGGTCCCTGCAATCGGCGGCGCTGCATTCCGCAAATTTGGCTTCATCCAGGCATCGCTGGTGACGCGCTGGCGCGACATTGTCGGCGACCGGCTGGCCGACGTTACCGAACCCGCGATGATCCGCTTTCCGGTGGGACAAAAGGCGGGCGGCACGCTGCACCTGACCATATCGGGCGCGCACGCGCCGATGCTGCAGCATGTCGAGCCCGATCTTATTGCGGCGGTTAACCGCTTCTTCGGCTATGCCGCCATCGCAAGGGTGAAGATGACGCAGGGTCAGGTGTCGCCCGCGCCGCGTCCGGTTCAGCCCGCAGTCATCTCACGCCCGGTACCCGCCGAACTCGGCGATTCGCTGCGCGCCGTGACGGACCCCGAACTGCGCACCGTGCTCGAACGCATGGCGGCGGGACTTGGTGAGCGCCCGCGCCTGCCGAAAATCAGTTGAGACCAACCATGACCTTTGATCCCGCCCGCCGCACTTTGCTTGCCGCGCTTGCCGCGACGCCGCTGGTTGCAGCGACGAAGGCGGCACCGCGCCTGTCGGCCAAAATGACCGAAACGGGAATCGGCGCCTATCTCGCTGGCAACCCTGATGCACGGCTGCGGCTGGTGCAATATTTCAGTTTTACCTGCGGCGCTTGCGGGGCCTTCGCGGCTGCTGGCGATGCGCCGCTAAAGGCCGGCTATATCGACAAGGGTCTGGTGGCGTTCGAATATCGCAATCTGGTACGCGATCCGCTCGATATGACGGCCGCGCTGCTGGCGCGGGCGAGCGGTCCGGCTGGATTCCCCGGACATTATCGGGCGATCATGGCGGGGCAGTCGCAATGGCTGTTGGGGGCGACGAAGCTGCCGGAAACGGTTCGCCAGAAATGGTTCGAAGGCAGCGTGGCCGAGCGCGCCGCCCGCATTGCCCGCGACAGCGGGCTGGGGGCATTGATGCGCGCGCGCGGGTTGACCGCCGTTCAGATTGAAGCGGCGCTCAACAGCGAGGTTGCCCAAGCCGCGGTCACATCCATGACCAATTTGGCGCGCGGCGCCGACCGTATCCATTCCACCCCCGGATTTGTGCTGCAGGGCAAATCGCTCGACCATGTGCACGACTGGGCAGCGCTGAAATCGCAACTCGACCAGGCGCTGCGCCCCGCCTAAAGAGCGGCCAACACCGACTAATCCGCACAAAGGAACCTTAGCAATGGCATTTCGCTTGGCTCGCAACTTCGCCCTGACTTCGTTTATGGTGCTCGCCCTTTCGGCATGCAGCGGTGGCGGCACCGGTGACGCCACGGCCGAACAACCGGTCGCGGCTAAGGTTGCGGCCCCGGCGGGTAAGGTTTGGTCGGATGTGGCGGTGCGCACCGCCGATGGTGGTCTGTTGATCGGCAATGCCGATGCACCGATCAAAATCATTGAGTTTGCCTCGCTGACCTGTGGGGCCTGCGCCCAGTTTTCAGCCGATTCGGGTGAGGAGTTGAAAAAGGAATTTATCGACAGCGGACGGGTTTCGTTCGAGCTGCGCCATTTCCTGCGTAATCCCATCGACTTGCTTGCCGCCTCGATTGTCCAGTGCGCCCCCGTGGATCGCCAATATGCCCTTTCGGCTAATATTTTGGCGACCCAGTCAGAGCTGTTTGCGGGTGCCGAAGCCGGCGGTCAGGCGGCGCAGACGGCCATGGCCAACGAAGCCGACCCAACCCGCTTTGCCAAAGCGTCGGAAGCGTTGGGCATCAGCGCCATGTTCCAGTCGCGCGGCATGGCCGCTGACCAGGTTCAAGCCTGTCTCGCTACCCCCGCCAATGCCGAAAAGCTGGTCGCGGACAACAACAAGTGGAACGAGGCTTTCCAGATCAGCGGCACGCCCACCTTTGTTATCAATGGCCAGGTTGCCGATGGCGTTGTTGGCTGGCCGTCCTTGCGCGACCGGCTGCGCGCCATGGGTGCGCGCTAAGGGGCGCCGCAGCCCCTTGTGCCGCCGATTGCTGCGCGGCATGACGAGCCAAGGGGTTTGCTTTGGCGCAATGTGATTCTTCTGTGACAGGCACGGCGCGCGGCGGGGTTATGCCGTGCAGATAAAGCGCCTGCGCCTTACTGGTTTCAAATCCTTCGTCGAACCCACCGAATTGCGCATTGAGCCTGGGCTGACCGGCGTTGTCGGCCCCAACGGCTGCGGCAAATCCAACCTGCTCGAAGCCATTCGCTGGGTGATGGGCGAAAGCTCACCCAAATCGATGCGCGGCGGCGGCATGGAAGATGTGATTTTTGCGGGCACCGCGTCGCGCCCGCCGCGCGACTTTGCCGAAGTCGCGCTGGTGGCGGAGGTGGCGGGTGAACAACTTGCGACAGTGCTGGGCGGCGAACGCGGCGGCGAGCTGGAAGTGGTGCGCCGTATCGAACGCGGAGCGGGGTCGGCCTATCGCGCCAATAGCCGTGATGTGCGCGCGAAAGATGTCGCGCTGATCTTTGCCGACGCTGCCACCGGCGCGCACAGCCCGGCGCTGGTGAGCCAGGGCAAGATCGCGTCGGTGATCGCCGCCAAACCCGCCGAGCGGCGCGCGATGCTGGAGGAGGCAGCGGGCATCGCCGGGCTGCATGTCCGCCGCAAGGACGCCGAGCAAAAACTGCGGGCCACCGAGGCCAATCTGACGCGCCTGTCCGAATTGACCGCCGACATGGAGTTGCGCGCCGGGGCGCTCCGGCGGCAGGCGCGCGCTGCCGAGCGTTATCGCAAATTGTCCGATGATATCCGCACTGCCGAAGCGCGGCTGATTTTTGCCCGCTGGCGCGATGCTGCGGCTGCAGCAGATATAGCGCGAGCCGAGGCAGTGGCGGCCGAGGCGGCCGTGCGCGACGCCCAGCTTGCCGCCGAAGCTGGAGAGGAAGCGCAGCGCAGCGCCGCTGGCGCTCTTGCCGCTGCGCGCGCGGCGGCGCAGGCAGAGCGCGAGGCGCTCGGGGCACTTGCCACCGAACTTGCGCGCATAACCGGCGAAGAACAGGCCGCGCGCCAGCGGCTGACTGATTTGCAAGCGCAGGCGCAGCGGGTGGCCGATGACCGGGCGCGCGAGGGCGAGCTGGCGCGTGACGCGCATGACGCGCTGACCCGGCTCGACGCAGATAGCAAGACGCTGGCGGCAGAGCTTGCGTCCCATCAAGCCGGGCGTGCAGCGCTCGAAGTTGCCGATCTGGCCGCGCAGGCGGCGCTGCGCGATGCTGAAGTGGCGCTGGCGCAAACGCGCGCCGCCGCTGCCAGCGAAGCTGCCGAGCGCCGCGTCGCGCAATCGGCGCGTGACAGTGCCGCCGCCGCCAAAGCGCGCGCCGAAGCCGAAGGCGTGCGCGTCGCAGCCGATTTGGCCGCGCTTGGCGACATTGCCGCCCTCGAAGGCGAGGTCGCCGCCGCCAATGCCAAAGTTTGCGAGCAGGAACAGCATATTGCCGCGGCCGAAGCGGCGCTCGCCGATGCCGATGCTACGCGCGCTGCTGCCGAAACGGCGCTCGCCACCGCCGATATTGACCTTGCGGAGGCACGGGCCGCGCTGGCAGCCCTTGACGGCGAAGTGGCAAGCCTGACCCGCGCCCTATCGTCCAGCAATGGCGGCGGCGCCCGTGCGCTTGATCAAATGCGCGCTGCACCCGGCTTTGAGGTCGCGCTCGCCGCTGCCTTGGGTGATGATCTCGATGCAGAAATTGGCACAGCGGTGACGCGTGGCTGGCGCGGTAGTCTGGCAGAGGCAGGGGATCCGGCCCCGCCAGCCGGTACCACCACGCTTGCCGATCATGTCACCGCACCACCAGCGCTGTTGCGGCGATTGCAGCAAATTCTGGTGGCCGATAGCGACTCCGGCCAGCCGCTCAGCGTCGGCCAGCGACTCGTCACGCGCGCAGGAGCGTTGCGGCGCTGGGACGGCTTTGTGTCGAGCGGTGACGGTGCCGTGGCCGCCGAGCGATTGGCGCGCCAGAATCGTCTGGACGAATTGGCAGCGCAGCGCCCCAACGTCGAAGGTGAATTGCAGCGGCTCAGTGTGGACCGCGAGCGCGTGGCACGCCAGTCAGCCGCCGCTCGCGAAGCGATCGCCACCGCCCGCGCCGCGCTGGCCGCCGCTGACGACGGCCGCCGAAGTGCACTGCGAACATTGGATGCCGCGCGCGGTGCGGTCGAACGTCATACCGCCGCCAGCGCGCTACATTTGCGGCGCCGGACTGAATTGGCCGACGTGCTTCGCGCCGCGAGCGAAGCGCTGACCGAAGCCGAAGCGCGTCTGGGAATGCTTCCCGCCCAGTCGGTCGCCGATGAGGCCCAGCGCATTGCGGAGGATCGGGCGGATCGCGCCCGCGCCGATGCGTCGACGGCACGGTCTGCAATCGCCGATCACGACAGCCAGTTGGCCACCTTCAAGGCGCGGCAAGCTGTCGCCGCCAGCGAAATCAAAAGCTGGAAGGATCGGGCGGGCGAGGCGGCGCGCCGTGTGAGCGACATGGACAAGCGGGCGGCTGCGCTTGGCAAGGAAATCGACCTGCTGACCGACGCGCCCGGTCAGTTGTCCGCCCAGCGCGACGCCTTGGAAGCACGCCGTGCGGCTCAACAGGCGGCTACTCTGGCTGCGGAAACAGCCGAAGGCAGTGCCACGCGCGCAGTCGAGGCTGCTGATGCTGCCCTAGCTGTTCACCGCGAGGCGCTGGCATCGGCGCGCGAGAATCGTGCCGGTGCGGCGGCCCGCGCCGAGAACGCTGAGCTGCGCCGTATGGAAATGGGACGCCTATCTGGCGAGCGTTTTGAATGTCCGCCGCCCGTCCTGCCCGAACGCGCGGGTTTTGATGGTGCTCTGGTCGGCAGCGCCGCGGATGAATCGGCGCAGCACGACCGGTTGATCGCCGATCGCGAGCGGCTGGGTCCGGTCAATCTAGTCGCCGCCGATGAACTCGCCGAGCTTGAGGCCGAACAGGCGCGCAGCGCGGCTGAAATCGAGGAATTGAGTCAAGCCGTTAACCGGTTGCGGGGGTCCATAGGCAATCTCAATCGCGAAGGCAGGGTCCGGCTGCTCAGCGCGTTCGAGGCGGTTAACGGCCACTTCGAGCGATTGTTCGGCACCTTGTTCGGTGGCGGGCAGGCGCATCTGGAATTGGTCGATGCCGACGACCCGCTGGAGGCGGGGCTGGAGATTATGGCGCAGCCTCCGGGCAAGCGGCTCGGCACCCTGACTCTGCTGTCGGGTGGCGAACAGGCGCTGACTGCCGTTGCGCTGATCTTTGCATTATTCCTGACCAACCCCGCGCCGATTTGCGTGCTCGACGAGGTCGATGCGCCGCTGGACGATGCCAATATCGAGCGCTTCTGCGACCTGCTCGACCGCATGGTGCGCGAAACCGACACCCGTTATCTGATCGTCACACACAACGCCGTCACCATGGCGCGCATGCACCGCCTGTTCGGCGTGACGATGGTCGAGCAGGGGGTGTCGCGGCTCGTGTCGGTTGATCTGGGCGGCGCTGAAGAACTGCTCGCGGCGGAATAGTCAGGCCGAGCTGCCGACTACCAGCATCGCTGCAAACACCAGCAAGCCGGCAAAGCGGTTGCTGCGGAATTTGGCCAGGGCATCATGCCCATCGGCCGGGTCCAGCGTCACCACTTGGCCAGCGAAGTGGATGGCGGTGGGAAGCAGCGCGACTAGCACCAGTGGATCGGGGCGTAGCTGCCACAGCGCGAGCCCCCAGCCGCCAAGTGCTGCCGAATAGCAAAGCGCGATCCCGCCGCGCACGGCGCGACCCAACGCGCGTGCGCTAGACCGGATACCGACGAGCGCGTCATCCTCGACGTCCTGAAGCGCATAGATGGTGTCATAGCCGACCACCCAGGCAATGGTGCCCAGATAGAGCCACAAAAGCGGCACCCCGCCACTTTCCGCTATCGCCACCCAGCCGACCAGCGCGCCCCAACTGAAAACGAGCCCCAGCCACAGCTGCGGCCACCAGGTGATCCGCTTCATGAAGGGATAGGCGGCAACCGGTAACAGGCTGCCCAGCGCCACCATTTGCGCGGCAAGCGGCAATTGCAGAAGCACGATGAGACCAATCAAGCACAGCGCCGCCATCCACAGCGCTGCAGCGCTGCGCGATACCGCGCCGCTGGCGATTGGCCGCATCGCTGTCCGCGCTACCCGCGCGTCAAGGTCGCGATCGATGATATCATTATAGACGCACCCTGCGCCGCGCATGGCGATCGCGCCCAGCAACATCCAGACGACCAAATCCCATCGCTGCGGCAAACCGCCCGCCAGCGCCATGCCGAAGCAGCACGGCCAGAATAGCAACCACCAGCCAATCGGCCGATCGAAGCGGGCGAGCAAAGCATAGGGCCGCACCGAATCTGGCAGCAGTGCGACGAGCCCGCGATGCTGGCTGTCAGGCGGTGGGGCGGCGGCAGCGGTCATAAAATGCCGCTGGCACTCCACGCCCTGACTTTGCAAGCGCTAAATGATCAGGTGCAGGTCCGCACGGGCGCAGCCGGCGACGGGTTATAGATTTGGCTGAGGTCGCGCGATTCGCGCACCGTGAAGGCTGCGGTCGAGCGAATGGTTTGTGAGCCGAGCCATGACCCGAACAGCAGCGGCTGATAGGTATAATAGACTTCGACAAACATCACGGCGCTGCCCGCCGCGGCCTTCACCTCGCGGCCCGCTGGGCCCATGCCGGGAAAGGCCGTGCCGGTCGCGCCATTGCCCGCGACGCCATAGGATGAAGGGCTGGACGGGCGGTTGCCATAGCACCGCTGCCAACGGATCCACTGGCCACCCTCGGCGTTGGTTTCGAGGCTGGACAGGATCATCCGTCCGTTGGCGAGAAAATTGAGATCGCCGCTCTGTAACTGGACACCGGTGAACACCTCGTTGATGTCGACTTCGCGCACCTGCGGGGTGACAAGATTGCTGCCCGACGCGATGCGCGCTGCACCGTCGGCGGCGCTAAGCGCAATCTGGCTGATACGCGTGTTGGCCAGCGTCAAACTGGCGATTTCCATTCCGCCAAAGCCCAATAACATCAGAAAGGGCATGGTGTAGGCCAGCTCAACAAAAACCACGCCGCGATTGTCGCGGACGCTTGCCAGCAGGCAGCGCAATGCAGAGATACGAGACCGGATCATGTGCAAATCTCGGTATTGTTGATGTCGTTGGTGTTGAACGGTTGGTTCCGCAAAACGGTTGAAGCCGTGATGGTGGATTCCTGTGGCTGGCCCATAAATTTCCACCCAGGGAATATGCGGTTGATGCGCATTTGCGCCGTGTAGAGCACCACTTCGTCACCGCCGCCCTGGCCGCCCTTGCCCCGATCGGCATCCCAGCTGCCACTGCCATTGGTGTCGGTGAAGCATTCGCCGGGGTCGCGGGTGCCGTTGTTGTTGCTGTCGGTCAGCGGCTCGGGTTTGCTGACGCCGCTGAAATTGTCATAGGCCAGACGCGTATAAGTCAGCGTGGCATCTTGAAACACGGTTTTGACGTTCTCGGAAACCGCTGCGTCGATCGCGACTTGTGAAGCATTGTTCCCTTCCAGCGCCGAATCGCGTGCCGCCCGGTTAACCGCGCCCGACAGCACCGATTTGGCATAAAGCTGCATCGAAAAGTCGTAGATGCCAAATAGCAAGAGAAAGAACACAGGGCAGGTAATCGCAAATTCGACTGCCGAAATAGCCCGCTTATCGCCGATAAGGCGTGCTAGTAGGGGGCGAAGCCGCGACATCATTGCGAAATCCGCAGTTTGGAAATCTGCCGCGCGATGGCCTGGAACTGGGTGTTGAGCGTAGCGGCGTTCGAGGCCGTGAAGGCCTTGTCATTGCCGCTGGCACAAGTGACCAGGGATGCCGTTGCCGTCGTATCGAAATCGATGGTCCAGATCGTAATGCCCTTGGCTTTGGCGGCCGCGCAGATTTGCAGGAAGCGATTTGTGTGACGAGCGTTGCCGTCGCTGTCGCTGGTCGAACCGATCCGCTGCATGGTGTTTTCATGCCCCTGGAAGCTCAGGTTGCCGCGACCAGTGACGATTTCACCGTCGGTCATGAAGATCAGGTGGCGCTGAATGGTGCGGCCATTGGGGGCCACCTGATTTTCGCTGGCGAACAGGCCGTCGGGCGAAATCAGACGCGCCCCCCAAGTCATCCCCGCATCGTGATAGGTGTTGCCGTTGGCGGTGAGCGACTGGATATAGCTGTTGAATGTCGAGCGGTCTGCCGACGTCATGGTCGTCAGCTTCGACGCCGCAACCGGGCAGCTGTTCCAGCCCCAGCTATTGCGATCCGATGTGGTCAGTTCCGAAGCCGTGCCACTGCGGGTGAACGCCAGGTCCCCCATTTGCAACCGCCACTGCGTATCTGCGTCGGCGGTGGGCACCAGGTCGATGTCCATGTCAAGAGCATCCGAAGGCGCCGCCGCGTTGCTGGCAAACGGCTCGGTCTTGCGCTCGATGATGCAACCGCTCCACGAAGCGCTCAAATCGGCGCCTTTGTCGCCAACATCGTAAGTGACGCTGCCACCGCTCTTGGCGGAGGAGACATCAAACACCCGGTCCTCATAACGATAACGCGAAAAGACCGGGATGGGCGGCTGCGTAACCGTCGAAGGTGTCGTGCGGGTGAAGGTGCCTGTGCGCCGCTGACGCCGACATTGGCCGCCAGTCCAGACGTGCTGGTAGTTGAAGAACTGGAAGTTCTGCCGGTCTTCATAGGTCGTAACGCGATTGCCGTCGGCGTCGATATACTGCCCGGTCTGCGTTCGCGTGACCCCCCCCGATGAAGTGGGCGGCGTGTCCGCAGGATTGGGTGTTTCCGGGCAGGTTGTGCTGTCTTTGCCGCTCGGATGCGGGCTATTGTTTGACCAACTTCCCCAAGTTACCGGCCCGTCAAACGGGGTCCCATAGGTGGTAACACCTGTGCCCCATGTAGTGGTATAGACGGGAGTGCGCGAAGGCAGTGTTACTTCATCGGCCAGCCAGCTGCTGTTGGCCGCGGTCAGCACGCTTCCTATATTCACGTTTAAATTATAGGGTACGACGCCAAAACGAATGCGCCCGTCGCCTACCGCTGCACTGGTCAGCGTGTCAAAGAAGTTCATCGTTGCATTCTTGAGTGCGTCGAGGCGCGAGATGGTATCGCCGCCGTTGACACTTGCCATCGATCCTGTGACGTCGAGCACGAGCATCACGTCGACGTTCGACACTTCCAGCTTGGCGGTGCATTCTACCGACAAGTTAAACTCGGTCTGGCCCATCAGCCGCGTGAGTGTTGTGGGCACCTTGGCCGATGCTGTGCCCTTTACGTTCGACGGACCATCCTGCACCGAATTGAAAGCGATGTTCGTCGAACCGTAGAGCCCGGTGTCATAGTTGATGTTGAACATCTTGGTGGCTTCGGCCTTGTTCGCGGTCGTATAGGTCCCGCCCACCATCATGCGGCGTCCGGCCAGAACGCCGGCATCGCAGGCCTGCTGCAGCCGCAGATCCGCCATATATGCTCGGCCAATATCAATTCCCGAGCCAACGATGAGGATGATTGGCACAGTGGACGCTGCAACCATAACAAGGGTGATGCCGCGCTCGTCACGGGCAAAGCGCGTTATCGCGTCACGCAAGCGCCGCTTAACATTGTTCTTGTTCGCCACCGGACTGCTCCCCTGCCGCGCGCAAGGCGGCATTGCGGATGAAATGATGGCGGAGATAGCGCTGCAAAGGTTACCAATTCCCTAAACCCACAAGTGCTTGTCCCGTTTCGGGGCAGGGCAGGTTTCCGGGCTTTAGAGCCTAGTGCCGGAAGTGGCGCATGCCTGTGAACAGCATGGCAATGCCCGCTGCGTCGGCAGCGGCAATGACTTCATCATCGCGGATCGACCCGCCCGGCTGGATGACGCAGGTTGCCCCGGCCTCGATTGCAGCCAGCAATCCGTCAGCGAAGGGGAAAAAGGCATCACTGGCAACCGCGCTGCCGACGGTGCGAGGGGTCGCCCAGCCGTGACTCTCGGCAGCCTCGCGCGCCTTGGCCGCGGCAATGCGCGCGCTGTCGCGACGGTTCATCTGGCCGGCGCCTATGCCTGCCGTTGCGCCGTCCTTGGCATAGACGATGGCGTTGGATTTGACATGCTTGGCGACGGTCCAGGCGAACAAGGCGTCGGCGAGCTCGCTTTCGGTGGCCGCGCGGGCGGTCACGCGTTTGAGGTCGGCCGGGTTGATGCGGCCATTGTCGCGACTCTGCGCCAGCCATCCGCCGGCGATGGTCTTCATCATGATGCCGCCGCGCGCCGGATCGGGCAGGTCGCCAGTCAGCAGCAGGCGCAGATTCTTCTTTTTGGCAAACACCGCCAGCGCGTCGGCGTCGGCGTCGGGCGCGACGACCACTTCGGTAAAGATGCCGCTGATTGCTTCCGCCGTTGCGCCATCAAGCGCACGGTTGACCGCGATGATGCCGCCGAATGCCGACACATCGTCGCACTTCAGCGCGGCATCATAGGCCGCAGCGATGGTCGCAGCGCTGGCGACGCCGCACGGGTTGGCGTGTTTGACGATGACGCAGCTGGGGTCGGCGTCGCGAAATTCAGCAACCAGTTCCAATGCCGCGTCGGCGTCGTTGATATTGTTGTAAGAGAGCTCCTTGCCCTGGACTTGGCGTGCCTGCGCAATGCCGCGCGCGGCGGGGCCGACCGGCAGATAAAGCGCGGCACGCTGGTGCGGGTTTTCGCCATAGCGCAGCTCGCTTGCCAGCTTGGTGGTGACGGGCAGGGTAGCCGGGAAAAACTGACCCTGGTCGGCAAAGGCGAACCACTGCGCAATCATGCTGTCATAGGCGGCGGTGTGGGCAAAGGCGGTGGCTGCAAGGCGCTTGCGTAAGGTGAGGCTGGTCGCGCCATTATTTGCGTCCAGCTCGGCGATCAGCGCGCCATAATCCTGCGGCTCGGTAACAATGGCGACAAAGGCGTGGTTTTTTGCTGCGGAGCGGACCATGGCTGGGCCGCCGATATCGATATTCTCGATAATGGCGTCGCGGTCTGCCCCCGCCGCCACGGTCTGGGCAAAAGGATAGAGATTGACCACGACCAGATCGATGGCGCCGATACCGTGCATAGCCATTGCTTCGGTATGTGCGGCGTCGTCGCGTACTGCCAAAATGCCGCCATGCACTCCAGGGTGCAGCGTCTTCACCCGCCCATCCATCATTTCGGGAAAGCCAGTGAGGTCGGCGACATCGCGCACCTCATGACCGGCATCACGAAGCGCGCGTGCAGTCCCGCCGGTCGATACCAGTTCCACTCCGTGACGCACCAGCGCGGCGGCCAATTCGGCAAGCTCCGCCTTGTCGCTGACCGACAATAGTGCGCGGCGGATAGGAATCAGGTCGGTCATGGAGGGGATTCTCGCGCTGTGGGATTGTTGCCGCGCGCTCTAGGTTGACCCTTCCCAAAGGGCAAGCGCGTCAACCGATGTGTTTCAAGATCCAGCCAATACTCGCTCCGCCGGCTGGGCTGGTGCCCGAGACAACCAGTTGTTCGATCGGGTGCGGGCGCCCGTCGCCATCGACCCACAAGCTGTCTTCGATCGCAACTTCGCCGTCGGAACAGCGGAATTGCCATAGTGGTCCCCCAGCAATGCGCAGCAGTGCGCCCTGCTTGTCCGCCGTCAGGCTGGCGCTGATGCCCAGACCCAAGTGAAAGCGCAGCGCAAAGCCGATGCTGCCGCGGCGCCGTGCGCGCGGGGCGGGGAGCAGCACATCCTCGCCGCGCAGCTCACGCCCTGAAGGCAGCAAGATCAGGCTGCGGCGATGGATCAAACCGTGCCGCCGCGCATAGCCGTCGTGGCTCATTTCCAGGCGACTGCCCGCCTCATTCTCGCGCCGGTCAATCTCGACCTCGGTAACCCCTTTGCCCAGCGTGCCGTTGGGCAGGATTGCGGTCGAATTGGTGTCGGCGAGTACCAGCGTCGAATGCGCGGCAGTGGTGCGCAGGCCCCGCGCCAGAGCGACCGGAATGGTCGCCCCGGCCAATCCTGCACCGCCGCAATTGACGACGATGCGCGTGGGCCCATCGGACAGTTCGAACGCCAGCGTCGATGCGCAGCCAGCGTCGGTGACGCGCGCCACCGGCGGTGGGGCGGCATCGGCGAGCAGGATGAGCTTGCCTGCGGTCAGGCGCTGATAGCCCCAGTCGCGCGCCTGTTTCAGCGGGCGGGTGCGCACGCCGCTGGCATCTGTAACGGCGCGAACTTGTTCGGCCGAAGCCGCGCCGCTTCCTTGCCAGCAGCCAAGCCCGCCGTCGCCGTGCGTTACCCCCAGCACGGCCGGGACAGCGCGGGTCTGAACCTCATGCAGATACTGCGGCGGGGTGACCGAGCGCATCGCATAGATGCGCTGGAGCATGGCGATGGCCATAATCGCGTCAAGCTGAACCAATGGCGAGCGCGAGATATTGCCGCCATCGGCATAGATGACCGCCTCAAGGGCCTTTTTCAGCCCGGCCTCGCCAAAGATTCGGCGCGGTTCGCCGCCGGGCAGCAGCAGTGAGGCGGCGACAATGCCAATCCACGCCACCAGTTGCGGCAGGCCGGGCCGCATGCGGTCGGCGGTCTGGTCGAGGTGGCGTGCCGCGCGCGCGATGTGGTTGAGCACGGCGGACCGATAAACCAGATCGCTCGACGACAGGATCAGCGGTGCGTGAGCGGCCCAGAACAGGATGCGCCACCCGCAATTGTCTGGCCGCCAAGCGGGTTCGCCGACCAGTTCACCATGCGCGGCTAGCCAATCGGCGACAACACGCTCAGCAATCGGTGCGCCATCTGCCCGGGTTGCGCTGGCAGAAAGGTCGCGCAGCCAGGCAAAGCTGTGCAGATAGTCGGCAAAGGGCGGCGCCACCGCCAGATTGCGAAAGTCGAGATCGGCCAGCGGCTGTTTCAGCCCGCGGTGCAGGAAATGCCCGGCGCGGATGGCCGTGCCCGCGCGCGTGTCGCCCCCAACGGGATCTTCGGGCACCCCGAGCAGCTTCAACGGGAAGCGGCCCTTGAGCCGAAAATGGTGCAAGGGGGTGCGCCAAGTCAGGCGCGTAATCTGGTTCACCAGCCTTTCGCCCAACGACAGGCCGCGCTCGCTCGGCAGGCGGATTAGCCGTTTGCCGGGTTCGATGGTGTCGATGGCGTCCGATGGTTCGGCCGCAACCGGCGCATGTGCGGGGTCATTGCCCCCGTCGGCCGTCTTTGCCGCGGTGCCCAGTTCCACCGGCTCAGCCCCCCCGCAAACCGGCGATATTGGCGGCATAGGCCGACGGACCTCCGCGAAATGTTGCTGTCCCAGCCACCAGGACGTCGGCCCCGGCGGCGATGGCGAGGGGCGCAGTTTTGGCGTCGATGCCGCCATCAACCTCCAGCCGGATGTCGCGACCCGATTTGTCGATCATCTTGCGCACAGCCTCGATTTTGCGCAGCTGGCTGGTGATGAAACTTTGTCCGCCGAACCCAGGATTGACGCTCATGACCAGCACCAGATCGATATCGTCGATGAGGTAATCGAGCATCTTGGCGGGCGTCGCAGGATTAAGCGAAATACCCGCCTGCTTGCCCAGTGCCTTGATGCGCTGGACGGTACGGTGGACGTGCGGCCCGGCTTCCGGGTGTACGGTGATGATGTCAGCGCCCGCGTCGGCAAAGGCATCAAGGAAGCCGTCAACCGGCGAAATCATCAGATGGACGTCAAACGGCAGGCTGCTGTGCGGGCGCAGCGCCTTCACCACGGCTGGGCCGATGGTGAGGTTGGGAACGAAATGTCCGTCCATGACATCGACATGAACCCAGTCGGCCCCGGCGGCCTCGATCGCCGCGACTTCTTCGCCCAGCCGCGCGAAATCGGCAGATAGAATCGAAGGCGCGATACGGACGGTGGATGGGGCTGTCGGTGACATGACAAGCCCTTAACTATGTCGGGGGACAGGGGCAAGCGCGGTGAACATTCACGCCTTATCGACGGCGTTTGGGCTTATCCTCCTTGGTTGAATTGCCCCAACGCCAGCGCCACCCGCCCTCGGTGCGGGCGGCATAGAGCGGCATTGGTGCCAAAGCCACCAGAATGACCAGAGGCAGTAACACAAGCGGGCGATCCTGCAGGACGACCCCAAGACCGACCATCACCGCCACATGCACCGCCAGCAAAACCCAGCCTTGCCATTTGATCGGCAACCCTGCGCCGAAGCCGTGCGATTTGGCGCTAAACCAGGGACCTTTTTCCAGAAACAGGTGCAACATTACATAACTCCTTGCGGCCTTGCCTTATTCATAACCCGATCCTTCCTTTATTGGCGGACGTCCGCGCCGTGCAGCCTCGCCCAGCGCCACCTTTACCCCGCGTTGCGCCAACGCCTCGCGCAGCAGCACCTCGATCTGCGCATTGGCGCTGCGCAGATCGTCGGCGGCCGCACGTTCGATCGCCGCGTAAAGTGCGGGGTCGAGGCGCAGGGGAAAGGCTTTTTTGGCGGACATCGAGCAAAAGCGGGCTCAGTAGAGCGAGCCCGCATTCACCACTGGCTGCGTGTCGCGTTCGCCGCACAGCACAACCATCAGGTTCGACACCATAGCCGCTTTGCGTTCGTCATCCAGCTCGACGACATTTTTCTCGCTCAGCTGGGTCAGCGCCATGTCGACCATCGTCACCGCGCCTTCGACCAGCTTCTTGCGCGCGCTGATTACGGCTTCGGCTTGCTGGCGGCGCAGCATCGCGCCCGCGATCTCAGGGGCGTAGGCGAGGTGGGTGAGGCCGCATTCATCGACGGTGATACCCGCGACTGACAGACGCTCAATCAGCGCAATACGCAACTCGGCACCAACCTCTTCATGGTTGCCGCGCAGCGTAACTTCCTGATGCTCAATGTCGTCATAGGGATAGCGCGAGCCAATGGAACGCACCGCCGCCTCAATCTGCGCATCGACAAATTCTTTATAGTCATCGACGTCGAACAGCGCTTGCGCAGTGTCGGTGACGCGCCAAACGACCTGCGCTGCCATTTCAATCGGGTTGCCGCGCGCGTCGTTGACCTTGATCTTCTCGCTGATGACATTGTTGGCGCGTACCGCGATTTTCTTTCGGCTTAGCCAGGGCAGCACCCAACGTAGCCCCTCTTCGCGATCGGTGCCCTTATAGGCGCCAAACAACTGAATCGCTGCGGCCTCGTTGGGGTTGATAAGGTAAAACCCGGAAAGGATGAGCGTACCGAAAATGGCGCTGAGAATAACCACGCCCCATTTCCAGCCGACCTCGTCGCCGCTCACATTGCTGATACCCGCCCAAAGCGCGAGGCCAAGCAGCACAAACCAGACAAGCAGCATGAAATAGCCGCTTTGTGTCGCCGCGCGCCCCTCGCGGCTGCGGTTGAGGGCAGGGGTATCCATGGACATGACAAGCCTCCGATTCGATATAATTGTGATATCATATTTATATCAAAACAGGCGACCGTCAACTATGGTCGTCAGGCCGGCAATGGATCGCCAAAATGTTTCAGAGCGGCGCGCGCGATGGGCTCGCCCCATTCCTGTACAAAATGGCCACCGCCTTCGATTTCCATCGGCGGCGGGCAGCCGCGGATCAGCTTGTGCAGGCTCATCATTGCGGGCGGACCGAGCACTGGGTCGGCCATGCCGATCGCCATGAAACTGGGGCCGCTAAATTCCGCAGACCAAAATTGCGCCGCCGCCTGGCTTACATCGACGCCCTCCATATCGGGCTCGACGGGGACGAGCGCGGGAAAGACCTGCGCCCCTGCCTTATATTCGGGGCCGGGATAGGGCGCGTCATAGGCGGCGACTTCGGCGTCGGTCAGGTGGGGCGTGCCGCGCTTGATCAGCGGGCCGATCGGCAGGTCGGGCGTGGATAGGGCGTAGGCCTTCCACGCCTTAAACCCGTCGGTCATTCCGCGCCCCAGTCCCAGCCCGGTGTTCATAACAATCAGCCGCGACAGCCGCGCGCGAAATGCCGGATCGACCGGCAGCGTCAAGCCTAGCAGGCCGCCCCAGTCCTGCACCACCAGCGTGATATTCGAAAGGTCCAGCCGCTCAACTAACGCCAGCAGCGAATTGCGGTGAAAATGGAAGCTGTAGTCCGACTGATTAATCGGTTTGTCGCTGCGGCCAAAACCGAATAGATCGGGCGCGACGACGCGCGCGCCGCTTGCCAGAAACACCGGAATCATCCGGCGATAGAGGAAAGACCAACTGGGTTCGCCGTGCAGGCACAGGAAGGTGCGGTCGGCATCGGCAGGCCCCGCCTCCACCCGGGCCATCCGCAGCCCTTCGTAGCCCGGCAAGTCATCGATGTAGTAAAACGGGTAGTCAAAATCGGGCACATTGGCGAAGGCAGAGTCGGGGGTGCGCAGGGCAGCGATAGTCATCGGGGCCGTACCTTTCCTAGGTTGATTCGGCCCCGATGATGCCGGTCATTTCCCGGTCGGGAAACCCCGCTTCTTGAGGAGCGCGGTCACATCCGGATCGCGCCCGCGGAACGCGCGATAGGCCTCGATCCGGTCGGTTTCGTTGCCGGTCTCCAGCAATATGGTGCGGAAGCGGTCGGCGACCTTGCGGTCCCACGGGCTGCCCGCCTCTTCGAACGCGGCCCAGGTGTCGGCATCCATCGTTTCGGACCAGAGGTAGCTGTAATAGCCCGCCGAATAGGCGTCCGAGCTGAACAAATGGCCGAACTGCGGCAAGCGGTGGCGCATCACAATTTCGCGCGGCATGCCCATGGCGATCAGCGTGTCGCGCTCGAACGCGTCGATGTCGGTCACCGGCGTCGTGCGGTTGTGCAGCTTCATGTCGACGATGGCGCTCGACAGATATTCGACCGTGGCAAAGCCCTGGTTGAACTTGTCGCTGGCGCGGATCTTGTCGACCAGCGCCTGCGGGATGGGCTTGCCCGTCTGATAATGTAGCGCAAAGCGCGACAAAATTTCGGGCGTCAGCAGCCAGTTTTCGTGCACCTGGCTAGGATATTCCACAAAGTCGCGCGGCACGCCGCCAAGCGCGGGATATTTGACCTTATAGAGCAGGAAGTGAATGGCGTGGCCGAATTCGTGGAACAGCGTCGTGGCATCGTCGAGGCTGATCAGCGTCGGCCCGCCGTCCGCGCTGGCGGTGAAGTTGTTGTTGTTTGACGCCAGCACATTGCGCTTGCCGCCAAGCTCGCGGTAGCTGCGGTACGTGGTCATCCACGCGCCCGAGCGTTTGCCGTCGCGCGCGAAATTGTCGAGGTAGAAGACGCCGATATTCGCGTTGGTTTTGAGGTTATAAACCTCGAACGTCCGCACCTTGGGGTCGAACACGGGGATGGTGCCGGTGTTTTCGCGGAAGCCCATGTCGTAAAGCTGGCCCGCCATCCAGAACATGCCGTCGACCAACTTGTCCAGTTG
Organism: Sphingopyxis sp. sgz302558; assembly: GCF_057220455.1. Taxonomy (NCBI): domain Bacteria; kingdom Pseudomonadati; phylum Pseudomonadota; class Alphaproteobacteria; order Sphingomonadales; family Sphingopyxidaceae; genus Sphingopyxis; species Sphingopyxis sp. sgz302558. The sequence continues at coordinate 88,271 of NZ_JBXPUZ010000001.1, read as the reverse complement.
CAGGTACGGTTTGATCTCGCTTTCATCGAGGTCGTATTTCGCCTTGCGCACCTTTTCGGCGTAATAGCGGTAATCCCACGGTTCGATGGTCAGCTTGGGGCCCTTGCCCGCCTTTGCTTCGGCATCGGCGATCGCCTGCATGTCGGCGACCTCTTCCTTCACGCGCGCGACGGCGGCGGGCCAGACTTTCATCATCAGCTCCATCGCCTTGTCGGGCGATTTGGCCATGGTGTCGGCCATGCGGTAATGCGCGTGGGTGGGAAAACCGAGCAGCTCGGCGCGCTGTTGGCGCAGTTTCAAAATGTCGGCGATCAGCGAATTGGTGTCATTGGCATCGCCATTGTCGCCGCGCCCCACAAACGCCTTGTAGACGCGCTCGCGAAGGCCCCGGTTGGTCGCATATTGCAGCACCGGCTGCGCCGCCGAACGGGTGTTTTTGATGGCATATTGGCCAGGCTTGCCATTGGCTTCTGCGGCCGCCTTGAACGAGGCAATCAGCGCAGGTTCGAGGCCATCCAGTTCGCTGGCACTGGCGAAAGTATAGAGTTTCTCGTCGGCCAGCAGCTTGGACGAGAATTGCGAAAACAGCCCCTCGAGCTTCGCATTGATAGACACCAGGACGGCGCGATCTTCCTCTGACAGATTGGCGCCGTTGCGCACCATTTCTTCATATTCGCGCTCGACGATGCGCTGCTGCTGCGCGTCGAGGCCGCTGGTTTTGCGTGCGTCATAGACCGCTTTGTAGCGTGCAACCAATTTGGGCTGGAGCATCAGTTCGGTGTAGAAGGTGGAGATTTTGGGGCTCCACTCGGCGTCAATTTCCTCGACGCGGGCGTTCGACACGTTCGACGTCTGCACGCCCCACAGCGAAAAGACGCGGTCCATCGTCGCGCCCGCCAGCATCATCGGGACATGGGTGTTTTCAAAGGTGGGCGGCGCGGGGTTGTTGATAATGGCGTCCACATCGGCCTTCACTTCAGCCATGGCGGCGGTGAAGGCATCGGGGAACAGGTCGGGCCGCATCTTGTCCCACGGCGGCACCCCGCCATAGGGGCCGGTCCAGTTGGCGGTCAGCGCATTGCCCGCCGGTTTGGCGGCTTCGGCAGCAGGCGGCGCAGTTTCGGTGGTGGCGGTGTCAGCCATAGTCGCACATCCGGTGAGCATGGAGGTGGAAGCAAAAAGGGCGGTCAGCGGCAAGCGCATGGCATATCTCTCCGTGGGGGTCGTTGCTGGTGCAACTATATGACGTTGGATTAACCGCAAATGGCTTGGGGCTGCAAGGGCCCCCGCCCCCGCCCCGACAACTGGCCGCTCCCCGGCGAAAGCCGGGGCCCAGCTGGCGCGGCGCTAACCCGCATGGACCCCGGCTTACGCCGGGGAGCGCAAGGATTATCGGCACACGCCGCCAAACTCGCGCGCTGCCATGTCGAAATGGAAATGGTCGCGGTGCGCGGCGTTGAAATCGGGCGACAGGGTGGTGGCGAAAATGGCGCACGCGCCGTCGCGCACTTCGCGCAGGAAGGCTTGCTCGTCGGCCTTGCCGGTCCAGCCGTCGATCAGCGAAACGCGCCGCCCGCTGGCAAGGCGAAAGGCGGCGATGTCATAGGCATTGCCGCTGGCGTGCTCGCTCATCCGGCTGCCCCCTGCGATGCGGCGGCAGTTGGTGGTGCCGAGGTGCTCCATGCTAATGACGCGCTGGCCAAAGTGGCGCTGCGCGGCGGGGGCGACGACTTTGCGCTGCCACAGGATCAGCCCGGCGGCGACGGCGCAGGTCGAATTGGGCTGGTCGGGGCGCAATCGCATTGCGGAAACGTCCAGGCGAGTGCGGTCGTTCAGGCGGCATTCGCCGGTGCCGATGGCTGGATCGGCGGCAAAGCGCACGCCGCCGTCGCTCAGGATCGCGCGGCAGGCGAAGGGCGTGTCGACCAGCGCGGTCAGCTTGTCGCTGGTGGCCCAGCCGATGGGGTGCGCCAGGCTGAACGGCGCATAGGGGTTGTGCTGCGGGTGGCGTTCCAGCCAGCGCCAGCCCGCGAACGCGCCGCCGATCAGCAACAGCAGCAGGACGATGGCGCCCGCGCGCTTCATCCGGCGAAGGGCGGTGCAATCAACCCCGGGACTTGGGCGCGGAAGGTGAAGAGGCCGCCAGCGTGCGGCTCGCGCGCCAGTTGCTCGTCGGACAATCCCTTTCGCGCGCTGGTGACAAAGGTGGTGCGGCCATCGTCGCCGCCAAAGCCGATCATGGTCGGGCGGCTGACCGGCAAGTCGATAGTGGCGAGCAACTCGCCGCTGGGCGACAGGCGCACGACGCGGCCGCCGTCGAACAGCGCCGACCACAGGCACCCTTCGGCATCGACCGCCGCGCCGTCGGGGCGGCCAGTGCCATGTTCGAACTGGTGGAACAGGCGCGCGTTCGCCAGCGTGCCGGTGGCGGGGTCATGGTCGAAGGCGCGGATCGCGTGGGTGGGCGTGTCGGCGTGATAGAAGGTGCGGCCATCGGGGCTGAAAGCCGCGCCGTTGCACGTGGTCATCCCGCCAATGATGCGCGCCGCGCTGCCGTCCGGCGCGATACGATAGAGCGCGGCGTCGTGGGTCGCCTTGGCCTCGTCCACGCTGCCCAGCCACCAATTGCCCGCCGCATCGGTGGCGGCGTCGTTGCAGCGATAGTCGGGCTGGTCGGCGAGGAAGGGGGTGCCGAGGGGGCGTAGTGGGGCGTCCCAATCGTCGATGGTGGCAATGCCATCGCGCAGGCCGAGCACGAGGCCACCGCAGGCGCGCGGGGCGACGCAGGCGACGGGCTGGTCGAACTGGCGGGTCGCATTGGTCCCGGTGGCGGGGTCAAAGCGGTGGAGGCGCTGCGCGGCGATATCGACCCAATAGAGGCAGGCATCGCGTACCGACCAGCGCGGCGATTCGCCGAGGCTTGCGCGGGCATCGAGGAGGAGAGTGGGCATGGGGTGGGGATAGTCGGACGCGCGGGGAAGCGCAAAGGATACAAAAGATACGGTCGGTTTCAGTGAGGATGTATCTTTTGTATCTTTAGTGAATTTGGCTTGTGGGGGCGGAAAAAGACTTGAGGTCGGTTCGCCATGCATCTGCTCAGTTGAGACAGATTGAGCGCATGTAGGACAGCGAAAAATGAGATTCGCGCGGAGACGCGGAGGTCGCGGACGCTGAAGTTAGTGAGCGCTTCTCCTTCGTCGTCCCGGACTTGATCCGGGACAACGCGCGAGCTTGGGCTTGTTGTCCCGGATCAAGTCCGGGACGACGATGGAAGGGTAAGGGGGCCAAGTCTCCCACCACACGGGGGGAGGGCTATGGAAAGACCCTCCCCACTTTTGACTTGACGTGCACGTAAACGTAAGGTCACAAACTTGCCGCCGCCGTGCGGCACATAATGTCTTGGAGAGGACCCGCCCCCATGTCGCTCGATGTCATTCCCCGCACCGCCTATAATGACGATCATGAGGCGTTTCGGCGCACCGTGCGTCAGTTTATGGAAACCGAAATCGCGCCCAACGCGGCCAAATGGGCCGAGGATGGGATTGTCGACAAGGCGATCTGGCCCAAGGCGGGTGAACTGGGCCTGCTGTGCCCGACGGTGCCTGAGGAATATGGCGGGCTGGGGCTCGACTTTGGCTACAACGCCATCGTTGACGAGGAAGCGGCCTATTATGGCCGCGCCGCGACGGGTTTCTCGCTGCAGTCGGACATCGTCGTCAATTATCTCGTCACCTATGGCAGCGAGGAACAGAAGCAGCAGTGGTTGCCCAAGCTGGTGTCGGGCGAGGTGGTCACCGCCATCGCGATGACCGAGCCGGGGACGGGCAGCGATTTGCAAGGCATTCGCACCACCGCCAAGAAGGACGGCAACCACTACGTCATCAACGGGTCGAAAACCTATATCACCAACGGCCAGACCGCCGATCTGGTGCTGGTGTGCGTGAAGACCGACACCGAGGTGCAGCCGGCGTGGAAGGGCGTATCGATTGTGCTGGTCGAGGCTGACCGCGAGGGGTTCCAGCGCGGGCGCAACCTGGACAAGATCGGGCAGGATGAGGCCGATACGTCGGAGCTGTTCTTCAACGACGTCCGCGTGCCGATCACCAATTGCCTGGGCGAAGAGGGCAAGGGCTTCATCTATCTGATGAGCGAGCTGCCGCAGGAACGGCTGTCGATTGCCGTTTCGGCGCAGGCGGCGGCGCAGCGCGCGTTTGACGATACGGTTGAATTTACGCGCGAGCGCAAGGCGTTCGGCAAGCCCATCCTGGATTTCCAGAATACGCGCTTTGTGCTGGCCGATCTGAAAGCCAAATTGCAGGTCGGCTGGGCGCATCTCGATTGGGCGTTGGCGCGGCATCTGAAGAAGGAATTGACGCCCGAGGAGGGCGCGGCGGCGAAGCTGTGGCACACCGACCTGCAGTGGGAGGTGATGGACAAATGCCTGCAGCTGCATGGCGGCGCGGGCTATATGAACGAATATCCCATCGCCCGCATGTGGCGCGGCGCGCGCGTGACGCGCATCTTTGGCGGCACGAACGAGATTATGAAGGAATTGATCGGGCGGAAATTGTAACTCCCCTCCCGCTTGCGGGAGGGGTAGGGGGTGGGCCTGTCGTGCCCATGCTCGCTTCGCTCGCGCCCACCCCTAACCCCTCCCGCAAGCGGGAGGGGAACCAAAGAAGGACTTACCCCATGCCCACAGCCTATATTGTTGACGCCGTCCGCACCGCCGGGGGCAAACGCGGCGGCAAGCTCGCCGGCTGGCACCCCGTTGATATGGCCGCCGCGACGCTGGACGCCATTGTCGAACGCAATGGTTTTGACGGCAAACGCGTCGACGATGTCGTGATGGGCTGCGTCATGCAGGGCGGGCAGCAGGGCTTGCAGGTCGGGCGTAACGCGGTGCTGGCGACCAAGCATCTGGGCGAAAGCGTGCCCGCGGTGACCATCGACCGCCAGTGCGGATCGTCGCAGCAGGCGATGCAGTTCGCTGCGCAGGCGGTGATGTCGGGAACGCAGGACATGGTGATCGCCGCAGGCGTCGAATCGATGACGCGCGTGCCGATGGGTTCGACCGTGATGTTCCATATGAAGGAAGGGCTGGGCGGCTATAAATCGCCAGGGCTGGAGGAGCGTTATCCGGGCATCATGTGGTCGCAGTTCATGGGCGCCGAGATGATCGTGAAGAAGCACGGCTTCACCAAGGAACAGCTCGACCAGTTTAGTTTTGAAAGCCACCAGAAGGCCAAGGCGGCGACCGAAGCAGGTGCGTTCACCGGCGAGATTTTGGCGCTGGAAATCGACACGCCCGACGGCAAGGTGATGCACAGCGTGGATGAAGGCATCCGCTTTGACGCGACGCTGGAGGGCATTGCCGGGGTCAAGCTGCTGCAAGAAGGCGGCACCATTACCGCTGCATCCTCGTCGCAGATTTGTGATGGCGCTTCGGCGGTGCTGATCGTGTCCGAACAGGCGCTGAAGGACCATGGGCTGACGCCGTTGGCGCGCATCCACAATCTGACCGTGACCGCGGGCGACCCGGTGATCATGCTGGAAGAGCCGCTGTTCGCAACCGACCGCGCCTTGCAACGTGCGGGCATGAAGATTGGCGACATTGATGCCTATGAGGTCAACGAGGCGTTTGCGCCGGTGCCGCTGGCTTGGCTCAAGCACACCGGCGCCGACCCCGCAAAGCTGAACCAGCATGGCGGCGCGATTGCGCTGGGGCATCCGCTGGGCGCGAGCGGCACGAAGCTGATGGCGACGCTGCTGGGCGTGCTCAAGGCCAAGGGCGGCAAATATGGCCTGCAGACGATGTGCGAAGGCGGCGGCGTCGCCAACGTCACGATTGTTGAGCGTTTGTAATCAATTGTGCTCCGGCGAAAGCCGGAGTCCAGGGCGGCGTAATCCGCCGTCGGCTTTTTAAACCCTGGACCCCGGCTTTCGCCGGGGTGCGGAGGTTCTTTTAGGGAAGGAATGTCCATGAAACTCGATTCCAGCGTAGCCGCCGTCATCACCGGCGGTGCATCGGGCCTTGGCGCCGCCACCGCGCGCGCATTGGCGGCGAAGGGCGTCAAGGTCGCCATCTTTGACCTGCAGACCGAAAAGGGCGAAGCCGTCGCTGCCGAAATCGGCGGCGTTTTCTGCGAAGTGAATGTCACCAGCGACGAAAGCGTCGATGCCGGTTTTGAAAAGGCGCGCGCCGCGCATGGACAGGAACGCATCCTGGTCAACTGCGCGGGCACGGGCAGCGCGATGAAGACCGCGAGCCGCAGCAAGACCGACGGCACGATCAAGCATTACCCGCTCGACGCGTTCAACTGGCTGATCCAGATCAATCTGGTTGGCACCTTCCGCTGCATTGCCAAATCGGCGGCAGGGATGCTGACGCTCGACCCCATGGAGGATGGCGAGCGCGGGGCGATCGTCAACACCGCCAGCGTTGCGGCCGAGGATGGCCAGATGGGTCAGGTCGCCTATTCGGCATCCAAGGCGGGCGTGGTCGGCATGACGTTGCCCATCGCGCGCGACCTGTCGGGCGAGGGCATTCGCGTGAACACCATTTTGCCGGGCATTTTCGAAACGCCGCTGATGCTGGGCGCGCCGCAGAATGTGAAGGATGCGCTGGCCGCGTCGGTGCCGTTCCCCAAGCGGCTGGGCAACCCCAATGAATATGCGCACCTTGCGCTGACGATGATCGAGAACAGCTATTTCAACGGCGAGGATGTCCGTTTGGATGGCGCCATCCGCATGGCACCGCGCTGATATGCCGCGTTTCGACCCTGCCCGGCTGGATGCTGCGAACTATCCTTATGCCACCAGTGTCGAAACGCGCTTTCAGGACCTGGACCCGCTCGGCCATATCAACAATGTCGCGATGGCGGCCTTGTTCGAAAATGGCCGGGTGCGGTTCAACCGCGAATTGCTGGTCGAACGCAAACGGCGGGTGAAGGGGCAGCGCTGGCTGATCGCGCGGGTCGAAATAAACTACATTGCCGAAGGGCACTTTCCCGATCCGATCACTGTGGCCAGCGGCATCGGCCGCATTGGCACGTCCAGCTGGGACATTGTGTCGGCGGCGTACCAGAATGACCGTTGCATCGGGCTGTGCGATACAACGATTGTTAGCACCGATGCGAATGGGGCGCTGGCGATCAGCGATGAATTTCGCGCAGAGCTGGAAAGCTTCCGGTTCCGCGGTTAACCCTCGCCCACACTCCGGATCAGATCGCGCGCGAACCCGATCAGACCCACTTGCCGCCGGCGCTTCAGCCGCTCGGCGCGCAATATCGCCTTCACCTCGTCAAAACAGGCATCGACGCTTTCGTTGATCAGCACATAGTCATAGCCGTCCCAGTGGCTGATTTCGTTGGCGGCGCGCTCCATCCGCGCGGCGATCACTTCGTCGCTGTCGGTCCCGCGCGCGCGCAGGCGGCGTTCGAGTTCGTCCATGGTCGGCGGCAGGATGAAGACGCGCACAACATCGGGCCCGGCCTCTTGGTACAGCTGCTGCGCGCCCTGCCAGTCGATGTCGAACAGCACATCGCGCCCCTCGGCGAGCACGGCATCGACGGGTGCGCGCGGGGTGCCATAGCGGTGGCCGAAGACATGCGCCCATTCGAGGAATTCGCCTGCTGCGACCATTTCCTTGAAGCGCGGGGTGTCGACGAAATGATAGTCGACCCCGTCCACTTCGCCGGGCCGCATCGGGCGCGTGGTGGCGGAAACGGACAACGCCAGGCTGGGATCGTCGGCCAGCAGCATGCGCGAAATGGTGGTTTTGCCCGCGCCCGATGGCGAGGACAGGACAAAAAGGACGCCGCGACGGGCCAACTGGACGCTCGAAGACATGGGCGCTATTCGCGCGGTAAGCTCCCTTGGTCAAGCGTTAGGGTTGAGTGAACAACGGCTCCCCAAACTCCGCCTGTCCTGAGCTTGTCGAAGGACTGTCCTTTTCTTCTGACAATGCCAAAAGAAAGAACGGCCCTTCGACGAGCTCAGGGCGGACAGGAAAGAGAGAGAAGGGGGCGCGATGACCGTGAGTGTTGGACATAGAGGCTGGATCATTGCCGCAGGGCTGTTCATCCTTCTCACCATCATCCTGCTCGCCATGGGCCGCCCGCCGATCTGCGAATGCGGCACAGTCAAATTCTGGCACGGCGTGGTGGAATCGTCGGAAAACAGCCAGCATCTGGCCGACTGGTACAGCTTCAGCCATGTCATCCACGGATTCATTTTCTATGGGCTCGCGCGTTGGCTAATCCCCGGCAAGCCCGCGTGGATCGCGCTGGCGGCGGCGATTTTTGTCGAGGCCGCATGGGAGATTAGCGAAAACACGCCGATGGTGATCAACCGTTATCGCGAGGCGACGATGGCGTTCGGCTATGCCGGTGACAGCGCGATTAACAGTATCGCGGATACGGCGTGGATGGTGGTGGGCTGGCTGGGCGCGCGGTCGATGCGCTGGTGGCAGACGGTCGCGCTGGCGATCGCGTTCGAGCTGTTCACGCTTTGGACGATCCGCGACAATCTGACGCTGAATGTGCTGATGCTGGTGTCGCCGGTCGAAGCGATCAAGGATTGGCAGGCGGGGGCGTAGGCGGCGCTGGCGGGGCGTCGGGTGGCGGGTCCATCGGCGCGCCCATGGCGGCGGCAGCGGCCTCGGCGGCCTTTTCTTCCTGCTTCTTGTCATACAGCCATTTGGCGACCATCGCGCCGCCGACAAACACCGCGCCGGGCAGCGAGCGCCGCGCGATGCGCGCTGCAACCAGGCCGAGTCCGGCGCCAATCAGCCCTTTGCCCAGCGAGCCCTTGCCCGCCGCGCTGCCGACCGCCGCCGGAATGATTTTGGTGATCACCTTGCGCATCAGATCATCCTCTCTGGCTTAACGTGGGCGTCGAAGGTCGCTGCGTCAACCAGCCCCGATGCCAAAGCCGCTTCGCGCAGCGTTGTTCCATCGGCGTGCGCCGATTTGGCGATTTTGGCGGCATTGTCATAGCCAATGACCGGTGCAAGCGCGGTGACGAGCATGAGCGAGCGGTCGACCAGCTCGGCGATGCGCGCGCGGTTCGGTTCCAGCCCCTCAATGCAATTTTTCGCGAACGTCTCCATACCGATGCTGAGCAGCTCGATCGAGCGCAGCACATTGGCCCCGATCAGCGGCTTGAACACGTTGAGTTGCAAATGGCCTTGCAGCCCGCCGATGGTGATCGCGGTGTGATTGCCCATCACCTGCGCGGCGACCATCGTCAGCATTTCGCACTGCGTCGGATTGACCTTGCCCGGCATGATCGAACTGCCGGGTTCGTTCTCGGGCAGGATCAGTTCGCCCAGCCCCGCGCGCGGACCGGAGCCGAGCAGGCGGATGTCGTTGGCGATTTTGGTGAGGGACACGGCGAGGATGTTTAGGTGACCCGACAACTCCACCAGCGTGTCGTGGCTGGCGAGCGCCTCGAACTTGTTGGGCGCGCTCACCCACGGCACGCCGCCCGTGATTTTAGCCAGCTCGTCGCAAAAGGACGGCCCGAAATCGGGCGGCGCATTCAGTCCGGTGCCGACCGCGGTCCCGCCCTGCGCCAGCCGGGACAGGCGCGGCCAGATGCCGACAATCCGGTCGGCGCTATCGTTCAGCATCGCCGCAAAAGCTGACATTTCCTGTCCCAATGTGACCGGTGTCGCATCCTGCAAATGCGTGCGGCCGATCTTGACGATGTCCGCCCAGGCTTCGGCATGGACGGCAAAGACGGTTGCCAGTGCCCGCACCGATTTGAGCAGCCGGTCGCGCGCCGCTAGCGCCGCCGCCACATGCATCGCCGTCGGAAAGCTGTCGTTTGACGACTGGCTCATATTCACATGGTCATTGGGATGCACCGGCGCCTTGCCGCCGCGTTGGCCGGTCAGCATTTCATTGGCGCGGCCCGCGATGACCTCGTTGACGTTCATATTGGTCTGCGTGCCGCTGCCCGTTTGCCAGATGGTCAGCGGGAATTGATCGTCGTGGCGGCCGTCGATGACCTCCTGCGCGGCGGCCTCGATGGCGTCGGCGACTGCACTGTCCAACCCATGCTTTCGATTGACCCGCGCCGCCGCCAGTTTGACCATCGCGAGGGCATGGATGATGCCGATGGGCATGCGCTCGTGCGGCGGGAAGGGGAAGTTTTCGATGCTCCGCTGCGTCTGCGCGCCCCAATAGGCGGCGGCGGGAACTTCGATGGGGCCGAAGCTGTCGGTTTCGGTGCGGGTGGTGGTCATCTACAACCTTACTTTCGTCGTCCTGACCTTGTTTCAGGACAACGGGCGGACTGTGGCTTGTTGTCCTGAAACAAGTTCAGGATGACGAAAACGGGGGTGAAAGAATCTCACCGTTTCTTGCCGAAATCCACCGTGACCACGTTGGAGCCATCGTCCGCGCCCACTGGCGGGGCGTCATTTTCCGCCGCTTCGTGCGGTTCGGGGGCGAAGCCCGTGTCGGCGACGTGGAATTGCAGCCCGAAATCGACCGAAGGATCGACGAAGGCGGTGATCGCCGAATAGGGAATGTCGAGTTGTGACGCGACCTGGTTGAACGACAGCTTCACCGAAAAGCCATCGTCGCCGACGACCAGGTCCCAGAAACGGTTCTGGAGCACGATGGTCATTTCGTCGGGAAATTTTTCAATCAGATGCGCGGGTATAGTGACGCCGGGCGCCTGCGTTTTGAAGGTGATATAGAAATGATGCCCGCCGGGCAGGCCGCCGTCCTCTATCTGTGATAGCACGCGGCCGACGACCGCGCGCAGCGCTTCCTGCACGATCTCGTCATAGGGAATCAGGCTGTCTTGAACATCTTCGGCCATGCCCGCTGGATTAACGGGCGGCGGTGGCGGGTCAAGCCCCTTGCCTAGCGGCGGGTGCGGCGCATAAAGGCGCGCATGCGCACCGCCACCATCAGCCGCGATACCAAGGAAACCGCAATCGCCGTGACCGTCAACCTCGACGGCACCGGCGAATATGCCGTGTCGACCGGCATTGGATTCCTCGACCATATGATCGAACAATTGTCGCGCCACTCGCTGATCGACATTGCGTTGACCGTGAAGGGCGATCTGCACGTCGACCAGCATCATACGGTGGAGGACAGCGCGCTGGCGCTGGGTGAGGCGCTGGCCAAGGCGCTGGGCGATAAGCGCGGCATCGCCCGCTATGGCGAGGCGCATGCACCGATGGACGAAACGCTGACGCGCGTCGCGCTCGATATTTCAGGGCGGCCCTATTGCGTGTGGAAATCGGGCTTTTCACAGCCGCGCCTGGGCGAGATGGACACCGAGCTGTTCTCGCACTGGTACGCCAGTTTCGCGCAAACGGCCGGCATCACGCTGCACCTCGAGACGCTGTATGGCGAAAACAACCACCATATCGCCGAAAGCGGGTTCAAGGCGCTGGCGCGGGCTTTGCGGCAGGCGGTCGCGATTGACCCGCGCAAGGGCGATGCCATCCCCAGCACCAAGGGGGTGCTGTAAGCGGCCATGACGCTGGCGCTGATCGATTATGGCGCGGGCAATCTGCGCTCGGTCGCCAATGCGCTGAAGGCGGCGGGGGCGGGCGATGTTGCCGTGACGGCTGACCCCGATGCGGTGGCGCGTGCCGATCGGATTGTGCTGCCCGGCGTCGGGGCCTTTGCCGCGTGCATGGCGGGGCTGACCGCCATCGACGGGATGGTGGCGGCGCTGGAGGCGCGGGTGCGCGGTGATGGCGCGCCTTTCCTTGGAATTTGCGTCGGCATGCAATTGCTGGCCGACGAGGGCCGCGAGCATGGCGTGACACCGGGGCTTGGCTGGATCGGCGGCTGGGTCGAAGCGATTGCACCGGCCGCCGGTCTGCGCGTGCCGCACATGGGTTGGAACGATGTCGTGCCGATGGCCGAGCACCCCGTGCTGGAACAGGGCGAGGCCTATTTCCTCCACGGCTATCAATTTCGCGCCAGCGACCCGACGGATATCGCGGCGGGGACACATCATGGCGGGCCGGTGGTGGCGGCGGTCGCGCGGGACAATATCCTGGGCGTGCAATTCCACCCCGAAAAAAGCCAGCGCTATGGCATCGCAATGCTCGAAAGGTTTCTTGCATGGCGGCCCTGACGATTTTCCCGGCCATCGACCTCAAGGCCGGCCAAGTCGTGCGACTGGCCGAGGGCGATATGGACCGCGCGACCATCTATGGTGACGATCCTGCCGCCCAGGCGCGCGTCTTTGCCGCTGCCGGGGCGGAGTGGCTGCATGTCGTTGATCTGGACGGCGCGTTCGCGGGCGAAAGCGTGAATGGCGGTGCAGTGGAAAGCATAATCGCCGCCTTTCCGGGCAAGGTGCAAGTCGGTGGCGGCATCAGAAGGCGCGCGCAAGTCGACCACTGGCTCGGGCTGGGCGTCGAGCGGGTGATTATCGGCACCGCGGCGCTGAAGGACCCCGAGTTCGTTCGCGCGGCTGCGCGTGAACTTCCGGGCCGGATTATCGTCGGCGTCGACGCGCGCGATGGGATGGTGGCGACCGAGGGCTGGGCCGATGTGTCCGATGTGCGCGTCGAAGATCTGGCGCGGCGGTTCGAGGACGCGGGAGTGGCGGCGCTGCTGTTCACCGACGTCGGGCGCGACGGGCTGCTGAAAGGGTGCAATGTTGCTGCCACGGTCGCGCTGGCCCGCGCAGTCGATATCCCGGTGATTGCCAGCGGCGGCGTGGCCGACATAGGTGACGTCCACGCGTTGCGGCCGCATGTGGCCGAGGGTATTGCAGGCGTAATCACCGGCCGCGCGCTTTATGACGGGCGGCTGGATTTGGCCGAGGCGATCGCGGCGGGGCGCGGCGCATGACCGTCCGCGTTCGCGTCATACCCTGCCTTGACGTCGCCGACGGGCGCGTGGTGAAGGGCGTTAACTTCGTCAATTTGCGCGACGCCGGCGATCCGGTCGAGGCCGCGCGCGCCTATGATGCCGCGGGGGCCGACGAGCTGTGCTTCCTCGACATTTCGGCGAGCCATGAAGGTCGCGGGACCTTGCTGGATATGGTCGCGCGCACGGCGGAGGTATGTTTCATGCCGCTGACCGTCGGCGGCGGCGTGCGCAGTGCCGATGACGCGCGCGCGCTGCTGCTCGCCGGGGCCGACAAGGTCGCGGTCAATTCGGCGGCGGTGGCACGGCCCGAGCTGGTCGCTGACATCGCCGACCGCTTCGGAAGCCAGTGCGCAGTGGGCAGCATCGACGCCCGCGCCGTTGTTCCGGGGCGGTGGGAGATTTTCACGCATGGCGGGCGGCAAGCGACGGGCGTCGATGCGCTCGCCCATGCCGTCCGTTTGGCCGAGTTGGGCGCCGGCGAGCTGCTGGTCACCAGCATGGACCGCGACGGGACGAAGGACGGCTATGATCTGGCGCTGATCCGCGCGATTGCCGATGCGGTGACGGTGCCAGTGATTGCCAGCGGCGGGGTAGGCAATCTTGGTCATTTGGTCGACGGCGTGACGCGCGGCGGGGCAAGCGCGGTGCTGGCCGCCAGCATCTTTCATTTTGGGGAGGCGACGGTTGCCGACGCGCATGTGGCGCTGGCCGCAGCAGGACTGGCGGTGCGTTCGCACTAGCTAAGGCAAGCGGCAGGTGCGATAGGCTGCGGTTCATGCAGATTTTGCGCGCCCGTGCCTCTGACATTGCGCCGATCGTCGGGTTGGTGCTGGCGCTGCTGGCATTGTCAGCGGGGCTGCCCGCGTTGCTCGCCGCCGCCGCGTTGATCGTCATGGTGCTGGGCGCGGTGCATCACGCCGAAGTTGTCGCGCACCGGGTGGGTGAGCCCTTCGGCACGCTGATCCTGGCGCTGGCGGTGACTATCATCGAGGTCGGGTTGATCATGGCGCTCATGCAGGCGGACCCCCAGGATACCGAGACGCTGGCGCGCGACACGGTGTTTGCCGCCGTCATGGTGATTATCAACCTGCTGATGGGGCTGTGCTTGCTGGTCGGCGCGATCCGCCACCACGAGCAGCGCTTTCAGCGCACGGGGATCGGCGCGGCGCTAGCGACGCTGACGGTGCTGACGGTGGTGACGCTGGTGCTGCCCAATTTCACCTCGAGCGCGCCGGGGCCGCGCTATTCGGAAACACAGCTCGCCTTCGTCGGTGGGGTCTCGCTGATCCTCTATGCCACCTTCGCGCTGGTGCAGACGGTGCGCCACCGCGATTATTTTTTGCCCGACGGCGATGACGAGGACGAAGCCGAAGTTCATGCCGAGCCGCCGACGGCGCGGCGCAGCTGGCTGTCGCTCGGGCTGCTCGTTGCCTGTCTGGTGGCAGTGGTGCTGCTGGCCAAGACCCTGTCGCCCGTTATTGGCGACGCGCTGGAAGCAGCCGGCGCGCCAGCAGCGGTGCTGGGGATAATCATCGCGGCGCTGATCCTCGCCCCGGAGAGCCTGGCCGCAGTCCGCGCGGCGCGCGCCAACCGGCTCCAAACCAGCCTCAATCTGGCTTTGGGGTCGGCGCTGGCGAGTATTGGCCTGACTATCCCGGCGGTGGCGGTGCTGTCGGTCATTACGGGCATGCCGATTGTGCTAGGGCTTGACCGCAAATCGTCGGTGCTGTTGTTTCTGTCGTTAATAGTGGCGTCGCAGACGCTGGCAAACGGGCGAACCACGGTGTTGCAGGGCGTCATTCACCTGATGCTGTTTGCGATTTATCTGTTTACGACCTTCGTGCCTTAGGATCGAGGGGCGCTCACCTCTGCCTTCGTCGTCCTGCACTTGTTTCAGGACAACGCACGACGGTTGGCTTGTTGTCCTGAAGCAAGTTCAGGACGACGAGAAGTCGGGGCTTGGCGCTAAACCTTCCGCACAAACACGCTGCCCGCGCTATAGCCTGCGCCGAAAGAGCAGATGAGGCCGGTATCGCCGGACTTGAGGTCGGCGCTATGCTTGTGGAAGGCGATAATCGAGCCGGCGCTGGAGGTGTTGGCGTAGGTGTCGAGCACGGTCGGACTTTCATCTTCATTGGCTTCATGGCCCAGCACACGCTGCGCGATCAGGCGGTTCATGCCTTGATTGGCCTGATGCAGCCACAACCGGCGCAGCGCCGCAGGATCGAGGTCGAGGGCAGCGGCGTGATCAATGATCATCTCCGCGACCATCGGAACCACTTCCTTGAACACTTTGCGCCCTTCCTGGACGAACAATTTGTCGGTTTTGGGACCGCTCTGGTCGACAGGGCCTTTGCCTTCGGCGCGGTTGAGGAAGCCGAAGTTGTTGCGGATATTGTTGCTGAATTGGGTTTTGAGGCGCGTGCCCAATATGTCCCAATGGCCAGCGGGGGCCATGTCCTTGGCCTCGACAAGGACGGCGGTGGCAACGTCACCGAAGATAAAATGGCTGTCGCGGTCACGCCAGTTAAGGTGGCCCGAAGTAATTTCGGGGTTTACCACCAGCACGCTACGCGCATTGCCGCTGCGAATATAGTCCGCGGCTGTCTGGATACCAAAGGTTGCCGAGGAGCAGGCGACATTCATGTCAAAAGCAAAGCCGCGCTCCATGCCCAGTTCGTGTTGGATTTCGACTGCCATCGCGGGATAGGCGCGCTGCATGTTGGATGCCGCGCACAGGACCGCATCGACGTCGGCGACATCACGGTTCGCCCGCGCGAGCGCATCGCGGCATGCGGCAACGCCGCTTTCCGCCATCAACGAAATCTGGTCATCGTCGCGCTCGGGATAGCGCGGTTCCATGATCGCTGGATTGACAATGGCGCGCTTGTCGATGACGTGCCGCGCCTTGATCCCGCTCGCCTTTTCAATGAACTCGACCGAGCTGTGGGTCAGCTGATCGGCGCCCGGATGCTCGGCGTTGTAGCGGTCGACATAAGCGTTGAAACTGGCGACCAACTCTTCGTTGGTGATGATATCGGGCGGCGTGAACAGGCCGGTGGCTGAAATGACCGGCTGGTGGGTGAAAGTCATGTTGGTCCTGCGACGGTCGGTTTGTTTGGCGGGCTGTTTAGGAGCGTGGCGCAGGGGACGCAATGCTGAACGCTGGCTGCCGCGAGGGTTAACCTGGCTGTAACCACGATGGTGGCAACAAGCGAACAAAGGTATGCATCCGCAGGGATCGTCCATGCGGGGCTGCCAGCGGGAGCCACGTGCATGGCATCGCGGTCCGGGCCACAGACGGGCGACTTGGCCATCGCCGAGATGAAGGAATTCGCCAGCTTTCCGGCGGCGACGCAGCGCTATATTCGCCGCTCGCTCGACATCGGGCTGGAGCGCGACGACGCCATCGCGCGCTGGTCGCGCGACATGGTTGAAGAAACCGCAATCCGCGTGCAGGCGCGTATCTATGCCCGGTTGCCCGACCTTCGCGCCACCATCCCCGACGACAGCGGCCTCGACGCGCTGGAGGCGTTCATGGCGCCGTTGGTGTCCGTCTCGGCTTTCGATCTGGGGCAGGATCGGCTGACCAGTTTCAATGCCTATCGTTTCCTCTATGAACGGCTGCTGGGTGCAGCAGCGCGTCCATGGCTGCCGGGAGCCTTTTGTGCGGCGGCAGCGTTGCCGCATCTGCATCCCGAGCGCCGTCGCGGATTGTTGCAGTCGATCAGCGAGGCGGCGGCGACGGCACCCGGCTGGTCATCGCGCGAACCCAACTTCTATCCCGAATGGGTGGAAAAGATCGACGCGACCAAACCGGCGAATTGAGCTTAGCTGCGCAGATCCGGGGGAAGATGGTCGCGGGCGTAGTCGATCAGCGCGCGCAGCTTGGGCATCACCTGTTTGCGGCTGGGATAATAGAGGAACAGGCCCGCGCTGCTGGCGGCAAATTGGTCAAGTGCGAGTTCGAGTGTGCCTTCGGCAAGTTCGTGCTTGATGATGGGTTCGGCGATCATGCCCAGCGCGACTCCGGTGCGCATCGCCATCATCATGGCAGCAAAGTCATTGACGATCACAGGCCCGCTGATCTGCACTTCCTCTTCGCGGTTGCCGACTTGAAAGGTCCAGGGCATCATTCCGCTGCTGGCAAGGCGTAGGCGGATGCAGCGATGCTGCGCCAGTTCGGCGATGGACTGCGGCTTGCCGAAGCGAGCGAAATAGTCAGGCGTGCCCGCGATCACGAAGCGGAACGGGCCTGACAGGCGCACGGCGATCATGTCGGCTTCCAGCATTTCGCCCATGCGCACGCCGGCGTCGAACCCCCCGGCAGTCAAATCCGACAGAGCGTCATCGGCAAAGATTTCCAGCTCGATATCGGGATATTCATCGATGAAGCCTGCCAGGATCGGTGCAAACAGCGGCTGGATCGCGCCGCGCATCAGGTTGATACGCAGCCGCCCCGCCGCGCGGCCGCCCAGATTGCGCGCGGCTTCATAGGCATCGGTCAGCCCGGCATAGGCGGGTGCAGCGCGCGCATGGAACATTTCGCCCGCTTGGGTCAGGCTGACGCTGCGCGTGGTGCGCATGAACAGCGGCGCGCCCACCCGTGCCTCGAGCGCCTTGATTGTCTGACTAATGGCAGAGGGGGAAACGCCGAGATCGGCGGCGGCAGCGGAGAAGCTTTTGCGCGCCGCGACCCGCAGGAACGCTTCGATACCGTCCAGAGTTCCCTGGGGGATTGTTAAATCCTGCTTCATGGCCTGTTCAGATTATACACCATTGTTGCGGCGCACAAGTCTGCGTATATGAGTTGCACACAGCAACTGAATTCTGTGGCAACGAAATGGAAGGACATAAAATGAACCGCTCTCCCCTCTCCCCCGCCGCTCACCTGTCGTCGGCTTTCGCTCTCGTCGCCGCGGCAACCCTCTCCTTCGCCGGCCTGATGGCAAGCGCCAGCCCGGCGCAGGCCATGAGCTCGACCGATTACCGCTGCACCGGCCTGGTTGATCAGGCCCGCACCGCCGCCCAAGGCGCCGATGCGAAGAAGCAGGGCGACGCCAACCGCCTGATCGCCACCGGCGTCAAGCTGTGCGAAGCCGGTAACGAGCGCGCCGCTGCCAAGCAGTTCCGCGCCGCGCTGAAGATCACCGGCGTCGCCGAACAGACCGACGCGATGCTGGCCCAGCGCTAAGCCATCCATCCCAGCCACTCCCGGCTGAAGATCTGGGGCGGGACTCGCAAGAGTGCCGCCCCTTTTTCGTGCCTGTCACCGGCGACGATATCTGAAGTACCAAACCTCATGGCCATAGACGTTGCGCGCCTTGGCCTCGTAGCGCGTTTCGGGCCAGCCGCCGGGACGGGTCAGAAAATCCTGCGGGCCTTCGCAAAGCCATTCGAATTGGTCGCGGAAGCCGCGCATCACCATCAACGCATGGGCCACATATGTGGGGTGGTCAGTGCCGAAGCGAAACTCACCGCCGGGCTTGAGCTTGTCGGCGATCATCCGCACCGGGCCGGGGTTCATCATCCGCCGCTTGGCGTGGCGTGCCTTGGGCCAAGGGTCAGGATGGAGCAGATAGACAAAGCTGAGCGTCCCGTCGGGGATACGCCGCAGCACCTCCAGCGCGTCGCCATGATGGATGCGGACATTGGCGAGTGGCGGCTTTGTGCCATGGTCGCCCGCAACATGAACCAGTGCCTGCGCGACACCGTTGATGAAGGGCTCGGCTCCGATAAAGCCATGATCAGGCAGCAAGTCGGCGCGCCCCGCCATGTGCTCGCCGCCGCCAAAGCCAATCTCGAAATGCAGCGGGCGGTCAAAGCCGAACAGGCGCTCGGCAGTAACCGGACCATCGACGGGCACCGCGATTTGCGGCAGCAGGCGGTCGACCAGATCGGCCTGCCCCGCGCGCAGCGGCTTGCCCTTGGACCGGCCATAAAGGCGGTTGATGGTCGTGGGGTCGCCAGATTTATGTGCGGTCATCGGCGCTGCCCTGCAACGGAACCGCGCGCCATTCAACCAGCGATCGCCAGAGCCATTCGGCGGGGCCATAGCGATGGCGCAGCAACCACGGGCGCGACCACAGCAACATCGCCAGCATTGGAACCAGCGCGACGGCATAAACGGTGATACGTCCCATCTCGCCCCACAGACCAAGGCCGAAGCTGTAGAAGGTCAGCGCAAAGATGATGCTGGTGGCCAGATAGTTGGTCAGCGCCATGCGCCCGGCGGCGGTCAGTCGCAGGGCAAGCCAGCTCCCAGCCGCGCGGGGCAGCCACACCATGGCGAGCGCGGCCAGCGCCAGGCTGAGCGCCAGGTCGAAGGGCGCGGACCACACCAGCGCGTTGCCAGCTACAATCACCGAGGCAAAATCTTTGGCAAAGGCCCAGCCAGCGAGTGCGGCGAGGGCCGGCAAGCCGATGAGCGCGCCCCATGCCGCGCAGCGCCGCAGCCGCGCTGCGCTCCATCCGCCGGTGAAAAAGCCGCTGCGATAAAGCGCCATGCCGGTCAGGATTTGCGCCAGCGTTATCGGCATGAAGGCTAGCGCGGTGAGCAGCGGCCCCGACCAGTTGGTCAGGCGCCAGGCGATGACATTTGCATAGGGTCCGGTCATCAGCGCGCGCTGGCGCTCGACCATGTCGGGCACTGCGCCGAACAGCCGCTCGATATAGGCAAGCGCGCCGGTCACCGCAGTTTGCCCGGTGAAGGACAGCACCTCCGCCGTCCAGCGCGCAAACAGGGCACCGCCAACGAGCAGGTGCAGCACCATGAACAGCGCAGCCACCTGCCACAACCGCTGCACGGACAGCCCGGCAAAGAGCGGCAACAGCAAACCGCACAGGGCATAGAGGCGTAGTATGTCATTGCTGGCGAGCAGGATGGCGTGGGCCAGCCCGAACAAGAACAGCCAGCCCATGCGGGAATAGTGGCGGGAAACCGGACGACCGCCGAGCAACAGGAGCGCGCTGGCCCCGAACAGCATCGCAAACAAGCCGCGAAATTTGTCTTCCACCAACAGGAAACTGGCGGTCCACACGCCCATGCTGGCAGGGTCGGTACCACCATAGGCGAGCGGGTTGAAATAGGCGGCGCCGGGCATGGCAAAGGCGAAGACGTTCATCAGCGCAATGCCCATCACCGCGATGCCGCGCACGGCGTCGATTTCGGCTATGCGTGCAGCAGGGTTCGGCTGGGTGGTCACGCGTGTAGCGCTAAACACCCTCCGCGAAGCGGGCAAGCCGCCTTCAGGCGAGCGCGGCCTTCAGCTTATCGACCAAATCGGTACGCTCCCATGGGAAGGCATCGCCCGCCGCTTGCCGCCCGAAATGGCCATAGGCGGCGGTCTGGCGATAGATGGGCTTGTTGAGACCGAGGTGGGTGCGGATGCCGCGCGGGGTGAGGCGGACAAGCGTCGGCAGCACGGCCTCGAGCGCGCCTTCGTCCACCGTGCCGGTGCCATGCAGGTCGACATAGACCGACAGCGGCTCGGCCACACCAATCGCGTAGCTCAATTGGATGGTGCAGCGGCGCGCGAGACCCGCGGCGACGATATTCTTGGCAAGATAGCGGGTGATATAGGCCGCCGAGCGGTCGACCTTGGTCGGGTCTTTGCCCGAAAATGCGCCGCCGCCGTGGGGCGAAGCGCCGCCATAGGTATCGACGATAATCTTGCGCCCCGTCAGGCCCGCGTCGCCATCGGGCCCGCCGATCTCGAAGCAGCCGGTCGGGTTGATGTGATAGACGGTGTTGTCGGTGAGCAATTCGGCGGGCAGGACGTCGGCGATGACGCCCTTCACATAGTCGCGCAGCTGGGCATATTTCGCCTCGTCGCCCGCACCATTGTGCCAATAATAATCTTTGGCGTGCTGGGTGGAGACAACAATCGCGGTTGCCTCAACCGGGCGCTCGTTGGCGTAGCGCAAAGTTACCTGGCTCTTGGCGTCGGGTTCGAGGAAGGGGGCCGCGCCCGATTTGCGATCGCGCGCCATGCGCTCGAGGATCTTGTGGCTGTAATCGAGCGTCGCCGGCATCAGGTCGGGGGTTTCGTCGGACGCATAGCCGAACATGATACCCTGATCGCCCGCGCCCTCGTCCTTCGTCTCACTGGCATCGACACCCTGCGCGATGTGGGCGGACTGCGGGTGGAGGTTGTTTTCGAAGCGGAAGCTTTCCCAGTGGAAGCCATCCTGCTCGTAACCGATTTCGCGCACGGTGCGGCGGACGGTGGCTTCGACCTCTTCAGGAACGCCGGGAGCCCAATTGCCATCCTCGTCCATGATACCTTTGCCGCGGATTTCGCCTGCCAGCACGACCAGCTGCGTCGTCGTCAGCGTTTCGCAGGCGACGCGTGCCTCGGGGTCTTTCGACAGGAACAGATCGACGATGCTGTCCGAAATCTGGTCGGCGACCTTGTCGGGGTGGCCCTCGGACACGGATTCGGAGGTGAAGAGGAAGCTGTTGCGCATGGGAAGTGTCTCTAGCGGAAAGGGATATAAAGAAATGTTTATGTCCGCGCCCCGTTAGCGCCGCGCGCGGCCCGATGCAATGGCGAAGGCGAGCAGCAGGCCCGCGAAAAGCAGCGGCAATATATTGCCGTAGCGCGCGAAGAGCGTGGGCTCGTGCGGCGGCGGCAGACGCGTGTCGATGCGGCCCGCGACGCCCATGGGGAGCGATTCGCGGATGCGCCCATCGGCGTCGATGACCGCGCTGATGCCTGTGGGGGTGGCGCGGATGACGGGCAGGCCCTCCTCGATTGCGCGCAGCCGGGCTTGGGCGAGGTGCTGCGGCGGGCCCCAACTGCCGAACCAGGCATCGTTCGACGGGTTGAAAATGAAGGCCGGGCGATTGGCGCGGTCGACCACTTGACCCGAGAAGATGATTTCATAGCAGACCTGGACGCCGACCTTGCCGAACCGGCCAAGGTCGATGGTGCGGGGGCCGGGGCCGGGCCAGAAATCCAGATCGCCGGGGGCGAGGCGCGACAGGCCGATGGCCGACAGGACCGGGCGCATGGGGAGGTATTCGCCGTAGGGGACGAGGTGTGCCTTGTCGTAGCGCGGGCCGAGGCGGCCGGTGGCGTCGATGGTCATCACCGCATTGCGCGCGCCGACAACCTCGCCCGTTTTGTCGAGTTCCAGCTTGAGCGCGCCGAGCAGCATGATGTCGTTGGGGTTCATGAGGTCGGTGATGCGCGCGCGTGCGGCGGCGGGAGAGCGGTCGTAATAGACAAAGGGGTAGCCGGTTTCGAGATAGTCGGGGATCGCCGCCTCGGGCCACAGGATGAGGCGCGGTTCGTCGGTACGCGGTGTGGTCAGGCGGGCGAGTTTGGCGAAATTGGTGTCGGCCTTTTCGCCGACCCATTTGTCCTGTTGGCCGACATTGGGTTGGACGACGGTTATGGGGGTCGAGCGTTGGCTTGCAGTTGGCCTGCTCCAATTCTCATCGACTATGGCGAATAGTGGGATCAGGAAGATGGCCGCCAAAATCCACCAGCATCCAACTAAAGAGGCGCGATTACCTCCAAAATGATTCTCGGCGCTTCGGTTCGCAAGTTTTCTAACCGCTGGCAGGAAAGCCAAAAAAAGCGCGATATACAAGATCCAAAGCCCGCTCACGCCATAAGTGCCGAGGTATTCGATCCCTCCTTTTCCGACTAATGGTGCCCCATCGGGACTGATCGCGCTGAGTGGATTCCACGCAAAGCCCGTGAAGACCCAGCTGCGCAGCCATTCGGTGACGATCCATGTCGCGGCGAAGGCGAGGGTGAGGGGGAGTATTAGCCCCTCCCCTTCAGGGGAGGGGTTGGGGTGGGGATTGTCGGTCTGGGGCATTGCGGGGGTGACACGCCCCACCCCTCCGCCGCTTCGCGACTCCTCCCCTCCCCTGAAGGGGAGGGGCTTGTGCGTAACCACCCACGCCCCCCATGTCGCCAGCGCTGGATAGACCGCCAGGTACAGCGCCAGCAGCAGCACCGCGATCCATCCCAGCCAGGCGGGCATGGCCGCCTGATAGGTGAAGGCGGTCGCGATCCAGTTGAGGCCAAGGGTGAAGTGTCCGACGCCGAAGGCCCAGCCGAGGGTGAAGGCGCGGCGCTGGGTCGGCGCTTCGGCGATTTGCAGGATGAGCAGCGCGAGCGCGATCAGCGTGACGGGCCACAGGCCCAGCGGGGCGAAGCCGCTCGCCGAGGCAAGGCCGAGGAGGAGGGCGGTGGTTTTGGGCCATGTGCGGGCAAGCGCGATGGTCTGGCGGGCGATGCGGGAGAGGGCGTCCTTCACGGGCGCGGGCATAGCGGGGTCGGAGGGCAAGCCCAAGCCCAGATATTTCGTCGTCCCGGACTTGATCCGGGACAACGAGCGGACTGTGGCTTGTTGTCCCGGATCAAGTCCGGGACGACGAGAGGGAGAGTGATAGACGAAGGGGGAGGGACGAGATAAACGCCGTTACATGCCGCTCCGCCCATTTCACCTCGCCTTCCCCGTCGATGACCTCTCCGCCGCGCGCGATTTTTATGGGCGGATCATTGGCTGTGCCGAGGGGCGGTCGTCGGACCGTTGGGTCGATTTTGATTTTTTCGGCCACCAGATTGTTACCCATCTGGTGGCGCGCAGCAGTGATGCGGGCAGCAATCCGGTGGACGGGCATAATGTACCGGTGCCGCATTTCGGGCTGGTGCTGACGATGGATGATTTCGATGCGCTGGCGGCGCGTTTCGAAGATGCAGGAGTCGAATTCGGAATTGCGCCTTACACGCGCTTCGCGGGCGAGGCGGGCGAACAGAAGACGATGTTTGTCCGCGATCCGGCGGGCAATGCGCTGGAGTTCAAAGCGTTTGCCGATGATGCAATGCTGTTTGCGACCTAAAGGTCAGGTCAGAGCATATATTTCATCTTGATGGTCTGTGCGGTCTCGCCGGTGACCTTGAAGCTCGCAGAACTGAATTTCGGCGCACCCATGCCGATGGCGGGATTGCGTGAAAAGCCAAAGCCTTCGCGCGGCAGGAACAGGCGCATGTCCATTTTGTTGTTGGCGTTTTCGTCGTGCACCAGCGCGATGGCATAGGTGCCGGGACCGGGGGCGGCGATGCTGAAGCGCGCTGCATGGTCGCCGTCGACCGCCATGCGCACCGCTTTTTTGTCATCGGTGCAATCGGGAAATTGCTTGGGATTGGCGGTGAGGCAGACAAGCACCTGCCCTTTGGTGCTGCGCAGGTTGGTCAGGCTGACATCAACCGACACCGCCGGAAGGCTCGCGCCGCCCAGCACCAGCGCCGAAGCTGCCAAGGCCGATATCCGTGCCGCAGATTTTGTCCCAGACCCTGAAATATAGCCCATAATTCCCCCGATAGGCTGAGTGATGTTTTTCATGATGCGTTGCGGTTATCAACCATTTCCCTAACGGCCCGTGAACCAGCCATTTCGGAAACATTTCCCACCCCATATGGTTGGCGATGCCCATCACGGTCATGATCGTCAAGACTAGCCCCAGCATAGGGGCATAGATTGGCACAAGAAACACCAAGGCCGGGATGACAATCGCGCCTGTCACCGCCTCTATAGGGTGAAAGCTCATTGCCGCCCAGGCGGTGGGCGGGCGGCTT
Organism: Sphingopyxis sp. sgz302558; assembly: GCF_057220455.1. NCBI lineage: Bacteria > Pseudomonadati > Pseudomonadota > Alphaproteobacteria > Sphingomonadales > Sphingopyxidaceae > Sphingopyxis > Sphingopyxis sp. sgz302558. The sequence continues at coordinate 63,808 of NZ_JBXPUZ010000001.1, read as the reverse complement.
TCATGGTGGACGGCGTGGGCGATGCGGAACCAGCGCGGGCGGTGCATCCAACGGTGCGTCCAGTAAAACCAGCTGTCGTGCAGGAAGAGGTATAAGAGCAAACTGACCGGCAACCACCACAGCGGATAATCGGCTACGTCGGTGTATATCCGCGTCCAGCCATGCTGCTGCCAGCCCCAGGCGACGATACCGGCGGGCACGCCGTAAATGGCGGCGCTCGCCAAGCTCCAGCCAACCTCGCGGCGGATTTGCCGGTCGAGCCCGGCATAAAGGCCCGGGCGCAGCCGCGCGGTAATCCACGCGAACGCGCCGCTGGTCACGAGATAGCGGACCCCGACGATGAGGGTCATGGCAAGTGCAGAGAGGAACAGACTGTCCATGGCGCGTGCTTAGCCCGTTCGCTTTGCCGCTGCCAAGCGGCATTGCACGATGGGCCGTGGTCGGGCCGCGATGAATGCTGGAACGTCCACACGGCGCCGCCGTTGGTTAGGGGCGTCCACCATCCCCCGGACGCCGACATCAGGAGATTTGTTATGCGTAAAGCCCTGACTTTGCGGGCGCTTCCGCTCGCCTTTGGCACGGCTCTGATCGCCGCTAGCGGCGCGTCGGCCCATTATCAGGCAGTCCCCGCAGCTGCCGCAAAGCCGCGCCCGGCAGCCAACATCGTCGACATTGCTGTCGCCAACGCGGCCTTTTCAACGCTGGTCACTGCGGTGAAAGCTGCAGATCTGGTCGCGCCGCTGTCAGCCCCCGGCCCGATTACGGTGTTCGCGCCGACCAACGATGCCTTTGCCAAGCTGCCCGCCGGGACAGTCGACACGTTGGTCAAGCCGGAAAACAAGGCGGCGCTGACGGGCGTGCTGACCTATCATGTTGTCGCAGGCGAGGTGACGTCGGCCAAGCTGGCTGAGCAAATTGCGGCAGGCGGCGGCAGCGCCAAGCTGAAGACGCTGGCGGGCGGTACGCTGACCGCCAGCATGGAGGGCGATGCGGTCGTCCTGACCGACGCAAAGGGCGGCAAATCGCGCGTGGTGGTAGCCGATGTGCTCGCCGCCAATGGCGTGATCCACGCCATCGATACGGTGGTGATGCCGTCCTAAGCCTTTTGCCCGCCCGGCATGGGGCCGGGCGGGCTGTTCGTGCCGTCGCCCAGTGTGCGCTGCATATAGATGGTGTCGAGCCAGCGGCCGTGCTTCCAGCCCATACCGGCGAGACGGCCGGCATGGGCAAAGCCGCATGCCCCATGGAGCGCGACCGAGGCAGGCTCGGCCCCGCCGATGACAGCGACCATGGTACGGAAACCTGCTGCTTCAGCGGCATCAACCAGCGCGATCAGCAGCGCTTTGCCGACGCCCTGCCCCTGATAGTCGGGGTGGATATAGACGCTATCCTCGCACGCCCAGGCATAGGCAGCGCGCGGGCGGAACTGGCTGGCGTAGGCATAGCCTGCCACGGCTCCATCGTTCACGGCGACAAGGAAGGGCCAGCCGCGTTGGAAATGGTCGCTAACCAGCCGTACGGTTGCGTCGACGGTGCGCGCTTCGGTGTCATAGCTCGCCGTGCCGTGCGCGACATGGTGCGCATAGATGGCGGCGATGGCTTGGGCATCAGCAGGGGTGGCGGGGCGGACAATCACATATTTCGTCATGCTGAACTTGTTTCAGCATAACAAGCCCCTGCCGCTTGTTGTCCCGGATCAAGTCCGGGACGACGATAAGGTGGAAGGGCGCGCAATCCGCTTTCCCTGGGGCCAGCAACATCGTAGGGCGCGTGGCGATGAATGCACCTGCCGATCTCCGCTGTGACATTGCCATCGTCGGCGGCGGGCTGGCGGGGGGACTCGCGGCGCTGGCGCTGGCGCGGCAGAGGCCCGACCTGGACGTGCGGCTGATCGAAAGCGGGAACATTGGCGGCAATCATGTCTGGTCGTGGTTCGACAGCGATATTGCGCCCGAACATCGCTGGATATTGGAGCCGCTCGAAGCGCATCACTGGGACGATTATGACATTATTTTTCCCGCGCACCGGCGCACGCTGAAAACCGGCTATAACAGCACCAGCGGTACGGCGCTGAACGCTGCCGTGCGCGCGGCGCTGGCGGAGGGGCGGATCATAGGGGTCAAGGCCGCGGCGCTGGAGCCCGACCGGCTGGTGCTGGCCGACCAACGCAGCTTTGCCGCGCGCCATGTGCTTGACGCGCGCGGCAGTGGCGATTTTTCGATGCTCGACTGCGGCTGGCAGAAATTTTTGGGCCAGCGATTGACGGTCGCGGGCGGGCACGGGCTGGCGCGCCCGATTGTGATGGATGCGACGGTGGACCAATTGGATGGCTATCGCTTTGTCTATTGCCTGCCCTTTGATGCCGAGACGGTGTTTGTCGAGGACACCTATTACGCCGACACGCGCGAAGTGGACCCGCCGCGGTTGCGCCTGCGCATTGGCGATTATGCGGCAGCCAAGGGTTGGCAAGTAACCGCGATTGATGGCGAGGAAATGGGCGCATTGCCGGTCGTCATGGGGGGCGATTTCGAACAGCTGTGGCCTGCTGACGATGGCATTGCCCGCATCGGCGTGCGCGCGGGCGTGTTCCAAGCAACCACCGGTTATTCGCTGCCCGATGCGGTGCGTTTTGCTGCCTTTCTTGTCGAGAATATCGATGTGCCTGACCTGCCGCAGCAGCTGCGCGCTTTTGCGGTCGAGGCGTGGCGGCGGCAGCGTTTCTATCGCATGCTCGACACTATGTTGTTCCGCGCGGGGGAACCGGCGGAACGCTATCGCATCTTGCAGCGTTTCTACCGCTTGCGTCCCCGGTTGATTGAGCGATTTTATGCCGGGAAATCCACGACGGCCGACAAGCTGCGCATCTTGTCCGGCAAACCTCCGGTGCCGTTCTGGCGCGCGGTCAATTTGGTCAGGGGTATGGAATGGCTGTGAAGCGCAGCGCGATTGTGATCGGGTCGGGCTTTGGGGGGCTGGCATTGGCCATCCGCCTGCAATCGGCGGGGGTGGCCACGACGATTGTCGAGGCGCGCGACAAGCCCGGCGGGCGCGCTTATTATTGGGACCGGCAGGGCTTTCGCTTCGACGCCGGGCCGACGGTGGTGACCGATCCGCCGTGCCTGAAAGAGCTGTGGGAGCTGTCGGGCAGCGACATGGCCGCCGATGTGACGCTAGACCCGGTGATGCCATTTTACCGGCTCAACTGGCCAGACGGCACAAATTTCGATTATTCGAACGACGAGGCCGCGCTCGCCAAGGAAATTGCCAAGCTCAACCCCGATGATGTCGCGGGGTACGAGCGCTTCCTCGATTATTCGAAGGGCGTTTATGAGGAAGGCTATATCAAGCTTGGCTCGGCAGCGTTTCTGGATTTCGCCTCGATGCTGAAGGCCGCGCCCGCACTGATGAAATATCAGGCTTGGCGCAGCGTTTATTCGATCGTGTCGAGCTATGTGAAAAACGAGAAGTTGCGCGAGGCTTTGTCGTTTCACACGCTGCTTGTCGGTGGGAATCCCATGAATACCAGCGCCATTTATGCGCTGATCCACACCATCGAAAAGGACGGCGGCGTGTGGTTTGCGCGCGGCGGGACCAACCGGCTGGTGGCAGGGATGGTGGCGCTGTTCGAGCGGCTGGGCGGGACCATCCGGCTCGATGATCCGGTGACCGAAATCACGACGAGCGGCGATAAGGCGACGGGGGTGAAAACCGCAAGCGGCTGGCACGGGCGTGCCGACATGGTCGCATCGAACGGCGACATGATGCACAATTATGCCGCGCTGCTGAAAGGCCACCCGCGCGGGACCAAAGCAGCGAAGGGGCTAGCACGCAAACGCTGGTCGCCGTCGCTGTTCGTGCTGCACATGGGGGTGAAGGGCGACTATCCCGATGTCGCACACCACAGCATCATCTTTGGCCCGAGGTACAAGGGACTGCTGGACGATATCTATAAGAATGGCGTGGTGGCCGATGATTTCTCGCTTTACCTCCACCATCCCAGCGCGACCGATAAGTCGCTGGCTCCGGAGGGCTATTCCACCTTTTATGTGCTTGCACCGGTCGCGCACATGGGCAAGGCCAAGGTTGATTGGGACGGTGCCTTTGGCGAGCAATTTGCCGATGCGATCATCGACGAGCTGGAACGGCGGATGGTCCCGGGTCTGCGCGCGAATATGGCGACGCGGTTCCATTATACCCCCGCCGATTTCGGGCGCGATTTGAATGCGCATCTGGGCAGCGCGTTCAGCCTGGAGCCGGTGCTGTGGCAATCGGCCTATTTCCGCGCGCACAACCGCGACGATGTGATCGACAATCTCTATTTCGTCGGCGCAGGCACGCATCCGGGCGCGGGCATTCCGGGCGTGGTGGGGAGCGCGAAGGCGACGGCCAAGTTGATGTTGGAGGGCGTTTGATGCCAGGTTTGTCGTCGTCCCGGACTTGATCCGGGACAACAAGCCGCGGGCCGTTGTCCCGGATCAAGTCCCGGACGACGATGGTTTGGGTGGTCCACCGCCATTCGCATCTCGACTTCACGCAGCTTGGGCGGCAAAGGGGCGCCATGAAACGCCTCGCAGTTTATTGTGGTTCGGCCACGCCCGCTGATCCTGTTTACATTGACACCGCGCGCGCGGTCGGCCGGGCCCTCGCAGAGCGGGGAATTGGCGTTGTTTATGGTGGCGGGCGGCTAGGGCTGATGGGGGCGGTCGCCGACAGCGCGCTCGCGGCGGGCGGCGAGGTGATCGGGGTGATCCCCGAGGCGCTGGTCGGGAGCGAGGTTGCGCACCGCGGTTGCACCGAGCTGCACGTGGTCGCGGGCATGCACGAGCGCAAGCGGTTATTCACGGACCTGTCCGACGGCTTTGTCACCATCCCCGGCGGCGTCGGCACGATGGATGAGCTGTGGGAGGCGATCAGCTGGGCGCAGCTGGGCTATCATGCCAAGCCGGTGGGCGTTCTGAATGCAGCCGGATTTTACGACCAGTTGATCGCATTCAACCGGCATATGATTGATGTTGGGTTCATCCGCGCGGCGCATGCGGGGATTATGATTGTCGATGAAGCGCTTGATGGGTTGCTCGCCAAGATGGCGGCCTATGAGCCGCACGCGCCCATTTTTGCGATGAAAGCGGATGATTTGTGAGTTTCGATAGGGCCGCACTGGTGGCCCATGCCCGCGCCAGCATTGCGCGCGGGTCGAAGAGTTTTGCCATGGCCTCGCAGCTGTTTGACCGGACGACGCGCGAGCGGGTGTGGTTGCTTTATGGCTGGTGCCGCGCGAGCGATGACCTTGCCGACGGGCAGGACCATGGCGGAGCGATGGCGGTGGTTGCCGATCCGGCGGCAAGGCTGGCTGAAATACGCGAGAAGACCGCAGCGGCCTATGCCGGGCGGGCGACCGGCGATGCTTCGTTCGACGGGCTGGCGCAGCTGCTCAGCGAGGTCGCCATCCCGCACCGTTTTGCCGATGATGTCATCGCAGGCTTCGCGCTCGACGCCGCCGATTGGCATCCGCGCAGCGAGAATGACCTCCTCCAATATTGCTACCACGTCGCGGGGGCGGTCGGGTGCATGATGGCGGTGGTGATGGGCATTGCGCCCGATGACGAGGATGTGCTCGACCGCGCGTGCGATCTAGGCCTCGCTTTCCAGCTCGCCAATATTGCCCGCGACATCAGCGAGGATGCAGCGGCAGGGCGCTGCTATCTGCCCGACGATTGGCTGACCGAGCTGGATATCCCGCCCGGGCAGGTAATGCACCCGGCGTTCCGCCCACGTCTTGCGCAGGCGGGCAAGTGGCTCGCCGAAATGGCCGAGGCCTATGAGGCGAGCGCACGCGTCGGTGCCCGCGCCCTGCCATGGCGCGCGCGCTGGGCGGTACTGGCGGCAGCGGGCATTTATGGTGATATCGCGCGCGAGGTACGGGCACGCGGGAGCCATGCCTGGGATGCGCGGGTTTTCACCACGCGGCGGCAGAAGTTGGAGCATGTCGCGCGCGCCTTGGTGGCAGCAGTGACAGTGCGCACGGTTGACCGGCCGCGTAGCACCGCCCTGTGGCAGCGTCCGCGGGGCGGGGCATCGGCGTGAGTCTGATCGAGTGGATTGCCGCGGCATTGGTGTTGACCAATGTCATGCTGGTCGCGCGGCGGAGCCTGTGGAATTACCCGTTCGGTATTGCTGCGGTGAGCGTCTATGCGGTCATATTTTTTGGCCAAAAACTCTATAGTGATATGATATTGCAAGGGTTTTTCCTGGCTCTCAATGTCTATGGCTGGGCCAATTGGCGCCGCGCGCAGGGTGATAGCGGCGTGCCGGTTGGCTGGATGGCACCGCGCGATCGGCTGGTCTGGGCGGTGGCGATAATGCTGTGCTGGCTTGCATGGAGCAGCGGCATGGCGCGCTGGACCGATGCCGCTGCCCCCTTTGCCGACGGGGCAGTGGCGATCATCAGCGTCGCGGCGCAGTGGCTGCTCGCACGGCGGCGAGTGGAAAGCTGGTGGCTGTGGATCGCGGTCGATGCGATTGCGGTGCCTCTGTTTGCTTCGCGCGGGCTCTATATCACGGCAGCGGTCTATGCGGTGTTGCTGGTGGTTGCGGCGGCGGGGTTGATGCAGTGGCGGCGGGCGGCGCAATGACGATGCATATCTGCCTGCACGGGGCCGAAAGCACCGGAAAATCGACGCTGGGGCCGAAGCTGGCGGCCCGGCTTGGCGGGACCTATTTGCCCGAATATGGCCGCACCTATTGCGAAGTGCATGGCGTCGACCTGTCACGCAATGATTTGCTGGCGATTTTTCGCGGGCATGTGGCCGCGACGCGCAATGCCTTGGCGGAGCGGCCCAAATGGCTGATTTCAGATACCGACCCGCTGATGACGCAGGCATGGGCAGTCATGCTGCTGGGCGAGCGCCTGCCCGAAATTGATCTTTGGGAGGAGGTCGCCGATTTTTATCTGGTCCCCGCGCTGGATTTGCCATGGCAGGATGACGGCACGCGGCTATTCGGGAGCCAGTTGGCGCGATTACAGTTCATGAATGTCGCCGTAGGTGAGCTCGAGCAGCGCGCGCTGCCATGGGCGTGGGTGACGGGCGATGGCGATGCGCGGCTGAATAACGCGCTGGCTGCGCTTCGGGCGGCGGGCCTCGAACCGTAACTCCCTGCCTTGAAGGGGCGGGTTAACTGGCTGCATAGGCGTCACGCAGTTCGCGCTTGAGCACCTTGCCAATAGGACTGCGTGGCAGCTCATTAACCTGCGTGATAGCCGAAAGGCGCTGGGTTTTGCCGACCTGCGCGTTGCACGCGGCGCGGACAGCTTCGGCATCACCTTCTTTCAGCACCACAAAGGCGACCGGCGTTTCGCCCCATTCTTCGCTCGGCACGCCAACGACGGCGGCTTCGACAACGCGCGGGTCGGCGAGCAGGATGGCTTCAAGGTCGCTGGGGAAGATGTTGAACCCGCCCGAGATGATCATATCCTTGGCGCGGTCCATGAGCGTCAGGAAGCCGTCCTCGTCAAAGCGGCCAATGTCGCCATGGCGGTAGAACAGGTTGCCGTCGGTATCGTGCCAGTGCATCGCGCTAGTGGCGTCAGGGCGGTTGTTATAGCCCTTCATCATCGCGGGCGAGCGCCCGACAATTTCGCCGACCGAGCCAGGGGGCAGCTCGTTCCCGTCCTCGTCGATCACGCGCATGTCATGGCCGGGTGCGGGCTGGCCGACGGTAGCGAGCTTGTGCGGATATCTATGCGCCTCGAGCAGACACACGCCGCCGCCTTCGGTCATGCCATAAATTTCGACGAGGCCGCCGGGCCAGCGGGCGAGCACATCGGCCTTGAGCTCAGCCGCAAAGGGGGCGGAGGTGCAGTATTTCATCACGAAGCTCGACAGGTCGAATACGTCGAAGTCCGGTAGCGCCATGATGCGGCGGTATTGCACTGGCACGAGCATGCAATTGGTTGCGCGCTCCCGCTGCGCCAGTTCGAGGAAGCCGCGCGCGTCGAATTTGGGCATCAGCACGACTTTGCCGCCCGATCCGAGCGTCGGCAGGAAGCTCGCCATGGTGGTGTTGGAATAAAGCGGGGTCGAGAGGATGGTTACTGCCGCCGGACCATAGGCCGGAACGCCGCGCATGATATGCTGCCAACGCATGCCGTGGGTGTGGACAATGCCTTTGGGCGTGCCGGTGGTTCCAGAAGAATAGATGATATTGAATTCATCATCGGGGGTGATGGCAACGGACGTGGGCGCGGTTCCGGCGGGGGCCATCCAGTCGGCGAGCGCTTCGCCTGCCGCCGAGCCATCCATGGCGATGCGTACGGCCGCGCTGGTGTCATGGCCGTCGAGGCTGGCCGCAGCGGCGGCATCAAGAAACAGATGCGCCGCGCCGGTGTCGCGCACCATTGCCGCCATTTGTTCGCCCGTTGCGCTGTTGGTGATCAGGCCGGCGCAGGCCCCGGCGCGTAACGTGCCGATTATAACCGCGACCTGCGCGGTGCTGTTCAGTCCGGCGATGGCGACGCGCGTCCCGATCGTGACGCCGTCGCGCTGGAGCCGCGCCGCGATGCGGTCGGCCAGCGCGTCGAGTTCGCCCCAAACAAGCCGACCCGCCGCATCGGCAACCGCGGCGGCAGCCTCTCGCTCGTTGGCATGGGCGCGAACGAGATCGGGCAGAGTGGCAAAGTCGCTGGCGAGCAAGGTGGCGGCATCGGTCATGCAGCGGGCATAACCAGCAAGCCGCGGCGTGGCAAATCGCCCGCACTTTCGCTGACGAAACGGTGCAGCATGGCGGTGCGCCCTGCCGCGCGATAGGTTGGCCTGTTGTCGTTGTCCTAGCCGCAGAAGGAAGCTTATGTCCGACCCATGTGTGACGTTTCAGTACATGTCCGGCAAAGCTCAGCTGGCCATTTTTCACCCTTCCGCCGGCGAGCGCGACGCTTTGCTCGCGGCGGTGGAACGGCATGGCTGGCGGGCAGGCGTGCTGCCTGCGCCGGTCACCGGCATGCGGGCGTGGCTTGACGAACCCTATGACGCGCTGCTGATCGCCCCCTTTGGCGGCTGGGAAGAGCCGGTGCATCTGGTGGCGCTGGCGCGGGCCGTGGCGGGGGTGCGTCCGTTGATCGCGCTGACCCAGGGCAATTCGCTTGAACAGCGACTGGCGGCCTTGCAATCGGGGGCCGATGACGCGCTGGCATGGAACGGCGACGCCCGCGAATTGTTGGCGCGTGTTGGCGGCTTGCTGCGGCGGCAACGGCTGACATCGGGGCGGCTGGAATGTGCCGAGCTGCGCATCGACCTGATCGACCGGCGGGTAACGCGGCTTGGTCAGCCCATCGCGCTACCGCTGCGCGAATTTGACCTGCTGACGCGGTTGGCGCGGATGCCCGACCGCATCATTTCCCGCGACGCGCTGTGGCGCGCGGTGTGGAAGATTGATTTTGATCCCGGCACGAACCGCATCGAGGTGCATATGTCGCGGCTGCGCGCCAAAGTGGACCGCGGCTTTGGCTGGCCCATGCTGATGACGGTGCGTGGCCATGGCTATGGCCTGCGCTCCCGCCGCGACGGCGCAGAGCGGTCGGGGCGCGCTTGACGATGAGTTTCCGTCCGCTACTCATTTGCCCCAAGCACAAAAAAGGGCGGAGAGAGACGAATCATGCACCCCAGCGTTCACGCGCGCGCGCACCCGGACAAGGCGGCGATCATCGTTGCCGAAACGGGCGAAACTATCAGCTATTCTGCCATGGACGCGGCGTCGAACCGCGCCGCCCACCTGCTCCGCGCGCACGGCCTGGGCCATGAGGATGTCGTTGCCTTCATGCTCGACAACACGCCGCATTATTACGGGCTGGTGTGGGGCGCGCAGCGTGCGGGGCTGCGCTATGTGTGCATCTCCTCGCGGCTGACGCAGGACGAGACCGACTATATTCTGGAAAATAGCGGCGCAAAGATGCTGGTGGTTTCGGCCAGCCTGGGCAACGCCGCGCTGGCGCTGACCGCAAAGGTCGAACGCTTTTCGCTCGGCGGCGAGATTGCAGGGTTTGTCAGCTGGGAAGATGCGGTTGCGGATATGCCGGCGACTCCCATTGCTGACGAGCGTGCGGGAACGGACATGCTCTATTCGTCAGGTACCACGGGGCGGCCCAAAGGGGTCCGCGTGCCGTTGCCCGCCGAGCCGGCGATCGACGCGCCCAATGCATTGGTTGCGCTCGCCTCGATGGTATTCGGGATCAACAGTGAGAGCATCTACCTATCGCCTGCGCCGCTGTATCATGCTGCGCCGCTGCGCTGGTCGATGACTATCCACCGGCTGGGCGGCACGGTGGTGTTGATGAAGAAGTTTGATCCCGAAGGTGCGCTGGCGGCCATCGAGCGGTATAAATGCAACAGCAGCCAGTTTGTGCCGACACATTTTGTGCGGATGCTGAAGCTGCCCGATGATGTGCGCGCGCGTTATGATGTGTCGTCAATGAAATCGGCGATCCATGCCGCCGCGCCCTGCCCGGTGCCGGTAAAAGCGGCGATGATCGACTGGTGGGGGCCGGTGCTGCTGGAATATTATGCCGGATCCGAGGGCAACGGCATGACCTATGTGAACAGCCATGACTGGCTGACGCATCAGGGCACAGTGGGGCGGCCAATTCTGGGCACGGTCCATATCATGGGTGAGGACAATGAAACCGAAGTGCCGGTCGGGCAGGAAGGTACGGTATTCTTCGAAAGCGACCAGAGCTTCGAATATCATGGTGACCCGGAGAAGACCAAATCGAGCCGCAACTCCAAGGGCTGGTCAACGCTGGGCGATGTCGGGCGGGTCGATGATGAAGGCTTCCTCTATCTGACCGACCGCAAGAGCTTCATGATCATTTCGGGCGGAGTGAATATCTATCCGCAGGAAATCGAGAACCACCTTGTCACACACCCCAAGGTGACGGACGTCGCCGTGGTCGGCGGCCCGCACGAGGAAATGGGCGAGGAAGTAATTGCCGTGATCCAGCCCGCTGACATGGCTGATGCGACCGATGATTTCCGCGCCGAGCTGATCGCTTTTGCCCGCGAAAAGCTGTCGGGCGTGAAAATCCCGCGTCGTATCGATTTTCTGGAAGCGCTGCCGCGGCACGACACCGGCAAACTGTATAAACGGCTGCTGCGCGATCAATATTGGGCGAAGGATCAGGTGGCCGGCTGAGGAGCCGGGAGGGGAGAGGCAGATGACCGAAGCATTGCTGGCCGAGCGGATCGTTTCCGATCCTTTCGACATGACCGATCCGGCGCTTTATGCCGAAGATCGCTGGCAGGAGCCGTTCCGCCGTCACCGTGCCGAGGCGCCGATCCACTTTGTCGCCGACAGCTATTTCGGGCCGCATTGGTCGGTTGCGACCTATAAGCCGATTGTCCAGATTGAGGCGCTGCCCAAGATATTCTCATCAAGCTGGGAATATGGCGGCATATCGGTGGCCTTTGACCCCGATAAGCTGATCGAAGGCGAAATGCGCCTGCCGATGTTCATCGCGCAAGACCCGCCGATCCACACCGGGCAGCGCCGCACGGTCGCACCGGCATTCGGGCCAAGCGAGGTTGCAGCGATGAAGGCCGAGGTCGAGGAACGCACGGCGGCATTGCTCGACACGCTGCCGATTGGCGAGGCGTTTGACTGGGTCGAGCGCGTGTCGATCGAGTTGACGACAGGTATGCTGGCCAAGCTATTCGACTTCCCCTGGGAGGAGCGTCATAAGCTGACTGAATGGTCGGATATCGGCGGCGATGTCGAACTGATCCGGCGCCCCGGCGGCATCCAGATTCGCAACCAGGCGATGACCGAAATGGGCGGCGCCTTTGCCCAATTGTGGCAGCAGCGGTTGCAGGCGCCCGGCAAAGATCTGATCTCGATCATGCTGCAGTCCGATGCAATGAAGGAAATGGACGAGCGCGAGTTCATTGGCAATCTCATCCTTTTGATCGTTGGCGGCAATGACACCACGCGCAACACCATGTCGGGCTTTGCCTATGGCCTGTCGCAATTTCCCGAAGAGCGCGCGAAGCTGGAGGCAGACCCCTCGCTCATTCCCAATGCGGTGAGCGAGATTATCCGCTGGCAAACCCCGCTGGCGCATATGCGCCGCACACTGACCGAGGATGCCGAAGTCGATGGCGCGCGCATGAAGAAAGGACAGAAGGTCGTGCTGTGGTACATCTCGGCCAACCGTGACGAGAGCCTGTTCGACGATGCCGACCGTATTATCGTCGATCGCGACAATGCGCGGCGGCACCTGTCGTTCGGCTATGGCATCCACCGCTGTGTCGGCGCGCGCGTCGCCGAGGTGCAGTTGGTGGTGTTGCTTGAGCAGCTGGCGAAGCGCCGGCTGCGCGTGCAGGCGGTGGGCGAACCCGAACGGGTGCCGGCGTGCTTCGTGCATGGGTACAAATATTTGCCGGTCCAGCTGGAGCGTTATTGATGATTGATCTTTATTACTGGCCTACCCCCAACGGCTGGAAGATCAGCATCGCGCTGGAGGAAATGGGCCTCGCCTATCGCGTCGTTCCGGTGAACATTGGCGCAGGCGACCAGTTCAAGCCTGAATTTCTGGCGATCAGCCCCAACAACCGCATGCCCGCGATTGTCGATGACGATCCGCCCGAGCGCTTTGGGGGCGGCGGTGCGCCGATCAGCGTGTTCGAAACTGGCGCAATCCTACTCTATCTCTCTGACAAGACAGGTAAGTTTATGCCGAGTGACCTGCGCGGCCGGGTGCGCGTGACCGAATGGCTGATGTGGCAGATGGGCGGGCTGGGGCCGATGTTCGGGCAGGACGGCCATTTCAAACTCTATGCGCCCGAGAAGATTGCCTATGCGATCGACCGCTATGACAAGGAATGCAAACGGCTGCTGGGCGTGCTCGACCGTCAGCTGGCCAAGACCGGCGACTGCGTCGCAGGCGAATACAGCATCGCCGATATGGCAATCTTTCCGTGGGTCGCAACGACCAAAGCACGTGACATCGATCGCAGCGAATTTGGCTATGTCGATGCCTGGTTTGAAAAATTGCGCCAGCGCCCCGCCGTGCTGACGGGCATGGAGCTGCACAAGGAGTGGCGCAACCGTGCGCCCGAAGACGAGGCCAAGGCTCGCGAGATTCTGTTCGGGATCAAAAGCTGATGCCAATCCCGCGCATCGAATTTTTCTATGACCTATCGAGTCCCTGGACGTGCCTTGCCTTTCACAATCTGGAGGGGGTGCGGGAGCGGACCGGTTCTGACGCAGTGCTGCGCCCGATTTTGGTGGGCGGCGTGTTCAATGCGGTCAATCCGGCTGTCTATGCCGCGCGCGAGCAAAGCGACAACCGGCGGCTGCAGCACAGCTGGAAGGTGCTAAAGGATTGGGCCGCACTGGCGGGCGTGCCGATGAACTTCCCTTCTATTTATCATCCAGCGAAAAGCGTGGCGGCGATGCGCTTTTGCTGCGCGCTGGAGGAGGATCAGGCGGCGCTGGCGGCCTTCACGCGCGAGGCCTTTGCCGGCTATTTCGACCGGCAGGAAAATCTCGACGACCCCGCGATGCTGGTAGCGGCGGCCAATGCTGTGGGCCTCGACGGCGCGGCGCTGCTGCTGGCCAGCGCCAGCGACCCGGTTAAGGCGCGGCTGCGCGTCAACACCGACGAGCTGATCGCGCGCGGCGGCTATGGTTCGCCGACCATCTTTGTGGGTGGCAATGACATGTATTTTGGGAACGACCAATTGCCGCTGGTCGAGGCGGCACTGATGAGGGGCACAGCATGAGCGAGCGAGTTACCATCACCATGCTGGACGGCGGCATAGCCGATGTGCGCTTCAACCGTCCCGACAAAATGAATGCGCTCGATGCAGCGCAATGGGAGGCGATTGCGGGGGCAGTCGACCAGTTGAAGGCCATGGCCGGGCTGCGCGTGGTTGTGCTGTCCGGTGAAGGCCGCGCCTTTTGCGCGGGGCTTGACCTTGCCAGCATGGCGGGCGATCGCGACCCTGGCACCAGCAGCACCGGGCACAGCCTGGCGGACCGCAGCCGCGGCATCGCCAATCATGCGCAATATGTCGCCTGGGGCTGGCGCGACCTGCCAGTGCCGGTGATCGCGGCGGTGCATGGCGTGGCGTTTGGCGCGGGCAGCCAGATCATGGCGGCCGCCGACATCCGCATCGTCCACCCAGACACGCGCATTGCGATCATGGAAATGAAATGGGGACTGGTGCCCGATGTCGCGGGTATGGCGCTGTGGCGCACGCAGGTCGCCGACGATGTCCTGCGCGAGATGATCTATACCAACCGCGAATTTTCAGGGGCCGAGGCCAAGGCGCTGGGTTTTGCCACGCATGTGTCGGACGATCCGCTGGCCCATGCGATGGAGCTGGCGCGGTTGATCGCCAACAAGAATCCGCACGCGGTGCGCGGTGCCAAGCGGCTGTGCAACATGCTGGCCGATGCAAGCGACGCTGAACTGTTACAGGCCGAAAGCGACGAACAGATCAAGGTCATCCGCAAGCCCAACCAGATCGAAGCGGTGTTGGCGGAAATGCAGAAACGCCCGCCGGTGTTTGTGGATTAGAGCAGGCTCAGAAATTGCGCTGCATTCAGCCAGTCGCGCTCATGCGCGGCGCGCTGCAGGGCAGCCTGGGTGTCATGGCCCCAGCGGCGCTCCTGATAAAGTTGGTCGAGGCAAACCACTGGCCACAGCCCGGCAGCATCGCGCTCGCCGGCTTCGACAGCGAGCGCGGCGACTAGGCTGCCGCCGATTGTCACGAGCGGGGACAGCGCGGCGAGGCGGAAGGGCGGGAGTGCGGTGACAGCAGATTGCATCCGGGCAATTGTCGCAGAAGGCTGGGCGACATGGATAATGCCCTGTGCCAGCATGAATTCAACACCCCAGCGCGCTTCGGCCCATGCCAACAACGGATTCCACGCCGCCGCCTGCTCGGCTGCCAAAACCGCGTCGCGGTCGTCTCGGTAGCATAGCAGATCGGTTTCGGCATAGGGCAGCAGGGTTGCGGCAAAAGCCGCGGGGTCCGGGGCGGCATGGTCGATGGCGGCATTGGCCAGGCCAGTGAGCGGCATGGCGCGCGGGTCCACCGCTTCGCCCTGCGCTGCCCATTCGGCGGCAATGGCTTCGGCCAGCGGCCGTGCGGGCACCACCAGCGGCGCGCGCGCGGGCGTGCGCACGGCGCGGCCATCGAGCTGAACGGCAAAGCCCGCATCGTCAGCGGCGACGCCCGCTTCCTTCCAGAACCGCTTCACCGGTCGTTTTCGCGCTTCCAGTTGCGCGCCAAGAGCATGGGCGCAACGGCAAAGTCAAACGCGCCCACCAGCACGAAAACAATACCGATGTACCGGTCCACATCTGCGCCGGCCAATTCCCATCGGCCCATGATGAGCACAAAGCCGGCCATAATCATCAGCGCACCGAACAGCCGCAGCGCTGCGAGCACAAAATAGCGGCTGCGGGCCTGGGCTTCGCGTTCGTCGGGGGTCATGGCCGGTAATCCTTGAGCGGGGTCAGATGCTGCATCAGTTGCGCCAAGGCACCATGGCCGCGCGCGGCGAGCGCCGTCTGGACGCGGCTTGCCATGTCAGGCGCCTTATTCTGTGACAATTTGAGCGTTGTGCGCCACGCGGTCACGTCAATTTCAAAGCCGATGATCGCGTCGACCATGCGGCTGAACTGCGCCGGGTCCATCTTGGCGCGCGTCCATGGTGGGTCGGCGGCGATGCGGCCCTCGTGCGCCGCTGAAACATCATCAAGCAGGGTGATGAGCGCATCGCGGCTCGTCTGGCGCGCCCGACCTTCCAGCTCGACGGTAACATAATTCCATGTCGGCACTTGGGCATCGTCGCCATAGTCAGCCGGACTGACATAGGCGTCGGGCCCCTGCACCACTGCGAGCGCCGTCGCACCATCCAGATGCTTCGTCAGCGCATTGCCGCGCGCGAGGTGGAAGCGCAACGTCCGGTCGTCGGCAGCGAGCAACACCGGCACATGCGCGACGCGCGGGCCGTCGGGCGTGGTCAGGAATATCGCGGCAAAGCCAATCTCGCGCACCAGCAATGCGGCGATGTCTTCGTCCTTGGGGCGGAAAGCGGGGTTGGGATGCATGTCAGGGCTTCTTGGGTGGTTTCTTCGGTGCCGGCTTGCGCGGCTTGCCGGGGCGGGAAGCCTTCACCTCGGCGCGACCGCGCCGTTCGCCGCGCCGTGCTTTGCGCAGCTGTTTGGCGTGCGCTTTGGCTTTCACCTTGGCGATAGCGCGCGGGGCAACCGCAGCGGCGATCTCGCCGGGGTCGGGAGTGTCACCGAGCACCGGGTCGAAACCAAGCGACGCCATGCTGGCGGCGAAATGGTCAGGCAGCTCGGCAGCAATGTCGAGCTTGCCGCCATCGGGATGGTCGATTCGCAGGCGGCGGGCGTGAAGATGCAATTTGCGGCTGATCGTTCCCGTCAGAAACGCTGCCTTGCCGCCATATTTGCCGTCGCCAACAATGGGATGGCCAATGGCAGCCATATGGACGCGCAGCTGATGGGTGCGCCCGGTGAGCGGATGCAGCTCAACCCACGCCGCTTCATTACCCGCGCGGTCTAGCACGCGGTAGCGGGTGAGTGCGGGCTGCCCCGCCGCCTCGCTCACATGCATCTTCTCGCCGCCGGTACCGGGCTGTTTGGCGAGGGGCAGGTTGATTTCGCCCGCTTCGACCGCTGGCACGCCGACCACAATGGCCCAATAGGTTTTGCGCGCGCTGCGGTTGGAAAAGGCTTTGGAGAAAAAGGCCGCTGCGCGCGGAGTGCGCGCAACCAGCAGCGCGCCCGACGTATCTTTGTCGAGCCGGTGAACCAGTTTGGGCCTTACCGGAGCATCCCCCTTCAAGGCATCGAGCAGACCATCGACATGCTCACTGGTCTTGGTCCCGCCTTGCGTCGCAAGACCCGGCGGCTTGTCGAGCACCAGCGCGCTGGCGTCGCGGTGGATGACCAGCGTTTCGGCAAAGGCGATGTCGGCATCGCTGAGCGGTGCACGCGACGCGCGCGGACGCGGAGCTGCGGGGGCCGGCGGCTGCGGCGCAACCAGCACTTGGCCGGCGGCAATGCGGTCCGACACATCGGCCTTTTTGCCATCGAGGGTGAGCAGCCCCGAACGTGCCCAGCGCGCGAGCAGCGCGTGCGGGGTGCCCTCGCGGTGGCGCTTGAACCAGCGGTCGAGGCGGATGCCGTCGTCTTCGTCGGCAATGATAATCGGGTCCGTCGCGCTCATGTAAGGGCTCTTACCAGCATTAGGCCGAGCGCAAAGGCGGCGAGCGCGCCGATCACAGAAGCGGCGACATAGGCCAGCGCCGCGCCGGTCGCACCGCGTTCCATCAGCATCCACCAATCGAGGCTGAAGGCGGAAAAGGTTGTGAAGCCGCCGAGCATGCCGACGCCGACAAACAGTCGCAGCGCCTCACCCGCTGCGCTACGGGCTAGCCAAGCGGCGAGCATTCCCATGATAAAGCAACCGACAATGTTCACCGCCAGCGTGGCGACAGGAAAGCTGTAGGCAAATCGGGTCGCGACCCATTGGGCAAGCCCGAATCGCGCCCCGGCCCCCACGGCACCGCCAACCATGACGAGAAAGATTTGCTGCATGTCCCGCGCCCTAGCGGGAAAGCGCGGTGCTGGCAAAATTCAATCCGCTTTGCGCGCCTTCAGCAGCGACTGCAGGTGTGCGGCCACCGAGGGGTGCAGCGGCTGAGTGAATTCACAGCCGTGATTATTGCCTTGGGTCCGGCGCACCACCGCTTCCAATGATTGTAGCCCAGGCAGCGTCACCCAAATGCGGGTGCCCGTGCGCGGGCGCGTGTAGCTGATCATGCGAAAGCCGGTGGCCGACAGATCGTCGATTTCCACCTCATAAGGATTGGCCCCGACCTCGCGAAATCGCGCGCGCGCGGTGATCCGCACCCGCTTTGAGCGGCGCGTATCGGATGCGATTGCGGTCTTGTACTTTTGGTCAGGCACGCATGGCTCCCGGTTGACCCGTGCTAATATAGTGCGCCAGCAATGGTTTCCTCCGGGTAAAGATCAAGCGTTAACGGCATAGACGCTCTGGCGTGTCGGCGACCTGCATGAGCTGCGACGGGAAGGGAACGGCCAGCGCCTGTACTTTATTCCATTCGCCGGTTAACCAGTCGTCATAATCCTCAGCATGCAAAATCAACGGCATGGCCTTGGGGTGATAGGCCCCGACGAGTCGGTTGGGCTCGCACGTTAGGAAGGCAAAGCAGGGCCAGTCGTCGGTATGGCGAAAAATCCCAGCAAACGCGAAAATCGGTTGCGAGGGAAGGCCGAACCAGTGCTGGCGCTTTGCCCCTTTCTCACCGGACCATTCCTGAAAGGCGGTGACCGGCACCAGACAGCGCAACTCGGCGTGGCGCAGCGTGCCGATCCAGAACGGGCTGGTGAGGTTGCGGACATTGGTGACCGGGGCGCGGCCCTGCGGCGGGGGCGGAAAACCCCAGAGCATGGGGACCAGTCGCCGCACACCACCGGGTTGGCCATTGCTTACAACAACAGGACCGGGACGTTTTGGTGAGACGTAGCCGCCCGCCCATGGGTCATCGCCCGCTTCCGCACCGAAGTGCGCGGCAATCTGGTTGGCCGGGGCGTCGAGGCGATAAAGGTTGCACATGGACGGCGCAGCATTGCTGGCGCGCGGACGGAGTCAAGCGGCGCGCGGGCCTACTTGTCCCACGGACCTTTTTGGTCGTTCTCGGCTTCGATTTTTTCCGCGCGGTCGATGGCGCGGTCGGCGGCGACGATGGCGCCGGCCCCGAGCATCGAGCAACCGACAAAGCTTAGGATCGACAGGCAGCCGAGACCCATCAGGATGGAACGGAACAAATCGGTCACTGCGGCCCTCCGCGACAAGAAGTATTTCGCGGCCCGCCCTATTCTATTCTGGTTAACAAGGCTTTGCCGCCGACCAAGAATCAGTCGTGCTGAACCCGGCCCCTGCCCGCCTTGATCTGGCTACGCGCCTTTTTGCTTTCGACCCGTTTGGCTTTGGCAGCCTTGCTCGGGCGGGTCTTGATGCGGCGTTCGGGGCGCACATGGGCGGCATCGAGCAGCGCGGCGAGGCGCGTCCGCGCGTCAGCACGGTTCGCCTCTTGTGTGCGGAACCGGCGCGCAGTGATCAGCAACTCGCCGCCTGCGGTCAGCTTGCCCCCAGCCAAGCTCTTGAGCCGCCGAAACACCTCTGGGTCCAACCCCAGCGCATAAACATCGATGCGCAGCTGACAGGCGGTCGCAACCTTGTTGACATTCTGGCCGCCCGGCCCTGACCCCGCCAAGAAGCGCTCGGATATCAGATGTTCGGGGAGCTCAGCCATGGGCTGGCTCGGGCGCGGTAAAGCCAAGCGCGGCGAAATCAGCGGGAAAGGGGGCCGCCGCCACCACCGAAGGCTTCGCTTCGCGGGTCAATTCGATGCGTTCGGCGTGCAGCAGGGTGCGCGCCGCACCCAGCCCATTGCCATAAACGGGGTCGCCGACAATAGCATGGCCCAGCGCCTCAAGCGCATGGACGCGCAGCTGATGCGTGCGGCCGGTTTCGGGGCGAAAACGTACCAGCGCCTGGCCGTCATGCTGCGCGAGCAATTCCCAGTGCGAGATGGCGGACTTTGCGCCGCGCGTGCCATTTCCAGCGCCGACCATTCGCCAGCCCTGCTCGGCGCTGGAAATCTTGCGCAGGGCCAAGTCGATCGTGCCGCCGGTCGCTGTGGGGATGCCAGACAGGATCGCCAAATAGGATTTGGCAACGCCCCGCTCTTCAAAAGCGCGGGTGAAGCGTCCCGCGACCTTGGGATTTCGCGCGAGCAGCAAGCAGCCCGATGTGTCGCGGTCAAGCCGGTGCACAGCCACCGGCCAGCGCTTGAAGCCAAAGGTCAACGACTGCAGATGGTTCTCCAGGCTGATGGAACCATCGCGCGGCGCATCCACTGGCAAGCCGGCGGGTTTGTCGAGCACGATAGCTTCGCCATCGATGAACAATATGCGGTCGGTGAGCATGGGGACGCGCTATAGGCCGCTCACTGTGCTTTGACCAATATTCGTCTCTGTCCCGAAAAAAATGTGTATCGCAAACGCTTTACTTGGCATGAGGCGACGCTAGGTTTGCCATTGCGTTCATGTCCCGACCGCGTTGCGGGCAATGTGACGTAGGGCAAACAGGGGGCACTTGGTGGAGCTCTCGACCGAATGGGTCGCACTGGTCCTGCAATTGGTCCAGCACGAAATCGTGCTGCTGGCCGCCGTTGGCATATTGTTGCTGGGCCTCGAAGATCTGTTGTTCGATCTGTTATGGCTTAGTCGCGACCGGCGCAACCGACGCGCAGCTTCGGCGCCCCCTCTGAAGGGGGTCATTGCCATATTCATTCCAGCCTGGCGCGAATGGGCGGTGCTGCCCGGCACGCTCGACGCCATGCTTGGCGCCTGGTCGGGGCAGGATGTACGCATCTATGTCGGCTGTTATCCGAACGATGCCGAAACAATTTTTGCGGTGAGTGCGCGGGTGGCGAACCACGCTTCGTTGCGGTTGGTGATTGGCGATCAGCCGGGGCCGACCAGCAAGGCCGACAATCTGAACCGTATATGGCGCGCGATGGAGGCCGACGAGCAGGCGGAAGGGTGGCGATTCGCAGCGGTCGTGTTGCACGATGCCGAAGATCGGGTGCACGCCGAGGAAATCGAATTATTCCGGCGCGAATTGCCGGGTGCGGCGATGGTGCAGATCCCCGTTCAGCCGCTGCTTTGGCCCGGTCAAGGGCCGGTGGCTGCGCATTATGCCGATGAATTTGCCGAGGCCCATGGCAAGGAATTGCCGCTGCGCAGCGCGGCCGCTGCGGGCCTGCCGGCGGCAGGTGTCGGCTGTGCCTTTGCGAGGCAGGCGCTGGCGCTGCTGGCGCTTGAGCGAGGGGATGGGCCATTTCATGCCGATAGCTTGACCGAAGATTATGAGCTGGGGTTGATCCTGGCTGCGCGAGGCGAAACCTGTCGCTTTGTTGAGGCGCGCGGCCATGACGGGTCGCGGATTGCCGTGCGCAGCGAATTTCCCGCGACCCTGGAGGCATGCGTCCGGCAAAAGGGCCGCTGGATTGCCGGAATTGCGCTGGCTGGATGGGACCGGTTGGACTGGACGGGCAGTGCCGGCAGGTCGCGCGGGCAAGTCGCGCCGGTAAATGGTCCGCGCTGGATGACGCGCTGGATGCTGTGGCGTGACCGGCGCGCGCCGCTGGTGGCAATCATTATCCTTGCCGGCTATCTGAGCCTGATTTTGGCGGGGATAGTCCGCAGCGGCGAGCTGATGGGCTGGTGGGACAGCAAGCCATTGTCGCCAACGCTTATGACGCTGTTGGGCGGGAATATATTTCTGATGCTGTGGCGGCTGGCGATGCGGCTGATGTTCACCACCGCCGTCTATGGGTGGCAGCAGGGATTGCTGGCCATGCCGCGCGCCTTTTTGGCCAATGTTATCCACATGTTGGCCGCGCGCCGGGCCCTGATTCTGTATCTGCGCCAATTGCGGACGCACGAGTTGGTGTGGGACAAAACTGAGCATCGCGCGGTCATTCACAGCGACCAATGGCAGAAAATCCGATGATGCCGGTGCTGACCTTGCCGTTATGGCGGGCGCGGGGGCCGCGCTTTTTGCTGTTGCTGCTGCTGCTGTGGGTACTGATACGGCTGGCGAGCCAATTCCCCGGCGCCATTGGCCCGGCACCCCAGGTCTCGCCATTCGCGCGTTCGCCGGACTTTGTCCGTCAAGAAGTCATGCCGCTGCCCGAGCAGCCACTTGCTGCGACAACAATGCCACGAGCTCCGCTGCCGGCCACGACCGAGCCGGCGCCGTTCGTGCTCGTCGCGCGGATGGCGGCTCCTCAGACGAGTTTAGCGTCGGGCTTTATGGGGGAGGAGCGCCATGCCTGGCGCTTGGCGCTGTTGCAGCGCTTTGGGACAAGGCCAGCGGCAGCAGTCAGCGCGCTGTCGTTGCCGCCGCGCCGCAGCGATTTTGCGCCCGGGCTCGCGCTGCTGGCACCGCTGCCGCGCTGGCCTGCCGCGACAGCGGACCAGCGCTGGTCGCTGGCGGTGACAAGCTATTGGCGGGGCAATGATGGCACGCCGGCGGTGGGGCCGGATAGCGCGACGCGACTAGGCGGTAGCCAGTCGACAGCGCGATTGACCTATTTGGTTGATCGGTCGCTTCTGCTGCGGGCCTATGTCCGCGCGGCCCATGCGCCGGGGCGGCGCGATGTGCTGGATGTGGCCGTTGGAGTCGCGGTGCGACCGTTCAACAGCCTCCCGCTGGACATTCATGCCGAGCGGCGAACGGTCGTGACCGGGCCGGGCCGTGATACCACGCTGATCTATGCCGCTGGCGGAGTCGACAATCGGGCCCTGCCGCTGGATTTCCGCTTGTCTGCCTATGCTCAGGCCGGGGCGGCCGACTATGGCACGGTCGCGGGATTTGCGGATGGCGCGGTGACGGTGCAGCGCGAGGTGGCGGCGCGCCGGGGCATGCGGCTGTCGCTGGGCACGATGCTGGGCGGGGCAGTTCAGCCCGACGCGCGGCGGATTGATGCCGGGCCACGCGCGACGCTGGTGCTGCCCGATGTGGGTCACGGGGCGCAAATCGCGCTGGATTGGCGCGAACGTGTGGCGGGTAACGCACGGCCGGGCAGCGGACTGGCATTGACGCTGGCGGCGGATTTCTGAACGGCAATGGAAGCGATTCCAACGCGCGCCGAAATGGTCTAGAGCCAAGGCGAAGCGGGCGCTCGTCCGCTATAACTGGCGGAACCGATGGACCTCTATCTTCCTGTAGCCAATCTGTCGGTCAATGTGCTGGTGATCATCCTGCTGGGCGGCGGCGTTGGCTTTTTGTCGGGCATGTTCGGCGTGGGCGGCGGTTTTCTAACCACGCCGCTGCTGATTTTTTACGGTATTCCGCCGACGGTAGCGGCGGCCTCGGCAGCGACGCAGGTGACAGGGGCCAGCGTGTCGGGCGCGCTGGCGCATTATGAACGCGGCGGTGTCGATCTGCAAATGGGCGGGGTGATGATCGCAGGCGGTCTGCTAGGGTCGTTAATCGGCGCCGGGCTGTTTGAGCTGCTGAGCGCGTGGGGGCAAATCGATACGGTCATCGCGCTGCTCTATGTCATTTTGCTGGGCACGGTGGGTACGTTGATGGCGCGCGAGGCGTGGAGCGCGATCCAAGCGCAGAAACTGGGCCTGCCGCCACCTGCGCGCAAGCGGCGGCACCATCCGGTGGTCGCCAACCTGCCGCTGCGTTGGCGCTTTTACCGGTCGGGCCTGTATATCTCGCCGCTGGCACCCTTGTTGCTGGGGGTGGTTACCGGCATTTTGACGATGCTGCTGGGGGTTGGCGGCGGGTTTATCATGGTCCCCGCAATGCTCTATCTGCTCGGCATGGGGACGCAGGTGGTGGTCGGCACCTCGCTGTTCCAGATATTGTTCGTGACAATGGCGACGACGCTCGTGCATTCGGTGACGACGCGCGCGGTCGACATTGTTCTGGCCGCATTGCTGTTGGTCGGCGGGGTCGTTGGCGCGCAGTTCGGTGCGCGCTTCGCCCAGGCCCTCCCACCCGAAAAGCTGCGGCTGGCGCTGGCGGCGATTGTGCTACTGGTGGCGTTTCGCATGGCGCTGGGGCTGGGGTTCCGGCCTGACGAAATCTACACCGTGCAATGAGGGCATTGGCGCTTCTTGGATTGATCTTCGGATTGCTGGCGGGTGCACCTGCACAGGCACAGGACCCGCGACTCGTGCCCGACGTTTCGAGCCGCACCATCGACATCAAATATAGTTTCTCGGGCGAGGAACTGCTGCTGTTCGGCGCGATCCTTTATCCCGGCCAGCGGTTGCCAACCGACCGGGCCGATATCGTCGTGGTGCTGAAGGGGCCGGTGCGGCCGATCATCCTGCGCGAAAAGCAACGCGTCGCGGGAATCTGGCTGAATGCCGACAGTTTGCGGCTACGTTCGGCCCCGGGTTTTTACGCCATCGGGTCGTCGGCTCCGATCGAGCAGTTGATCGACGAGCGTACGGCGGCGATCTACGAGCTGGGTCTTGCCAATCTGCAAATGTCGCCGGTGGGTTTTTCCGCGCCCGACCGGCTAGTGCGATTTGAGACGGGCTTGATCGACCTATACCGGCGGATGGGGCTGTTTTTTGAAAACGGACGGGCGGTTGAGATTAGCGACGGCGTGCTCTATCGCGCGCGCATTCCTGTGCCCGCGCGGGTACCCGAAGGCATGTACCGCGCCGAAACTTATCTGATCTCGCGCGGACGGGTGATTGCGGTGGCGGCGCGCCCGGTCGAAATCCGCAAAACTGGTTTCGAGCGCTTTGTCGCTCTGGCGGCGCAGCGCAACGGGCTGCTGTACGGCATTTGCGCGGTGCTCTTGTCGGTCGGGCTGGGTTATGCGGCGTCGCGCCTGTTCAAGACGCGCTGAAGATATGGTTCAGCAGAGCTGACACCGAGCGGGCCGGTGCCGCTTCCGCTTCGGTGAAACATCGTCAGCGTAAGCCAATTCTTTACCATCCATAGCCTAGTTTCAGCGCGCACATAGCAGCGCGAAGGAACCAGCAGTCGTGGATATGGGACAGGGATTTCACCCAGGAACAGCCGCCGTACCGGCGCAGCAGATCAAGCTGGGCACCACCTCTCCGCCGGTCGAAGCCGTGGCTTATTCGCGCGACGACCTGCTGGTAGGCGAAGTGATCGAAGTATCGGGTTCCTCGTCCAAGCTGCTGCTCGACGCCAAGCAGATCACCAAGCTGGCCGATGCCGGCGATCAGGCGGTGGCGATGGCGGGACAGGTCGGTGCGCAGGTTAAAATTCGCGTCGGCAATGTGTGGCTGCTCGCCTCAATCCGCGAAGAGCAGTTACACCCGCGCGACAGCAGCATGATCATCGCCACGGTCGACTTTCTGGGTGAGGGCGATGAAGAGAAGCTGACCGGGCGCATTTTCAACTTCCGCCGCGGCGTGACGCGCTTTCCCGTGCCGGGTAGCCAAGTCTTTGCCGCGACCACCAGCGACCTTAAGCAAATCTATGCCGCCGACGAGCGGCCGCACGTCGAGATTGGAACCGTCTATCCCACCAAGGATATTCGCGGGTCGCTGTATATCGACCCGATGTTGGGCAAGCATTTCGCGCTGTTGGGGTCGACCGGTACCGGTAAATCAACCAGCGCTGCGCTGATCCTGCATCGCATCTGCGAAGCCGCGCCCGAGGGTCATATTGTGATGATCGACCCGCACGGCGAATATTCCGCCGCGTTCAAGGGCACCGGCGCGCTGTTCGACGTCGATAACATCGCGCTGCCCTATTGGGTCATGAACTTTGCCGAACATTGCGAGGTGTTCATCACGTCCGAAGGCAAGGAACGGCAGGGCGACTGCGACGTGCTGGCCAAATGCCTGCTCGCCGCGCGTGCCAAGAACCGGCTGGCCGAAGGCATGACCAAGCTGACGGTCGATTCGCCGGTGCCCTATCTTCTGTCCGACCTGCTCGCCATCCTGACCACCGAAATGGGCAAGCTCGACAAGGCGACAACCAGCGCGCCCTATATGCGCATCAAGGGCAAGATTGAGGAAATGCGCGCTGACCCGCGCTATAACTTCATGTTCTCGGGCATGCTGGTCGCCGACACCATGGCGACCTTTGTGTCGAAAATTTTCCGCCTGCCCGCCGAGGGCAAACCGATTTCAATCATCGACGTGTCAGGCGTGCCGTCTGACATCACGTCGGTGGTGGTCGCCGTGCTCGCGCGCCTGACCTTTGACTATGCCATCTGGTCGCGCGGCGAGGCGCAGCGCCCGATCCTGCTGGTGTGCGAAGAAGCGCACCGTTACATCCCGTCCAAGGATGTCGGTCAGGGCCAAGCGGTGCGCAAGATCCTGGAACGCATCGCCAAGGAAGGCCGTAAATATGGCGTCTCGTTGGGCCTGATTACGCAGCGCCCGTCCGACTTGGCCGAAGGCGTGCTGTCGCAGTGCGGCACCATCATCGCCATGCGCCTGAACAACGAACGCGACCAGCATTTCGTGAAAGCGGCGATGCCTGAAGGCGCGCGCGGCTTCATCGACAGCATCCCCGCGCTGCGCAACCGCGAATGCATCATTTGCGGCGAAGGTGTGTCGATCCCCATCCGCGTCTACCTCGATACGCTGGAAGAAGAGAAACGCCCGGCATCGAGCGACCCGCTGTTCAGCCAGCTGTGGAAAGAAACCGGCGGCGAGATGGAAATCCTGGACCGCGTAGTCAAACGTTGGCGCAGCCAGGGGCGGTAGTTGTCGTAGCGGCCCGGCTGCGTTAAGTTCCGATCATGCGCATCCCCTTGCTCGCCGCCGCTTTGCTCCTGCCGACAACGCTGGCCGCCGAAACGCTGTGGACGCCGCCGAACTCGGAAATCGAACGGCTGCTGCGCGGCTATGATACGACCAGCAGCTGGTACGCCCAGCGCAGCAAGGTGCGCGGCATCCCCGTGCTGGGCAGCGCGCAGGTGGCCCCTGCAACGCTGCGCAAGGCGCGGGTGACGCTCAGCCGCTTCCTAGCCAAGCTGCCGCCGTCGGCGGTGCGCGATTTGCGGCGCAGCGGCTTTGCCGTGGTGGTCATAGCGCGCGGCGAGCAGGTGAGCGATGTGCCCGCGGTGGGCGACCGTTTTGGGCCCGATGGTGACCGGCTTTATTGGGGCGGCTTTGGCGCGACGCCCGAATTGCCGATCGCGGTCGCGACTGAGGCCAATCTGACCGACGGTACGGGCGACGAGAATCTGCTCATCTATGCGCTCGCGGGCTCGCTGGCGGAGCTGGTGCTGAAACCGCAGCAGCCCGCGTTCCAACGCGATTTGCAGGCGGCCTATGACGGCGCGCTGGTGGCGGGGCGGTGGCGGCAAACCTATGCCCGCGCCACGCCCGAAACCTATTGGGCCGAAGGGGTGCAGAGCTGGTTCGGCGTCAACCGCCCCGGCCCGCGCGGCGGCGATGGGGTGCATGGGCGGGTGAATTCCGCGCGCGCGCTGCAAGCGCATGACCGGGCGCTTTACCGGCTGATCGACCGCACCTTTGGCGGCGTCACTTAATCCACTCGCCGCTTTTCTGATATTCCTCGCGCACCTGGCCCGATTGGCTGAGGCGCGGGTCGGTGTAAGCGCCGCGCGGTTCCGCGGCGGGCGCGGATGGCAGCACGGCGGGGCTGAACCCCGGCGCGGGTGCGGTCGCAGCGACCGGCGGGGTCATCGGCGCGGCGTCGGCGCCGGCAAGCGCGCCCGCGCCGCCCTTACCCAAAATCGCCACTTGCTGTGCCACGGGCAGATAGGGCCCCGGCACCGGCTCGCGCGCGGCATAGGGCGCGCGGAAGGCGTCAGGGGTGCCCCAGCGGCCGCGCCAGCGGTGGAAGATGTGCGCGCCGACAATGTTGGTCATGACGAGGGACTTGCCCCAGCGCGGCCAGATAGCCTGCGTGTGATAGTGCGTTGCCAGGCCGACCGAGGGGAAGACTTTGCCCGCCAGCGCTTCGGCGGCAATGCGGCTGGCCCGCGCCCAGCCGCTGGCCGAGGGCGCGCGCGCCATCGCGCCGTCGCAGGCAAAGGTGAACTGGCACACGCCGGCGCGCTGCGACCCCTGAAACACCACGCCGCACACCGTATTGGGAAAGCTGGGGTGGCGCACGCGGTTGAGCACCGTCTGCGCGACGCCGCGCATGCCATTGTCGGTCTCGCTGGCGGCCTCGTAATAGATGGCGGCGGTCAGGCAATATTGCGCGCGGCTGGCGTCGAGCGGCGTTGCGCCCTTGAACACATAGGGCCGCGCGGCGGGGCCGACATAGGCCGCCTCCTGCAATTGCAGCGACGTCGGCGTGGCGGCGGCCCCGGCGAGCGTGATGGCATCGGGGCGCGGAAGGGTGGGATCGAGCGCCAGCGCGGCTTCAGTGCTCGCGGCGTCGAACACCGCCCATTGCGCGGGGTCATAGGGCGTGAGGCGCACGGGCACCGTCACCGCATAGGGCGCGGCCTGTCCCGCGCCCGAGCCGAGCACCAGCGCGGCGCTGCCGATCACCACGGCGGCGGTGAGCCCCAGCCAGAAGCGGCGTCCGGGCGCAGCCGCGGCGGGTGCATCGGCATCAACGCCGGGCAGCGCGGCGGCGAGCGGGGTCGCGGGGGAAAAGCGATGCTCGGGAATCATGATGACAGCATTATGCCGCCAAAGACGAACAAAGCGTTGCCGCGCAAACGCGCTGTGCCGGGGTGGGACAAGGTGGCGGGCGGGGGTGTTACGGATACAAAAGACACCGCCGGTGCGCGCGAAACTGTATCCTTTGTATCTTTTGTGAAGATAGGCGGCGGTCGGGCGGATCGCCGGGACGGGCAGGGGCGAGGCGAAGTGCAGGCGCATCGCCGAGGTTAAGACAGATTTGGCGCGTGTAGGACAGGGGAAAGTGGGGGAGCGCATTAGGGCGCGCGCCGCCGGGGTGCTACACCGCCGCATCATGGTGGGGGGACAGATGCGATGAACGCGAACAAGGCCTTATGGGAAAAGGGCGATTTCACCCGACTCGCGGCGTGCATGCGGGCGAGCGGCGCGGCGCTGGTCGCCGACATCGGCGTCGCGCCGGGGATGGACGTGCTGGACCTGGGCTGCGGCGATGGCACCACCGCGATCCCGGCGGCGCAGGCGGGGGCCAATGTGCTGGGCGTCGATATCGCCAGCAATCTGGTCGCGGCGGGCAATGCGCGCGCGGCGGCGCTGGGCCTGAACAATATCCGCTTTCAGGAGGGCGATGCGTCGGCGCTGACCGATCTGGCCGATGATCGGTTTGACCTGGTGGTCAGCATTTTCGGCGCAATGTTCGCGCCGCGACCCGACGATGTTGCGCGCGAAATGGTGCGCGTGACGCGGCCCGGCGGGCGCATCGTCATGGGCAACTGGATCCCCGGCGACCCGACGCTGATCGCCCAGGTGCTGAAAATCAGTGCGTCCTATTCACCGCCGCCGCCCGAGGGCTTTGTCAGCCCGGTGCTGTGGGGCAAGGAAGAGGTCGCGCGCGAACGCTTTGCCGCGGCGGGGGTGGCGGACGAGCGCCTCAGATGTCGCCGCGTGATGTGGACTTTTGCCTTTGACGGCCCGCCGCGCGAATTTCTGAACATCTTCCGCGATTGGTACGGCCCGACGATGAACGCCTATGACGCGGCGGCGGAGGACGGGCGCGAGGGCGCGCTGGACGCCGAACTGCTGGAGTTGTTTGAGGCGCAGAATGTGAGTGGGGATAACGGGCGGACGGAGATTCCGGCGGCGTTTTTGCGGGTTGAGGTGGGGGTGTAGCAGCATCATATAGTATTACAAGATTAGCTTGATTTCAAATTCACTGCTTAGCTTGCGTTGAATTAGCTATGCCGAGATATCGTCTAGGGAATCTATCACACTTTGAATGTCATTCGGCTGTATTGCCCATCGATATGCCGGATGAATCTCCCACATATATCCGAAATCAACAGCATCATTAGATAGAAAGCGTCGTTGATCAAAATAGGTCCAAACTGCTTTTCCACTCTCTTCGCTTCGTGCTATAATAAAGTCGATTTTGTATAAAAATGAAAGCACTGACCTGTCAGTAACAGCGGTCTTAGATTTGAAGGAAACCCTAACCTGTTGTCGAATATCCTTAATCTTCGTTATCAGCTGATCCGTGGTAAATCTGTAGTTAATTGAAGCTTGCTTCTGTCGCTTTGATGGCTTAAATTTTAACAATAGATTCTTTATTTCAGGCATTTCACTTTTGAACTCGTTCACCAAATCTTGCAAGCGTTCGTCAGAATAGCTTTCGAATGCTGTGGTTAGGTCTTTTGAGCTTATTAAGTTGTTCTTCGAGCGGGCGGCTTCTCGCGCCGCTGCATGCAAAAGTTTTACAAGGTCACGAGGCCTCTTTCGGCAAAGTGACATAAGCGGAACAGAAACTGGAACGTTCTCCCATAGGCCCCGTCCCTGGTATATAGGTTCCATGACATCTGACAGAATTTCCTTGGAAATTCGAGCTTGAGAGAGGCCTGATAAGTCATTGTAGTTAGTCTTGTGGAAGTATGTCATAATACGAACGGCAATCATCCTTAGTATTTCATCATTACTCCATTGTAATCTAATTACATCCTGTTCAATTTTATCAGTTGATTCATCTGAAGTTCGCACAAGGAAATAGACATCTGTGCGCAGCGCAATTCTGCACTGTAGACCTTTATCAGAATTACAAAGATCACGGACAGCATTTATTAGAGCTGATATATTTGAAATGTCATCGTCACTAGCAGACCAGCCACGATCTACATCATCGATGTAGATTCTAACAATGTTATCTTTTAAGAACGATTCGGCAACTATAGAGTTTATTCCATCGTTTAGATTTGGCTTGATTAACTCGACGCATCGACGGATGAACGCCGTTGTTCTCTGTCCCAAATTTATTTGACCCAAAGCGGTGATGCTATCGACAGGATTGGCGATTAGTGAATCAACAGCTTTCTGTGCAACAATGCGCTTTATGCCAGATTTCCATCGCTCAATTTTCTGAATGAACGACTCATGGCCCTTCGTTGCCATCAATTCAGATATATCGTTTGGCTGAATTTCAACGGCCAACACATTACGGTCTAAGTCATCTAAGTAAGCGCGTCTCAATAGCGCTGACTTTCCGACGCCCTTGTGGCCAGTAACTATGCGAAGCGGTAGATCAGCTGTTAAATCGTCATATGCTCCGTTCTTGAGAAAATACTCTTTGAGGCGTTCCGGGTCTTCACTTTCGGCTGCTTCTGACCCGAATATTTTTCGAACTGTCGCATCGTCGAATGATATCGCCATATCATGCTAACCCCAAATTGAGAAAGGCAGGCTTCCTTAGTTTTGATAGTCAATTCGGGAAGCCCTTTGGCCTTTGAGTCCTCAAACCCGAAACCCGCCCATGTTCCGCTTGTTGGACTGCACCGACAGCAATTTCTTCCCCGCCGGCGTCAGCACCCATTTGGGGCCCTTTTTCTCGATCAGCGTCAGCGCGGCCAGCTCGTCGCGAACGGGGTCGTTCGGGAGTTGCGGGCCGCGGTTGCTGAGGCCCTCCAGGCATTTGCGCTGGGGGGCGGTCAGGATCAGGTTGGTGGTGGGGGCGGTGGTCACTCCGCCGCTACCCCTGCCGCCGCGAACATATCCGCTTCGCCCGCGCTGTCGTTGACGGCGACGGTTTCGCCGGGCTTGGCGCGTTTGCGCTTGTCGAAGCTGGACCACACTTCGCCCCAATTGCCGCGCGTCGAGGCTTTGGAATATTCGGTGGCGCGGGTTTCGAAGAAATTGGCGTGCTCCACCCCGTTGAGTAGCGGCGCGAGCCAGGGCAGCGGGTGTTCCTCGATCATATAGATGGGCTGAAGGCCCAGCTGGCCAAGGCGCCAGTCGGCGATGTAGCGGATGTAGCGTTTGATTTCCTTCGCCGTCATCCCCGGCACCGGACCCATTTCGAAGGCGAGGTCGATGAAGCCGTCCTCCAGCCGCACGACCTTTTGACAACAATCGATAATGTCTTCCTTGACCGATTTGGTCAGGCAGTCGCGTTCCTTGGTAAAGGCGTGGAACAGCTTGGTGATGCCTTCGCAGTGCAGGCTTTCGTCGCGCACCGACCAGCTGACGATCTGGCCCATGCCCTTCATCTTGTTGAAGCGCGGGAAGTTCATCAGCATGGCGAAGCTGGCGAACAGCTGGACGCCTTCGGTAAAGCCGCCGAACATGGCGAGCGTGCGCGCAATATCCTCGTCATTGTCGACGCTGAACTGGTGCATATAATCGCACTTATCCGCCATTTCCTGATAATCGAGGAAGGCCGAATATTCGGTTTCGGGCATGCCGATGGTGTCGAGCAGGTGGCTGTAGGCGGCGATGTGCACCGTTTCCATGTTGCTGAACGCGGTCAGCATCATCTTGATTTCGGTGGGCTTGAAGATGCGGCCATATTTGTCGTGGTAGCAATTTTGCACCTCGACATCGGCCTGCGTGAAAAAGCGGAAGATTTGCGTGAGCAGATTGCGTTCATGCTCCGAAATCTTCTGCGCCCAGTCGCGGCAATCTTCGCCCAGCGGCACTTCTTCGGGCAGCCAGTGGATCTGCTGCTGGCGCTTCCAGAAATCATAGGCCCAGGGATATTCGAACGGCTTATACTGGGTGCGGGCTTCGAGCAGGGGCATGGTTTACTCCAACAAAAAATCTATTTCCGACCATTGGGGTCGAAGTGGGGTGCGGCAGGTTCAGGACAAGAGCGAAAACAGCAGTAACAGGATGCTGACGGCGATGGCCGCCGTCGCAACGCCGCCCGCCGCGGTGGCGGCACGCCGCTTGCCGGGGTCGGCCGAGCGGCGCAGGCCGAGCGTCAGCGCAACCAGCGCGGCGGCGTTCAGCAGCAGCACGACGCCCAGCACCGGGACCATCCCACCGCTCACAGCGACCGCCTTACAACGCCGAAGATAGTCAGCGCGGCGAGGATGAGCACGGCGCCCGTCAGCCGCTGCGCCTGCGGGGTGCGGCGGCGCAGCGACGCGGGATCAACGCCTTCGGGCAGCGGTTCGCGGATGCCGGTGCGGTCGCCGCGCTGGCCCGGCTGGCGCACCAGCAGGTCGAGCCCGATGAAGGCGATGATCGCCAGCGCGCCGAAGAAAGCAATCTGGCCGATTACTGACACGCCAGGCACTCGTCATAGTCGGTGGTTTCGGCCGACAGCTCGATCTTGGGCGCGTCGGGGGTGTTGTCAGCCTCGACCCCGCCGGCGAACCCTGCACGCTGGATGGATTTCGAGCGCAGATAATAGAGCGATTTGATGCCCAGTTCCCACGCGCGGTAGTGGAGCATGAGCAGGTCCCATTTCTCGACATCCGCCGGGATGAACAGATTGAGCGAGGCAGCCTGATCGATATAGGGCGTGCGGTCGGCGGAAAGTTCGAGCAGCCAGCGCTGGTCGATTTCAAAGCTGGTCTTGAAGCAATCCTTTTCGTCCTGCGTCAGGAAGTCGAGGTGCTGGACGCTGCCGCCCTTTTCCAGGATCGAGTTCCACACCGCGTCGCTGTTCTTCGCCTTGTCGACGAGCAACGATTCGAGGTGCGGGTTCTTGACGATGAAGCTGCCCGACAGCGTCTTGTGGGTGTAGATATTTGCCGGGATCGGTTCGATGCACGCGCTGGTGCCGCCGCAGATGATCGAAATCGACGCGGTCGGCGCGATCGCCATCTTGCAGCTGAACCGCTCCATCACCCCCATGTCGGCGGCGTCGGGGCAAGGGCCGCGCTCGTTGGCGAGCAGCATCGAGGCCTGATCGACCTGCGCGCGGATGTGCTTGAAGATTTTCAGGTTCCACGATTTGGCCATCGCGCCTTCGAACGGCAGGCCGCGCGCCTGCAGGAAGCTGTGGAAACCCATGACGCCAAGGCCGACGCTGCGTTCACGGCTGGCGCTATATTTGGCGCGCGCCATCTCATCGGGCGCCCGGTCGATATAATCCTGGAGCACATTGTCGAGGAAGCGCATGACATCCTCGATAAATTGCTTGTCGCCCTGCCATTCGTCCCAGGTTTCAAGGTTCAGTGACGAGAGGCAGCACACCGCCGTACGGTCATTGCCCAGATGGTCGCGGCCCGTGGGCAGGGTGATTTCGCTGCACAGGTTCGAGGTCGAGACTTTGAGGCCCAGGTCGCGGTGATGCTTGGGCATCATCCGGTTCACCTGATCGATGAAGATGATGTACGGCTCGCCCGTGGCCAGGCGGGTTTCGACGACCTTCTGGAACAGGCTGCGCGCATCGACCGTGCCGCGAACGCTGCCGTCCTTGGGGCTCTTGAGGTTGAATTCGGCCCCGTCGCGCACCGCTTCCATAAATTCGTCGGTCAAGAGCACGCCGTGATGCAGGTTCAAGGCCTTGCGGTTGAAATCGCCGCTGGGTTTGCGGATTTCGAGGAACTCTTCAATTTCGGGGTGCGAAATGTCGAGATAGCAGGCCGCCGAGCCGCGGCGCAGCGAGCCCTGGCTGATCGCGAGGGTCAAGCTGTCCATCACGCGCACGAAGGGGATGATGCCGCTGGTCTTGCCGTTGAGGCCAACGGGCTCGCCGATGCCGCGCACGCTGCCCCAATAGGTGCCGATGCCGCCGCCGCGCGAGGCGAGCCAGACATTTTCGTTCCACGTGTTGACGATGCCCTCCAGGCTGTCGTCGACCGAATTGAGATAGCAAGAAATGGGAAGACCGCGACCGGTGCCGCCGTTAGACAAAACGGGCGTCGCCGGCATGAACCACAGGCGGCTGATATAATCGTAGATGCGCTGGGCGTGTTCGGCATCGTCGGCATAAGCAGCGGCAACGCGGGCGAACAGGTCCTGATAGGATTCGCCGGGGAGGAGATAGCGGTCCTCCAGCGTTTCCTTGCCGAACGCGGTGAGCAGCGCGTCGCGCGACGAATCGGTGGTGACCGCGAATCGGGGCGCGTGGACGGAAGCCGACTCGCTGGGCGCGTTCAGCTTGGCCTTGGGCGTTGATTCGGCGCCCTTTGCCGCATCCGTCTTTTCCAGTTCCACCGTTGCCACGTCGTTTGCCTCCACCCGGTCCGTATCGCGAAAATCCATCTCTTCTTGCCCCTGTTGCCGCCCCCTTTGCAAGGGCGATGTTCACATCTTGTTCGACTCGGGACGAACGTCCCGTTTAGCATTCTTAACCTCGCCGCGCCCGTTTTTTTGCCGGAACAAACGGCGCGAAAATCCCCCTCAGCGCGAGTCGCTTGACTGCGCGCCGCAGAAAACCGCCAAAAGCGGCCTGATACTATCTCTTGGGTATCCTCCCCCGGCGACCCACCATCCATAGTGCCATCACTGCGCGACGATGCAAGACGGTAAATGACAATTAAGCGACTCAATTCGTCGCCATTTTGATTCGCTTCGTCGCCAAAATCGCTTTGTGACAGCGGTGAAACGAAAGCGTCACGCGGCGGGGCGTTGGGCGATCAGGGGGTTGCACGGCAAAACCAAGCTGTTAGCTTGCCGAGAGCTCAAAGAGCGGGGCCATACCCGCCGGATGGAACAGGGAGAGGGGGCGCAATGAAGCGGCGCGGCGTGCGTCTGATCATCCTTGCGGTGCTGGCAGCGCTTGCCGTTTATGGCTGGCGCGCGGGCTGGTTTGGCGGCGATGAGGCGCGCCAGACGATCAACGGCAATGTCGAGGTGCGCGAGGTCGACCTTGCCTTTCGCGTGGGCGGGCGGATCGCGGCCATCGTGGTGGACGAGGGCGACGCTGTGAAGCCGGGGCAGCTGGTGGCGCGGCTTGAGGAAGCGCCCTTTGCCGATGCGTTGGCAAGCGCGCGCGCCGAAATCGACGTGGCCGATGCCGCGCTGACGCGCCAGCGCAACGGCAATCGCCCGCAGGAAATTGCCGAGGCCGAAGCGGCGCTGCGCGCGGCGCAAGCGGTGGCGGCCAACGCCGATAAGGAATTTGCGCGCGTCAATGATCTGGCGGCAAAGGGTTTTGTCTCGGCAGCGCGCGTCGACGCCGCGCGCGCGGCCAAGGACAGCGCGCGCGCCGAGATTGACGAGGTGCGCGCGCGGCTGTCGCTGCTACGCGAAGGAACGCGCGCCGACGCCATCGCCGAAAGCGCGGCAAGCCGGGATGCGGCACAGGCGCGCCAGCGGCGTGTCGCCACCGACATGGCCGACACGCAATTGTTCGCGCCCTCTGCCGGGGTGGTGCAGACGCGCGTAACCGAACCCGGCGCGATTGTTGCGGCGGGCGAACCGGTGCTGACGCTGGCGATCACCCAACCCGTGCGCGTGCGCGCTTATGTTCCCGAGCCATTGCTGGGCCAGATCAAGCCCGGGCAGCAGGTGCATGTGGTGGCGAGCGGCGGCAAGCGCTGGCCGGGACGGATCGGCAATATCTCGCCAACGGCCGAATTCACCCCGCGCACGGTGGAAACAGAAAGCCAGCGCGCCGACCTGGTTTACCGCATCCGCATCATCGTCGACGATCCCAAAGGCGAGTTGCGGCAGGGCCAGCCGATTACCGTGGATCTTGGTAAAGCCCGATGAGCTCCGTGCTCGCCAGCGTGACCGCGCTGGCCAAGCGCTTTGGCGAGGTCATCGCGCTCGACGGCGTTAATCTGCAGGTTTTTCCCGGCGAGACGCTGGGGCTGGTCGGGCCGGATGGCGCGGGCAAATCGACGCTGCTCAAATTGCTCGCGGGGATCGGCAGCGCCGATGCCGGAACCATTATATTGTCGCCCGTGGCGCAGGCGGCGCGCGCCTATATGCCCCAGTCGGCCGGGCTGTATGACGATTTGTCGGTGGCCGAGAATCTGGCGCTCTACGCCGATTTGCGCGGCGGGGCCGACGCGGACGCCCGTGCCAAGGTGCTGGCGGCGGCGGGGCTGAACCAATTCTCGGGGCGGCAGGCGGGGCAATTGTCGGGCGGGATGCGGCAGAAACTGGGACTCGCCTGCGCGCTGGTAACGCAGCCCAAACTGGTGCTGCTCGATGAACCCAGCGTCGGCGTCGATCCGGTTTCGCGCGCCGAGCTGTGGGCGCTGGTGCGGAGCCTGGCGGGCGAAGGCACGGGCATTGTCTGGGCGACCAGCAATTTGGACGAGGCCGACCACTGTGACCGCATTGTCATGTTGCACGAGGGACGCGTCCTGGCCGAAGGACCGCCCGCGCAGATTTCCGCCGCGATGACGGGGCGAGTGTGGCGGCTGGCGCTGGAAGGCACGCGCGCGCGGCGCGTGCTGGCGGCGGCGCTGGCCGCGCCCGATGTTATCGATGCGACCGTGCAAGGCGCTTCGGTGCGCGTCGTGGTGACGCCAGAGGCCAAGCCGCCGTTCGAAGGCGCGCTGGCGCAGATCAATGTCCAGCCGCTGTCAACGGCACCACCGCGGCTGGAGGATGCCTTTATCGATGCGCTGGGCGGCGCGCGTCTTGCCCCCAGCCCGTTGACCACAGCCTATCGCGACATTCCGCCTGCGACCGCGCCCGTGATCCTGGCCGAGGGGCTGGTGCGGCGGTTCGGTGACTTCACGGCGGTTCAGGGTATCGACTTGTCGGTGGCGCGCGGCGAGATTTTCGGGCTGCTGGGGCCCAATGGCGCAGGCAAGACAACATGTTTTCGCATGCTGTGCGGACTCATCAACCCGTCGGGTGGCACAGCGCGGGTGGCGGGGTTTGACATGGCGCGCGAGCGCGCGGCGGCGCACCAACAGCTGGGCTATATGGCGCAGCGCTTTTCGCTCTATGCCGCGCTGACGGCGACGCAGAATTTGCGTTTTTTTGCCGGGGCCTATGGCTTGCAGGGTGCGGCGCGCGACGCGGCGGTGGCGGGCGCGCTGGAGACATTCGGGCTGGGGGGCGTTGCCGACACGGGCGCGGGCGATCTGCTGCCCGGACTGCGTCAGCGCTTGAGCCTGGCCTGCGCGATCATGCACCAGCCACCGGTCCTGTTCCTTGACGAACCGACATCGGGGGTCGATCCGCTGACGCGGCGCGAATTCTGGTCGCACATCAACGCCATGGCCGAGCGCGGCGTCACGATATTTGTGACCACCCATTTCATGGACGAAGCCGAATATTGCGACCGGATCGCGCTGGTACACGGCGGACAGATGATCGCGAGCGGGCCGCCCGATGCGGTAAAGACGGGCGCGGGGGCCGACACGTTGGAGGCGGCTTTCTTTGCACTGCTCGACCAGCAACGGGTGGCGGCATGAGCGCGCGGCTGCAGCGCATGGGCGCGGTTATGCGCAAGGAATGGGGACAGATTCGCCGCGACCCTTCGACCTTTGGCATTGCGGGACTGCTGCCGCTGCTGCTGCTGTTCCTGTTTGGCTATGCCGTATCGCTCGACACGGCGGCGACGCGCACGGCTCTGGTGGTGAGGGACAATGGCGGCGCAGCGCAGCGGCTGGCGGGCGCTTTCGCGGCGAGCCCGTCGTTCCGCATCGCGCCGATGACCTCGGTCGATGATGCGCGCGGCGAACTGGTGGCCGGCAGGCTGCGCGCGATCATTGTGATCCCAGAGGATTTTTCGCGGACGGTAGCGCGCCGTGCGCCGGCGACGGTGCAGCTGATCACCGATGGGTCGGTGCCCAACACCGCCGCCTTCGCCGACGGCCATGCGCGCGCTTTGGTGCGGGCATGGTCGGCGGCCGAAGCCAACGAACGTGGTTCGGCGCGGCCGGGTTCAGGCGCTCAGGCGCTGCGCGTCGTGCCGCATTATGTGTATAATGCGACGCTGAAGAGCCGCTATTTTCTGGTGCCGGGCGCGATTGCCATTGTGATGGCGATGATCGGTTCGATGCTGACCGCGCTGGTCGTCGCGCGCGAATGGGAACGCGCGACAATGGAGGCGCTGCTTGCCACCGACCTTTCCGTGACCGAGATGATCATTGCCAAGGTGACGCCCTATTTCCTGCTCGGGCTGGGGTCGATGAGCCTGTGCGTGGCGGTCGCGGTGGGGTGGTATGAACTGCCGCTGCGCGGGTCCTTTCTGGCGCTGGTCGGGCTGTCGGCGGCGTTCCTGTTTGCAACGCTGGGGCAAGGCTTGCTGATTTCGGCCGCGGCGAAGAGCCAATTTGTGTCGACGCAATATGCGCTGCTATCGGGCTTTCTGCCGTCGCTGCTCTTGTCGGGCTTTCTGTTCGAAATCAGCTCGATGCCCGTCGCCATTCAATGGCTGACCTGGCTGGTCCCCGCGCGCTACCTGATTCCACCGCTGGAATCGCTGTTTCTGGCCGGCGATATCTGGGGGCTGATCTGGCCAAGCATGGCGGCGCTAATGGCGTTCGGGGTCTTCTTTTTCTGGCGCGCAATTTCCGCCACGCAGCGGAGCATTTCATGAGCCGGCGCGGGGCAGCGATCACCCGGCTGTGGGCGCTGATGGTCA
Organism: Sphingopyxis sp. sgz302558; assembly: GCF_057220455.1. Classification (NCBI taxonomy): domain Bacteria; kingdom Pseudomonadati; phylum Pseudomonadota; class Alphaproteobacteria; order Sphingomonadales; family Sphingopyxidaceae; genus Sphingopyxis; species Sphingopyxis sp. sgz302558. The sequence continues at coordinate 24,821 of NZ_JBXPUZ010000001.1, read as the reverse complement.
AGGAATTGCAGGTCGTGCTGCGCGACAAAAAGGCGCGCACGACTTTGCTCATCTCGCCCGTGGTACAATTGCTGCTGTTTGGCCTTGCAACCACGCTGGAGGTGCGCGGCGTCGATATCGGGGTGGTCGCGCGCGACAATGGTGCGGCGACACAAAGCCTGGTCGCCGCCATTGATGCCAGCCCCTGGTTCGACGAGGTCAAACGCTATCCTGATGCCGATGCGCTGCGCGATGCCATCGATGTGCAAGCGGTGATGGGCGGGGTGCTGGTAGGCGATTCGCTCGACGACCGGCTGGCGAGCCATGAGGGAGCCGAGCTGCTGGTGCTGCTGGACGGGCGGCGCGCCAATGCGGCGCAGATCGTCGCTGCCTATCTGGACGAAATTGCGCGGCAACAAGGGGCGCGGCGAGGGGGCGATGCGCCGATCGCGGTGGTGACGACGCACTGGTTCAACCCCAACCTGATCTATCTGTGGTTCACCCTGCCCAGCCTGATCGTGGTCATCGGCGCGGTGCAGGTGATGTCGGTGTCGTGCCAGTCGGTGGCGCGCGAGCGCGAGTTCGGCACCATCGAGCAACTGGTGGTGCTGCCTTTGTCGGCATGGCAGGTATTGGTTGGCAAGCTGACCCCGGCGTTCCTGGTCGGGATGGCGACCGCGACCTTTTTCGTGGTCTTCATCCCGCTCGTCTATGCCGTGCCTTTGACCGGATCGCTGCTGCTGCTTTATGCTGCGCTGGCGCTTTATTTCATCGCGCTAGCGGCGCTGGGGGTGGCGATCTCGCTGCTGGCGCGCAACCAGCAACAGGCGTTTCTGGGCATGTTTCTGGCGACCATCCCGATCATCCTGCTGTCGGGCTATGCCGCGCCGGTGGACAATATGCCCGGCTGGCTCCAGCAAATCGCCTGGTTCGACCCCGCCAGCCACATATTGACGGTGGTCGAAGGATTGTTCCTGAAAGCCATGCCGGCGGGCGCAGTATGGCCGCAGCTGTGGCCGGTTGCGCTGGTGGGCGCAGGCGCCGCCGTGTTGGCCTGGTGGCTGATTGACCGGCGGCTGCGCCACGGCGATTGAGGTTCGTTGCGCGCAAGTGGCTGATAATTGTCCGGTTTCAGGGCATATTGTAGTAAACGCGCCACTATGGCGGACAAATGAACCCATTTCGCCGCAGAATCACAATAAAAGCGATTGCCAATCGGCAAGTGTCTGTCATCCTTACCAAGACATTAAGCATGTCCAGCGTGGGGGACAGTGAATGACGGCACAGCCGATCAATCTGGGCATCGGGTCGCACCGTGAAATGTCCGGGTTGGAACTGGATCAGGCGGCAATTGATGCCGCGCGGCAACGGCTGGCTCTGCCCGAGCGGCTGTTCAATTTGGGCCAGCTCGATTGCCTGTATGACGAAGGCGCGGCGACGCTGTGGACTTTTATGCGGCCCAAGGGCCGTCCGAGTTTCAACCCGGCGATGCTGGCCGATTTCACTATGTGGCAGGAAGATATCGCGACGGCCTTTGGCCCGACCGGCGTGCCGCTCGACTTTCTGGTGCTCGGGTCGCGGGTGCCGGGCGTTTTCTGTTATGGCGGTGACCTTGACCTGTTCGGATCGCTGATCCGCGCAGGCGACCGCGCCGGACTGATCCGCTATGGCCGCGCCTGTGTCGAAATTCTCCACCGCAATATGGCCTGCCTCGACCTGCCGCTGGTGACCATCGGGCTGGTGCAGGGCGAGGCGCTGGGCGGCGGCTGGGAAGCGCTGATGTCGTTCAACGTTGTGATCGCCGAGCGCGGGGTGAAGTTCGGTTTGCCCGAGATTAAGTTCAACCTGTTCCCCGGCATGGGCGCGCACGCCATCCTGTCGCGCAAGGTCGGTGCCGCCACTGCCGAGCGCATGATCCATTCAGGCGAGGATTACACCGCCGAGCAATTGTTCGAGTTGGGGTTGGTCCAGGTGCTGGCCGACCCGGGCCAGGGCGTCGCGGCCGTGCGCGACTATATCGCCAAGCAGCGCAAACGGCTGGCCGGGCATGTCGGTTCGCACCGCGCCATGCGTATTGCCAAACCGATTACGCTTGATGAGCTGGCGGCGGTGGTGACCGAATGGGCCGACACGGCGCTAAAGCTGTCCGACGCAGACCTTAAAATGATGCGCTGGATCGTCAACCGGCAGCGCCAATATGTGCTGCCCGACGATGCCGATCAGGCAACGCGGCGCTCGGCCGCTGGCTGATCGAGCAAGGCGGCGAGTTCGCTGGCCGGGACGCCGCGGCTGAACAAATAGCCCTGGCCATGGGTGCAGCCCAGTTTGCGCACGCGCGCGGCCTCAATCTCTGTTTCGATCCCTTCGGCGACGACGGGCATGGCGAGCCGTTCGGCAAGGTAGGCCACCGCCGATACGATGGCGCTGGCGCGGTCACCGTCGGTAAGGCCGCTGACAAAGCTGCGGTCGATCTTGATCTTCGAAAAGTCGAACTCGCGGATGTAGGATAGCGAGGAATAGCCGGTGCCGAAATCATCAAGCGTCAGGCCGATGCCCGCATCGCGGATCAGGCGAACAAATTCCACGACATGCTCGGTCTTGGCAGCGAAAACATTTTCGGTGATTTCAAGATCGAGCCGCGAGGCCGGGAGGCCCGATAGCTTGAGCGCATTCAGGAAGCCGAGCGCCGCGCCGGGGGCCTGCATCTGGACCGGCGAGACATTGACCGAAACCTTGATGTCGGCGGGCCACTGCATCGCCGTGCGGCAGGCTTCCAGCACGATCCAGTTGCCCATGGTGATGATGAGACCGGTGGCTTCAGCAATGGCAATGAATTCGTCGGGGCTGAGCATGCCGCGCTCGGGATGCTGCCAGCGCACCAGCGCCTCGAACGACGAAATGCGACCGGTCTTGAGATCGACAATCGGCTGGTAATGCAGCTGGAGCTGGCCGCCGCGGATCGCGCTGCGCAGTTCGGCTTCAAGCTCGCGGCGGCGGGTGAGTTCCTGATCCATAGCCGGATCGAAAAAGCTTTGCTGCGCGCGCCCGCCAACCTTGGACGCGTAAAGCGCCATATCGGCCTGCTGCATGATGACCGAGGCGGATTGGCCATCCTCTGGGTAAAGCGCGATCCCGAGCGAAGCGCTGATCGCGATATTGTGGCCATCAACCTGAATCGGCTGGCCGATGACGGTCAGGATCAAGCGGCCGAAACTGTCGGCGGCGACGCGGTTCATATGCGGTGCGACGACCACAAATTCGTCGCCGCCGAAGCGCGAAATCAGCATGTCGGGATCGCATACCGCGCGCAGCCGGTTGGCGACTTCGACCAGCACCCTATCCCCCACAGGGTGGCCCAGCGTGTCGTTGACTTCCTTGAACCGGTCGAGGTCGAACCAGAACAGCGCGAAATCGACGGGATCGTCTTCTTTGAAATTGCGCGCCATCCAGTCGTCGAGACCAGCGCGGTTTGCGAGCGAGGTGACGGGGTCGGTGGTGGCAAAGGTGCGCATCTCGGCTGCCAGCACAGCATTGCGATGGGCCGAGGCAAAGCTGGCGTGCACAATGTCGAAGGTACGCATGGTGATGCCGATGACGGCCACGATGAACAAGATCTGCGAAATAGCGAGCAACAGATAGCCGGTCGACCCTTGCACCATCAGCCCGATCGCCAGCGGGACCGAGGCAAGGAGATTCTGGCCAATGGCGATCTGTGGGCGGCCAGCGTTGCGCGCCGACACACCCGCGGCATAGCCGATGGCGTTGGCGGCGGCGAGCACGTGCAATTCGGCATCGGCGGCGATGGCGACCGTCAGCCCGCCGATCGCGCCGAGCACCGAAGCATAGGCCCAGGCCCCTGCCTCGTACACCAGCTCCAAAATCCGCGTCTGGCTTTCATTTTCCTGCGTGGTGCGGTGGAAGGCATAGGCCGAAATGATGCGGCCGATAACCACGGCGGTGAGCAGCATCGCGGCGTAAATGAGGATGGCATGGCCATCGCGCCAGGCGATGTAGAGCGAGCCAATGAGGCCGCACAATGCGCCGAGTGCCAGGCTGGCAGGTGACGAATAGAGAGTGGCGACGAGCGCTGCCCGCACCTTGGCATCGATCACCGCGCCTTCGCGCGTCCCGATCAACCGTTTCTTGATGAGCCTGACCAAGGGTGTCGCCTGTCGCCTTTCTACTTTCCGCGATGGCAGAAAAGGCTGGAGGAACGGTTAACGCCGCGCTTGGGATGGCCCGTGGCGCCGCAGAAATTCGGGAAGTCAGCTGTTAACAGGCGCTTGTCGAATGGTCGACGCAGCTTGCGGATTGGCGATCGGGTGCAGGCGGCTGCCGCCGGCCACCAACGCACGGTCAAGCATGCGGCCGACGCTGTTCCACCAGCGGCAGGCATCCATACGCCCTTGCCAAAAGGCCGACTGGGCGCGGCTGGCCGCAACGAAAATCGCGTCAATTTGATGGTCGCGCCACAAACGGCGCGCCGCGTCGTGGATCGCGCGATACGGCGCCTCGCCGATGTCATTCGCGGCGAACAGCGGCGCCGCGATGTGGGGCAGCGCGGGGGCGCTGCGGCTGTGCCAGCTGACCGTCCGGGTCGATCCTTGTGCTGCGCTGGCCATTGCCGCCCTCCGACTCCCAAGGTGGGGTGACGAGCGCTATGGCGCAGAAATAGCTAAGAGCCGGTTCAGAGAAATGGTTAGCGAGGGGTTGCGGCAGCGCGTTTCGTCGTTCCGAACTTGTTTCAGGGTGACAGGCCGCCGCTTTTCGTCCTGAAACAAGTTCAGGACGAGGAGAATTTATTTGGTGCGGGGGTCTTACGCCACCATGGGTACAGGCGGCAGCGCAGCGTCACCCGCGGTCACCGCGGCCGCAAGGCCGACAGCCGCCGGGACAATCTGGTCGCAATAAAAACGCGCGGTTGTTTGTTTGGCCGCCAGGAAATCCGCGTCGCCTTCGCCGCGCGCGAGCAGGTCGGCGGCGGCACGCGCCTGGATTTGCAACAGCCAGCCGCAGGTCGCGACCGACAGCATGGTGAGATAGGGGTAACTGCCCGCCAGCCGGTCGGGCACGCTGGCGCTTTCCAGCCAGTCGGTAAGCGCGCCGAGGCGAGCGGCGAGGTCGGCGAGGGCGGGGCTGCTCCCTGCACCCGCCGTGATGTCGGCGATGAGAGTTCGCACACCGTCGCCGCCTGCCATACCGAGCTTGCGCCCGACGAGGTCGGCAGCCTGAATGCCGTTGGTCCCTTCATAAATCGGGGCGATGCGCGCGTCGCGATAATGCTGCGCGGCGCCGGTTTCCTCGACGAAACCCATGCCGCCATGCACCTGAATGCCGATGCTGGCCACCTCGCAGCCGATGTCGGTGGCGTGTGCCTTGGCCAGCGGGGTCAATATTTCGGCGCGCAGCGCGGCGGCTTCATCGCCCAATTTGCCGAAGTCCACCTGCGACGCGGCGTAATAGACAAGCGCGCGTGCGGCTTCGGTCTGCGCGCGCATCGTCCACAGCATGCGGCGGACGTCGGGGTGCTGGTCGATCGCGACCGGGGCCTTGTCGGGCGATCCGGCGAGCGCCGATTGCACGCGGTCGGCGGCATAACGACGCGCCTGTTGGGTGGCGCGCTCGGCGATTTGGACGCCCTGGCAGCCAACCATCAGCCGCGCGTTGTTCATCATTGTGAACATGGCGCGCATGCCGCCCATTTCGGGGCCGACCAGCTCGCCCAGACAATCGCCATCATCGCCATAAGCCATTACGCAAGTGGGCGAGGCGTGGATGCCCAGCTTATGTTCGATCGACACGCAGCGCACGCCATTGTCGATGGTCGGCTGGCCATCGGCATCGAGGCGGTATTTGGGGACGAGGAACAGCGAAATGCCGCGCGTCCCCTCTGGTGCGCCGGGGGTGCGGGCGAGCACGAGGTGAACGATATTGTCGGTGAGGTCATGGTCGCCGAAGGTGATGTAGATTTTCTGCCCCTTGATGCGGAACAGGCCTGATCCGTCGTTCAGCGGTTCGGCGGTCGAACGCAGCGCGCCGACATCGCTGCCGGCCTGCGGTTCGGTCAGGTTCATGGTGCCGTTCCACGCACCGCTGACAAGCTTGGGGAGCCAGCGGTCGCGCTGTTCGGGGCTGCCATGTCCCATCAGCGCGTGGATTGCGCCGGGGGTGAGGATGGAGATGAGCCCAAAGCCCATGTCGGCGGTGCCCAGCGCCTCGGTCACCAAAGTCGCCATGGTGAAGGGCAGGCCCATCCCGCCATATTCGGCCGGGCCGTCGATGCTGCCCCAACCCGCCTCGACAAATGCCTGATACGCCTCTTTGAACCCCGGCGGCATGATGACCTGGCCATTGGTCCAGCGTGGCGGCTGCGTGTCGCCGACGCGGTTGAGGGGCGCATAGATGTCGGCGGCAAATTCGCCGACGCCGTTGGCGATGGCTTCGACCAGATCGGGTGTGGCAGCGGCAAAGCGGTCGTGCGCGGCCAGGGCGTCGATGCGGGCGATGTGCCGCAGGACGAAAAGCTGCTCGGCGGTGGGCGGGGTATAGGTCATGGGGTTTCCGGCTGGGTCTGGCGTTTGCGTATCGAGCGCGCCTATAGCGCGGCATGACCCCGCCGACAAACGCCACTGACCTGCCGATTGTGCGTCCTTGCGGCGAAGCCGCGACGGCCGCAGGTGCGGCGCTGATTCTGGCGGGCCAGCCGGTCGCGGTGCCGACCGAGACGGTTTATGGCCTGGCCGCCGATGCGACCGATTCGGACGCGGTGGCGCGGATTTACGCGGCGAAGGGGCGACCTTCGTTCAACCCGCTAATCGTGCATGTGGCGGATATGACGATGGCGGAATTGTTGGGCACCTTTGGTGATGCCGAGCGGCGGCTGGCGGCGGTGCTGTGGCCGGGGCCGCTGACGCTGGTGGTGCCGCGCCGCGCCGATTGCCCGGTGGCGAGCCTGGCAACGGCTGGGTTGGATACGATTGCACTGCGCGTGCCTGCGCACCGGGCGATGCAGGCGCTGATTGCGGCAAGCGGGCGTCCGTTGGCGGCACCTTCGGCGAATGCCAGCGGCGCGATCAGCCCGACGCGCGCGGCGCATGTTGCGGCCAGTCTGGCGGGGCGCATCGCGCTGGTGATTGATGACGGGCCCTGCGCAGCGGGGCTGGAATCGACGATTGCCCGCGTGGTGGATGGCCGGATCGTGGTGCTCCGCCCGGGGCCGGTGACGCCGGAGCAGCTTGCCGAGGTCAGCGGCTTGACGGTGGTCGCAGCGGGTGAAGGGCCAGTCATCGCGCCGGGCCAGCTCGCCAGCCATTACGCGCCGACCAAGCCGTTACGGCTGGAGGCAGTGGATTTCACACCTGATGAATGGGGAATCGGCTTTGGCGCGGTGGACGGCGACGATAATCTAAGCCCCAGCGGCAATGTGGTGGAGGCGGCAGCGCGGCTGTTCGACGCGCTGCATCGGGCGGATGCAAGCGCCAAGCCAAGGATTGCGGCGGCGGCGGTGCCCGACGAAGGGCTGGGCGCCGCCATCAACGATCGGCTGCGCCGCGCCGCGGCACCGCGCGGGGTTTAGCCAGTCAGAGGAAAAACAGCGCCGCGCCGGTCCACATCGCCGGAACAATCGCGGTCAGCAGCCACAGGCGGCGCACGTCGCTGCGGAACCGGTCCATCAATGCAGGCGAAGGCAGCGCCTGCTGGCCCAGCCGTTGCCAGCGCCGTTCGATGATGCGGGCATAGGGTAGCGCGGCGGCGAGTAGCACAAGCATGGCGACAACGCTGATCCCGCGCGGTGCGCCCGCTTCAATTGCGGCGCTGACCAACCAGATTTGCATGACGGCGAAGGTTATCACCGCGACCGCGGCGTGCCGCGACATTTGATTGCCGAGGTGCCGCGCGCGCGGCAACATATTGGCGCTGCGCGTCCATTCACGCGAAGAAAAACTGGTAGCCATAAGCAGCCTCTATCGGGCTAGTGCGATCCCCATGACCCTTGGAGTTTCATCGCCGCGCCCTCGAGTCAAGGAGGGTGCGATGCAAATGGTTAAGAAAAGTGACAATATCCGGCGAATTGATGCATTTTTCCGGTCAGATTGGCATTTTTCGTAGCGGAAACGCCACTTTCTTGTCCGGATCGGCGTGCGACCGCCATTTCATGCGGATGATTCGTGGGGAATTGCCAAGCCGGTTGTGTCGGCTCGCGCGCTTCTGCATGGTGCAATCAAATCAATCAGGGAGGACAGAATGCGCCATCGACTGACCCTTTTGGCCGCTGTGGCGGGATGCGCCATGATGGTGCCGCAGCTGACTGCAGCGCCTGCGCGGGCGAGCGATACAGCTGCCGCGCCGGTGATAGCCGACACCATGCTTGCCAAGCTGGTCGATGACTATTGGGCGATGGTGATGAAAGAAGCGCCGCTGTTTGCCTCGTCGCTGGGGATCGACACCTATGCGCGCGAGGTTGGCGACTATTCGCTCGCCGGGGCGGATCGGCAGGCGGCCTTTGCCGCCGAAATGCTGAAGCGGCTCGATGCCATTCCGCTCGCCGGGCTGTCTGCCAGCGACCGCGTCAATCACGGCATCTTGCGGCGAACGCTGGTCGAGACGGTGGAGGGCAACAAATTCGGTCAGCGCACGATGAATTTCACCAACCGGTCGGGCTGGCATCAGGATTTCGCCGGGATGGGCGACAATCTGCCGTTCAAGACCAAGGCGGACTTTGAAAGCTATAATGCGCGGCTCGCGCAATTCCCGCGCGTCAATGCACAGGCGATCGCGGTGGCGAACGAAGCGATCAAGGGCGGCTATACGCTGCCCTGCGATTCGCTGGGCGGTTATGAAGGCAGCATCAGCGGGCTGATTGCCGATGATCCGCGCAAGACGCGTTTCTTCAATCCCTACGCCGCCAAGCGGCCCGACGCGGTAAGCGCGGCCGAGCATCAGGCGCTGGCCGATGCGGCGGCGGCGACGATCCGCGATGTCATCTATCCCGAGCTCAAGAAGCAGGCCGACTGGTATAGCAAAAACTATAAGCCCGCTTGCGCACGCGACCCTGGCATTTCAGCACAGCCGGGCGGCGCAGCCTATTATGACTATCGTATCCGCCAGATGACCACGACCAATATGGGCGCGGAAGAAATCCATCAGCTGGGTCTGAGCGAAGTGGCGCGGATCCGCAAGGAAATGGAGGCGGTGGCCGCGAAAGCGGGCTTCCCCACGCGCGAGGCGTTCATCCAGCATCTGCGCACCGACCCGCAATTTTATGCGAAGACCCCCGAGGAGCTGATGCGCGAGGTCGCCCGGGTGACCAAGATCATCGACGGGAAGATGCCGTCGCTGTTCCACAAACTTCCGCGCCTGCCCTATGGCATCAAAGAGATTCCGGCGGAGATCGCCGAGGGGACGACGACGGCCTATTATAACCCCGGCTCGCCCGATATTGGCCTTGCGGGCTTTTATTTCGTCAACACATCAAAGCTGGACCAGCGGCCCTTGTGGGAGGTGCCCGCGCTGAGCGTGCACGAAGCCGTGCCGGGGCATCACCACCAGATCGCGCTGCAACAGGAATTGCCGCTGCACGATTTCCGCAAGCACGGCACTTTCTTCACCGCCTTTGTCGAAGGCTGGGGGCTCTATTCAGAGCGGCTGGGGATCGAGATGGGGCTGTATGACACCCCCGCCAAGGACATGGGCCGCTTGTCCTATGAAATGTGGCGTGCGTGCCGGCTGGTGGTCGACACCGGCATCCACGCCAAGGGGTGGACCAAGGGGCAGGCGATTGCGTTCATGACCGATAATAGCGCGCTGTCGGCGGCGAATATCGAGGCCGAGGTTAACCGCTATATCGCCTGGCCGGGGCAGGCGCTGGCCTACAAGATTGGCGAGCTGAAGATCCGCGAGCTGCGGACGCTGGGCGAGAAGGAATTGGGCGCGAAGTTTGACCTCGCCGCCTTCCATGATGTCGTGCTGGGGCAAGGCGCGGTGCCGCTGGATGTGCTGGAGGCGCAGGTGAAGGATTGGATCGCGGGGGAGCGGGGGAAGTGACTTTAGCCCCTCCCCTGAAGGGGAGGGGAGATTGATCGACCCCCACCCGCCGTTCGTCGAAGCGGGGCATTGCGCGCGCTCGCGCCTTCGCGTTTAACCCTCGCATCAATTCATCAACCGGGGATGTCTGCCATGCGTTATCTGACTTTGATTGCTGCCCTTGCCTTGCCGCTCGCGCCGGTGCTGGCGCAGGAGGCGAAGCCTGCTGCGGCGCCGGCCGCGCCCAAGCCTGCCGCGCTGGTCGCCGACGGCATGCCCGAAGTTCCCGCCGAGCTCGCGGCCGCCACGCGCCCCTATATGGAAAATCGGGGCGCAGGCTTTTCGGGCTGGCACCCGACCGACAAATCGATTCTGATCGGGACACGTTTTGGCAATACAACGCAGCTGCACCGGGTCGCCGCGCCGATGGGCGCGCGCAAGCAGCTGACTTTTGAGGCCGAGCCGGTTGGCGGCGGCAGCTGGGCACCCAAGCGCGGCGACGTGCTGCTGGTGCAGAAGGATATTGGCGGCAACGAATTTTACCAGATCTTCGCGCTGAAGAACGGCAAGCTGGAACTGCTGACCGATGGCAAGAGCCGCAACGGGCTGAACGCGTGGAGCGATGATGGCGAGCTGGTCGCTTACACCTCCACCCGCCGCAACGGACGCGACAGCGACATTTATGTGATGGATCCGCGCAACCCCGCGTCGAACCGTATGGTCGCCGAAGTCGTCGGCGGCGGCTGGGGCGTCGCAGCCTTCGCGCCCGACAAGACATGGGCGCTGGTCGGCCAATATGTGTCGGTGACCAAGACCAATTTGTTCAAGCTCGACCTCGGGGGTGGCGGCATGACGCCAATTGGCGATCACGCTGCGCCGATCAGCTATCAGGGCGCACAGATCGCCCCCGACGGCACCATCTGGGTGACGAGCGACGAAGGCAGCGAATTTCAGCGGCTGGGCATTATGGACCCGGCGACGGGCAAATTCACGCCCAAGGGTCCGGCGGAACAATGGGACGTCGATACCTTCGACATCAGCGACGATGGCAGCTTTATCGCCTATGTCACCAACGAAGCGGGCATGAGCAAGCTGAAGCTGATGGACGTGAAGTCGCAGCGGGTTCGCGTCGTCGACACGCTGCCCGCCGGGATCATCGGCGGCATCGACATTGCGCCGTGGGGCGAGATTGGCCTGACCTTTACTTCGGCACGCAGCGCGGCCGATGTGTGGAGCGTCGATCCCAAGACGCTGAAACTGACGCGCTGGACCGAGAGCGAAACCGGCGGGCTGGACGTGACGCAGAATGTCGAGCCCGAGCTTATCAAGGTGAAGAGCTTTGACGGGCTGGAAGTATCGGGCTTCCTTTATCGCCCCGACCCCAAGAAATTCCCTGGCAAACGCCCGATGATCATGAATGTTCACGGCGGCCCCGAAGCGCAGTCGCGTCCGGGCTTTCAGGGGCGCAACAACTTCCTGCTGAACGAGGAAGGCGTGGCGATTTTCTATCCCAACGTCCGCGGCTCGACGGGCTATGGCAAGACGTTCGTCAGCCTGGATAATGGCCCGTTCAAGCGCGAGGACAGCGTCAAGGATATGGGCGCGTTTCTGGACGTGCTGGCCAAGGACCCCGCGCTCGATGCCAGCCGCTTCGGCCTGACCGGCGGCAGCTATGGCGGCTATATGTGCTATGCGGCGGCGATCCAGTACGCCGACAAGCTCAAGTCCAACCTGTGCGTGGTGGCGATTTCCAACTTTGTGACGTTTCTGGAAAATACCGAAAGCTATCGCCGCGACCTGCGCCGCGTTGAATATGGCGACGAGCGCGATCCGGCGCAGCGCGCCAAGCTGATGGAAATCTCGCCGCTGACGCGCGTGAAGGAAATCAGGAAACCGTTGTTCGTGGTGACGGGGGCCAACGACCCGCGCGTGCCCAAGTCAGAGGCCGACCAGCTGGTCGCGGCGGTGCGCGCCAATGGCGGCACGGCGTGGCACCTCGTCGGCATGAACGAGGGCCATGGTTTCGCGAAGAAGGAAAACGCCGATTACAACTTCTGGGCCGGGCTGATGTTCTGGCGCGAGACGTTGTTGAAATAGCCCCCATTAACACTGTCTCGTCATCCCGGACTTGATCCGGGATAACAGGCCCATGTCGTTCGTCATCCCGGATCAAGTCCGGGATGACGTTGGCATTGATCAGCGAGGCTGCGGTTCCGGCAGCGGTTCGCTCTCGGGATCCCCCTCGGCCGGGGCGCCGCCGCGCTCCTCAATCTCGGCATCGCGGCGGCGGCGTTCTTCCATCGCCTTTTCCTCGGCGGCAACGGCGGCATCAACCTCGGCGGCGGCGGCGTCAATACCCGCCATCCGCTTGGCGCGCTCGTCGGCGATCAGCGCTTCCCAGTTGGTCTTGTCGGTGGCGACACGTTCGGCCTTGGCCCCGGCGAGCAGACTTTGCGTGCAGCCGGTAAAGCCGCCAAGACCGACCGGCGAGCAGCTGTCGGTGCCAAAGCGGCCGACACGTTCGAGGGCGACAACCTTGTTGGCCCAGGCTTCATTCTTGGGGCTGAGCAAATCGCCACCACGAAAAATTTCGGGGACGCGGTAACGCTCGCGCTCGGGGAGGCGTGCACAGACAATGATTTCATCGCCGGTCGCAGTCGGGCAGGCATCCTCGCCATAAACGATCGCCTGGCTCACCTTCTCGCCGCTATTGTCAGGGCCTTGCTGGGCCAAAGCGGGCAGGGTCGCGGTGGTAGCGATCAGGGCGGCGGAGAGGAGCAGGCGGGTCATAATGAGTCCTAGATAATCGGGCGACATGGCCCCGTGATGAACACGCGCACGGCGGGCTTAGATGCGTTTCGCTAGTGCGATGGCCGCACGGCAACCCGCGCGGATGGTCGCCGACAGCAAGGGATAGGCGGGCGCGCTTTCGGCGCCAGCAGCAATAGCGGCGTCCTTATGCTCCAGCTCTTCGGCGCGAAATTCGGCGATGGCGGCGCTAAGCTCGGGGTCGTCGTCGCCCAATTCGTCAAGCTGTTCGCGGTAATGCGCGTCAATTTCGGTCTCTACCGCGGCGGTGCAGGCCATGGCGGCACGCGGCCCCATCGCGGCAGTAGCAGCCCCAAGCGCGAAGCCCGCGACATTCCAGAAGGGAGAGAGGATCGTCGGACGCACACGCCGCTCGGCGATCATGCGGTCGAAAAAGATACGGTGGCGTGCTTCCTGCTCGGCCATGTGCGCGATATCGCGCGCAATCGGGTGGCGGTTGCCCAGCACCGCGAGCTGGCCGGCATAAATGCGGGTTGCGCCAAATTCGCCCGCCTGGTCGACGCGGATCATGCTGGCGATTTTGGCGCGGCGGGCGGGGCTGGCGTTCATGGCGTGACCTTCCTGCGAAACAGCATGGCCAATATGGCAATGCCGCCCGCAAAGGAAAAGAGTGCGTTGAAGCCTGCGAGCGAAATTCCGGCCATTGTCCATTGCGGCTTGTCGCAGGCGATGACCGGGCCCGCCATGATGTCGTCGATGGTAACGGGGCCGGTGCTGGCGGCGCTGCAAGCGGGGCCGGGCCAGAAGCCATATTCGACGCCCGCATGGAACACACCAATCGCACCGCTGGTAAGAATCGCGAGCACGGCGAATAAGGTGAGGGTGCGCATGGCAGTCGCGTTTTTGCCCAGCATCAGGGCCAGCGCGGCGAGCACAATCGCCGCCTGGTGCGGCCAGCGCTGCCAATAGCACATTTCGCACGGGAAGAGGCCAAAGCCATATTGCGAGACGAGCGCGCCGCCATAGAGGGCGAGCGGGACGAAGAGGGCGAGGAGGGCGGGGCGGGGCAACATGGTTTTGTGCAAGTCAAATCTCTGTTGGTCATTGCGAGCGTAGCGAAGCAATCCAGGGCGGTTTACGCCACTCCGGATTGCTTCGCTACGCTCGCAATGACGCGTTTATACAATCAATTCCGCCGCGCCGTGCCCTCTGGCTTCGCTGCCGCCATTTTCGCCTGCGCCGGGCCGATGCGGCCGATCATTTCCAGCGCATAGTGGAGCTGGAAATCCTCGATCCCCTTGGCTTTCAGCTCCTCGGGCGTCGCGGTGAAGCGCGGGTCGGGCTTTTCATCCTTTTCCAGGATCGTGTTGTCGACGCGCTTTTCGTTGACCAGATGGCGGCGCAGGTCAGATTCGCGGAATTTGGGGCGCGTTGCATAATCGGGGTCGGTCAGCTGCGGCACGCGGATGTCGGGGTCGATCCCGCCTTCCTGCACCGAGCGGCCCGACGGCGTATAATAGCGCGCCGTGGTCAGGCGCAGCGCGGTGGTGTCAGTGAGGGTGAGCACGGTTTGAACGCTGCCCTTGCCGAAGCTGCGCTCGCCCAGCACAACGGCGCGCCGCTGGTCCTGCAGCGCGCCTGCGACAATTTCGGAGGCCGAGGCCGAACCCGCGTCGATCAAGACGATGACGGGCAGCCCCTTGGCAAGGTCGCCGGGTTCGGCGAAATAGCGCTCGATATCGCCCTTGCGGCGGCCGCGCTGCGACACGATTTCGCCGCGCTCGAGGAACAGGTCGCTGATGCCCACCGCTTCGTCGAGCAGTCCGCCGGGGTTCGAGCGCATGTCGAGGATATAGCCGCGCGGCTTGCCGCCGAGCGATTTTTCCACCGCGAGGATGCCGGCCTTCACATCGGCGGTGGCGTCGGTCGAGAAGCTGTTGACGGTGATGACGCCGACGCCCTGCTTCACCTCCCATTTCACGGGTTTAAGGTCGATAATCTCGCGCGTCAGTTTGAGTTCGATGGGCTTGTCGCGGCCTTCGCGTACAACGCGCAGGTCGATGGTCGTGCCCGGCGCGCCGCGCATCAGATCAACCGCCTCGTCAAGCGGCAAGCCAACGATCAGTTCGTTGTTGATGTGGGTGATATAATCGCCCGCCTTCATGCCCGCGCGGTCGGCCGGGGTGTCGGCTTGCGGCGCGATGACCTTAACGACGCCATCCTCCAACGTGACCGACAGGCCGAGCCCGCCATATTCACCGTCGGTTTGCGTGCGCAGCTGTTTGAAATTGCGCGCGTCGAGATAGCCCGAGTGCGGGTCCAGG
The DNA here is from genome assembly GCF_057220455.1 of Sphingopyxis sp. sgz302558. Taxonomy (NCBI): domain Bacteria; kingdom Pseudomonadati; phylum Pseudomonadota; class Alphaproteobacteria; order Sphingomonadales; family Sphingopyxidaceae; genus Sphingopyxis; species Sphingopyxis sp. sgz302558. The sequence continues at coordinate 9,726 of NZ_JBXPUZ010000001.1, read as the reverse complement.
CTGGCCAGCATGCCTGTGATGGCGCCTTCGATCAGCTTGTCATCGCTGACCGGTTCGACATAATTCTGGCGCACTTCAAGAAAGACGTCGAGGAAGCGCTGTACCTCGTCCTGGGTCGAGGCTTCGACGGTGGCCATCGCCCCGTTGGCGAGCGGGATGAGGGCCAAGGTGCTCATCGCGGCAGCGCCTTGCCACAAAGCCCAGCGGCGGTTGCGGCGGGCGGCGGGGGTGCTGGTATCGGCCATCGGACTCACTTCCTTGGTGCGTTGGATCGCCGAGTATAGGCATGACGCGGCGGCTGTCCAACAAAGTTGCACCGCTTTGCATGAACCTTCCCGAAACGGGGCAATGCTTCGGCGGGCGGTAAATTTCAGCCGACGAGCGCCGCGATATCGACGGGCCTGCCATCCTGACGAAGCTCCACCATGATGCGCGGACGGTTTGCTCCGGCGCGGCCTAGCGGACTGCCCGCATCCACCGTTTCGCCGACGCTGGTCGACAGACCGATCAATCCGGTGACCAGCGAGGTCCAGCCATCGCCATGGTCAAGGATGACAATTTTGCCATAGCCGCGATAGTCGCCGGCAAAAACCACGCGCCCGTCGGCCGGAGCGATAATCTGACCGCCGGGGCGGGCCGCGATAGTCAGCCCGCGCGACCGTGCGCCGCTCGACCCCAGCTCTCCCAATCCCACCAACAGCGGACCGACGGCGGGCAGTCGGTAGGGCGGCGGCCTGCCGCGCACCGCCGCCGCAGTGTCCGCGGGCAAGGGGCGGGGACGCAGCGGATTGGCGGGGCGCGGCAACGCCCCCGACAGCGTGGCCAGCCGTTCGCGTGTGGCTGCATCGCCCTCCAGCCGGATCATCAGCTCGGACAGGTCGCGCGCCTGTTCGCCGAACCCCAGCGCGCGGTCCGCCTCCAGCCGGGCGCTGCCCCGCAACGCGCGGGCGCGGATGCGACGTTCATTTTCCAGGCGGCTGAGCTCGTTACGACGCCCCGCTAGGGTGGCGCGGCTGGCGGTGAGGGCATTGAGGGCGAGCTGTGCCTGACCCTGCAGGCGGCGCAGGCTGGCGAGTTCGCGGCGCACACCGTCGGTGCGGGCTTCGATTACCGGCAGCGCGCTATCGAGCACGGCGCGCGCATGAACAATGTCGGATAGCGAGCCGGGCTGGGCCAGCACGGCAATTGGCGGCTGACGCGACAGTTGTTGCAGCGCGGCGGTGAGGGTGAGCAGCGGGCCGCGCGCTTCGGCAAAGCGCAGTTCCTGCGCCCGGAGGCGGCGACCCGCGAGCGCGACGCGCGCTTCGCCGGCGCTGATATCGGCCTCGGCGGCCTGAATGCGCGCGGCGAGCGCCGCGATGCGTTTGCGCAAGGCCGCCGCATCATCGGCGGCGCTGGCGGCCTGGGCATCGAGCGCGCGGCTGCGCGCCATGGCCTGTGCCGACTGGCGCTGGGCGGCGACCAGCTGGCGGCGTTCGGCCTCGGCGCGCGCGGCAGGATCAAAACCGTCGGTTTGCGCGGCCGCCAGCGCGGCAATGCCCAACAGCGGGAGGAGGAACAGCGCGCGCATCATCACCGGCTGCCTTCGCGGTGATAGGGGTGGCCTGCAATGATGCTGGTGGCGCGATAGAGTTGTTCGGCGAGCATCGCGCGCGCCATCAGATGCGGCCAGGTGGCGCGGCCAAAGGCGATGCTTTTGTCCGCTCCGGCGCGTTCGTCCGGGGCGAAGCCGTCGGCTGCCCCCAGACAGAAGCGCGCCTCGCGCACGCCGTCGTCGCGCCAGCGTTCGAGCAGCGCGGCGAACTCACCCGATGTCAGCTGGTCGCCGGTTTCATCGAGCAGGATGGTCCGCGCCGGCGTTAGGGTGGTCGCGGGTATTCTGCCGCCAGTATCGGGCAGTTCGGTGAGTTTAACGGGCCAGGTCAGCCGCTTCACATAGCGTTCCACCAACTTGGCCTCGGGCGAGCGGGCAATGCGCCCGCGCGCGATGATATGCAGCAGCATGGCTGCGGCGCGGTTAGTTTGCCGCCGCTGCCGGGGGCGCGTCGCCGAACGACCACATACGTTCCAGGTTATAGAAGCCGCGCACTTCGGGCCGGAACAGGTGGACGACGACATCGCCTGCGTCGATCAGCACCCAATCGGCATTGGGCAGCCCCTCGATCCGCACATTGCGGCCGAGTTCCTGCTTGATGCGCTGGGCAAGCTTGTCGGCCATGGCGGCGACGTGGCGCGTCGAACGGCCGCTGGCGATGACCATATGGTCGGCAATGCTGCTCTTGCCGGCGAGGGGGATGGTGACGGGTTCCTGCGCCTGATCTTCGTCAAGCTGGTGCATCACGAGCGCGTGGAGCGCGTCGGGACCGTCGGGGAGGGCGGAGCCGCGCGCGGCGGCGACCGATGATGCTGGGGTCAAGTTTGCTCCTTCTTGGCTTTAATGCCGACACGGCGGCGCGTTAACGGATCACGCAGGGCGTGGCCGGGGATGCGTTCATGCCAGCGGGGGTCGGCCTGCCGTATCGTCGTTGCGGATCGCACATCGGGCGGAAAACGCAGGAACACGAGGGCAGGCGGTCTCCAGTCCGTCCAGAGACGTTTATGGTCCGCGGGCCGGACGAAGCGCCGCAGCCAGCCCATGGCGCGTGTCGCCCGGGCGCGACCATTATAGCCCGGCCGCGCGATAACCGCAATCGGCATCAATCGCGCAATGTTCCGCCAGTCGCGCCATTGGGGCAACTGGCCCAGATTGTCGGCGCCCATCAGCCAGATGAAGCGGTGCTGCGGATAACGCCTTACCAATATGCGCAGCGTGTCGATGGTGTAACGCGTGCCCAATTGTGCCTCGATTGCGGTGGCGCGGATGCGGCTGCGGCGCGCGGCGCGCCGGGCCGAGGCAAGGCGCGCGGGAAGCGGGGCCATACCCTTTTTGGGCTTGAGCGGATTGCCGGGGGACACCAGCCACCATAACTCGTCGAGCCCCAGCGCCGCCATCGCGTGCAAACTGATCGCGCGGTGACCGCCATGCGCCGGATTGAAGCTGCCGCCGAGAAGGCCGGTGGGGGTCATGCGAGGCTGAGCCAGTCGGACCGGTTGTGAACGAGGCGTACGACCAACAGCTGCGTGCTGGTCAATTCGTACAGCATTACAAACGGATAATCTTTGATGGCCAATTTGCGTAGCCCGCTGGGCAGAGGACTGCCAATGGCGGGGAAGTCGTCAAGCCGAGCGACCTGATCGCGGATTGCTCGCAGCGCAGCGATAGCTTCGTGTGGCGGTCGTTCGTGCGTTAACCAGTCATTGAGCGAAACCAGATCGGCAACCGCCAATTCTGACCAGACTACCCTTGGCATCGGGCCTCATGCGCGGCAATCATCTCGTCGAGCATGGTCAGGACTATGTTGTTGTCCACCACGCGCCCTGCAGCGATGTCGGCACGTCCCGCTTCAACAAATGCTGCAAAGCGGCTTTCTTGCTCAGCGACCTGTTTGACGGCGTTCGCAACAAACCATGCCCGGCTGCGACCTTGTTCGGCTGCGATCCGATCGACGGTGGCCAGCGTTTCAGGGTCAATGCGCGCCGAAATGACTGCATGTTTGCTCATGCAACAATTGTATCACTTGTATACAAATGATGCAAAGTGAAACTCAAGGCCGCGCCTGTCCGCTGCCGAACACCTGCCATTTGTAAGTCGTCAGCCCTTCCAGCGCCACCGGTCCGCGCGCGTGCAGGCGTCCGGTGGAAATGCCAATCTCTGCGCCGAGCCCAAATTCGCCGCCGTCGGCGAACTGGGTGCTGGCGTTCCAGATGGTAATGGCGCTGTCGACCTCATTCAGGAAGCGCGCAGCGGTAGCGGCGTCTTCGGTGATGATGGCGTCGGTGTGATGGCTGCCGTGGCGCGCGATATGCGCCATCGCGGCGTCAATGTCGGCAACCATCGCGACCGAGACGATGGCGTCGAGATATTCGGTGTCCCAATCGTTGGCGGCGGCGGGTTCAACGCGCGCGTCTAGCGCGGCGATAGCCCGATCGCCGCGCACTTCGCAGCCCGCGTCGAGCAAGGCGCGAACGATGTGCGCGGGGTCGGCAAAGCCTTTGTCGATCAGCACCGTCTCGGTCGCGCCGCAAATGCCGGTGCGGCGCATCTTGGCGTTGACCACCAGCGTCCCGGCCATAGCGGCGTCGGCCGCGGCGTGGATATAGGTGTGGCAAATGCCGTCAAGGTGCGCGAGTACGGGCACGCGCGCCTCGTCCTGCACGCGCGCGACCAGGCTTTTGCCGCCGCGCGGAATGATGATGTCGATAAGCCCGCTGGCGGTCAGCATCGCGCCCACGGCGGCGCGGTCCTGCGTCGGCACCAGCTGCACTGCGTCGGCCGGAAGCCCACTGGCGGTGATTCCTGCAAGCATCGCGGTGTGGATGGCGCGGTTCGAGTGCACCGCCTCGCTGCCGCCGCGCAGGATGACGGCATTGCCCGCCATCAGTCCGAGAGCGGCGGCGTCGGCGGTGACATTGGGGCGGCTTTCATAAATGATGCCAACCACACCCAGCGGCACGCGCACGCGTTTGAGCAGCAGGCCGTTGGGCGGACGGCGCTCGTCGATGATTTCGCCAACCGGATCGGCCAGCGCGGCGACGGCGGCGACCGCATCGGCGACGCCGTGCAGGCGTTGCTCGTTCAGTTTCAGCCGGTCGAGCATGGCAGACGACAGGCCGCGTTCGGCGCCGGCGGCCATGTCCAGCGCATTGGCGGCGAGGATGTCGCTCGCATGATCGCGCAGCGAATTGGCTGCAGCGATGAGCGCGGCGGCCTTGGCGGCGGTCGGCGTCGCGGCCAGTATGGCAGCGGCGCTGCGCGCGCGCGCGCCCATGTCGGCAATCAGGGCGACGGGATCGCGCGTCGCGGCGGGGGCGAGTTCGGTGACGGACATAATCACCATGGCATATCATGTGCGCGGCGCGGCGCGAAGCCCCGTTGCGCGGGCGCACGGCGCTGCTAAGCATGGTGCATGGCAGGGGACATCGAAAGCATTGGCGAGGCGGTGACGGCGGGGCTGGCGGGCGCGGCGGTCGAGCCGGGGCATGGCGGCATGGCGCGGACCGATTCGGCGCGCTGCCTGAATTGCGGGACGTCGCTGGCCGGCAGCCATTGCCATCATTGCGGACAGAAAAGCCACGTCCACCGCAGTTTTGTCGGTATCGGGCATGACCTGCTGCACGCGGTGCTGCATTTTGATGGCAAATTCTGGAACACACTGCCGCTGCTGGTGTGGCGGCCGGGCGATCTGACGCGGCGCTATATCCATGGCGAGCGCGCCTCGTTTATCTCGCCGTTGGCGCTGTTCCTGTTCTCAGTGTTCCTGACCTACGCTGTGCTGGCAAGTGTCGGCATGGGGGGCGACGGCGAATTTGATCCGGTCGCCGCGGCCAACACGCAGCAGAATATCAACGGCGCACGCACGGCGATGCGTGAGGAACTGGCTGAGATTGACGCACGCTTGGCCAAAGCAGCGGCGAGCGGCGAACCAGTGGCCCCAATTCTGGGCGAGCGCACCGCCCTGATTGCGGCAGCGCGCACGATGGGGCTGGTCGAAGAAAAGGATGGCAAGGCACAAATCAGCGACACGGCGAAACGCAACTTCACCATTGCCAACATCACCACTGGGGTGCCGTTCATCGATGCTGGCATCAAGAAAGCGAACGATAATCCGGGTCTCTTGCTCTATAAGCTGCAGGCCAACGCCTATAAATTCGCTTGGGCGCTAATCCCGTTGTCGATGCCGTTTCTTTGGCTGCTTTACCCCTTCAGCCGCCGTTTCCACATGTTCGACCATTTCGTGTTTGTGACCTATTCGATCTCGTTCATGCTGCTGTGGTTCGTGGCGCTGCGGTTGGCGGGTTATTTGCCCGAACCGATCGTTGGCATGCTGACCGCCATCGGGATCCCCTATGTGGCGTTTCATATGTATCGGCAACTGCGCGGGGCCTATCGTTCGTCGCGCCTTGGTGCGGCGGTGCGAACCTTCCTCTTGCTCACCTTCTGTATTTTCACGGTCACATTGTTCCTGCTTTTGCTGCTCGCGATGGGAATCATGGGCTGACCGGCAGGAAGGAACAGATGATGCATTATGATTGGGCGCGGATTGACCGGCGGCTGCTGATCCAGCTGGGTACCGCGGGGCTGGCGGCGGCAGCGCTGCCAGGGGCGGCGCGCGCGATGATGGCGCAGGGCTTTACCCACGGCGTGGCGAGCGGCGAACCGACCGCCACTTCGGTGCTGCTGTGGACGCGCTATGCCAGCGCCAATGACAGCGACCTGACCGTTGAACTGTCCGACAGCGCCGATTTCGCGCGCGTCACGGGTGGCGGCACAGTCACCGCGCGCGGCGAGGCCGACCATTGTGCCAAATTTACCGCAACCGGGCTGGAGCCGGGGCGCGCCTATTATTACCGCTTCATCGCGCCCGACGGGGCCACGTCACAGGTCGGGCGCACACGGACCTTGCCTGCGGGTGCGACCAGCAATTTCACGCTGGCGCTGTTTTCCTGTTCGAACCTGCCGTTCGGGCATTTCAACGCCTATGGCCATGCCGCCGCGCGCGGGGACATCGATCTGGTCGTGCATGTTGGCGATTACCTCTATGAATATCCGATCGGTGATTATCCCAGCGTGCGCCAGATGGTGCCGGGACGGCTGATCCAGCCCGACCATGAGATTGTTTCGCTGGCCGATTACCGGCTGCGTTACGCGGCCTATCGCAGCGATCCCGATCTGCAGCGGTTGCACCAGCTGTTTCCGATGATCAGCCAGTGGGACGACCATGAACTGACCAACGACGCCTGGGAAGGCGGCGCGCAAAACCATCAGAGCGACAAGGAGGGCGAATGGAGCGTGCGCAAAGCGGTGGCCGAACGCGTCTATCGCGAATGGATGCCGGTCAGCGACAAACGTTGGCGCCAATATCAGATTGGCGATCTGGCGACCATTTTCCTGCCCGAAACGCGCATCAGCGGGCGCGCCGAACCTTTCGACCTGAACATGGTTGCTGCCGGGGCGAGCAATCCAGCGGCAGCGCTGAAGCTGTTCGCCGAAACCGGCTGGCGCGATCCGGCGCGGCAATTGCTGGGGGCAGAGCAGGAGGCGTGGCTGACCGGCGGCATTGCGGCGTCGGCAAAGAGCGGAACGCGCTGGCAGCTGTGCGCGCAGCAGATTGTCATGGGGTCCAATTTCTTCCCGCCTGAGGCTTCGGGCTGGTTCCCGCCCGAAGTGCCCGACTTTGTCCGCCGCCGCGTTGCCACCGCCCAATTGGCTGCCGAGGCCGGGCTGCCGCTGAATATGGACGCGTGGGATGGCTATCCGGCGGCGCGCGAGCGCTTGCTGCGCAGTGTGGCCGAGGCCGACGGCAATTTCGTCGTGCTGACGGGCGATACGCACAATGGCTGGGCCTATAATCTGGACCATGGCGGCGTGCCGGTGGGGGTCGAGATTGCCGGGCAAAGCGTCACCTCGCCGGGGTTCGAGAGCAATACGCAGGCGGCTGAAAGCGTGCGGGTTGCGGCGCTCAAGAAATCATCGCCGCAGCTCGCCTGGGCGAACACCGAAGCGCGCGGCTATGTCAGCGTGCGGTTGACGCCCGAAAGCGTGACCGGCGAGTGGCATTTGCTCGAAACCATCCGCGAAAAGTCGCTGGCGTTGAAGGGCAGTCACAGCATGACGGTGAAGCGCGGCGCGCGGAAGTTTGAGGCGGCTTAGCGCAACGCGGCAAATCCTGATGTTTCGTCATCCCGGACTTGATCCGGGATAACAGGCCCCGACAGCTTGTTGTCCCGGATCAAGTCCGGGACGACGATAATAATGGCTTGAAGCATGCTACCCTAACTATAGCCCGGCCCGTCCTCGAATTCGTCGAAACGCGGATAGTCATTGGCCACGCTGGCAGTGAAATTGGGTGCGCGCTTTTCCAGGAAACTGACCACGCCTTCCTGCGCGTCGGGGCTGCGGCCGCGCGCAAATACCGCGCGGCTGTCCCAGCGGTGCGCGGCCATCGGGTGCGGCGCGCCGAGCATGCGCCAGAGCATTGCGCGGGTCAGCGCAACCGACACCGGTGCGCTGTCGGCGGTCATCGCCCGCGCCTTGGCGATGGCGGCGTCGATCAGCTCGCCGGGCGCATGGACCGATTGGGCAAGGCCCGCGCTGAGCGCTTCCTCGGCCCCGATCAGGCGGCCAGAATAGCACCAGTCGGCAGCATGCGCGATGCCGACGAGGCGCGGCAGGAACCAGCTGGACGCCGCTTCGGGCACGATCCCGCGGCGGGCAAAGACAAAGCCGTAACGTGCCGTGTCGCTCAGCAGTCGCGCGTCCATCGGCAGGGTCATGGTCGCACCGATTCCGACGGCTGCCCCGTTGATCGCGCCAATAACGGGTTTGCGGCTTTCAAAAATACGCAAGGAAACGCGCCCGCCGGTGTCACGGATCAGCGGGTGTGACCAATCGATGCTGCCGTCATCGGCTACCGGGCTGGTCTCGGTCGGGCCGGTGACGACCGACTTGCGCCCGCTTTTTTCATAATCGAATGTCGCCGCGCCCGCCGACAGGTCGGCCCCCGCGCAATAGGCGCGCTCGCCTGCGCCCGTGAAGATGACCGCGCGCACGCTATCGTCGGCGTCGCATTCGTCGAGCGCGGCGACCAGCTCCATCGCCATTTGCGCGGTGAAGGCGTTCATTCGGTCGGGGCGGTGAAGAGTGACGAGGGCAATGCCTTCGTGGCGGTCGAGGCGCGTCTGCGCGGATGCTGGGTCGGTCATGATGCGCATAGTGCGCAAAGCCGGGGACGCTGGCAAGCAGCTGCTTCGCCGCGGCGTGAATGGGACTTACCCCTAGGGATTATCCGGAGGCCGGTCTTGGTGCGATAGCAAGCACGAGGACGGCATCGTCGTCTTGCCAGCGCGGAGCCATTTTTTGAGCGGCGGGTCACTGGCACAACCGGACTATGCTGGTCCCAGAGGACGGTTGAATGAAGATGCCCCGGCTCCCCACGGCCGGGGCATCATTCTTTCCCCTGACTGCGTGCCGCGATTTTGTCGCTTTTTGCGCAAATGCTCTTCGATGCCATCACATGAATTCGGCCAGGCGCCCAGCGAAGGCGCCGCGGGCGAATGATTTTTCCATTGGCAGCAACAGGAGACCATTATGAAGATCCAGCGTAGCGCATCGGTGCATTGGGAAGGCGGACTTCGCGAAGGCAAAGGCGCGATTTCAACGGCGAGCGGCGCTCTTTCTGCTTATCCTTATGGTTTTGCCAGCCGGTTTGAAGGCGTCGCTGGCTCTAATCCCGAAGAATTGCTGGGCGCGGCGCACGCCGCCTGTTTCACCATGGCGCTGACGCTGGTATTGTCGCAGGCCGGACTGACGGCGGAGGCGCTGGATACCAAGGCTGTCGTGACGCTTGAACAGGTCGAGGGCGGCTTTCATATCCCGCTGGTTGAACTGACGCTGCGTGCGGCTATCCCCGGCGCGGACGAAGCGGCGTTCCAGGCAGCAGCTGCCGCGGCGAAGGCCAATTGCCCACTGTCGAAAGTGATCAACGCTGAAATCAAGCTGGACGCGCAGCTGGTCTAGCGCGGAGCGACGCGCCCTTGCCGGCACGCGGCAAAACATCATGGTGCGCCACGCAGTCCGTGGCGCACGGGTCTCTGTGTGCCATTTCCCTGTTGTACAGGGATTCTGCA